>DASRWG010000066.1:0-39845 GCA_035654695.1 Gallionella sp. | reverse complement strand
GGATATCGGCGCAGGACGTCGCGCGCATCCGCAGCCTGTTCGAGCGCGCCGGATTGCCGGTGGTCGCCCCGGACATCGGTGCCGGCAAGTATCTCGAACTGATGGGGCTCGACAAGAAGGTCGAGGGCGGCAAGATACGTTTCGTGCTGCTGAAGGAGGTCGGACGCGCCGTGGTGTACGGCGACGCGCCGGCGGAACTGCTGCAGCAGACGCTGGAAGCATGCGTGCATGGCTGAGCTCGCGCCCTACGCCGTCGGCGAAGCCAATTCGCGCGGACGAAACATAACCGAGGCGACGCCGCAAGGGCGAGGCGAGTTCCAGCGCGACCGCGACCGCATCATCCATTCCGGCGCGTTCCGCCGTCTGGAATACAAGACCCAGGTGTTCGTGAACCATGAGGGCGACCTGTTCCGCACCCGCCTGACCCACAGCATCGAGGTCGCGCAGATCGCGCGCTCCATCGCGCGCCGTCTGCGTCTGAACGAAGATCTGGCCGAGGCGATCTCGCTGGCGCACGATCTGGGCCACACGCCGTTCGGGCATGCCGGACAGGATGCGCTGAACCACTGTATGCAGGCCTGGGGCGGCTTCGAGCACAACCTGCAATCGCTGCGCGTGGTCGAGCTGCTGGAGGAGCGCTATGCGGAATTCGAGGGATTGAACCTCACCTTCGAGACGCGCGAAGGCATACTCAAGCACTGCTCCCGCGACAACGCCGCGAAGCTCGGCGAACTGGGCGAGCGCTTTCTCAACGATCGCCGTCCGTCGCTGGAGGCTCAGATCGCCAACCTCGCCGACGAGATCGCCTACAACAACCACGATGTCGACGACGGCCTGCGCTCGGGCCTGATCACGCTGGAGCAGCTGGCCGAAGTGCCGCTGGTCGCGCGCCATCTGGACGAGGTGCGCGCGGCCTATCCGGCCTTGCCCGAGCGCCGCGTCGTGCATGAGACCGTGCGGCGCATGATCAACACGCTGGTGTCCGACCTGATTCGCCAGAGCGAAGAGAACATCGCGGCGCAGAAGCTGGCGACGCTGGAGGATGTGCATCGGGCGCCGGTGCTGATCGCGTTCAGCGACGCCGTCAACGAAGAGCAGCGGGTGCTCAAGCGCTTCCTGCTGACCAATCTGTATCGCCACTATCGCGTGATGCGTATGAGCGCCAAGGCGCAGCGCATCATCGGCGACTTGTTCGGCGCGTTCATGGCCGACAATCGGCTGTTGCCGCCCCCGTTCCAGCGCCAGGGCGAGGCCGAGCGCGCCCGTTCCGTGGCCGACTACATCGCCGGCATGACGGACCGTTATGCGATCCGCGAGCATAGGCGCATCTTTGCGGTCGAAGAGGTTCTGGCCTAGTCCCCACCACTTTGCCTTTTCAAGGCCCCGTTATCGTCTCTGAACCCCGCCAATCCGGCGCGGTTGCCCGCGCCCCCCGAACAAGGTAAGATTCCCGCCCTTTCGCTTTTGTATTTGACGTGGCGGCGTGTGCCGCCATTTTTTGGATTTACTGAATTGACCGAGGAATGCCGTGAGTAATTTGCCGATGCAGCAGGGGTTGTACGATCCGCGCCAGGAGCGCGATGCCTGCGGGGTGGGTTTTGTCGCCCACATCAAGGGAAAACAGAGCCATGACATGGTGCGCCAGGGTTTGCAGATTCTGGAGAATCTGACGCACCGCGGCGCGGTCGGCGCCGACCCGCTGGCCGGCGACGGTGCGGGTATCCTGATCCAGATTCCGGATCGCTTCCTGCGCGAGGAGATGGGCTGGGGCAACATCCAGCTGCCCGCGGCCGGCGACTACGGCGTCGGCATGATGTTCCTGCCGCGCGACGCGGCGGCGCGCGCCGCCTGCGAGCAGGCCGTCGCCGACAAGATCGCCGCCGAAGGTCAGACCCTGCTGGGCTGGCGCAATGTGCCGGTGGACAGCTCCGGATTGGGCGAGAGCGTCAAGAAGGTCGAGCCGCTGGTGCGCCAAGTGTTCATCGCGCGCGGCGCGAACTGCGCCGACCAGGATGCGTTCGAGCGCAAGCTGTTCGTGATCCGCAAGACCGCCGAGCATGCGGTGCGCGGCCTGAAAAAGAATCAGGGCAAGGGCTTCTACATCCCGTCGCTGTCTTCGCGCACTATCGTCTACAAGGGCATGCTGCTTTCCGATCAAGTCGGCAAGTACTACCTCGACCTGCAAGACGAGCGCGTCGCCAGCGCGCTGGCGCTGGTTCACCAGCGCTTCTCCACCAACACCTTCCCGACTTGGGACCTGGCGCACCCGTTCCGCATGATCGCGCACAATGGCGAGATCAACACTGTGCGCGGCAACGTGAACTGGATGACCGCGCGCCATGCGGCGATGTCGTCCCAGTTGCTGGGCGAGGACCTTGAAAAGCTGTGGCCGCTGATCGTCGAAGGCCAGTCCGACTCCGCCTGTTTCGATAATGCGCTGGAGCTGCTGGTGGCCGGCGGCTATTCGCTGCCGCACGCGATGATGCTGCTGATCCCCGAGGCCTGGGCGGGCAATCCGCTGATGGACGAGGAGCGCCGCGCGTTCTACGAATACCATGCCGCGCTGATGGAGCCGTGGGACGGCCCCGCCGCCGTGGCCTTCACCGATGGCCGCATGATCGGCGCGACGCTGGATCGCAACGGCCTGCGCCCGGCTCGCTATCTCATCACCGACGACGACATGGTGCTGATGGCTTCCGAGATGGGCGTGCTGGATATTCCGCAGCACAAGATCGTCAAGAAGTGGCGCTTGCAGCCGGGCAAGATGTTCCTGATCGACATGCAGGCTGGCCGCATCGTCGACGACGTCGAACTGAAGCAGCAGCTTTCCACTGCGAAGCCTTACCGCCAGTGGATCGAGCAGTCGCGTTACTTCCTCGGCGACCTGCCCGAATCCAAGATGGAGAACAAGCTGAACGCCTCGCTGCTGGACACCCAGCAGGCATTTGGCTACTCGCAGGAAGACCTCAAGTTTATCCTGACGCCTATGGTCAACGCGGGCGAAGAGCCGACCGGTTCGATGGGCGTGGATGCAGCGTTGCCGGTGCTGTCGAACAAGAACCGTTCGTTCTACGACTACTTCCAGCAGTTGTTCGCGCAAGTGACCAATCCGCCCATCGACCCGATCCGCGAAGAGATCGTGATGTCGCTGACCTCGTTCATCGGTCCTAAGCCCAACCTGCTTGGCATCGACGAGACCAACCCGCCGCTGCGCCTCGAAGTGCACCAGCCGGTGCTGTCGAACGACGACATCGCCAAGCTGAAGAACATCGCCAAGCTGACGAAGAATCAGTACAAGTCGCTTGTGTTGGACATCACCTACCCGGCCAAGGACGGCGCCGAAGGTTGCGCCGCTGCGGTTCAGGCGCTGTGCGTCGCGGCCGACAAAGCGGTGGCCGACGGTTACAACGTGCTGATCCTGTCTGACCGCGCGGTATCGGCGAAGCGCGTCGCGATCCCGGCGCTGGTCGCCTGCGCCAAGGTGCACCATCATCTGGTCAGCGAAGGCCTGCGCACCAGCACCGGTCTGGTCGTGGACACTGGTTCTGCGCGCGAGGTGCATCACTTCGCGCTGCTCGCCGGTTACGGCGCGGAAGCCGTCTGCCCGTGGCTGGTGTACGAGACCATCGCGGAGCTGAAGCTGTCTGCCAACGTCGATGTCAAGGAAGCCAAGAAGCGCTTCATCAAGGCAATCGACAAGGGCCTGATGAAGGTGATGTCCAAGATGGGCATCTCGACCTACCAGTCCTATTGCGGCGCGCAGATTTTCGAAGCGATTGGTTTGAACGCTTCTTTCGTCGCGCAATACTTCACCGGCACTGCGACCCAGATCGAAGGCATCGGCCTGAAGGAAGTCGCCGAAGAGGCGATGCGCACGCACAACGCCGCGTTCGGCAACGACCCGGTGCTGGCGAACGCGCTGGATGCGGGCGGCGAATACGCCTGGCGCGCGCGCGGCGAAGAGCACATGTGGACGCCGGATTCGATCTCCAAGTTGCAGCATGCGACGCGCACCAACAATGCCGCGACCTACAAGGAATACGCCAAGCTCATCAACGAGCAGAGCCACAAGCTGAAGACGCTGCGCGGACTGTTCGAGATCAAACCGGCGGGCAAGGCCGTGCCGCTGGACGAAGTCGAGCCGGCGAAGGAGATCGTTAGGCGTTTCGTCACCGGCGCGATGTCGCTGGGTTCCATTTCCACCGAGGCGCATACCACGCTGGCCATCGCGATGAACCGCATCGGCGGCAAGTCCAACACCGGCGAAGGCGGCGAGGACGCGACGCGCTTCCGCAAACTGAAAGCGGGCGAGAAGCTGTCCGACATCATCGGCAAGAAGCGCATCGAGCGCGACTTCGTGATGCAGGAAGGCGATTCGCTGCGCTCCGCGATCAAGCAGGTCGCCTCGGGCCGTTTCGGCGTGACCGCCGAATACCTGGCCAACGCCGACCAGATCCAGATCAAGATGGCGCAGGGCGCGAAGCCCGGCGAAGGCGGCCAGCTGCCCGGCGGCAAGGTGTCCGAGTACATCGCCAAGCTGCGCTTCTCGGTGCCGGGCGTCGGCCTGATCTCGCCGCCGCCGCACCACGACATCTACTCCATCGAAGACCTGGCGCAGCTGATCCACGACCTGAAGAACGCGAATCCATCCGCATCGATCTCGGTCAAGCTGGTGTCGGAGATCGGCGTCGGCACGGTGGCCGCGGGCGTGTCCAAGGCGAAGGCCGACCACATCGTGGTGTCCGGCTTCGACGGCGGCACCGGCGCATCGCCGCTGTCCTCGATCAAGCATGCGGGCACGCCGTGGGAACTGGGCCTCGCCGAGGCGCAGCAGACGCTGGTGCTGAACCAGTTGCGCGGCCGCATCGCGTTGCAGGTGGACGGCCAGTTGAAGACCGGCCGCGACGTGCTGATCGGCGCGCTGCTGGGCGCGGACGAATTCGGTTTCGCCACTGCACCGCTGGTGGTCGAAGGCTGCATCATGATGCGCAAGTGCCACCTGAACACTTGCCCGGTCGGCGTCGCGACGCAAGACCCCGAGCTGCGCAAGAAATTCACCGGCCAGCCCGAGCATGTGGTGAACTACTTCTTCTTCGTCGCCGAAGAAGTGCGCGAACTGATGGCGCAGATGGGCATCCGCAAGTTCGACGACCTGGTCGGTCGTTCCGACCTGCTCGACGTGAAGCAGGGTATCGCCCACTGGAAGTCGCAGGGCCTGGACTTCTCCAAGGTGTTCCACCAGCCGGACATGCCGTCCAGCGTGGCACGCCGCCATGCCGAGACGCAGGATCACGAACTGGTCAAGGCGCTCGATAACACCCTGATCGCCCAAGCGCAGGGCGCGCTGAACGACAGGAAACCGGTCGTCATCGAAAGCCGCATCACCAACGTGAACCGCACCGTGGGCACCATGCTGTCGCATGAAGTTGCCAAGCGCTACGGCCATGCGGGCCTGCCGAACGACACCATTCAGGTCAAGTTCACCGGCACCGCCGGCCAGAGCTTTGGCGCATTCCTGACGCACGGCATCTCGTTCGAGCTGCGCGGCGAAGGCAACGACTACGTCGGCAAGGGCCTGTGCGGCGGCCGCATCGCCATCATGCCGCCGGGCGACAGCAAGCTGGTCGCATCCGAGAACATCATCGCGGGCAACACCGTGCTGTATGGTGCGACCTCCGGCGAGTGCTACTTCAGCGGCGTCGCGGGCGAACGCTTTGCGGTGCGCAATTCCGGCGCGGTCGCGGTGGTGGAAGGCCTCGGCGACCACGGCTGCGAATACATGACCGGCGGCATGGTCATCGTGCTGGGCCAGACCGGGCGCAACTTCGCCGCGGGCATGTCCGGCGGCGTGGCTTTCGTGCTGGATGAGGACGGCGGTTTCAAGCAACGCTGCAACCTGTCCATGGTTGCGCTCGAACCGGTGCCGGCCGAAGTCGCCACGCTGGAGCCGGGCGAAGTGACGCCGGAAGGTCATGGCCGCGTGCATTTCAACCACCTGAACAAGGCGGACGAACATGTGTTGCGCGAGTTCATCAAGAACCACTGGCACCACACCGGCAGCCAGCGCGCAAGAGCCATCCTGGATAACTGGTCGCAATACCTGCCGAAGTTCGTCAAGGTGATGCCGACCGAATATCGTCGCGCCCTGCAGGAGATCGCGGCGCAACAGAACAAGCAGTTGGAGGTTGCATAATGGGTAAGCCAACCGGATTCATGGAGTTTCAGCGTCTGAGCGAGGAATACCTGCCGGTCGCGAAGCGCTTGAAGGACTACAAGGAGTTCGTGATCCACCTGAGCGACGAGCAGGCGAAGCAACAGGGCGCGCGCTGTATGGATTGCGGCATCCCGTTCTGCAACAACGGCTGCCCGGTCAACAACATCATCCCGGACTGGAACGACCTGGTGTACCGCGGCAACTGGCGCGAGGCGCTGGACGTGCTGCACTCCACCAACAACTTCCCCGAGTTCACCGGCCGCATCTGCCCCGCGCCCTGCGAGGCGGCCTGCACCGTGAACATCAACGGCGACGCGGTGGGCATCAAGTCCATCGAGCACTTCATCATCGACAAGGCCGGCGAGAACGGCTGGGTCGTGCCGCAGCCAGCAAGCAAGAAGACCGGCAAGAAGGTTGCCGTGGTCGGCTCCGGCCCCGCGGGTCTGGCAGCCGCGCAGCAACTGGCGCGCGCCGGCCATGCGGTGACCGTGTTCGAGAAGAACAGCCGCGTCGGCGGCCTGCTGCGCTACGGCATCCCCGACTTCAAGCTCGACAAACGCCTGATCGACTGGCGCATGGCGCAGCTCGAAGCCGAGGGCGTGAAGTTCCAGACCAACACCTATGTCGGCAAGCAAGCGCCGGGCGCGGGCGTGGCGAACGATGCGAAGAAGACCGTGAGTCCGGATGAACTCGCGAAGAAGTTCGACGCGGTGATCCTCGCCGGCGGCTCCGAGCAGCCGCGCGACCTGCCGACGCCGGGACGCGACCTCAAGGGTGTGCATTTCGCGCTGGAGTTCCTGATCCCGCAGAACAAGGAAGTGGCCGGCGACGGCAAGAACCCGATCAACGTCAAGGGCAAGCATGTCGTCGTGATCGGCGGCGGCGACACCGGTTCCGACTGCGTCGGCACCTCCAACCGTCACGGTGCCGCGTCCATCACACAGATCGAAGTGATGCCGCGTCCGCCCGAGCAGGAAGACAAGTCGGTGGTGTGGCCGAACTGGCCGATGAAGCTGCGCACCTCCAGCTCGCACGACGAAGGCTGCGTCCGCGACTGGGCGATCGCCACCAAGGAATTCGTCGGCGAGAAGGGCGTGCTCAAGTCCATCAAGGCGGTGCGCGTCGAGTGGAAGGACGGCAAGATGCACGAGATTGCGGGCAGCGAGTTCGAACTGAAGGCTGACTTCGCGTTTCTCGCGATGGGCTTCACCAATCCGCTGGCGCAGGTGCTGGACGCGTTCGGCGTGGAGAAGGACGCGCGCGGCAACGTCAAGGCCGACACCCACAACTACCGCACCAATGTGGACAAGGTGTTCGCCGCGGGCGACATGCGCCGCGGCCAGTCGCTGGTGGTATGGGCGATCCGCGAAGGCCGCCAGTGCGCGCGTTCCGTCGACGAGTTCCTGATGGGCTCGTCGGTGCTGCCGCGTTAAATACAAGGACGGGGCTCGCCCCGTCCATAAGAAGACAACTCAGGGAAACGCAATGAATTTCAAGCTGAAGAACGACACCTTTTTGCGCGCGCTGCTGCGCCAGCCGACCGACTACACGCCGATGTGGATGATGCGCCAGGCCGGCCGCTACCTGCCGGAATACCGCGAGACGCGCAAGACTGCGGGCAGCTTCCTCGGCTTGTGCAAGAGCCCGGACTTCGCCACCGAAGTGACGTTGCAGCCGCTGGACCGTTTCCCTCTCGATGCCGCGATCCTGTTCTCCGACATCCTCACCGTGCCGGACGCGATGGGTCTGGGTCTGTATTTCTCCGAAGGCGAAGGCCCGAAGTTCGAGCGTCCGCTGAAGACCGAAGCCGACATCAAGGCGCTGCGCGTGCCCGACATCGGCACTGACTTGCGTTACGTGACCGATGCCGTGACCCAGATCCGCAAGGCGCTGGATGGTCGCGTGCCGCTGATCGGTTTCTCCGGCAGCCCGTTCACGCTGTCCTGCTACATGGTCGAGGGCGGCGGCAGCGACGACTACGCCAAGGTCAAGACCCTGATGTACAACGAGCCTAAGCTGATGCACCACATCCTGGAAGTGACCACGCAAGCCGTGATCGCTTACCTGAACGCGCAGATCGAAGCCGGCGCGCAGGCCGTGATGATATTCGACTCCTGGGGCGGCGTGCTGTCCCATGCGGCGTTCCACGAATTCTCGCTGGCCTACACCCGCCGCATCATCGACGGCCTGATCAAGGAGAAGGACGGCGTGCGCATCCCTTCCATCGTGTTCACCAAGGGCGGCGGCCTGTGGATCGAGAGCATCGCCGACAGCGGCTGCGACGCGGTCGGCCTGGACTGGACGATGGACATTGGCGTCGCGCGCCAGAAGGTCGGCCACAAGGTCGCGCTGCAGGGCAACATGGACCCGGCAGTGCTGTTCGCCTCCCCGAACGCGATCCACGCGGAAGTCGAGCGCATTCTCGGTAGTTACGGCTACGGCAGCGGCCACGTGTTCAACCTGGGCCACGGCATCTCGCAGCACACCAACCCGGAGCATGCGGCAGCGCTGGTCGCGGCCGTGCACGAACTGAGCCGCAAGTACCACTAAGTTTCATCGCCGAAACGACAAAGCCGCAGGATGCCCTCCTGCGGCTTTTTGTTTTTCTGTCCACGAAGTACACGAAAGGCACGAACAGGGGGGGCAGTTTTTTTTTCGTGCTTTTCGTGTATTTCGTGGACAGACGGGGTTGTGGTTTATCGCAATGCGTAATCAATAACCAGCCCGGCGAACACTGCCGCGCCGAACCAGTTGTTGTGCAGGAACGCGGCGAAGCATCGCTCGCGGCTCCGATCCTTGATCAGGGTGTAGTGGTACAGCGCGATGCCCGCCGCGGCCAGCAGGCTGAGGTAGTAAGCTGCGCCCAGCCCGCTCATCCGTCCCGCCCAGGCCAGCAGACCCAGCGTGATTGCGTAGCAGCCCATCACCGCCGCGACGTCATATTTGCCGAAGAACAGCGCCGAGGAGTGGATGCCGAGATGCACGTCGTCGTCGCGGTCCACCATCGCGTACTCGGTGTCGTAGGCGACCGCCCAGAAGATGTTGGCGAGCAGCAGCACCCAGGCGACCGCAGGCACGCCGCCGGTCTGCGCGGCGAACGCCATCGGGATGCCGAAGCCGAATGCGATGCCGAGGTAGGCCTGCGGGATTGCGAAGAAGCGTTTGGTGAACGGGTAGCTGGCGGCGAGGAAAGCGGCGGGGAAGGCCAGCAGCCAGGTCAGCGGATTCAGCGGCAGGATCAGCGCGAACGCCAGCAGCGTCAGCACGACGGCCAGCCACAGCGTCTCGCGCTCGCTGACCTTGCCGCTGGTCAGCGGCCTGTCCTTGGTGCGCTTCACATGCTTGTCGATATGGCGGTCGGCATAGTCGTTGACCGCGCAGCCGGCCGAGCGCATCAGCACCGTGCCGAGCGCGAAGATCGCGACGATCAGCCACGACGGATGTCCGTCGCCGGCGATCCACAAGCCCCACAGCGTCGGCCACAGCAGCAGCAGGATGCCGATGGGGCGGTGCAGCCGGGTCAGCTGGACATACAGGGCGAGGCGTTCGGAAAGGGGCATCGGGGTCGTCATCGGTTCAGTGAGGCACGCGAGGATAAGGCGGGGGCGCGCAAAATTCAATCGGCTGCTGGACGCATCGTAACGTCCGGCCTATCATCGCGCAGAATATTCAAAGGAGCATACCGTGCAGCATCTGACCCCCAAGCAGGCCTACGAATTCCTGCAGAAGAATCCCGAGGCGATCTTCGTCGACGTGCGCAGCGAGATGGAGCACATGTTCGTCGGCAATCCCAAGGGCTCCATGCTGATCCCCTGGGTGGACGGCCCGGACTGGGACATCAACCCGCACTTCGTCGCGCAGGTGAAGAAGGCCGCCAGCCAGAACCGCCCGGTGGTGCTGATCTGCCGCTCAGGCCGCCGCTCGATGGACGCCGGGCAGGCATTGGAGCAGGCGGGGTTCACCGAGGTGTACAACGTGACGCACGGGTTCGAGGGGGATCTCGACGACAACCATCACCGGAATTCGCATAACGGGTGGAGGTTCGACGGATTGCCGTGGGGGCAGACCTAAAGCCTACTGCGCGACTCGATTGCGGCGTTGCGCGGTGCTCGGAATCCTCATGTACCAAATGTACATTCCGGTTCCTGCGCTCCGTGCGCCTTGCACTCGAGCCGCTCGCTACGGCTTACCTTTTATGATCGGTTAAAAACAAAACCGTCGGGGGTAGCCCGACAGCTAGTCACTTTCTTTTGCTTCGCCAAAAGAAAGTAACCAAAGAAAAGGCGACCCCGGTTCGCCGCCCGCTGCGCGGGTTCCCTGCGTTGCTCGGCCGGTCAGGCGGCTGCGGAACTCGCGCTACGCGCTCAGACAGTCCTCGCCGACTACCCCTGACCAGCCTCCGCTACTCGGCGGCGCACAGGGGAAATTTGCGATACGCTCAGCAATCTTTTTTAGCCAGCGTAGCCTATGCTAGGCTGACAAATAGGAACTTGATTTGGGTTAACCCTGTGTACTGTTGAGGGCTGTCAATGAGTAATACAAAATGGAAAGATTCGCTTCTCAAGAGCAGTTTACCTCTTGAGCACTTGGTGGCAGCCAGCCTTGCCAAACTGGACTGGGATGTATGGGGGCAATTTACGTATTCACGAAAAAATGAATCCGGTATTGCCACCGATTTTTCTGCCGACCTTCATGCTTTCAAAGAATACTCAACCCAAACGCATTGGCTTGGAACGTTACAAGTTCTAATTGAGTGCAAATATGCATCGCCAGGTGTTCGTTGGGTATTCCTTCCGTATCCGGAAACAGCACAACTTTTTTCCGGTGTTCTTAAAGTGTTTGATCAAGTTGCTAACAAACGCGTTACAACCCATCGATTTCTCAGTGAGATAGAAAATGATTTGGAGTATTGCATCCGAGGGATATCGATATATGACAGTGGATTTGATGAGAATGCGATTCAGAAAGGTGCGTCGCAACTACGCTATGCCATGCCTAGGATTGCAGAAAGATTTATTTCAGGTCATGCACACGACTGGCATGATGAGGATATTGTTTTGCCGTTCGCATGTGCAATACTAGTTACTACTGCCCCGATATACTGCCTAAAGCAAGGACTCACACTTGAGAATATATATGAGGCTGGTTCCTTAGATGAGGTGGTGGTGGAGCGAGATGCTGTGGTGCTATGGGAAGAGAGCTCTCCTGATAGGGAGCGTTATGTTCGCGACATTTTGAACGATATACCTTTCAGTGATGTTTGCCAGCGCATTGCAACATATGAGGAGGTCTTCGTTCCAACCAAGAAAGTTCGATATCCGCCGAGCGATTGGGAGGCTAAGAGGGCTGTTTCTGATTCTGGCAATCATGTCTTAGTAATAAACGTTGACCGTTTGGATGCAGTATTGAAGGCCTTGGATAAGGCTGTTAAGCGGACACTCAAGCGTGTGGAGAAAATTGCGGAAGTTCGCTTTGATAAAGATAACCGTCAAGCTGTAATTTCAGCTTTGGAAAAATAGCGGGACTCCGGCCTGTACCCGCAGGAGGGGGGGAGGGAGAATAAAACGGGGTCAGCATCACATTAAAGTATGTCACGTGGCCTTCGCACTTGTCAGCGCGGCTATGCCGCGCTGACTTCGAAGAAACAAGTCGTGCGCGTAGCGCACACAAAGCCTGCTTTTCAATTCCCCTGTGCGCCGCCGAGTAGCGGAGGCTGGTCAGGGGATGTCGGCGAGGACTGTCTGAGCGCGAAGCGCGAGTTCCGCAGCCGCCTGACCAGTCGAGCAACGCAGGGAACCCGCGTAGCGGGCGGCAAACCGGGGGCGCCTTCTTTGGGTTACCTTTCTTGGCAAGACAAGAAAGGTAACTTGCTGTCGGGCAACCCCCGACGGTTTTGCTTTTGAATTCGGCAGTTCGTGCTTCGACATAGCCATTCGACTAAGCTGGCAAACAACGCCAGCCAAGTCGCTGGTTATCAGCACGAACGGCCTATGTTCTTCGGGGGCCTACTGCCCGCTCTTCGCCGGCACACAAGTAGGCAGCGCAGAGGCTGGCTGCACGACACGAGGCGGAGGCTCCGGCAACGCCATCCCCTTGGGCAACAACACCCACATCTCCCCCTTCTGCTTCATTTTCCCCGCCATCGCCCCAGCCTCGTCGCCATAACCCCAGAAGAAATCCGCGCGCACCGCGCCCTTGATCGCGCCGCCGGTGTCCTGCGCGAGCATCAGCCGTTGCAGCGGTTCGCCGTTGTCCGGGCGGGTCGTGGCGAGGAACACCGGCGCGCCCAGCGGCACGGTGCGCGGGTCGATCGCGATGCTGTAGGCCTCGGTCAGCGGCACGCCGAGCGCGCCCAGCGGGGCGGACAGGCCGTTCGGGAGTTCGCGGAAGAACACGTAGCTGGGGTTCTGCGCCAGCAGCGCGGGCAGCTTCTGCGGGTTCTGTTCGGCCCAGCGCTTGATGCCCTGCATCGAAGCCTCTTCCAGTTTCAGCTCGCCCGTCTCGACCAGCTTGCGGCCGATGGAGTTGTACGGGTGGCCGTTCTGGTCGGCGTAGCCGACCTTCACCAAGGTTCCGTCTGGCAGCTCGATGCGGCCGGAGCCCTGCACTTGCAGGAAGAACAGCTCGACGGCGTCGTCCACCCAGAACAGTTCGCGTCCCTGCAGCGGGGCGCGGCCTTCGTCGATCTCGGCGCGGTTGTAATAGGGCACGACGCGCTTGCCCTCGACCCGGCCGCGCAGGCGCAGGCCCTTGAGCTGCGGATACAGCTCGCCCATGTCTATCGTCAGCATGTCGTCCGGCACGGCATACAGCGGGTATCTGAAACGTTCGGTGCGAACGCGGTTGCCGGACAGGCGCGGCTCGTAGTAGCCGGTGACCAGGCCTTGCATCGTGCCGTCCGGATTGCTCACCTGATAGGGCGTGAAGTCCTGTTCGAAGAAGCCGCGCAGCGTGGCATTGTCCGGTTCGGTCAATTGCTCGCCGTGGGCGCACACGTCCTGCCAGGCCGGCTTGTTCTTCAGCGCGCGGCAGCCTTCGCGGAAGGCCTTCCAGCTCGTCTGCAGGTCGGCGTCCTGCCAGCCCGGCAGCGCCTCCCATCTGCTTTCGGACAGCGGCGGGACCGGGACAGCCGTTGTTGGGGGGGCGGGAGGCGGGGCGACGGGCGGCGCGGCGCAGCCGGCGACCAGCAGCAGGACGAGGAGCGGGATTCTCTTGAGCATGATGGCGAAACGAAACGGGATTATTGGATCAATGCAGCACGCGCGGGACGCTCAGCACGAACATCGGGATGTCGATGTCGAATTCGCTGCCGTCCTCGCGCTGCATCCGGTAGCTGCCGCGCATCGTGCCGACCTGGGTGGTCAGCGCGGTGCCGCTGGTGTATTCGAAGCGTTGCCTGGGCTGGAGCAGCGGCTGTTCGCCGACCACGCCCTGGCCGCGGACCTCCTGCACATGGTTGTTCGCGTCGGTGATGATCCAGTGGCGGCTGATCAGTTGGGCGGCGAGGTTGCCGGTGTTGGTGATGCTGATGGTGTAGGAGAACACGAAGCGCTGGTCGGATTCGCTGGAGCGATCCGGCAGGTAGCTTACCTGCGTCTCGATGATGAAACCGTGCCGGTCGGGTTTTTCCATGCCGGGCATTTGAACCGATTTTACCGGCCCCCGCAACCGTTTTGGCCTTCTTCCGGCGGATGGAAGCATATCGTGTTGCGTCCCGCGGATTTTGCGCGATACATCGCGACATCGGCCTGGCGGAGTATCTCGTCCGCGCCGCAGTCCGGGCCGGCGAACAGCGAGATGCCGATGCTGGAGGTGCAGCGATGCTCGATATCTTCCGTGTCGCCGCGGGATTGCAGCAGGTGCAGGCGGTACGGCTCGGCCAGCGCGGCGCGGATCTTTTCGGCTATGCCGGTCGCCTGCGAGATCGCGGTCGCATGGTCGATGTCCAGATCCTTCAGCAGCACGACGAACTCGTCGCCGCCGAAACGCGAGACGGAGTCCTCCTTGCGGACGCAGGCGGTAAGTCGCTGCGCGGCCTCGGTCAGCAGCAGGTCGCCGACGTCGTGGCCGTACTCGTCGTTGAGCGGCTTGAAGTTGTCGAGGTCAAGGAACATCAGCGCGCCGTGCCGCCCGGAGCGTGAGCTGGAGGCCAGCGCATGGCCGAGGCGGTCGAGCAGCAGGCGGCGGTTCGGCAGTTGCGTGAGGGCGTCGTAGAACGCCAGGTTCTTCAGGTGCTCCTCGTGTTCCCTGCGCGCGCTGACGTCCTGCTTCACCGCGACGAAATGGGTGATCTGCTGGTTCCGGTCGCGCACCGGCGTGATGCTGGTCTCATCGTGGTACAGGCTGCCGTCCTTGCGGCGGTTGATCAGCTCGCCGTGCCAGGTCTTGCCCGAGAGTATGGTTTGCCATAATCCCTCGTAGAAGACGTTGTCCTGATGGCCCGAGTTGAGCAATCCGGAAAGCTCCTTGCCGACCAGCTCCTCGAACTCGTAGCCGGTCAGTTCGCTGAACGCGTGGTTCGCCCAGACGATGTGCGCCTGCAGGTCGGTGATCAGGATCGCATTGGCCGCGAAATTCAGCGCGGCATCGTGCAGGCGCAACGCCTCGGCGCTGTGCGTGCGCTCGATCGCCAGCGCGGCCAGCGCCGCGTAATGCTCGATCAGCATGATCTCGGCCGCCTGCGGCGCAGCGGGGCGCTGGTGATAGATCGCGAAGGTGCCGACGATGCGTTCGCCGGAATCCTTGATTGGCTGCGACCAGCAGGAACGCAGGCCGGCCTGTTGCGCGAGGTCGCGAAAATCCTCCCAGTAGGGGTGTGTCTGGATATCCTCGACTACGACCCTTTCGCCGGTGAAGGCGGCGGTGCCGCAACAGCAGATACCCGGGCCGATTGCCAAGCCGTCGATCGCCTGACTGTAGGACTCGGGCAGATTCGGTGCCGCGCCGTGGCGCAGATGCAATCCGTCGGTGTCCAGCAGCAGGATGCTGCACTGCATGTCCGGATGATGCACCTCGACCAGCAGCGCCAGCATCTCAAGGATGTCGGGCAATTCGGCATTGTGGGTGATCATCTCCAGCACGGCATTCTGGTGGGTCAGTTCGCCGGTGCGTTGTTTCAGTTGCGCTTCGCTGGCGCTCAGACGCCGTTCGGCGTCAGCCTTGCGCTGGAGATGGCGGACCAGCATGTAGGCCATCGCCCCGGTCAGCAGGCCTTGCACGGTGCCCGACGCTCGCACCGATTCGAGCGCGAGCACGGCCGCGAAGGCGATCGCGGCAGCGGCTGCGGCGGCGAGTTTCGATGAGGGGAGTCGGAGATGCATGAAAATGGCGCTTTAAGGGTTTCCGACAAGGTTATACGTCAAACGCCGCGGTCGCGGTATAGACCGGAAGGCCTATATAAACGGGCCTAGGAGAATACTGAGGGCTGCGGAACGCGGGGCCTTGCGGGGGCCGGCCTGCCGAGAGGACGGGCTTTGTGCTAC
Organism: Gallionella sp.; assembly: GCA_035654695.1. Taxonomy (GTDB): domain Bacteria; phylum Pseudomonadota; class Gammaproteobacteria; order Burkholderiales; family Gallionellaceae; genus Gallionella. The sequence continues at coordinate 24,149 of DASRWG010000066.1, read as the reverse complement.
TCTTCGCGCGTATTTTCCCAGCAGCCGAACCATGAACGATTACCTGAAACGCATCCTCAATGCGCGCGTCTACGACGTCGCGGTCGAAACCCCGCTGGAGCCGGCGCCCAACCTGTCGGCGCGCCTCGGCAACAACGTGCTGTTCAAGCGCGAGGATATGCAGCCGGTGTTCTCGTTCAAATTGCGCGGCGCCTACAACAAGATGGCGCAGCTCTCGCCCGAACATTTGAAACGAGGGGTCATCGCGGCCTCGGCCGGCAACCACGCGCAGGGCGTGGCGCTGTCCGCGCACCGCTTGGGCTGCAAGGCCGTCATCGTGATGCCGACCACCACGCCGCAGGTGAAGATCGACGCGGTCAAGCATTTCGGCCAGAAGGCGGTCGAGATCGTGCTGCACGGCGATAGCTACAGCGACGCATGCAGCCATGCGTATGAACTGGAGAAAGAGCGCCAGCTCACCTTCGTCCATCCCTTCGACGACCCCGATGTGATCGCCGGGCAAGGCACCATCGCGATGGAGATCCTGCGCCAGCGCCAGGCGCCGATCCACGCGATCTTCTGCGCCATCGGCGGCGGCGGGCTGATCGCCGGCGTGGCCGCCTACGTCAAGCAGGTGCGCCCGGACATCAAGGTTATCGGCGTGCAGACCACCGACTCGGACGCGATGGCGCGCTCGCTGAAGGCGAAGAAGCGCGTCACGCTGAACGACGTCGGCCTGTTCTCGGACGGCACCGCGGTCAAGCAGGTCGGCGAGGAGACGTTCCGCATCTGCAAAAAATATGTCGACGAGATCGTGCTGGTGGACACCGACGCGGTGTGCGCCGCGATCAAGGACGTGTTCCAGGACACCCGCTCTATCCTCGAGCCGGCGGGCGCGCTCGCGGTCGCGGGCGCGAAGCTGTACGCCAAGCGCGAAGGGCTGAAGGGCGAGACGCTAATCCCCATCGCCTGCGGTGCGAACATGAACTTCGACCGCCTGCGTTTCGTGGCCGAACGCGCCGAGATCGGCGAAAGGCGCGAGGCCATCCTCGCCGTCACCATCCCGGAGACGGCCGGCAGCTTCCGCAAGTTCTGCTCGCTGCTGGGCAAGCGCAACATCACCGAATTCAACTACCGCTACGCCGACCCGAAGGCGGCGCAGGTGTTCGTCGGCATTCAGGTCAGGGACCAGGCGGAGACCGCCGATCTGGTGGACAAGCTGCAGCGCGGCAAGCTGGCCACGCTGGACCTGTCCGACAACGAGATGGCCAAGCTGCACCTGCGCCACTTGGTCGGCGGCCACGCGCCCGAGGCCAGGGACGAGATCCTGTTCCGCTTCGAGTTCCCCGAGCGGCCCGGCGCGCTGATGAACTTCCTGAACAGCATGAACCACAGCTGGAACATCAGCCTGTTCCACTACCGCAACCACGGCGCGGACTACGGCCGTGTGCTGGTCGGCATGCAGGTGCCGCACCACGACAAGAAGGCGCTGAAGACCTTCCTCGACACGCTCGGCTACCCGTACTGGGACGAGAGCGCGAACCCGGCGTACAAGCTGTTCCTGGGCTGATCCGGCATGGCGCAGGGGCTCAAGCAGTCCATCCGCAAGTCCGTTCTGGCGCGGCGCGAGCAGCTTCCCGCCGAACTCCGCGCCGGGCTCAGTGCGGATATCGCCGAGCGCCTGCTGCAGTTGCCGGAATGCCGCGATGCGTCGACGGTGCTGGGCTACATGAACTTCGGTTCGGAATTCGCCAGCGACCTGTTCGCGGCGCGGGTGCTGGCGGAGGGCAGGCGGCTGGCGTTGCCCAAGGTGAACCGGCACACCAACCAGCTCGACTTGTACTGGGTGGAGGACTTCGAGAACCAGCTGGCGCCGGGCTTGTGGGGCATCCGCGAGCCGGTGGTGGAACGCTGCGAGCGGCTGGATGGGCTAAATGAGGTAGAATTCGCCCTCTTGCCGGGGGTGGCATTCACCCGCGGCGGGGCGAGACTGGGCTATGGCGGCGGTTTTTACGACAAGCTGCTGGCCGGATCGGGCGTTGGGAGAGAGCGTCCGGTTCTGGTCGCCGCGGCGTTCGCGCTGCAGATAGTCGAGCAGCTTCCGCAGGAAGCAACGGACATAAAGGTCGAACGGATCGTCACCGAGCGGGAGACGATAGCCTGTTCGGCGTAACAATAAATCGAATCGCAACAAGGAAAGAGCAGAGATGGCAAACAACATCCCGGACATGGATCGGCCCGATATCGATCCGCAGGAGACCCAGGAGTGGCTGGACGCGCTTGAGTCGGTGCTGGAGAACGAGGGCGCGGAGCGCGCGCACTATCTGATCAGCCAGTTGATCGACAAGGCGCGGCTGGGCGGCACCGACATGCCGATCAGCGCCACGACGCCCTACATCAACAGCATCCCGCTGGAGAAGGAAGAACGCTCTGCAGGCAACCACGAACTGGAACACCGCATCCGCGCGCTGACGCGCTGGAACGCGATGGCGATCATCCTGAACGCGAACAAGGAGTCGTCCGAACTGGGCGGCCACATCGCCAGCTTCGCTTCCGCCGCGACCCTGTACGACGTCGGCTTCAACCATTTCTTCCACGGCCATACCGACAAGCACGGCGGCGACCTGGTTTATTTCCAGGGCCATTCCTCGCCCGGCGTGTATGCGCGCGCCTTCCTCGAAGGCCGCATCAGCGAGGAGCAGCTGCGCAAGTTCCGCCAGGAAGTGGACGGCGACGGCCTGTCTTCCTATCCGCACCCCTGGCTGATGCCGGATTTCTGGCAGTTCCCCACCGTGTCGATGGGCCTGGGGCCGCTGATGGCGATCTATCAGGCACGCTTCATGCGCTACCTCCAGCATCGCGGTCTGGCGAGCACCGACGGGCGCCGTGTCTGGGCCTTCCTTGGCGACGGCGAGACGGACGAGCCGGAATCTCTCGGCGCGATCTCGATGGCCGGGCGCGAGAAGCTCGACAACCTGATCTTCGTGATCAACTGCAACCTGCAGCGTCTGGACGGCCCGGTGCGCGGCAACGGCAAGATCATCCAGGAACTCGAAGGCGTGTTCCGCGGCGCGGGCTGGAACGTCATCAAGGTGGTCTGGGGCGGCGCATGGGATCGCTTGCTGGCCAAGGACAAGAGCGGCCTGCTGCTGAAGCGCATGGAAGAGGTCGTCGACGGCGAGTACCAGACCTACAAGTCCAAGGACGGCGCCTATGTGCGCCAGCACTTCTTCGGCAAGTATCCCGAGCTGCTTGAACTGGTCGCCGACATGTCGGACGACGAGATCTGGCGCCTGAACCGCGGCGGCCACGATCCGCGCAAGGTGTTCGCGGCCTATAGCGCGGCGGTCAAGCACAAAGGCCAGCCGACCGTGATCCTCGCGAAGACCGTGAAGGGTTACGGCATGGGTTCGTCCGGCGAGGCGCAGAACCCGACGCACCAGCAGAAGAAGATGGACGGCGAGTCGCTGCGCAAATTCCGCGACCGTTTCAACATCCCGGTCACCGACGAGCAGCTGCCCAAGATCCCGTTCATCCGTCCCGCCGAAGACAGCCAGGAGATGAAATACCTGCGCGACCGCGTCGCGGAGATGGGCTCGGTGCCGTCGCGCCGTCCCGAGGCCAAGCCGCTGCCGATGCCCGCGAGCGAGTCCTTCGACGCCTTGCTGAAGGGCACCGACGGCCGCGAGATCTCGACGACGATGGCGTTCGTGCGCCTGCTGGGCGCGCTGGTCAAGGACAAGCATATCGGCAAGCAGGTCGTGCCCATCGTGCCGGACGAGTCCCGAACCTTCGGCATGGAAGGCATGTTCCGCCAGCTCGGCATCTTCTCGCAGGTCGGCCAGCTGTACACGCCGCAGGACGCCGACCAGCTGATGTACTACAAGGAAGACAAGACCGGCCAGATCCTGCAGGAAGGCATCAACGAGGCCGGCGGCATGGCCGACTGGATCGCCGCCTCGACCGCCTACGCGAACCACGGCGTGGCGATGATCCCGTTCTACATCTATTACTCGATGTTCGGCTTCCAGCGCATCGGCGACCTGGCCTGGGCGGCGGGCGACCTGCGCGCGCGCGGCTTCATGGTCGGCGGCACCGCCGGACGCACCACGCTGAACGGCGAGGGCCTGCAGCACCAGGACGGCCACAGCCACCTGATGGCAGCGACCATCCCGAACTGCATCAGCTACGATCCGGCGTTCGCCTACGAACTCGCGGTGATCGTGCGCGAGGGCATGCGCCGCATGTATGTCGAGCAGGAGGACGTGTTCTACTACCTGACGGTGATGAACGAGAACTACGCGCACCCGGCGATGCCGAAGGGCGCGGAAGAGGGCATCGTCAAGGGCATGTACCTGTTCAGCGAGGCGAAGAAAGCCAAGGGTCCGAAGGTGCAGTTGCTGGGCAGCGGCACCATCCTGCGCGAGGCGATCTTTGCCGCGGAGATGCTGGAGAAGGACTTCGGCGTGGCCGCCGACATCTGGAGCGTGACCAGCTTCAACGAGCTGCGCCGCGAAGGCCTGGATGCCGAGCGCTGGAACATGCTGCATCCGGAAGCCAAGCCGCGCACCAGCTTCGTCGAGCAATGCCTCGCCAAGCGCGAAGGCCCTGTGGTCGCCGCGACCGATTACATCAAGAGCTACGCCGACCAGATCCGTCCGTATGTGCACGCGCGCTACAAGGTGCTGGGTACCGACGGTTTCGGCCGCTCGGATACGCGCAAGAAGCTGCGCGGCTTCTTCGAGGTCGACCGCAATTACATCGTAGTCGCGGCGCTGAAGGCGCTGGCCGAGGAAGGCAAGATCGAGGCGGTGCAGGTCAGCCGCGCGATCAAGCTCTACGGCATCAATCCCGACAAACCGAACCCGACGACAGTCTAGGCCGGGGAGAACGAAATGGCAGAACAACAAGTACTGGTGCCGGATATCGGCGGCTTCAAGGATGTGGCGGTGATCGAGGTGATGGTCAAGGCCGGCGACACCGTCGCGGCCGAGGACACGCTGATCACGCTGGAGACCGACAAGGCGGCGATGGACGTGCCGTCCCCGTTCGCCGGGACGGTGAAGGAAGTGAAGGTCAAGGTCGGCGACAAGGTGGGAGAAGGCAAGCTGATCCTGGTGATGGAGACCAGCGGTGCGGCTGCTGCGCCTCAGCCTGCCGCTCCGGCTGCTGCACCGGCGGCCCCGGCCGCGCCTGCGCCGGTGGCGGCCAAGCCGGCTGCCGCTCCCGTTACGACTGCAACGGTGCAGCCCGCCGTTCCCGCCGGCGGCAAGGGGCACGCCAGCCCGGCGATCCGCCGCTACGCGCGCGAGCTCGGCGTGGACATCGCGCAGGTCAAGGGCAGCGGCGAGAAGAATCGCGTCACCAAAGAAGACGTGCAGAACTTCGTCAAGCAGTCGCTGGCGCAACCGCGCGGCGCTGCGGGAGCCGGTCTTCCGGGTCTGCTGCCGTGGCCGGAAGTCGACTTCGCGAAGTTCGGCGAGATCGAGACCAAGCCGCTGTCGCGCATCAAGAAGATCTCCGGCGCGAACCTGCACCGCAACTGGGTGATGATCCCGCATGTGACGCAGTTCGAGGAGGCCGACATCAGCGAGATGGAGGCGTTCCGCAAGCAGCTCAACGACGAGCACGCCAAGGCGGGCATCAAGATCACGCCGCTGGCCTTCCTGCTGAAGGCGGCCGCGGCGACGCTGAAGCACTTCCCGGATTTCGCGGCTTCGCTGGATGCGAGCGGCGAGAACCTGGTGCTGAAGAAGTACATCCACATCGGCGTCGCGGTCGATACGCCGGACGGCCTGATGGTGCCGGTGATACGCGACGTGGACCAGAAGGGTATCGTGCAGCTGGCCAAGGAGCTGGGCGAGATCAGCGCGAAGGCGCGCGAGAAGAAGATTACCGCTGCCGACATGCAGGGCGGCTGCTTCACGATCTCCAGCCTCGGCGGCATCGGCGGCACGTCGTTCACGCCGATCATCAACGCGCCGGAAGTCGCGATCCTCGGCGTGTCGCGTTCGAGCATGAAGCCGGTATACCAGGACGGCGAATTCGTCGCGCGGCTGATGCTGCCGCTGTCGCTGTCCTACGACCACCGCGTGATCGACGGGGCGGCCGGCGCGCGTTTCACCACCTACCTCGCGCATGTGCTGTCCGACATCCGCAGGCTCGCCGTATAGCCGGTGAACCCGATAGGCATCCTCGGCGGCACCTTCGATCCGATCCATTTCGGGCACCTGAGGCTGGCCGAGGAGATGCTGGAACTGGCCGGGCTGGAGCAGATCCGTTTCATCCCGACCGGCACGCCGCCGCATCGCGATTCGCCGCAGGTGTCGGCGCGGCAGCGCAGCGCGATGGTGCAGCTGGCCATCGCCGACCAGCCGGCCTTTGTGCTGGACGAACGCGAGGTGAAACGGGACAGGCTGTGCTATACCGTGGATACGCTGGGCGAGCTGCGCGCCGAACTGGGTGCAACGCAGCCGCTGTGCCTGCTGATGGGCGGCGACGCATTTTTGCAGCTGCACACCTGGCACGAGTGGGAGCGACTGTTCGAACTGGCGCACATTGTCGTGGGTTTCCGTCCGGGCTTTACGCTGGACGAGCGCATCGAGATCGCGCCCGAGTCGTTGCGCAAGCATTACCGCGAACGGCTATGTACGGCGGCGGAGATGGCGCAGCGTCCCAGCGGCGGCGTCACCGAACTGGCGATCCCGAAGCTGGAAATATCGGCCACCGACATACGCCGCCGCGTGGCCGAAGGCCGCACCATACGTTACCTGCTGCCCAATGCGGTGGCGAACTATATTCATCAACATCATCTGTACACATCATGCTGAACATCGAAGAAAAAACCAAAGCCATCGTCGACGCGCTCGAAGATATCAAGGCCGAAGACATCGCGGTCATCGACACCACCAAACTCAGCCCGCTGTTCGAGCGCATGATCATCGCCAGCGCGAAGTCCTCGCGCCAGACCAAGGCCATCGCCGACAACGTGGTGGTCAAGCTGAAAGAGCGCGGCGAGGTGGTGAACGGCCGCGAGGGCGAAGACAGCGGCGAGTGGATCCTGATCGACCTGGGCGAGGTGCTGGTGCACGTGATGCAGCCGGCGGTGCGCCAGTACTACAACCTCGAAGAACTGTGGACCAAGGGCCAGGCACTGCGTCCGAAGCTGGCGGCCCAGAAACCCGAATAACGGCAACCGGAATAACGACAACACCCGCCGTGTCCCTGCCGCAGATCGCATGAAACTCCTGATCGTCTCCGTCGGCCACAAGATGCCGGACTGGATCACGGCGGGCTACAACGAATACGCCAAGCGCATGCCGCGCGAGGCGAAGATCGAACTGGTCGAGGTCAAGCCCGAGCCGCGCACCACCGGCAAGACCACCGCACAGATCATGGAGGCCGAGGCGCAGCGCATCCTCGCGGCGTTGCCGCAGGGCTGTCTGCGCATCGCGCTGGACGAGCGCGGCGCGCAGCCGACCACCAAGCAGCTCGCCGCGCAGATGCAGGACTGGATGCGCGAGGGCCGCGACGTGGCGTTCATCGTCGGCGGCGCCGACGGCTTGCACGACTCCGTCAAGCAGGCGGCGCAGCACCTGATGGCGCTGTCGGCGCTGACCCTGCCGCACGCGATGGTGCGCGTGCTGCTCGCCGAACAGTTGTATCGCGCGCACAGCCTGATGCACAATCACCCCTATCATCGCGAATAGACTCCACTCATGAGCATCATCAAGCCCCGCATCTACCTTGCCTCGCAGAGCCCCAGGCGCCGTGAACTGCTGAAACAGGTCGGCGTCAATTTCGAACTGCTGCTGTTGCGCTCCAGCCCCGGCCGCAGCGTGGACGTCGACGAGACGCCGCACTCCGGCGAACAGCCGGAGGACTATGTGCGGCGGGTCTGCCAGACCAAGGCCGAGGGCGGATACGCCGCGCTGCGGATGCGCAACCTGCCGCCGTTCCCGGTGCTGGCCGCGGACACGACCGTGGCGCTGGACGGAGATATATTCGGCAAGCCCGACAATGCCGAGCATGCCGGCGAGATGCTGCGCAGGCTTTCCGGAACGGAGCATCAGGTGCTCACCGCGGTCGCGGTCGCGCTGGGCGATCATGTCGAGCAGGTCGTGTCCGTATCCACGGTGCGTTTCGCGCCGCTGACCGAGGCGCGCATCAACGCCTATCTGCGCACCCACGAGTATGCCGACAAGGCCGGCGGCTACGCGATACAGGGACACGCCGGCGCGTTCGTCGAGCATATCTCCGGCAGCTATTCCGGCGTGATGGGGCTGCCGCTGTTCGAGACGGTCGAGTTGCTGCGCCGTTTCGACTATCCGGCGATATAGCCATGTCAGAAGAAATACTGATCAATGTAACCCCGCAGGAGACGCGCGTCGCGGTGATGCAGCTCGGCGTAGTGCAGGACCTGCATGTCGAGCGCAGCGGCAGCCGCGGCATCGTCAGCAACGTCTATCTCGGCCGGGTCAAGCGCGTGCTGCCGGGCATGCAGTCGGCGTTCATCGACATCGGCCTGGAGCGCTCGGCCTTCCTGCATGTCGCGGACATCTGGGGCAACGGCGGCGAAGGCGTGGAGCCGAAGCCGATCGAGAAGGTCCTGTCGGACGGGCAGACGCTGATGGTGCAGGTCATCAAGGAGCCGATCGGCAGCAAGGGCGCGCGGCTGTCGACGCAGATCAGCATCGCCGGGCGGCTGCTCGTGTACCTGCCGCAGGAGACGCATATCGGCGTGTCGCAACGCATCGAGAGCGTGGAGCAGCGCGATGCCCTGCGTGCGAAGTTGCAAGCGGCGCTGCCGGAAGGGCAGCGCGGCGGCTACATCATCCGCACCGTCGCCGAGGCGGCGACCGATCCGGATTTCGACGCCGACATCCGCTATCTCGACAAGTTGTGGAGCAATCTGCAGTCTGCGGCGCGGACCGCCGGCGCGCCGCAGTTGCTGTACCGCGAGCTCGATATCAGCCTGCGCGTGCTGCGCGACTTCGTCACGCAGGAGACGTCGCGCATCCTGGTCGATTCGCGCAGCACTTTCCAGAAGATGCAGGAGTTCGCCGCCGACTACAACCACGAAGCGCTGGAGCGGCTGGAACACTATCCCGGCGTGAGGCCGCTGTTCGATCTGTACAGTGTCGAAGAGGAGATCGAGCGCGCGCTGGCCAAGCGCGTCGACCTGAAGTCCGGCGGCTACCTGATCATCGACCAGACCGAGGCGATGACCACGGTCGACGTCAACACCGGCGGTTTCGTCGGGCTGCGCAACTTCGACGACACGATATTCAAGACCAACCTCGAGGCTACCCAGGTTATCGCCCGCCAGTTGCGCCTGCGCAATCTCGGCGGCATCATCATCTGCGATTTCATCGACATGGAGACGCAGGAGCATCGCGATGCGGTGCTGGACGAGTTCAAGAAGGCGCTGGCGCGCGACCACACGCGCATCAGCGTGAACGGATTCTCGTCGCTCGGCCTGGTCGAGATGACGCGCAAACGCACCCGCGAGAGTCTGGCCCATGTGCTGTGCGAGCCCTGCCCGACCTGCCAGGGGCGCGGCGAGGTGAAGACCGCCCAGACCGTGTGCTACGAAATCCTGCGCGAGATCGTGCGCGAGGCGCGCCAGTTCAACGCGCGCGAGTATCGCATCCTCGCCTCGCAGCAGGTCATCGACCTGTTCCTGGACGAGGAATCGCAGGCGCTGGCCCAGCTGTCCGACTTCATCGGCAAGCCGATCTCGATGCAGGTCGAGACCCTGTACAGCCAGGAACAATACGATGTCATCCTGATGTGAGGCTGGCGCGTTAAAGCTCGCAGTCTGCTAGACTATGCCTGCGTTTTAGGCGCATTTCGATCAATACCGTCTCAGGGAGAAAAGTATGTTCAAGAAGCAATTCGCGGCCTTGCTGGTCGCCGCAGCATTCGTTACGCCTTTCGCCGCTCATGCCGCTGAGCACGAGCATGGCGATGCCGCCGTGGCACAGGCCATCATCAAGGAAATCCAGGCAGACCAGTCCTCTTATGTCTCCGCCAAGGGCGCCTCGTTCTTCCAGGAACTGGCCAAGGGCCAGCATCCGCGCGCAACCGTCGTGACCTGCTCCGACTCGCGCGTCCACACCAACATGCTGGACAAGACGCCCGAGGGCGACCTGTTCATGGTGCGTAACATCGGCAACCAGCTGGCGACTTCCAAGGGTTCCGTGCAATACGGTGTGAACCACCTGGCCTCCTCGCTGCTGATCTTCATCGGCCACTCTTCCTGCGGCGCGATCAAGGCGGCTGGCGGCGACTATTCCACCCTGGAAGAGCCGATCAAGAAGGAATTGGACACCATCAGCATCGCCAAGGGCGGCGCAAACATCGACGGCGTGAAGACCAACGTGAACAACCAGGTCGCCGCAGCGATGAAGGAGTGGGCTGAACAGGTCAAGGAAGGCCATCTCGTGATCGTTGGCGCGGTGTACGACTTTGCCGACGACATGAAGAAGGGCGCCGGCAAGCTGAATATCATCAACATCAACGGCGAAACCGATCCGGCCAAGCTGCGCAACATGCCGGCTCCGACTGCCAAAGCGGAGAATGGCCACGGCGCGCACCACTAAGCCGTACCTTGGCAGCAGAAACGAAGAAGCCGGCACAAGCCGGCTTTTTTGTTCCTGCGGTCCGGCCGGGCCCGTGCCGGCAACCGGTCGTGCAGACGCCTGATCAGTCTTGGGAGGCGGAAGGGCGCGGGTTCAACACTTGTTCTATATGTTGGCGTATGCATGTCGATGCATATGACGAGAACCGGTCCTTGCCTTCCGGTTCGAAATTTTCCAGTGCCTGGGCGAGACCTTTCCTGCCTGCATCGAGCAGATCGAAGATCCTTGTGCCGTTACGAGCATAGTGCCTGTTGCTACGGAGTACATGGAGCAGGGTGCTGGTGATCAGCTGCTGCCTGGTATCGGGATCGCCCGTTCTGGCTCGCTGCAACAGCTTCAGCTCATGGGCGTCGTCCGGCTGATGGTCATGACGGGAACGACCATGACCGGCAAAGACCTCGTGCAAGACATTCGGTCCGGAATAAGCTGATGTCGTCATGGTCCTTCCTCTTTTGCCTATATGGAATGCGGCGATCCCGCGGGGCGCGGTGCTCACAGGGAAGCTATTCTGACCGCAGGAGCGCTTTGAAAATATAAGTACTGTTACTTAGTTGCGCCGTGTATAGACTGGGGTTTGTGTGTACGTGGCCGTAGGGGGGGGCGAGCCGTTCTTGGTCTCTGCCATGTATTTTGCGGTCCGCGTCGGAGGCCGTTGGTCTCTGGTAAACTGCGCGCCGCTGTCGTGTTTGCTTCCAACTGGCACGCCGTAACGCCGCATTCGCTTCCACGTGGAAGCCGGATCGGGTCAGACGGCCTGTGTGTGGCTGGCGGGGAGAACGAGCACGGCGGAATGTGCCGTTTCCAAGCGCTGCCAACGTGCAGGTCAGCAGACTCTATAGAGGTGCGAAGTTCCCATCGGACAAGATGCGATCCGCTACGCGGCGGTTTGCTGTTTGTACGATCCGGCTCCTGTCTGTTTTTCTCGTGCTATCCGGTAGCGCCCTGTTTATTTTTAGAGGGCGACTATGACTTACCTGCAACAACTCGACGACATCATCGACAACGTGATCGCTCCGGCGGCGCAAGCCATAGACCGCGACGGCGTATTCCCTCGCGCGGCGATCAAGGCGCTGGGCGAAGCCGGCCTGCTCGGCCTGGTCAGCGCAAAGGATGTCGGCGGCAAAGGGCTGGGATTGGCCGAGGCGGCACAGGTATGCGAGCGCATCGCCAAGGCCTGTCCTTCCACCGCGATGGTGGTGACCATGCATTTCTGCGGTACTACGGTGCTGGAAAAATTCGGCAGCGACGCGGTGCGCCGTGACATCGCCACGGGCCGCCACCTGACGACGCTGGCCTGGTCCGACAGTGGTTCGCGCAGCCATTTCTGGGCGCCGGTCGGCACCGCTCGCCGCGATGGCGACGACATCCTGCTGGACGGCAGCAAGACCATGGTGACTTCCGCCGCCGAGGCCGATTCCTATGTGTGGTCCACCTGCCCGGCCGCGGCCGAAGGCGCGAGCACGCTGTGGCTGGTCGACAGCAAGGCCGCGGGCCTGAGCCAGCCCAAGTATTTCGACGGCATGGGCTTGCGCGGCAACTGCTCGTCGCCGCTCACGGCGACTTCGGTGCGCATCCCCGCCTCCGCGATGCTGGGGGCGGACGGCGGCGGCTTCGACATCATGATCGGCACGGTGCTGCCGGTGTTCGCCACGCTGGTCGCCTCCTGCTCCGTCGGCATCATGGATGCGGCCATCGAGTCCTCCTGCGCCCATGTCAGCGGCAACAAACTGGAGCATCTGGGCAATTCGCTGGCGGACCTGCCGACCATCCGCGCCTACATCGCCCGCGCGAAGATACGCGCCGACATGGCGCGCACACTGCGCGACGACACGCTCGCCGCATTGGCCTCCGGTCGTGCGGACGCGATGCTGCGCGTCATGCAGGTCAAGGTGTCGGCAGCGGAAGCCGCGCTGGAAGTGACCGACACGGCGATGCGCGTCTGCGGCGGCGCGGCGTTCCGCCGGGATGTTGGCGTGGAGCGCAACTTCCGCGATGCGCGCGCGGCCTCCATCATGGCGCCCACCTCCGATGTGCTGTACGACTTCATCGGCAAGGCTGTCTGCGGCATGCCGGTGTTCGGTTGATTTAAGGAGAAGGCAATGACAAAACCGTTGATGATGGGTGCGGTCGCTTACGCGCCGAAAGTAGTCACGATCTGGGAAGGCTTCAAGGAATATTTCCACCGGCACGACTTCGAGTTCGACTACATCCTCTATTCCAACTACGAACGCCAAGTCGAAGCGCAGTTCGACGGCAGCATCGCGCTCGCGTGGAACTCGCCGCTGGCCTGGGTACGCGCTGACCGCATGGCCCGCGCACGTGGCCAGCAGGCACGCACGGTGGCGATGCGGGACACCGACCGCGACCTGACCTCGGTGCTGGTGGTGCGCAGCGACTCCGCCGTAACAAGCAATGAAATTGCCGCGCTGAAGGGCAAGACCATAGGCTTCGGCGCGATCGACTCTCCGCAGGCCAACCTGATCCCGCGCGATCATCTGCGTCAGCAGGGACTGGTCGCGGGACGAGATTACCAGGCCCGTCGCTTCGACGTGCTGGGCGGCAAGCACGGCGACCATATCGGCGGCGAACGCGATGCGGCGCTGGCGCTGATGGCAGGCGAGATCGATGCTGCGTGGATGATAGACGGCAACCACATGGCCTTTTCGCGCGAAGGCATCCTGCCCGCGAGCGCGACCCGCATCGTCGCGCGCACCGGCAATTACGACCACTGCAACTTCACCGTCAGCCCCGGCGCGGATGAACAGCAGATCGCGCGCTTCACCGAACTGCTGCTGGCGATGAGCTGGGACGATCCGCTGGTCAGGCCACTGCTGGAACTGGAAGGCCTGAAGACCTGGCTGCCGGGCCGCACCAGCGGCTACGACCTGCTGATCCGCGCGACCGACGACGAACAGTTTTACGACGCAAAAGGAAACCTCCTTGCTACCGATTATCGATATTGAAAATCTGGGACTGGACGCAGGCGGCCATCTGCTGGTCAAGCACGGCATGCTGGCCGTGCCGCCCGGCGGCGAGATCGGCGTGGTCGGCAGCAGCGCCGGCTGGGACGCGCAGCTGTCGGCTTGGTGTCGCAATCAGGGCCACCAGGTCAGCCTGACCGAACAGGATGGGCGCGTCGTCGCACGGGTGACGCGCGGTGCGGCACAGGCCGGACGCTGGCGCGGCGCGCTGCGCACCGGCCATGCCGATCCGTCGCTCGAAGGCGCGGTCGCCGATCAGGCGCAGGCTTGCTGGGGGCTGGCGGCACGCGGTGCGACGGTGGAAGCCGGGTCGCCCGCGATGCATTTTCGCCTCGACCATAAGATCGAGATATGGGCGGACAGCGCCGCCGAGCTGTACGCGCAGGCGGTGGCCGCGCAATGGAACCCCGACGAGGCGATAGACTGGAACGCGCCGTTCGAACTGCCGGATGTCGTCGAGGACGCGGTCGTGCAAGTGATGACCTACATGATCGAGAACGAAGAGGCCGCGTTGATCGTGCCGGCGCGTTTCCTCGGCCAGCTGCATCCGCACTTCCGCGAAGTGCAGGCCGTGCTGGCGATACAGGTCGCCGACGAGGCTAGGCACATCGACGTGTTCACGCGGCGGGTGCGCATGAAGGGCCGCGAACCCGCGCTCTCCACCGCGGGCGGACAGACCTCGCTGAAGACGCTGCTGGACGAGCCGGATTTTTCGACCGCGGAATTCCTGCTGTCGGTGCTGGGCGAAGGCACCTTTGTCAGCCTGCTGAATTTCCTGCACGAACACGCGCCCGACCCGGTGACCCGGCAGATCGCGCGGCTCGCAGCGCGCGACGAAGCGCGCCATGTCGCGTTCGGCATGGGCCACCTTATGTCGCGACTGAAACAGGAGCCGCAGCTGCTCACGAAGCTCGCTAACGCGGTGCAGGCGCGCAACGATGCGCTGTCCGGCACCTCGGGTCTCAACGAGGAAGTGTTCGACGCGCTGATCCTGCTGGCCGCCGGCGAATTTACGCCTGCGGCCATCGCCGCCGGTTATGTGCGCGTGCAGCGATTGGTGCTGGATATGGCCGAAGGCAGGAAGGCGCGGCTGGAAAAACTCGGCTTCGAGCGGGAAGTCGCGCAACGACTGTCTACACTGCATACTCGCAACTTCATGTGAGTGCGGCGTAGGTGTCGTCCGGTCGCCGCGGCTCAGGCGGTCGGCAGACTTTCCGGAGCCATCCTGCTGTCGGTTATCGCCACGACCTTGTGTTGCGATCCGGCTTTTTATTTCTGCCGTACGGCTGGCCTCGACAGCGAGTGGGGTTACGCGATGAAACGCCGGAGATAAAAGGGGTAAAATGAAAGCAGTCGTTCGCGACTGTGTGGCAGTCGCCAAAACAAGGTTGATCAGAGTGAAGCGTTCGTTACTGTTTGCAGTTCCCGCCGCAGCCTTGTTGCTGCTCTATGTTTTTTCGCCACTCGATCCGGATGGGCAGATGCCGCCGAATCGGTCGCAGGAAGGCTCTTTATCCCCGGCAGGGGCTATCGGGCGCGAACCCATCCTGCCACTTCCTGCGGTTCCTCCATTGCCGTCCGGGAAGGTAGCTCTGGGCGACAAGCTGTTCCACGATCCGCGTCTTTCGCATGACGACAGCATCGCCTGTGCGAGTTGCCATATCCTGAGCAAAGGGGGGGTGGACCAATCCCGCTTCTCCGTCGGTATCTATGGTGCGGTAGGCGATGTCAATGCCCCCACCGTATTCAACTCGGCGCTCAACATTGCGCAGTTCTGGGATGGGCGCGCCGGTTCGCTCGAGGAGCAGGCCATCGGGCCGGTGCACAATCCTGTCGAGATGGGATCGAACTGGACCGAGGTGATCGCCAAGTTAAGGGCGGACAAGGAATATCCGGCATTGTTCAAGCGCGAATATCCGGACGGAATCAGCCCCGCCAATATTGCCGAGGCAATCGCCACGTTCGAGCGCTCGCTGGTCACGCCGAATGCAAAATTCGACCGCCATCTTCGAGGCGAAAAGGATGCGCTCAGCGGCGAGGAGCAGGAAGGGTATCGCCGCTTCGTCAACCATGGCTGCGTCAGTTGCCATCAGGGGGTGGCCGTGGGCGGCAACATGTTTCAGCGCTTCGGCGTGATGGGCGATTATTTCAAGGGACGCACCTCAAGGAAGGCGGATATGGGGCGCTTCAATGTCACCGGGCTGGAAGAAGATCGGCATGTGTTCAAGGTGCCCAGCCTGCGTAATGTCGCGGTGACGCAACCGTATTTTCATGACGGCTCGGCCCGGACACTCTCCGATGCGGTCAGGGTGATGGGTAAGTACCAGCTGGGCAAGGACTTGTCCGATGAGGATGTGCGTCTGATCGTGGCCTTCCTGAGTACTCTGACCGGCGAGTGGCAAGGGCGGGTGTTGAAATGAATTCGATTCGCTTCCTGCAGCCCAGGCGATTGCTGATCATCGCTGCGACAGTCGTATCGGCCGCTTTGTTTTTGACGCTGCTGTATATGCGGGCCGAGTCCGTCTCGCCGCAGGCGCATTACGACTACACCAGGATACTGCGCGACCTGCGCACCGCGGATGCCGAAACCAATGGCGAAGCATTGGCGAACCGGTTGGAGATCACGCGGAATTACGATGCGCTGACGTTCTACCTGGATAGATCGTTGCAGGCGGCATCTTATGCGGCCGATGCGCCCTCCTTCCTTCCGGTCGAGGAGCGAACGAAGGTGTCCGAGAAAGCGCTGGAATTGAAGCGGACACTGGAGAAGAAATCCCGTCTGGTCGAGGTGTTCAAACGCCGGAATGCCATCTTGCGGAATTCGCAGGCCTACTTCCCTTCCTACGCAGACGATTTTCTCCGCGGAAATATCTCCGGCGAGCTCAAGGGAACTGCGGAAGCTTATGTCAGGCATGTGCTGTCCTTTGCGCGCGATCCTGATGCGGACCGCCATCTGCAAGTCGATGCCGCCCGCGAACGGCTGGTTGCGGCGTCGGTCGGCAAGGTGTATCGCGGGGACGTCGACAACTTGTTGCTGCATGGCGACAGCATCGTAAGGCATCTGCCGGATGTGAATGACCTGACCTTGCAGATAAAAGGGCTGGATTCGGCGCAGCAACTGGAAGAGCTGAACCGCTATTACGCGCAGGGGCACGAGCATGCGCAAAGGATCGCGGGGCAATACCGCAAGCTGCTGTATGTGTTTGCGTTGCTGCTGACGCTCTATCTGGCATTTGTTTTCATCCGTCTCGACCGGACCCGGCGATCGCTGGTCAAGGCTCACGATGAAGTCAGCCAGCGCTATGCCGCTCAATTGCTGGCGGAAGACCGTCTGCGCCTGCATGCGACGGCTTTCCACAATTCCCACGACGGAGTCGTTCTCGCGGATGCCGATGGCAACGTCCTCGACATCAACCCGGCGTTTACGCGCATTACCGGTTACGAACGATCCGAGGTGATCGGGCGCAACCCGAGGATGATCAAGTCCGGGCGGCATGACCGGGAGTTTTATGCGGCGATGTGGAAGAGCATACTCGGCATCGGCTGCTGGCAAGGGGAGATATGGAACCGGAACAAATATGGCGAGGTGTATCCGGAGTTGCTGTCCATTTCCGCGGTGCGCGATGCGGAGGGCGTGGTGACCAACTTCGTTGCCGTTTTCGCCGATATCAGCCGCCTCAAGGAGCAGGAGAAGCAACTGACGCAAATGGCCTATTACGATGCCTTGACCGAGCTGCCGAACCGAGTGCTGCTGGCGGATCGCCTGACGCAGGCAATCTTTCAGGCGCGACGCTCCAAAGACATCCTGGCGGTCTGCTATCTAGACCTGGATGGATTCAAGCCGGTGAACGACACCTACGGTCATGAAGTCGGTGACCGTTTACTGGTGGAAATGGCCGGTCGGCTCAAGGGAATGCTGCGGGGAGGGGATACCGTCGCGAGACTGGGCGGAGACGAATTCGTGCTGTTGCTGGTCGGTCTGGAGAATGCTGCGGAATGCGAACAGGCCGTGCAGCGCCTGTTGCGGATCATCGGGCAGCCGCTGTCGGTTACTCCGGAGCCGATATCCTTGTCGGCCAGCGTCGGCGTGACGCTCTTCCCCAAGGATAATTCAGACCCGGACGCGCTGTTGCGTCATGCCGACCAGGCGATGTACCAGGCCAAGCAGGCAGGCAAGAACCGCTATCACATGTTCGATCACGAACAGGATCTTCATGTCCGCATCCGGCACGACCGCATCAGCCGCATCGAAGAAGCGTTGGAGAACGGAGAATTCTCGCTCTATTACCAGCCCAAGGTGCATATGCGCGAGGGCCGCGTGGTTGGGGTGGAGGCGCTGATCCGCTGGCATCACCCAGAGCGTGGGCTGGTCGCGCCGCTCGAGTTTCTGCCGCTGGTCGAAGAGCATGACCTGATCGTGCGGATAGGCGAATGGGTGATGGAAACGGCGTTGCGCCAAATGGACGAATGGCATGACATGGGCCTGGAATTGTCGGTCAGCGTGAACGTCGCCGGTCGCCAGTTGCAGGATGCGAATTTCGTACAGCATTTGAGTACGACGTTGGAGAAACATCCGAATGCCGGGAAGAGACTGGAGCTGGAGATTCTGGAGACCTCGGCGCTGGAAGACATGGCAAAGGTCTCCCGTATCATCGAAGAATGCCGCGAGCTGGGCGTTTCTTGCGCACTGGACGATTTCGGCACCGGTTATTCGTCGCTCACCTATCTGAAGCGGCTGCCGGCCGCCACGATCAAGATCGATCAAAGCTTCATCCGCGAAATGGCAACCGATCCGAACAACCTGGTCATCGTACAGGGCGTGCTGGGGCTGGCTTTCGCTTTCCAGCGCCATGTGATCGCCGAAGGGGTGGAGACGGTCGAGCACGGCAGGATGCTGATGCAGTTGGATTGCGATTATGCGCAAGGTTACGGGATCGCCCACCCGATGCCGGCGGATCAGGTGCCGGCATGGGTGGTCAACTGGCGTCCCGATCCGGCGTGGTCCGAGATCAAGGATCTGCGCTGGGATGTGGAGGACAGGCCGATGCTGATCGCCAAGGTCGAGCATCGCAACTGGGTTGCACAATTGATCCATGCGATCAGGGACGAGTTGCCGCCGCCCCGCAGATGCCTGGACGACCAGTTCAGTTGCAACTTCGGCGTCTGGTATCACGGGCGGGGACAGGAACTGTACCGGCATCTTCCCGGCTTTTCCCAGATCGAGGGGCCTCACGGGCGGGTGCACGAGATCGCCGCGGAGGTGGACGGGCACTGGCGCAACGGGCAACTGGGCAGGGCGAAGGAATTGGTCGACGAATTGCTCATGCAGCGGGATGCCGTGCTTGCCGCTCTCGGCAGACTGGAACTGGAAGTTGCCCAGAATCATTGATCCGGGTGCTTACGGGCCGGAGGAGGCTAGCTGCTTAGCAGGCTTTCCGGCTCGGTCTTGCTGCCGGTGACCGCAATGACCTTGTGGCGTGATTGGCCGCCCTGTTTCAATTCGACCTGCCGTACCGGCACGTCGAACAGTCCCGCGATGAACTTCAGCAGCGCCTCGTTGGCGCGGCCTTCCACCGGCGGCGCGGCCAGCCTGATCTTCAGCGCCTCGCCGTGCAGGCCGGCGAGCTCGGTGCGTTTCGCGCCCGGCTGGACATGCAGGGTGAGGGTGACGACCTCGCCGTTGCGGCGGAACCAGTCCGCCATGTCAGAAGAACAGTCCGAGAGTCATGCGCTCCAGCGCGCTGACGGGGACGATGATGATGAGTTGGCAGACGATGAACAGCAGCAGCGGCGACAGGTCGAAGCTGCCCATCAGCGGCACGACGTTGCGGATAGGCCGCAGGAAGCGATCGGTGACCGAAGACAGCAGCGGGGCGACCGACGAGTGCGGATTCACCCAGGACAGGATCGCCTGCGCGAACACCGCGGCCATTAGTAGGTACACGCTGATCTTGAGCAGCTTGACCGCGGCCAGCGCGAGCAGGCCGACCAGCGGGAAGCCGTGCGACAGGTCGCCCTGCACCATGAACAACGCACCCAGATAGAGCAGTTCGGCCAGCAGCGCGAGCAGCAGCGTCGCGCTGTCCAGTCCGGCGAGCGCGGGGAGGCGCTTGCGCAGCGGCAACACCAGGAAGTCGGTGATCGCCATGACGAATTCGCCTATGGGATTGCGCATCGGCGAGCGTAGCCACACCGCGTGGAAGCGGAACAGCAGGATCACCGCGAACGGCTGCAGCAGCATGTCGAACAGGAAGATCAGGCCTTCGCTCATCATTGTTGCGCTCCCAGTTCGTCGCCCATTTCCTTTGCGCGGTCGGCGGCGGCCTTGGCCGCCAATGCGATGTGTTCATCGACATGGTTGGCCGCCATGCTCAGCAAGGCGCGCTCGGTGGTGCCGTTTTTCGAGGTGACGCGCGCACGCAGCACGGCGGGTTCTTCGTCACTGGAAGCGGCCAGCTTGCTTGCACCAAGGAAGGTCGCGAGGCTCAGGCGACGCGCGTCTTCGGCACTGAAGCCCAGCGCCTGTCCGGCCTTCTGCATTGCCTCGATGAAATAGAACACATAGGCCGGACCGCTGCCCGAGATCGCGGTGACCGCGTCCAGCATGGGTTCGTCTTGCACCCACAGCGTTTCGCCTACTGCGTCGAGGATGTCCTGCGCCTGCCCGCGTTGCGTCTCGCTTACATCCGGCATGGCATACAGGCCGGTCATGCCGCTCTGCACCAGCGCGGGGGTATTGGGCATCGCGCGCACCACGGCCTGGCTGCCCGCCCAGCGCGCGAGGTCGCCCGCGCGTATGCCGGCGGCGATGGAGATCAGCAACTGTCCCTTGAGCAATGCGGCCAGCGCTTGCGCCACCTCGCGCAACTGCTGCGGCTTCACCGCGAGCACGACGACATCGCTGCCGGCCACGCCCTCGGCGAGGCTGTCCGTGACGCGCACGCCGAACTGGTCGTTCAGCCTGGCGCGGTTGTCCGCGTTGATCTCGACCACGCCGATCTGATCCGCCTGGTAGCCCTTGCCGACCAGGCCGCCGATCAATGCGGTCGCCATATTGCCGCCGCCGATGAAGCAAATTTTCATGCCGTTCCCTCTGGAGAAATTCGTCGATGCGGGATTATCGCAAATTGGCGTCGGGTCGGTATGGGCAATGCGGGATTATCGGGAGTCAGTCGGAAATGTCCTGCTGCGCAGGAACGACAGTTGCCGTTCGGTCGGCCAGTGCGGCCAGACTGGAAGCTTGCAGCACGGATGCCGCGATGACGCCATTCCGACCATCTGGCAAGTCGCGCGTAGCAGTGGCGGAGGCAACGACGGTGGGCACATAACCCAGGTCGCGTGCGGCGCGCGCCGTGGAACTGACACAGTTGTGCGTCATGAAACCGGCGATGATGAGACTCCTGCGCCCGCTACGCTGAATGACCTTCTCCAGACCGGTCTCCGCAAAAGCGCTGGTCCGCATTTTTTCGACGACGGCTTCATTCGGAAGCGGCTGCAATGCCGCAACGATTTCGAATCCACTCGATCCGGGGTTGAACAGCGTACCCTTCCCCCGGTGCACGACATGAACGACTGGCGTACCCGACTTGCGTGCGCGTGTCACCAGCTTGCCGATCTCGGCAATGGCCTCGCTCACGCCGACCAGCGGCAATGCGCCGTCGACGTATTCGCGTTGCGCGTCGATGATGACCAGCACGCTGTTCGATAGCTTGCCCGGTTCGGACTTCACGCCCACCATCTCGAACAAGGTTTTCGGCAGTTCGCCCGCCTGTGCGCCGCATGCACAGCATAACAAAGCGATCAGGATAATTCTCGGAAATTTCATCATGCTCTCCATTAATTTTTCAGGTGCTGCGTGATCGACCAGTGCGTCTGCACGATGCGCCAGCCCACCAAGTCATGCCGATACACCTCGCTGCAATTCCAGCGCATCACGGTCGCGCCGCTGTACGAAACCAGATTGAACGTCAGCACAGCCGCCTCGCCGCACACCAGCACTCTGGGCTCGATCAACTCGTAACGGTCGATATGGATAGCGCCGCGCAACGGCGCATACCAGGCCGAGAGCGCCTCCAGCCCGTCGACACGACGTTCCAGGAAGGGATCGAAATAAGTCACGTCCGGCGCGGAAATTTCCAGGTACCCGGACGGATCGCCCGCGCCCCATCGATCCAGTGCGGCGCGTTCAAGCGCGATGATTTCTGCGGTAATTTGTTCCGTGCTTGTCATGCTTCGCTCCTGTTGTGAATGGCAACGGAGCGCATCATGTCACCTGCCACACGAAACCGGCAGTGGCATAACTGCCCCATTCCATGCCGAAACTGCCAAGTTGAAGTGCAGAACGAAAATACGGAGACCGACATGCGAGCCAGTAAGAAACGGCAGCACAAGACGAAGCCAGATTGCACTGGCTATGGATAACGGATATTCGTGATTTCGCTATCCCCGAGTCGATAACCAGGGAGCGCCATCCGCATTGACTTGAAGGTCGCTGCCATTGAACGACAGGGAAAAATCGGTGACTTTGACATAGCCGCTGTAAACGGATGCATACTTCGCAACCACATTGCGGATTTCTGCCTCGCTGTTTGCCGCGCGATAGGCCGCATCGGCTTCCATCGCAGGCCCCATCGCAACCACGTGACTACTGAGCGCGGCGACATTGTGAATTTTCATCTCAATATCGGGATTGTTTTTAATCAGTTCGGCAATCTTCTGCGCATCAGGACGGTTGTTTTTTACGCTTACTTTCCCCGTATAAGAATCCACCTCGAACTCGACCTCTGGTTTGGGGTCGATGCCAGCCCCATTGAACAGATTTTTCAGATCGGCAGAAAGCTCATTGGATAATTTCTGCACATTCTCGCGCGTCGGCAGCAGGAGCGGCGGCAACTCGGCGAGCGTTTTTCCTTGGGAAGAAAATTGCACCGTATCGGTAGAGCCTTTGCTGTCTGACGAATCCGGTTCTCTAGCGCCGGATGCGGAGCGCGACACAGTTGGAGTTTGAGCAACGCCATAAGTTTGTGCGACTGAGCCGATATTCATTTAGGCCACCTCTCGGTTAGCTATGCGATGTTTCATCAGTCCGCATTTCAGGCTGCTGCCTGCGCGGACTGTTGCAGGAGCAAATCGATGGTGACAGGAAAAATCAGCATCGATCTTTGCTGCAAGATAAACCGGAAACAAAAGGATCGATCCCTAGAAATCGAGACGAAAAACCGATCAATTCAGGAAGTCGATATCGAATTAAAATTCGCCTCGGACGTCGTGCATCTAAATTCCATCGGCATGCAAGCGGGCGCTATGCGCTTTTGCTCTCGCTTGAACGCAGCATCAAATTTGATGGATCAGCCCCCGCTCAAGCGCGGCAGCCTGATTCTCGAAGATCGCCATGGCCGTAGACATGCGTTTGAAGCCGAGCTTGGTGTAGAAAGATTCTTTACCCGGCGCGGCATACAAAATGATCTTCTTGTGTCCGGCGGACAAGCCGACCAGTCTGGCGACGATCTCCTTGCCTAGACCTATCCCCTGATGGCTTGGGAGAATCGCGACATCACAGATGTACGAGCAATCGACCCCGTCCGCCAATGCGCGGCCAACCCCGACCAATTTGCCGGAGTCGTAAACGAAACATCTGAACATGCTGTTCGAAAAAGCCGTCTTCAGGTCTGCCGGTTTCTTGTCGCCGAGCGGCGCGGCAAGATAGAGCGCGGAAAGCTCGTTCCAGTCGATGCGGCTCAGGGAATCGGTCCATTCAAGCGTCAAAATCAGTTTCTCCTGAAAAAGTTAAACGGGATAGAAGGTTAAGACCATCCTGCCGTGCTGCGCGGCCTCGTCGCGTAGCGTCCGATGGGCCGCGGGGTTATGCATGGAGCGCAATACCTTCTCTTACCATTACGTGAGACAACACTCCAGTGCGATTGAGAAAGTTGCGCTCGGGAATGATGCGAAATCCAAGGCGGAGGTAAAGCCGAAGCGCCGGATTTGTGGACCTTACCGCAAGAGAGATCATCATATTTTCGCCAGTAACTTCCAGTAGACGTTTCAGCAACGATGTCCCTATCCCCATTTGTCTGAACTCGGGTAAGACGGCTACCGAGATTTCCGGGGTTTTCGCATCAATCCACCCCCATCCGGGACTTTCCTCTCGGAACAGCCGACACCATGCAGCCCCCACGGGCTTGTTTTCATGTTCGACGATGACGCCTATGTCACCGACTCGTCCCCATCCTTCGACGTATCGTGCTAGAACCGGATTGCCACGAACAGTAGCTGCCGGGTCTTCCTTCGCGTCAAGAAGGGCTGCGTAACATTGCGCCTGCCACAAGAATTCCTCATCTTCAGAATTTGCTGGTCGTAATTTCATCGACTCACCTTGGATGCATAACGACTCACCTTGGATGCATAACGAATGAAAGGGACTTCCCCGTCCCGAGGGTGCGGTGAAGTTACCGCGAACGGCATCAAAAGTGCCAAGATGGAAAGTGACGTTTTCATCTAAACCAAACAGGAGGGGGAAGTCATGAGCATTATCACTATCGGCATA
>DASRWG010000065.1:0-15721 GCA_035654695.1 Gallionella sp. | reverse complement strand
GGCCGGCGCGCCGGTGATCGTCGAGGAGAACCCGCTGTTCCGCTCGCTGTTCGGCAGCATCGAATACCAGAGCGAGAACGACGTGCTGGTGACCGACTTCTCGCGCATCCGCGCCGGCAGCCTGCACAAGGCGCACGGCGGTTTCCTGCTGCTGCACCTGCGCGACCTGCTGGCCGACGGGCTGGTGTGGGAGAAGCTGCGCCGCGTGCTGCGCAGCCGCCGCCTGCAGATCGAGGAGCCGGGAACGACCTATGCGCCGATCGCGACCGTCTCGCTCGAACCCGAGGCGCTGGACGTCGACGTAAAGATCGTGCTGATCGGCTCGCGCGAGCTGTATTACGCGCTGCAGGAGGAAGACCCCGAGTTCGCGCGCAGCTTCCGCGTCAAGGTGGACTTCGCCGACAGCTTCTCGGCCAGCACCGAGACCCGCCGTTTGTCGGCGGTGTTCGTTGCCCACACCTGCCGCAGGCTGGGGCTGCCGCACTTCTCTGCCGCCGCGGTCGCGCGGCTGCTGGAGGACGGCCACCGCGAGGCAGACGACCAGTCGCGCCAGAGCGCGGTGTTCGCCCGCACCGAGGCGCTGGTGATGGAAAGCGCCGCGCTGTGCAACGCCCGCGCCGGACGCCTGGTCGAGGCGGCCGACATCGAGGCGGCGCTGGCGGCGCACAAACTGCGCCACGACTATCCCGACCAGCGCCTGCGCGAGGCCATCGCCGAGGGCGACCTGCTGATCGAACTGCACGGCGAAAAGGTCGGCCAGCTCAACGGCCTGACCCAAGTCGATCTCGGCGACTACCGCTTCGGCTTCCCGGTGCGCATCACCGCGCGCACCCATGCCGGCGACGACGGCTTGCTGAACATCGAGCGCGAGGTCGAGATGTCTGGCCCCATCCACGACAAGGGCGTGCTGATCCTGCAAAACTACCTGTCCGCGCTATTCTCCCACAACGCGCCGCTCGCGCTGAACGGCTCCGTCGTGTTCGAGCAGGAATACAGCGGCGTCGAGGGCGACTCGGCCTCCTGCGCCGAACTCTATGCGCTGCTGTCGTCGCTGTCCGGCCTGCCGCTCAAGCAGGGCATCGCGGTGACCGGCGCGCTGAACCAGCACGGCGGGGTGCTGCCTATCGGCGGCCTGAACGAGAAGATCGAGGGCTATTTCCGCATCTGCGCCGCGGCCGGACTGGACGGCAGCCAGGGCGTGCTGATCCCGCGCCGCAACCGCCGCCACCTGATGCTGGACCGCGAAGTCGTCGAGGCCGTCGAACAGGGTCTGTTCCATGTTCACACGGTGGATCACGTCACCGAAGGCATCGCGCTGCTCACCGGCATGCCGGCGGGCGAGGCAAACGACACAGGCAACTACCCGCGCGACAGCGTGCTGGGCCACGCCCAGCGCACGCTGGTCGCCTACCGCCGCGCCTGCCATCATGCCGCGAACCACGACGGCAAGAACGAGCGCAAGCGCCTGCGCTGAGCACCAACCATGTCATCGAGAGACAAACTCGCGCACCGCATCGAGAAGCTGCTGGGCTGGTCGGTCGAGGAACAGACCCGCATCGAACCGGGCAAGCCGCATGTGGAGCAGCGCGACGGGATACTCGCGCTGCACTTCGGCAGCGGTTCGGTACAGAGCGAGATGTCCATAGACGATCCGGACGAACTGGTCATCCCCTACACCACCGACGCGATGTGCTTCCTGCTGCTCGATCCGTCGCCCGCGAGCATAGGCATGATCGGTCTGGGCGGCGGCTCGCTGGTCAAGTATTGCTACCGCCACCTGCCGCAGGCGGACATCACCGTCGTCGAGATCGACCCGGACGTGATCGCGCTACGCAACGAGTTCGCGATCCCCGCCGACGATGCGCGCTTCAGGGTGCTGCTGGGCGACGGGGCGGACTTCGTGGCGAACGAGACCATGCGTTTCGACGTGCTGATCGCGGACGGATACGATGCGGGCGGCCTGCCCGAGCGGCTTGGCAGCCGACAGTTCTATGACGATTGTTTCTCGGCCCTGACCGATGAGGGCATCCTTGTCGTCAACCTGTGGTTCGGACATGAACGCTACGACCAGAGCATGGACAACTTGCGCGTCAGTTTCGACGACCGCGTCGTGGTCGTTACCGCCGACGACAACCTCAACCGGATCGCGTTCGCGCTGAAATCGGACAACTTCCCGCCCCCTGCCGCCACGATACGCCATCACGCAAACCTGCTCACGACGCACAAAGTCAACTTTCAGGCGAAGTCCAACAAGCTGATCCGTGCCTTGTCCGAAATCGCCGTTTGACCCAGTCGGATTGACGCAGCCTGACTATCGTCAGGCTTGAGGTCGATGTTTCAGTTGGTGCGCGCAATCCAGCGCGGCCAGCTTGTAGCACTCGGCCAGCGTCGGATAGTTGAAGACGTTCGCGATCAGGTCGCGCACGCTGCCGTTCAGGTTCATCACCAGTTGCCCGATATGGATAAGCTCGCTGGCCTGCTCGCCGACGATGTGCACGCCCAGCAGTTTTTCGTCGCGCGCATCCACGATCAGCTTCAACAACCCCTGCGCGTCGCCGATAATCTGGCCGCGCGCGCTGTCCCGAAAATAGGCGCGCCCGACCACGCAGGGAATATTGTCCTGCTTCAATTCTTTTTCGGTCTTGCCGACATAGGATATCTCCGGGATCGTGTAGACCGCCATTGGCAGGTTCTCAGCCATCACATGCTGTTCGCCGCCGAAGGCATACAGCACCGCGGCGCGACCCTGCTCCATTCCGGTCGAGGCCAGCGCCGGGCGGCCGATCAGATCGCCGACGGCGTAGATGTGCGGCACAGCGGTTTGGAAGTGGCGGTTGACCTCGATCCAGCCGCCTTCGACCTTGACGCCGGCGCACTCGGCCTGCAGACCTGCGCTGTTGGGCTCGCGCCCTTGGGCGAAGAGCACGACATCGGTGCGTATTTCCTTCCCGCTTTCCAGCAGAGTGGTGATGCCTGCCGGCTCGCGGCGTATCTCGCTGACCCGCTCCTGCATGTGGAAAGCTACGCCCATCGCGAGGAAGCTCTCGGCCAGCACACCGACGACATCCTCACTCAAATAGGCCAGCAGTTGCGCATGGCTATCGACCACGCTGACTTGCACGCCCAACGCGGCGAATATCGAGACGAATTCGCAGGCGATCACCCCGCCGCCGACGACCAGCAGACTGTCCGGCAACTGGCGCAGGTTCAGGATGGAGGTCGAGTCCAGCACGGTCTTCTTGTCGAACGGGACATCAGGCGGGCGGCGCGGACGTGAGCCGGTGGCCAGCACGATGACGCCTGCGGAGATCATGCGCGCGTTGCCGCCGGCATCGACGACCTGCATCGTATGCGCATCGATGAACGAAGCCTCGCCGGGGATCAGCGCGACGCCGGAACTCAGCAGCCGTTGCAGGATCACCGATTCCTGCTGCGCGATCACCGCCTCCTTGCGCCGCACCGCGTCGGCCAGCAAACCGCGGCGGGTTCGCCCGTCCGGTGCGAACGCTTGGCGCATGCCGCCCTGTCCCGAGCGCGACAGCAGGTAGGCCATTTCGCGCATGGCCTTGCTGGGTATCGTGCCGGTCTGCAATCCCGCACCGCCGATTCTGGATTTTCGCTCGACGATGGCGGTGCGCTTGCCCATGCGCGCCGCCTGCCATGCCGCGTGCTGCCCGGCGGGGCCGGAACCGATGATGAGTACGTCATAGTCCATGTGCATGATCCTGTGTCGAAAATCAGATGGCTGCTATTCGCATGTCCTGCGCCGGCCACGGCTGCCTGATGCGGCCGTATCAATGTACGGTCGTCCCTTCCGCTACGGTCAAGAATCCGGCCGGATCCACTCCCCATTTCCCGGGAGATTCATACCCGGCTATCCGGTCCGCAGACTGCTGCGACAGATCCAGGTCATATGGTTCCACCCTGTTTCGCTTGCCGGTGTCGTACACGACACGAACCACCGGATTCAGCAGACTCGCACCGGAATGCTCGACCACGACGGCCAGCAGCCCGCTCTCCAGCCTGACCAGCGTGCCCAGCGGAAAGATGCCCACGCTGCGGACGAAATGCCCCACCAGTTCCTCATTGAAATACTGCCCGCTCCACTCCTGTATCTTGCGTATCGCCAGCGCGGGCGGCATAGCCTGGTGATAGACCCGCGCGGAAGTGATCGCATCGTAGACATCCACTATCGTGGCCATCTGCCCGAACTGGGATATCTGGTCGCCTTTCAGCCCTCCCGGATACCCGGAGCCGTCGTAGCGTTCGTGATGCTGCGCGGTCACCTGCAGCGAAATCGGCGCTATCCAGGAGACTCCGCCCAGAATATCGACACCATGCTGCACATGCCGGCGCATCTCCTCGAACTCGCCCTCGGTCAGCCGCTCCGGCTTGTTGAGTATCGCATCGGGAACACGCATCTTTCCGATGTCGTGCAACATGCCGCCGATGCTGAGTTGCCTGGTGATGTCGTTGCCCAGTTTCATCGTCCGCGCAAATGCAGCGAGCAAGGCGCTGACGTTCACCGAATGCGCAAAGGTGTATTGATCCTTGCTGCGTATGCCGCCGAGCTGGATCAGCGCTCCCGAGTTGCGGAAGACCGAATCGACGATGCCCTGGATCGCCGGCTCTATGCTTTCCATTTCGGATTGCCTGCCGAGACGAATGTCCGACATCACTTGCTGTATGGTCTGGTTGGCTTCCTTGTGTATCTGCATCGCGGATGCCAATTCCTCGCGTGTCGATATGCCCTGCGCATTTCCCTTCGTTCCCGGCGCCTCGGCAATCTTGAGCAACGCGGCTTCGACCGACAGGCGAACCTCGTCCTGGGTGGCCGCATGGGGGGCATCGTCGCCCATTGCGGAATCGATATAAACCGAGGAGACACCCAGTTCGATCAGCTTCTCGATCTCCTGGTCTGACTTGACCTTGAACCGGGTCGGATACAGGGGATGGGCGACCCAACTGCAATTGATGTCGTGCACATACATGCCCGCACGCAGCTCCCGAATGTCGATTTTTCTGATCACAACAGCACCTCCTCGCGAACCGGCATCGCGCCGACACCATGGCCAGAATCGATCCTGATCTGCCGATCCTTGTCTGACGATTGTGAATTATGCGCCTGTGCCGGGAAATGCACATGCGAAAAGCCAACTGACGATACGATTAACGCCCAATAGTCATCCGCCTATAGAAAACGCCGATAAACCGGCTTAAACTGATGATCGAATGATGGATTTGCGGCATGAACCACGACGCGTCGCCGCCATCTGCAATTTTTCGATCCCTTCCGTCAGCAACATGAAGGATGAGGCATGCACAGGCATCTTTTTCCGAATGCGGCATCCAGGACGCTGCCCTGTCGCGCGGTGCGCCCGGCATCGCTGACCGGCTCGCGCCGACGGGATGAACTGCCCTTAACGCCCGGCTTCCTAATGCCGGCATCGCGGGGATAGACTATGTTGGCCTTGTCATCCAGTAGCTCTCTTTTCGGTTCCCGCATCGGCCGCATCGACTTCCATATCGACGAGTCCAACCTGCGCATACGCGCCGAACAGCTTCGTACGCGGATGTCCATGTATCCTTCGCTGATCCTGAGCCAGCTATTGCTGCAGCCTTTGTTCGTCTGGCTGTACTGGGACCACGCTCCTCATTACTGGCTGCTGTTATGGCTTGCCACCTTCTATGCCTTCCATGCGGTAGAGTTCGTCAAATGGGAACGGGATCGCAGCCGATTGAACACGCTGGCCGAATGCGCGGATTGGCATAACCACTTCACGGTTTTCGCGCTTGGCGCAGGCATCCTGTGGGCGGTGGGCGCCGTGGTCTTCTTCCCGATCGAGATCAATGAGCAGAGCGTTCTGATCAGCGTGATGCTGGGACTGGTGGCGGGTGCTGTCACGATGAATCCGGTGCATCCTCCGTCGCTATATGCCTTTGTGCTTGGCATCATGTTTCCACTGATCGTACAGGTGGGACTTGCGGACGACCTGCATCACTGGCTGTTGGCGCTGATGCTCGCCCTGTTCACCACAGTGATACTGTATGCCGGGCATGGACTGAACAAGACTTTCGTTTCTTCTCTCCAGCAACGTTTCGAGAACGCCGACCTGCTCCAGCAATTGTCGCTGCAGAAGGCCGCGACCGAAGCCGCCCGCAGCCAGCTCGAAAAAGCAAACATCGAACTGAACGAAACGCTGCAGGAACTCCAGTCCGTCAATGCCTCGCTGGAGGTGCGGGTGATCGAGCAGACGCATCAGACCATCGAGAAGGAACGTCTGTTGATCCAGCAAAGCCGCAGCGCAGCGATGGGGGAGATGATCAGCAACATCGCCCACCAGTGGCGCCAGCCCTTGAGCACCTTGAGCCTGGTAGTGCAAAACATCCTGTTCGATTACCGGGAAAACCAGTTGAACCGTGAGGAACTGGAGGAATATGTCGATACCGCGCAGCAATGTGTGACCAGCATGTCCGAGACCATAGACGATTTCCGCAACTTCTTCCGACCGGACAAGATCAAGGTCACGTTCAATCTGCACGATGCGGTCGCCGAGTCCATACGACTGCTGGAAGCCACGCTGAAAAACCACAAAATCCAGGTCTCGATGAGCGAGGATTCCGGACTGCGGGCCTACGGGCATGTCAACGAATTTTCGCAGGTCATCCTCAACGTCCTGGCGAATGCCAAGGACGCACTGGTGGAGAATAAACCGGATAAACGCAGGATAGAGATCGAACTGAAATCGACCGGTCACGTCGGGATGGTCGTGATACGCGACAATGCGGGAGGAATTCCGGAAGATGCGCAGGACAAGATCTTCGACCCCTATTTCACCACCAAAGTCAGCGGCACCGGGATCGGCCTGTACATGAGCAAGACGATCATCGAGAAACACATGGACGGCAACATTGCCTGTCGCAATACGGCCGACGGCGCGGAATTCACGATCAGTATTCCGCTGGGGCAGGGAAATAACACAGGGGGGGCGTGACCATGGCCAACAATCATTTATCCGAACTGGTCGTCCTTTATGCCGAAGACGACGAGAGTATTCGCGAGCAGATTGCGCATTTCCTCTCCCATCGATGCGCCCGTCTGATATTGGCCGAGAACGGTCGCGAGGCCCTGGAGCTATACCATGCCCAACGACCAGACTTGATTGTCACCGACATTCTGATGCCGGAAATGGATGGGCTGGAATTGGCCACGACGATCAAGGCCGGCAACCCGGCCATCCCGATCATCCTGACCACGGCATTTAACGACGCGGACTATCTCGTGCGCGCGATCGAAATCGGCATAGACGAGTATGTACTCAAGCCGGTGAGCCTGGAAAAGCTTCAGGCGGCGCTCATCAAGCAGGCCGATATCCTGTCCAATACTCGCGCCTTTGTCACCAGCAAGGCGCAACTTGAGGCCTATCACCAGGCTGCTGAGGACGAGCGCCGACTGGTCGCCGACCTGATGCTGCGCATGATGAGGCCGGAGCGCTTGGCCGACCCGCAGATCCGGTACTGGCTGCAACCCACCGACGTCGTCGGCGGCGACCTGATTGCGGTCTCTCGCACGCACGGCGGAAGGCTCTATGTGATGCTGGCGGATTCGACCGGACACGGCCTGCCCGCCGCACTCAACCTGCTACCGGTAAACCACATTTTCTACAGCATGGTGGAGAAGAATCTGCCGGTGTCCCTGATCGTCGAGGAAATGAACTGGGCGGTCAAGGAGCAATCCCCGATCGATCGCTACGTCGCCGCGCTGATCGCCTGTATCGACAGCCGCAATCGCGTGATTGAAGTCTGGAACGGCGGCATTCCGGCGGCAATGCTGGTCGGCCGGGATGGCGACGTCATCCACTCGTTCGATTCGGTTAACTTGCCGCTGGGAATACTCGACCGTACGTTCACCGCACAGACGGAAATATTCCAATGGAGCGAACCAAGCCAACTGGTCGTCTATTCCGACGGCATGCCGGAGGCTGAAAACGAGAACGGAGAAGCGTTCGGCGGCAGGCGTATCAAAGAGGTTATCAAACAAACCCCGGCCGATGAACGCTATGAGGGTTTGCGCACGGCACTAAATAGCCATCTCGGCCAAAGACATGCCTTTGATGACATCACTTTGCTCATCGTTGATTGTTCAGCAGCGCTCGGGACTGAACCAGTCCGGGAATAATTCAACAAGATCGAAGCAAGACCGTCCGCACCGGTCGGTCCACAAGGTCTTAACCTAAAACTCCAGCTCTTCGCCTTCACGCGCCAGACGGACATCGAGGCCGTTGAGCGACCCGGAATAGCGTTCCAGCGCGGCGGCGAATGCGCGATCGAGATCGTCGTCTGATCTGGTCGGCTCGTGATGGGTGCAATACAGCACTTTCACGCCGGCGGCGATCGCCAGTTCGATGCAGCCGTCGAACGTGCCGTGTCCCCAGCCCTTCTTCGCCGGGTATTCCTCGACGGTGTAGGAACTGTCCGCGATCAGCACGTCCACCCCCCGGATGGCTTCGACGACGGACGCGTGCTGTTCCGCGATCAGCCGCGAATATTCCTCGTGGCCCGCATCGCCCTTCTCATAGATGTTGGCGTAGGGCTCGTGGTCGCCGGTGAAGAACAGCGACTTGCCGCCGCTCTCCACCCGATAGCCGAGGTTGACCACCGGATGGTTGAGCATGAACGGCGTCACCCTCGCTTCGCCCACGGCGATCGTCTCATGCGGCATCGCGACGACGTATTCGATGCGCGACTTCATCTCCGCCTCGCGCACCGGGAAGAAACTGTATTGCATCTGCACGTTCATGATGCGTTCCGCTCCCGCCCCGGTGATCGGGTCGAACGCGGAGTACAGATATATCTTGTTGCCAGGGATAAAGATAGGGAGGAAGAACGGCAGGCCCTGGATATGGTCCCAGTGGCTGTGCGTGTTGAAGATATGCGCCGTCACCGGCAGGGATTTCAGCAGCGACTGCGCCAGCTGGAATATCCCCGTGCCGCCGTCCAGCACGATCAGCTCGTTCTCTGCGGTGCGCACCTCGATGCAGGTGGTGTTGCCGCCGTAACGCACCGTGTCCGGTCCCGGCACGGGAATGGAACCGCGCACCCCCCAGAATTTCACCTTCATGCACCGCTCTCCTTGCTGGCCTGGGCATAAACCTGTGCTTCATCCATCAGTTTGGAGATATCGCCCAGACTCTCGATCACTTCATCAAGGTTTCCGCCGAACCGCTCGACCAGCGCCGGCGGCAACTCGTCGGCCTCGTGATATCCGGGCCCCGCAAAGCCGAGCCGCCTGCTGATCTGGTTCGCCACGAACAGACAGGCCGAAACGCCTGTGTGCTCCGCGGAAGCCGAGTGATGGTCGCGGATGATGGCCGAGATGTCGTTGGGGAATTGCCATTTATCCACCAGCATCGCGCCGACCACCGAGTGATCGGTGCCGATCACCTCCTGCTCCGCGAGATACAGCGGAATGGACTCCTCCTCGCTTTTCTGCAGCGCGAGCCTGAACTCCTCAGGCATGAACTGCGCGAGCACCACCTTGCCGAAATCGTGCAGCAATCCGGCGATATAGCAATCGGTCGGATCGGCGCCGTCCACGTCGAACTTCTGCGCCAGCAGCCGCGCCAGCGAAGCGGTGGTCAGAGAATGCAGCAGGTAGCGCTGCATGTCGAACCCCGCCGCGTTGTCCTGCGGCAGCGTGCCTATCGCCGCGAACGACAGCGCCATGTTCTTGACGGTGTTCAGGCCGAGATAGACCACGGACTGGTTGACCGAGGTGATCTTCTTGGGAAAGCTGTAGTAGGCCGAATTCAGCACCCGCAGCAGCTTCATGGTCATCACCGGATCCTTCTCGATGACTTCCACCAGGTCCTTGGGCGGGCAATTGATATCGCGCGACAACTCCAGTATGCGTTGCACGCTCTTGGGAAAGGCCGGCATCTTTTCGACAGCAGAAGCGAGCTTCGGGGCCAGATCGTTGGAAAGTTCAGACATGCCGTGCATTGTACAAAGATTTCGGGAACGGCAAGCCGCTTTCGGAGTGCATCGCCCGACATTCAATCGAAAACACCCATTCAGCCGGACGCCCCGATTCAGCCTAGCGCCGATTCGGCGGGGTGGCAGTCGAGGCCGAACGCCTCGGCGACCTTGCGGTGTATCACCCTGCCGCCGGCGATGTTGAGCCCCTTCAGCAGCGCCGGCGATTCCTGCAGCGCCTGCCGCCATCCCCTGTTCGCCAGCCGCAGCACATACGGCAGCGTCGCATTGGTCAGTGCCAGCGTCGAGGTGGTCGGCACGCCGCCGGGCATGTTCGCGACGCCGTAGTGGATCACGCCGTCGACGACGAAGGTCGGGTTCTCGTGCGTGGTCGGATACATCGTCTCGACGCAGCCGCCCTGGTCGATCGCGACATCGACGATCACAGCACCCGGCCGCATCGTCTTCAGGTCTACACGACGGATCAGCCGGGGCGCGACCGCGCCGGGGATCAGCACCGCGCCTATCACCAGGTCGGCCGTCGCAATCTGCTCCAGCAGGTTGCGACGGTTCGAGAAGATCAGCTGCACGTTCGCCGGCATCACGTCACTCAGGTGGCGCAGCCGCTCCAGCGACACGTCGAGGATCACTACGCTCGCACCCAGCCCTGCCGCCATCTTCGCGGCATTCACGCCGACTATGCCGCCGCCGAGGATCACCACCTTCGCCGGCGGCACGCCCGGCACGCCGCCGAGCAGGATGCCGCGCCCGCCGTATAGTTTCTCCAGATACTTCGCGCCTTCCTGCACCGCCATGCGCCCCGCCACTTCCGACATCGGCGTCAGCAGCGGCAGCTCGCCGGACGGCAATTCGACCGTCTCGTAGGCGATGCACACCGCGCCGGAAGCCATGTGCGCACGGGTCAGCGCCTCGCTCGCGGCGAAATGGAAATAGGTGAAGATCACTTGTCCAGGACGGATGCGCGGCCACTCCGGCGCGATCGGCTCCTTGACCTTGACGATCAGTTCGGCGGCCGCCCATACCGCATCGGCATCGGCCAAGACCCGCGCGCCGGCCGCGACATATTGCTCGTCGGCAAAGCCGCTGCCCTGCCCCGCGCCGCTCTCGACGACGACCTCGTGTCCGGCCGACACCAGCGCCTCGACGCCCGCCGGCACCAGCGACACGCGGTTCTCGTTGGTCTTGATCTCTTTCGGTATGCCTATCTTCATGTCCAGTATGTTCAGTCGCCGCTCGGCCAGTCGTTAAAGGGAAAGGTTATCTCTTCGGTCGCAAAGACGTCACGACGAATCCATATGTTCCGTTTTCCTGTCGCGTCCTCATGTCCGCTCATGATCGTCTCCCGTTATCGGCTGGATGATACCCGGTCTGCCTGTTCCGCCAACAGGTGCAGCGCGGCGGAAATCTCCACCGGGTAATCGCAGGGTTCCTGCAGCCGGCGCAGCGGTTCCGGAAGCTTGGCCAGGCTTTCCGCCGCATGCTTGCGCGCCTTCACCAGCGTCGGCGCGGCCAGCCGCCTGCCGCCGCGCATCACCTGCACCAGCAGCGGCTCGCCCGGCTGCGCGTCCCCTTCGACGGTTACGACATCGCCCACCATCCTGCCGTCGCCATCGTAGCGGCGAAACACCTGCTTGCGCCCGGGCCAGGTCTGCTTGCCCTCTGAACGCTTGCGGCGCGGCGATCCCGCGTACTCCTGCAGTTTGTAGGCGCAGTCGAGATAGGCCATGTCGCTGGACGTGTCCATCCGCGTGCCGACGCCGAAGCCGTCCACCGGCGCGCCCGCGGCCAGCATGTCGCGCAGCGCGTATTCGTCGAGGTCGCCGCTGGCGAAGATCGTCGCCTCGGCGAGACCGCCGTCGTCGAGTATCTTGCGCACGCGGCGGGCATGATCGGCGAGATCGCCGGAGTCGATGCGCACGCCCCTGATGCGTATGCCCTTCTCCTGCAGCCGCGGCGAGAGCTCCACGACCTTCTGCGCCGCCGCCTCGGTGTCGTAGCTGTCGATCAGCAGCACGACGTTGCCCGGCTGCGCGTCGGCGAAATGCTCGAACGCCAGCGCCTCATCGCCGTGCGCCTGCACGAAGGAATGCGCCATCGTGCCGAACAGCGGGATGTCGAAGTGCATACCGGCCTGCACCGTCGAACTGCCGGAGAATCCGGCGAGGAAACTTGCGCGCGCGGCCAGCAGCCCGGCCTCAGCACCGTGCGCGCGGCGCAGCCCGAAGTCCACCAGCAGCTTGTCCGGTGCTACCAGCTTCATCCGCGCGGCCTTCGAGGCGATCAGCGTCTGGAAGTGCAGCAAGTTGATCAGCCGGGTCTCGACCAGCTGCGCCTGGGAGATCGGCGCGGTCACGCGCAGGATGGGCTCGTTCGGAAAGAACACCGTGCCTTCCGGCATCGCGTGCACGTCGCCGGTGAAGCGCAGCGATGCCAGCCCGTCGAGGAAACCGGCGCTGAAGCGCTTGGTAGAGCGCAGCCAGGCGATCTCCTCCGCGGAGAAATGCAGCCCTTCGAGATAGTCCAGCGCCTGTTCGAGTCCCGCCGCGACCAGGAATCCGCGTCCTGGGCGCAGCCTGCGCACGAAGAACTCGAACACCGCGATTTCGTTCATGCCGGCGTCGTGGTAGCCCTGCAGCATCGTCAGCTGGTAGAGGTCGGTCAGCAGCGCGTCGTTCGGCGTATTCATGCGGAAATTTCCTGCAGCGTCAGGCGCTGCGCGCCGAGGGCGAGCATCTCCGCCTCGGCGCGCGCGCCGTCGCCGGGATGCACGTCCACTGCACGAATTGAATCGGCCAGCAGCATCACCCGGTAGCCCAGCTTCAGCGCGTCGCGCACGGTGTTGAGCACGCAGTAGTCGGTTGCGAGCCCCCCGACATACAGCCGGCGGATGTTCGCGGCGCGCAGCCGTGCGTCGAGGTCGGTGCCCTCGAAGCCCGAGTAGGCGTCCTGCTCGACCCGGGTCGCCTTGGAGACGATCACCGCGGAAGGCGGCAATTGCAGCGCGAACTCCGCGCCATGCGTTCCGGCGATGCAGTGCGGCGGCCAGGGGCCGCCCTGCTCGCGGAACGAACAATGTCCCGGCGGATGCCAGTCGCGCGTCGCGTACACCGGCAATGAAGAGAAACGTTCGAGGTAGCGCTCCAGCACCGGCAGCACCTCGTCGCCATGCGGCACGGCCAGGCTGCCGCCGGGCAGGAAGTCGTGCTGCAGGTCGACGATCAGCAGCGCGTCGCCCTGCCCCGGCCGGAATCCATTGCGTTCAGTCATGTCCATCTGCGCACCTCATCCCTTGATGCAGATCAGCGGTACCACGCGCGCCACCTTGCGCGCGAGGCCGGCATGGTCGGCCGCATCGACCACTTCGGCCACATCCTTGTATGCGCCCGGGGCCTCCTCCGCGACGCCACGCATCGACGGGCTGCGGATCAGGATGCCACGGCCTGCAAGATCATGGACAACGCTGCTGCCGTTCCAGTTGCGCAGCGCCTGATGCCGGCTCATCGCGCGCCCCGCGCCGTGGCAGGCGGAGCCGAACGCCGCATGCATCCCGGCTTCCGTGCCGGCGAGGATATACGAGGCCGTGCCCATGCTGCCGCCGATCAGCACCGGCTGTCCGGCGTCGCGCAATGCGGCGGGAAGCTCGGGATGGCCCGGGCCGAAGGCGCGAGTCGCGCCCTTGCGATGCACATAGAGCCTGCTCTTCCGCCCGTCGATCTCATGCTCCTCGACCTTGCAGGTGTTGTGCGACACGTCGTACAGCAGCGGCAGCCGCGACTGCGGGAAGAACCGCGCGAACACCTCGCGCGTCAGCTGGGTGAGGATCTGCCGGTTGGCCAGCGCGCAGTTGATCGCCGCACGCATCGCGCCGAGGTATGACTTGCCGAGCGGCGAGGCTATTGGCGCACAGGCCAGTTCGCGGCCGGGCAATTCGATGCCGTAGCCGGGCGCGGCCAGCACCATACTCTTCAGGAATTCGGTGCCGATCTGGTGGCCCAGCCCGCGCGAGCCGCAATGGATGCTGACGACGATGTCGCCCTCGCCGATGCCGAACGCCTGCGCGATCCCGGGCGCATACAATTCGCTCACCTGCTGGACTTCGAGGTAATGGTTGCCGGAACCCAGTGTTCCCATCTCGTCGCGCTGGCGCTTGCGGGCCTGCTCCGAGACCTGCGCAGGATCGGCGCCGCGCATGCAGCCGCCCTCCTCGATGCGCTCCAGGTCGGCCGCCTCGCCGAAGCCGCGTTCCACCGCCCAGCGGGCGCCGCCCTTCAGCATCGCATCCATCCCGGCGGCATCCAGCCGAATCGCGCCGGTGCTGCCCAGCCCGGCGGGGATGCCGCGATACAGCGCCTCGGCCAGACGCTCCTTCACCGGCTCGATGTCCGCACCGCGCAGCCCGGTCAGCAGCGTGCGCACGCCGCAGGAGATGTCGAACCCGACGCCCCCCGCCGACACCACGCCCCCCGCATCGGCGTCGAACGCCGCGACGCCGCCGATCGGGAAGCCGTAGCCCCAGTGGGCGTCCGGCATCGCAAACGAGGCCCCGACGATGCCCGGCAGCCTCGCGACGTTCGCGACCTGCTCGTACACCTTGGCATCCATCTCGCGCATCAGCGCTTCGCTTGCGAAGATCACGCCCGGCACGCGCATGCCGCCGGACGGCCGGATCAGCCATTCGAATTCGGATCGGCGTTCAAGCAGTGCGAGGTCCATGCTTCCTCCGTTACACGTCGACGACGCATTGGGCGAGCCAGCCGCCGTCCTGCTCCCTGACCTTCAATTCGGTGTAGGTCGAGCCCTTCACCTCGACCGCGGGACGGTGGCGCGCCGCATCGATGGGCTCGCCCCAAGCCTGCGCCGTCAGGCGATTCCCTTCCAGTTGCACTTCGAACCGGCCGAACAGCATGTTGCGCGTCGCCATCTCGTAGACCAGCCGGTTGAGCCAATCCGCCAGCAGCAGTTCGGCATCGGGTGCCTCGCAGGTGATCCGGACCGACTCCACGGACGACACCTCGGCCGGATCGGCGATTACCGCGGTCAGCGCCAGCGCGGCCTGCTCGAACGCTTCGGCCTGGGTCGCGCCGTAACCGCGCACGCCGATATCGGCCTGATGGGGGAAAAGCTCCCAACGCGCGTCCATGCACCGCGGGCTACAGCACCACCGGCTTGTCCGGCATCTCGTTGGGTTTGTCGCTGCGCGGCGGGAAAAGTTTGATCAGATGCTCGCCGACCGCGCGCACCCCTGCCAGCACGCCGGCCTCGAAGCGGCCGTCGCGAAACTCGGCCTCCATCTCCTGGCAGATTTCCTCCCAGACCGGCTGGCCGAGCTTCATATGGATGCCGCGGTCGGCGACGATCTCCACGTCGCGGTCGGCCAGCAGCAAATAGATCAGCACGCCGTTGTTGTGCTCGGTGTCCCATACGCGCAGTTCGGAGAACACCTCGACGGCGCGCTCGCGCGCGGTCTGCCCGGCCAGCAGCGGCTGCCAGTCCAGCGCGGCCTCGACCGCGAAGCGTATCTGCCCGTCGTGCTGCATCTCGGTCGCGGCGATCGCGCGTTCTATCGTTTCCAGCGCGCGCGGCGGCAGCACGCGATGCACGTTCGCGCGTCCGCTAGACAGGTGCCGCATGATGCGTTTCAAGTTCATATCATTACCCCTACCAACGTCCGGAGGCTCCGCCGCCCCCGAACCCACCGCCCCCGCCGCCGAAGCCGCCTCCTCCA
>DASRWG010000064.1:0-16902 GCA_035654695.1 Gallionella sp. | reverse complement strand
CACCGGGATGTTCTGCAGGTTGGGGTCGCTCGATGCGAGCCGTCCGGTGACGGCGACCGCCTGCGAGTAGCTGGTGTGCACGCGGCCGGTGGCGCGGTCCACCATCTGCGGCAGTTTGTCGGTGTAGGTGGATTTGAGCTTCGCCATGCCGCGGTAGTCGAGCAATATCTTCGGCAGCGGGTAATCGAGTGCAAGTTCCTGCAACACCTCTTCGTCGGTGGAAGGGTCGCCGCTGGGCGTCTTTTTCTTCACCGGCAGTTGCAGTTTGTCGAACAGGATCTCGCGCAATTGCTTGGGCGAATTCAGGTTGAACGGCTGGCCGGCGGCCTCGTGCGCTTTCGCTTCCAGCGCGATCAGCTTCTCGCCGAGTTCGCGGCTTTGCACTTGCAGTAGCGCGGAATCCAGCAGCACGCCGTTGCGTTCCATGATGTAGAGCACGGCCATGGTCGGCAGCTCGATGTCGCGGTACACATGCTGCAATCCGCTCTGCACCTCGATCTGCGGCGCGAGCGCGCGATGCAGTTGCAGCGTAACGTCGGCATCCTCGGCTGCGTAGCGCGTCGCGGTGTCGAGGTCGACCTGGTCGAAGCAGATCTGCTTCGCACCCTTGCCGACCACGTCGGCGTAGGCAATGGTCGCGAGGTTCAGGTGGCGCAGCACGAGGTTGCCCA
The DNA here is from genome assembly GCA_035654695.1 of Gallionella sp. GTDB lineage: Bacteria > Pseudomonadota > Gammaproteobacteria > Burkholderiales > Gallionellaceae > Gallionella. Next base: position 16,231 of record DASRWG010000064.1, on the reverse strand, counting down.
GTTCATGCGGCTTGTGCGACTCCAGCACATAGGATTGCAGCAGCGTGTCGTCGTGGATGCCGGCGAGGTGGATGCCGTGATTCGCGAAGATATGCAGGTCGTATTTCAGGTTCTGGCCGAGCTTCTTGTGGCGCGGGCTTTCCAGCCAGGGCCTCAGCTTTTCCAGCGCCTGCGCGCCGAGCTGGTCAGGCGCGCCGGGATAGCGGTGCGCCAGCGGCAGGTAGGCGGCATGGTGCGGCTCGACCGCGAACGAGATACCGACCAGTTGCGAGTTCATCGTGTCGAGGCCGGTGGTCTCGGCGTCGAGACAGACGAGGTCGGCGGCCAGCAGCTTCTCCAGCCAGGCATCGAGCTGGGCTTCGGTGAGGATGCATTCGTAGGTGGCGTGGTCGGTGTTGCCGGGTTCGGCGCCGAACATATCCTCCGTGGCGGGTGCTTCGCGCTTCGCCCTGTTTGACGGAGCCGGGATGTCGCCGCCCAGCTCGCGCAGCCAGGTCTTGAATTCGAACTTCTCGTAGAGGCTGCGCAGTTGCTCGATGTCCGCAGGCGGGGCGACCAACTCGTTATAGGGCTGCGGCAGTGCCACGTCGCATTTCACCGTCAGCAGTTCGCGCGCCTGCGGCAGCCAGCCCAGCGCATCGCGCAGGTTCTGCCCGACCACGCCGCCGACCTTGTCGGCGTTCGCGACGAGGTTGTCCAGCGTGCCGTACTCGGTCAGCCATTTCACCGCGGTCTTCGGGCCGCACTTGGCGACGCCGGGCACGTTGTCCACCGCGTCGCCGACTAGCGTCAGGTAATCGACGATGCGCTCCGGCGGGATGCCGAACTTCGCGGTCACGCCGGGGATGTCCAGCGTCTCGTTGTTCATGGTGTTGACCAGCGTGACGTGCTCGTCGACCAGCTGGGCGAGGTCCTTGTCGCCGGTGGCGACGATGCAGCGTACGCCGTCCTTCGCGGCCTGCCGCGTCAGCGTGCCGATCACGTCGTCGGCCTCGACGCCGGGCTGGGCCAGTATCTTCCAGCCGGCGGCTTCGATCGCCCGGTGCAGCGGTTCGATCTGCATCGCCAGGTCGTCCGGCATCGAGGGGCGGTTGGCCTTGTACTCGGGATACATGTCGTCGCGGAAGGTTTTGCCCTTGGCATCGAAGACGCACAGGCTATAATCCGCCGGGTAGTCTTGGCGCAGCTTGCGCAGCATGTTGAGCACGCCATAGATCGCGCCGGTCGGGAATCCTTCGCGGTTGCGCAGGTCCGGCATCGCATGGAACGCGCGGTACAGGAACGACGAGCCGTCGACCAGAAGTAGTGTTTTATCCATTTCAATAATTTGCCTGGGGAAACTGCATGAGCATACCGTCCAAACTGCCCGTCTCGGCGATACCGGAAAGCTGGAACTCCAAGGAGGCCTGGCGGATTTTCGGCATTATGTCAGAGTTCGTCTCCGCCACCGACCGTCTCAACCGCATCCATCCCGCCGTCAGCATCTTCGGCAGCGCGCGCACCAAGCCGGGCCAGCCCTATTACAAGCTTGCCGAGGAGATCGCGCGGCTGCTGTCCGATGCCGGCTTCGCGGTGATCTCCGGCGGCGGTCCCGGCATCATGGAAGCGGCCAATAAGGGCGCGTATTACGGCAAGTCGCCCAGCGTCGGCCTGAACATCCAGCTGCCGCACGAACAGCATAACAACTCCTACCAGAACATCAGCCAGACGTTCCAGCATTTCTTCGCGCGCAAGGTCATGTTCGTCAAGTTCGCCAGCGCTTATGTGGTGATGCCTGGCGGCTTCGGCACGCTGGACGAGCTGATGGAAGCGCTGACGCTGGTGCAGACCGGCAAGACGCGCCGCATGCCCATCATCCTGGTCGGCAGCAAGTTCTGGGGCGGCATGGTCGAATGGTTCAAGACCGCGCTGCTGGAAGAGGAGGTCATCAGTCCCGAGGACATGGACCTGATCCAGGTGATCGACGATCCGGAACAGGTCGTCGGCGCGATCTTCAAGCATTACGAGACGCGCGGCTTCCAGCCGTCGGAAGCGGAGCGCGAGCGCCAGCTGTATCTGTGATTCATTCACAAATCAGGGCTCATCGGAGAGTCTCGAAAACCGTAGCGAGCGGCTTGAGTGCAAGGCGCACGGAGCGCAGCGACGAGACATACCTGTGGGTAGGCGAGGAAGCGAGCACCGCGCAACGCAGCAATCAAGTCGCGCAGTAGGTTTTTGAGGCTCTCCGGCTAAATCGGCTAAAATACGGCCATCCAATCTTCGAGGTTACTGCGATGCGACTCCTGCCATTCCTGCTATTGAGCGGTCTTTCCCTTTCCGCTTACGCCCAGCAGCCGGTTCCGTCCAATCTCGAGCCGCTGCCGCCGCCGCCCGCTTTCGATGCGGAGGCGGCGACGGACGAGCCCGAGGTGACCATCACCACGGAAAAGGACCAGACCGTCGAGGAGTTCCGCGCCAACGGCAAGCTGTACATGATCAAGATCACGCCGAAGCACGGCGTGCCCTACTACCTGGTCGACGACCGCGGCGACGGCAAGTTCGCGCGCCAGGAAAGCCTGGACTCCGGATTCCGCGTGCCGCGCTGGGTCATCTTCAAGTTCTGACATGGCGGTCTTCACCAGCGTCTCCGAGGCGGAGCTGACCGCCTGGCTGGGCGATTATTCGCTCGGCCAATTGCTCGAACTGCAGCCTATCGCTTCCGGCATCGAGAACACCAACTACTTCGTCACGACAGGCAACGGCCGTTTCGTGCTGACGCTGTTCGAGAAGCTCACTGCGGACGAGCTGCCGTTTTACCTGAACCTGATGGCGCACCTCGCGCGCCACGGCATACCCTGCCCCAGCCCGGTGGCGAGCCGACGCAACCAGTTTTTGGGCAGGCTGAACGGCAAGCCGGCCTGCATCGCGACGCGCTTGAGCGGCAAGTCCGTCTCCGCGCCAAGCGAGGTGCAATGCGCGGCCATCGGCGCGATGCTGGGCCAGATGCACATCGCCGGGCAAAGCTTCTCGCAGGTGATGCCGAACCCGCGCGGCGCAGGCTGGCGCGCGGCGACTGCGCCGCAGGTGCGCCCCTTCCTCGATGCGGATCAGGCGGCATTGCTGGACAGCGAAGTCGCGCTGCATGCGCAGAACAAATTCTCGGTGCTGCCGCAGGGTGTGATCCACGCCGACCTGTTCCGCGACAACGTGCTGCTGGAAGGCGACTGCGTCGGAGGGCTGATCGACTTCTATTTCGCCTGCAGCGACGCGCTGCTGTACGACGTGGCGATCACCGTCAACGACTGGTGCATACAGCATGACGAGGGCAAGCTGGACACCGCGCGCTCGCAGGCTTTCCTGCGTGCCTATCAAGCGGTGCGTCCGCTGACCGACGCGGAGCGCGAGGCCTGGCCTGCGATGCTGCGGCTCGCTGCGCTGCGTTTCTGGCTGTCGCGCCTGTACGACCTGTACCTGCCGCGCGACGGCGAACTGATCAACGCGCATGACCCGCGCCATTTCGAGCGCCTGCTGCGCAATCACATCGCGACGGCGCGGGCCGTCTGGCTATGAACGGAGGCGACATGGAAATACGCAAACTGAACGCCGCGCGCGGCTGGATCTGGGTGAAGCAAGGCTGGCAATTGATCATGCACAATCCGCTGCTGGCAATCTCTCTCGCGCTGACCGGCGCATTGGGCATGGTCCTCGCGTTCGCCATCCCCCTGTTCGGGCCGCTGGTCGCGCTGTTGCTGATGCCCTTGCTGATGGCCGGTTACATGCGCGTCTGCCGTGCGCTGGAAGAGAACGAAGAGATCGAGCTGACACACCTGTTCGCCGGCTTCAGGACGCATGCCGCGCCGCTGGTTTCGCTCGGCGGTTTCATGTTGCTGGGCGCGTTGATCGCTTCGATGCTGGTGATTTTCATCGGCGGCGACGCACTCGCCACGCTGCTGGAGGACTTCAAGACCGCCAACGATCCGCAGATGCTGGTCAATGCGATGTGGACGGCCGGATCGGGCGTCGCCCTCGGCCTGATGGTCGGCGTTGCGCTGATGTTCGCGCTGATGCTGGCGCTGCAATATGCGCCGATGCTGGTGTATTTCAGCGACGTGCCGCCGGTCGCGGCGCTGCGCGCCAGCTTTGCCGGCTCGATGCGCAACATCGTCCCCTATACCGTATACAGCCTGATCATGCAGGTGCTTGCGCTGGTGCTCGGCTTCATTCCGTTCGGCCTCGGCCTGATCGTGCTGCTGCCGCTCGGCCTGACCTCGCTGTACGTCAGCTACCGCAACATCTTCCCGTTCCCGAACGAGCTGGCGCCTGCCCAGCACACCACGATCGACACAGAGGCCTGACATGCAATATTCCGCCGCCACTCTCCAGGAGCGCAAAGACGCGCAAGGGCCGCACAACACTTATATCCTGGGCCTGTTCCTGTTCGACCTGTTCATGACACCGGCGGTGATCGGGCTGAAGATCGGCATGGTCGGCCTGCTGATCCCGCTGTTCTTCTCGGGCTCGCTGATCGCCTACATCTACATGCGCGGCCGCAGCGGCGCGCTGCCGTGGTTCGTCGCCGCGCACTGGAAGCTCGCGTTCCGGCGCTGCAAGATCTTGTTGCTGGGTTATGCGCTGACCGCGGCGCTGGTCTTCGTCGCCTGGCTGCTCAGCAGCATCTCGGACGACCACAACATGGCGCAGATCATGTGGACCGCGATGACGCGCATCGCGCTGATGCCGACGCTGATCTGCGTGATGATCACCGCCGTGCTGGAATTCAGCGCCACCGCACAGGCCGTGAAGGGGGAGGTGCCGGATAAGATCGCCGCCGCGTTCCCGCCGCCGGCTACTGCTGCGGAATAAATACCGCCGCCTGTCCATGCAGGACGCCAGCCCCGTCCTGCAGATTCCACACCGTGCAGTCCGCGATCATGAAGCGTCTGCCGCTGGCGGCGATGCGCATGCCGGAATAGCCGTCCACGTAGCCCTGTCGCATTACCTTCTCCAGCAGGCGTTCGCGCGCCCCCTGCGCCAGCGGTTCGGCCGAGAGCTGCGACGGCAGTTGCGCGAAACTGTCGAAATCCATCTCGAACAATTCCAGCGCGAGGCGATTGCCGTAGAAGAACACCGGATCGGCCTCGGTACCGTGGGCGACGATGGCGCGGGGGGCGTTCCACAGCGCGAGACGCAAGGCTTCGTCGTTGCCAGGGATTTCGTCCAGCAGTTCCTTGCCGGTCAGCCGACGATAGCTGGCTACGATCAGCCGCAGCCGCTCGTCCGGGACTGCTTGGCAAGGCGGGGCATCACACGGCAGTGAGCTTCGCATATTCCAGTGCCAGCCACTTGCTGCCGGCATGCTTGAAGTTGACCTGCACGCGCGCATCCGCGCCGCCGCCCTCAACGCCGGTGATCACGCCTTCGCCGAACTTCTGATGGAACACGCGCTGGCCAATGCGCCAGGTGCTGCCGGTCCGCTCGGGCGCGGGAGCCGCGCCGAACGAGGCGTCGGCGCTCGGCGGCAGATAGGAATCGAAGCTCTTGCGCGCGACGAAGCGCGGCGACAGCCAGTGCATCAGCTCGTCCGGCAGCTCGCGCAGGAAGCTCGACACCATGCCGTAGCTGACCTGGCCGTGCAGCATGCGGCTCTGCGCGAAGGTCAGGTACAGGCGGCGTCTGGCGCGGGTGATCGCGACGTACATCAGGCGGCGCTCCTCATCCAGCCCGCCGTCGACGTTCTGGCTGTTCTGGTGCGGGAATAATCCCTCTTCGAGACCGGTGATGAACACCGTATGGAACTCCAGCCCCTTCGAGGCATGCACCGTCATCAGGTGCAGAGCGTCGTCCTGGTCGCCGGCCTGGTGCTCGCCTGCCTCCAGCGAGGCATGGGTCAGGAACGCGGTCAGGCTGTCGTCCTCGTTCTCGTGCACGAACATCGTCGCCGAGTTGATCAGTTCGTTCAGGTTCTCCAGCCGTTCCTCGGCCTCGCGCTTCTTCGCGCCGGTCTCGTTCTTGAAATGCGGAACCAGTCCGCTGTGCTCCAGCACATGCTCGATGATCTCCGGCAGCGGCAGATCCTTCGTCGCGCTACGCAGCGACTCGATCAGCGCGACGAAGGCGGACACCTTGCCGCCGGCGCGCGCCGCCGCGTCCCACAACGTGGTCGAGTTCATCTTCGCCGCTTCCTGCAGCTGCTCGATGCTGCGCGCGCCGATGCCGCGCGTGGGGAAGTTGATGATGCGCAGCAGCGCGTTGTCGTCGTCGGTGTTCTCCATCAGCCGCAGGTAAGCCAGCGCATGCTTGATCTCCTGCCGCTCGAAGAAGCGCAAGCCGCCGTACACGCGGTACGACAGACCCGCCGACACCAGCGCATGTTCCAGCACGCGCGACTGCGCGTTGGATCGGTACAGCAGCGCGATCTCTTTCAGGTTCACGCCGTCGCGATGGAGCTGCTTGATCTCATCGACGATGAAGCCGGCCTCGTCGACGTCGGTCGCCGCCTCGTATACGCGCAGCTGCTCGCCTTTGTTGGCATCGGTCCACAGGTTCTTGCCGAGGCGGTTGCGGTTGTTGCTGATCAGCGCGTTCGCCGCCTCCAGGATGTTGCCGTGCGAGCGGTAGTTCTGTTCCAGCTTGATGACGCTCTCGACGTGGAAGTCGCTCAGCAGGTCCTGCATGTTGCCGACGTTCGCGCCACGGAATGCGTAGATCGACTGGTCGTCGTCGCCCACGGCGAACAACGCGTTGCTGCGACCCGCCAGCAGCTTCAGCCAACGGTATTGCAGCGGGCTGGTGTCCTGGAACTCGTCTACGAGAATGTGCCTGAAGCGCTCCTGGTAGTGCTCGCGCAGCGCCGCGTTGCGCGACAGCAGCTCGTAGCAGCGCAGCAGCAGCTCGGAGAAATCGACCACGCCCTCGCGCTGGCACTGCGCGTCGTATTCGGCGAACACTTCGACCTTGCGCCGCGTGTAGGGATCGTATGCTTCCACCTCGTGCGCGCGCAGCCCCTGTTCCTTGTTGGAGCTGATGAAGTTCGCCATCTCGCGCGGCGGATACTTCTCGTCGTCCACGTTCATCGATTTCATCAGCCGCTTGATCGCCGAGAGCTGGTCGCCCGAATCGAGGATCTGGAACGTCTGCGGCAGATTTGCCTCGCGGTGATGCGCGCGCAGCATGCGGTTGCACAGGCCGTGGAAGGTGCCTATCCACATGCCGCGCGTGTTGATCGGCAGCATCGCCGACAGTCGCGTGACCATCTCCTTCGCCGCCTTGTTGGTGAACGTCACAGCGAGCACGCCATGCGGCGAAACCTGTCCGGTGTTGATGAGCCAGGCGATGCGCGTCGTCAGCACGCGCGTCTTGCCGCTGCCCGCGCCCGCGAGGATCAGGGCAGACTGGGCGGGAAGTTCGACGGCGGCGCGTTGTTCGGGATTGAGGCCGGAAGGCAGGTGGGAATTCATGGGCGGATTATCCCACAGAAGCTATAAATCCCCGACGCATCGGGAGGAAGGCAGGGACTACAAACAGATGCACACATTTATTTTTCGCGATGTTTTTATGCTTCGATGGCGGCAGATATTTTCGCCGCTTAGCACTTTTCGTCCGGTCTTTGCTTGCCATCGGCAACGGCAATTTCAGTCGGTGACAATTTGTCACTGACTCGCAGCCTTCCTTGCGCAACCGTTCTTTCAGCTTGTTCCAGTACTTGCGCGCCGCCTGATAATCCGGCTGTTGCGTCAATACCTGCAAGAGGGCCAGGCAAAACGGCAGGCGCATCATAGAGAACGAACGTTCTGGCGTCAATCGGGTTCAGGCCGCTTGGGTATATAGCGTTTACAGATAGAAGAGACTGAGACCGGAAAGCTGGAGGGAATTCATGGGCGGCGAACTACCGGAACATTGCCGGTAGTCGCCGTTCGGCTGATCCGGCTTACTTCGCCATCGCTTCCAGCTTGCCCTTGTCCGCCGCGCTCGGCTTGTGGTTGATGTTCAGGACGATGCCGGCCAGGTCGCGCACCTCGGCCGGCGCGGACATGTCGCCCGTCACCTTCCTGAGCTTGTCCGCATCGCCGGCGGTCACCTTGTGTTCCAGGTTCGAGATCGCCGTCGCGATCACGCGCTCCGGCTCGGTGCTAGCCTTGTCTGCGACGATGACCCCCAGCCTGGCCTTCTCCGCGTCGCTGGGGTAATGATTCAGGTGCATCACGATCCCCGCCATCTCGCGCACCGCAGCGCTGGCCGCCAGCGCGGATTGCGAGCCCAGTATCAGGCTCATCACAGACAACAATGCGAAAAGATATTTGTTCTTCATGATTGTCTCCTTGGTGTGGATTGAACGAACAGGCACTGCATACGGCCATGCTAGTCCGTTGCTGGAGGAATGATATGGGGTGATCCGGGGTGTCTGAAGCGCGAAGGACGGTATGGTTGCATACATTGCAACGCCGGCCTGTTGTTCGGGATCGATGACCTTTCGAGGGGTTACCGGTATGTCACCCGATAAGCCGAGTTGGCTCCGGATGGAACGGCGTCTATCGGCTCGTAGGCTATGCCTTCATGCTCGCCGATGGCATCCCGAACCGCATCCGTCACCAGAATCTCGTAGGCCTTGGCCGTGTCCTCGCCGAGTCTGGCCGAGGCATTGACCTGCGGGCCGAACACGTCGGCGTCGCCGATGCGCAGCATCTTGCCGTAGCCGATGCCCACGCACAGCAAGACTTGATCCGCATCCGGCTTCCCGGTGTTGTAGTGCTCCAGCGTGTGCTGCATGGCGATTGCGCATTCGACCGCCTTGGCCGGACTGCGGAACAGCACCATCATGCTGTCGCCGTCCATCTTCAGCAGGATGCCGTCGTAGTGGTCGATCACCGGTACCAGCAGGCGCTGCGACTCGTATATCGTTTGCAGAAAATGGATGATGCCGAACGCGGCGGAGCGTCGCGAGAAGCCGGATAGATCGGTGAACATGATCGCCCAAGTCTCGCCGAACAAATCCCAGATGCGCGTATCGATCTCGTCCTTGTCCACGCCCGGCTGCAGCCGCAGCGCGATGAGCTTTTCGAGCCGATCCTGCGAAGCTCCCGCCCCGACCTGAAAGACGAATGGCATAAACGATTCCCTTGCTGTTAACTTCCGACGAAGGCGGAATCGTACCGCATTGCACGCGAATCCGCAGTTCCACTCCCCGGCATGAACGACGGCCCTGCGCTAGAATGGACGCCCTTCCCGGCTAGCCGCCGAACCCTCAGGATCGCAACATGCTTGAAGAACGTCTGATCAACATCGAAACGAAAATCGCCTTCCAGGAAGACATGATCGAGGAACTGAACAAAACGATCTATCAGCAACAACAAAAGCTGGAGCGGCTGGAAGCGGCTTGCAGATCGCTGGCAGGACACATCGAATCCCTGAATGCAGCAAAGGGTGAGGGCATGCCCGCAAACGAGAGGCCGCCGCACTATTGATGTGCGGCTCCTCCGCCCGGAGCCCCCTGCTTACATGAAGGACACAGCCATGCTGAACAAACTAAGCGATTTTCTATCCTCTATCATTGCCCCCGCCAACGGCGAGGGGCGCCCCGAACACTCGTTGCAACTGGCCACCGCCGTGCTGCTGATCGAAGTGATGCGCTCGGATGCAGAAAGCTCAGACGAAGAACGGGCTGCGATATTGAACATCCTCAAGGGACGGTTTCAGTTGGCGGATGCCGAAGTGGCGCAACTTGCCGAACTCGGCCACCGGACGGTGCAGGCCGCCAATGACCTGCACCAGTTCACCTCCCTCATCAACCGCGAACTGGCATTGCCGGAAAAAATCCGCATCGTCGAATACCTGTGGCAAGTCGCCTATGCCGACCGGCAGATCAGCGCCCATGAAAACCACCTGATGCGAAGGATGGCCGACCTGCTCCATATCTCCCATGGCGACTATGTCGCAGCCAAGATGCGAGCCAAGTCTGCCGAGCTGGAATAAATCAGCCAATGTCCTGGTCTTGTTCTTCGAGTAGCCTCGCGTAATGCGAGGCTTTTTGTTATCAGTGTTTATTGCAACGAGAAAGATATGTAGGCCTCTATCGGGCCGTACAAACGAAAGGGGGAAGCGTGGCCGCTTCCCCCTTTCGTTGCCTGCCGAAGGTTTTCGGCTTGCTGCTTACTTCTTCTTGTTCTCGATCATCTCGTGCATGATCGGTGCCAGGATGATTTCCATCGCGTGGCTCATCTTGCCGCCGGGCACGACCAGAGTGTTGGCGCGGGACATAAAGGAGTTCGGGATCATGCTCAGCATGTACGGGAAATCCACGCCCTTTGGCTCCTTGAAGCGCACTACGACGAAGCTTTCGTCCGGCGTCGGGATGTCGCGGGCGATGAACGGGTTGGAGGTGTCCACGGTCGCGACGCGCTGGAAGTTGATGTCGGTGCGCGAGAACTGCGGGGTGATGTATTTGATGTAGTCCGGCATGCGGCGCAGGATGGTGTCCACGGTCGCTTCGGCGGAATAGCCGCGCTCTGCCTTGTCGCGGTGGATCTTCTGGATCCACTCGAGGTTGACCACCGGCACCACGCCGATGCCCAAGTCTACATAACGCGCGGCATCGATGCCCTTGGACTCATCTGCGGCCAATCCGTGCAGGCCTTCGTAGAACAGCAGGTCGGTGTTGGCTTCGATGTCTTCCCACGGGGTGAACACGCCTGGCTTCAGGTCGGTCAGGTTGAAGTGCTTGTTGTGCTGTTCGGCTTCGATGTCGCTGTGGACGTAGTAGCGGCGCTTGCACATGCCGGTTTCGCCGTATGCCTTGAACATGCCTTCGATTTTGTCGAAGTGGTTGGATTCCGGGCCGAAGTGGCTGAAGGAGTGGTTGCCGGCCTTGGCGGCCTCGGCGGCTGCGGCGCGGAACGCCATGCGGTCCAGGCTGTGCAGGCTGTCGCCTTCGACGACGGCGGCGCTGATCTTCTCGCGGCGGAAGATGTTTTCGAATGCGCGCTTGACGGTGGTGGTGCCTGCGCCGGACGAGCCGGTGACGGCGATAACGGGGTGCTTACGGGACATAGCGTTCTCTCCAGATTGATAAATTAATAATAAGAATTAAAATTTTTGAGGCGCGATTCTATACCAGAATTCGCCCGGTGCGCATCCGGGGCTTAGCGACGCGCATCCGGAGCTTCGGCCCGCTATAATGCCGCATTCCGAAAATCAGGCAGTCAATCAACGTCACATGCAACCCAATTACCTTCCTTCGTCCATAGAACAACAAGCCCAGCAACACTGGGAGGCGCGCCAGGCCTTCAAGGCCGTCGAATCCGGCGGCAAGCCCAAGTATTACTGCCTGTCGATGTTCCCGTACCCGTCCGGCAAGCTGCACATGGGCCATGTGCGCAACTACACCATAGGCGACGTATTGAGCCGCTACCACCGGATGAAGGGTTTCGAGGTCATGCAGCCTATGGGCTGGGACGCCTTCGGCCTGCCCGCCGAGAACGCCGCGATGGCGAACAACGTGCCGCCCGCCGCGTGGACCTATTCCAACATCGAATACATGAAGCAGCAGCTCAAGTCGCTGGGGCTGGGCATCGACTGGTCGCGTGAGGTGAAGACCTGCACGCCGGAGTATTACCGCTGGGAGCAGTGGCTGTTCACCCGCCTGTTCGAGAAGGGCGTGATCTACAAGAAGACCGCCGTGGTGAACTGGGACCCGGTGGACAACACCGTGCTGGCCAACGAACAGGTCATCGACGGCCGCGGCTGGCGCTCCGGCGCCATCGTCGAGAAGCGCGACATCCCGATGTATTTCTTCCGCATCACCCAGTATGCCGACGAACTGCTGTCCGGCCTGGATCAGCTCGACGGCTGGCCCGAGCAGGTCAAGACCATGCAGGCCAACTGGATCGGCAAGAGCTTCGGCGTGCGCTTCGCGTTCCCGCATGGCGACAACGAGCTGCTGTGGGTGTACACCACGCGCGCCGACACCATCATGGGCGTGACCTTCGTCGCCGTCGCGGCGGAACATCCGCTGGCGACCCGCGCCGCACAGGACAACCCCGCGCTCGCGGCCTTCATCGAGGAATGCAAGCAGGGCGGCGTGGCCGAGGCCGACATTGCCACGATGGAAAAGAAGGGCATGGACACCGGCATCAAGGTCACCCATCCGCTGACCGGCGAACAAGTGCCGGTGTGGGTCGGCAACTACGTGCTGATGGGCTACGGCGAGGGGGCGGTGATGGCCGTGCCGGCGCATGACGAGCGCGACTTCGGTTTCGCGAAGAAGTACAACCTGCCGATCAAGCAGTCGATCCAGGTTGCAGGTCAGTCTTTCTCTACCGACGCTTGGGCCGAGTGGTACGGCGACAAGGAGCAGGGCGTCTGCGTCAATTCCGGCAAGTACGACGGCCTGAATTACGACCAGGCAATCGACGCGATCGCCGCCGACTTGAGCGCCAAGGGCCTGGGCGAGAAGAAGGTGCAGTTCCGCCTGCGCGACTGGGGCATCTCGCGCCAGCGCTACTGGGGCTGCCCTATTCCCATCATCCATTGCCCGACTTGTGGTGACGTGGCCGTGCCGGACGATCAGTTGCCGGTGGTGCTGCCGGAAGATGTCGTGCCGGACGGTGCAGGTTCTCCCTTGGCGAAGATGCCCGAGTTCTACGAATGCAGCTGCCCCAAGTGCGGCGGCAAGGCCCGTCGCGAGACCGACACAATGGACACCTTCGTCGAGTCGAGCTGGTATTACGCGCGCTACGCCAGCCCGCAATGCGATACCGGCATGGTGGACAAGACCGCAGCGCAGCACTGGCTGCCGGTCGATCAGTACATCGGCGGCATCGAGCATGCGATCCTGCACCTGTTGTATGCGCGCTTCTTCCACAAGCTGATGCGCGACGAGGGGCTGGTGCCGGGCGACGAGCCGTTCAAGAACCTGCTGACGCAGGGCATGGTGATCGCGCCGACGTTCTATCGCGACGAGCCCAACGGCAAAAAGCTGTGGATCAACCCCGCCGAGGTGGATGTGGCGACCGACGAGCGCGGCCGCCCGACGGGCGCCGTGCTGAAGGCCGACGGCCAGCCGGTGGTCATCGGCGGCACCGAAAAGATGTCGAAGTCCAAGAACAACGGCGTCGATCCGCAGGCGATCATCGACGAGTTCGGCGCGGACACTGCGCGCCTGTTCATGATGTTCGCCGCACCGCCGGACCAGTCGCTGGAGTGGTCGGATGCGGGCGTCGAGGGTGCGTTCCGCTTCCTGAAGCGCGTGTGGAAGGCCGTGTCCGACCATGTCGAGCAGGGCGTGGTCGCGGCCTACAACGGCGGCGAACCGAGTGCGGCCGCGAAGGCGCTACGCTTCCAGCTGCACCAGACCATCGCCAAGGTCGACGACGATCTCGGTCGCCGCAAGACCTTCAACACTGCAATCGCGGCAAACATGGAATTGCTGAACGCGCTGGTCAAGTTCAACGAGCCGGCTTCACGCAACGTCGTGCAGGAAGCGCTCGAAGCCATCGTGCTGATGCTCGCGCCCATCGTGCCGCACATGAGTCAGGCGCTGTGGAGCGAGCTGCGTCCCGGCAGCGATCTGCTGGACCAGTCTTTTCCTGTGGCCGATGCGGCCGCGCTGGTGCAGGACGAGATCGAACTGGTGATCCAGATCAACGGCAAGCTGCGCGGCAGCCTGCGCGTGTCCAAGGATGCCGACAAGGCGACCATCGAGCAATTGGCGCTGGCGCACGAGGCGGTGCAGAAACAACTGGCGGGCGGGACGGCGAAGAAGGTCGTCGTCGTGCCGGGCCGCTTGATCAACGTAGTGGTGTAGGGCGGAAAAGCGAAGCGCCTTCCGCCGTAGTCGCAGCAAATGGGCGGATAACGCCTTCGGCTCATCCGCCCTGTGCCGGATTCTCAGGAGATTGCAATGCGCTTACTTGTGGTATTCGCCGTTTTATTGCTAACCGCATGCGGCTTCCATCCGCGCGGGCAGGCGGGCATGCCGTTCTCGACGCTGTATATCGATGCGGCGGCATCCAACACTCCGTTCATCGCCGAACTGCGCCGCAACCTGGAGTTCAACAACGTAAAACTGGTGCATTCGGCCGAAAAGGCCGATGTGGTGCTGAACATCGTGTTCGAAATCCCCGAGAAGCAGATCCTGTCGCTGGGCGGCAGCGGCCGCGTGAATGAATACCTGTTGCGCTATCGCGTCTCGTTGCGCGCCTACGACAACAAGGGGCAGGACTGGATCCCCGCCGAAGAAATGGCGCAACGCCGTGACTATACCTATAGCGATGCCGCGATTCTGGCCAAGGAGGCCGAAGAGGCGCTGCTGTACAAGAGTATGCGCGACGACATGGTGCAGCAGATCGTGCGCCGCCTGAGTCGCGCCAAACCCCAGATTCAATAATCCATGCAGATCACCAGCGACGACCTGCCGCGCCAACTCGCCAAGGGGCTTGCACCGCTGTACGTTGTGCACGGCGACGCGCTGCTGCTGGCGGTCGAGGCCGCCGACGGCATCCGCAACGCGGCGCGCGAAGCTGGCTATGCCGAGCGCGAAGTCTTTACCGCCGAACAGCACTTCAAGTGGGCCGAGCTGAGGAACAGCGCACAGAGCCTGTCGCTGTTCGCCGAGCGCAAGGTGATCGATCTGCGCATCCCGTCCGGCAAGCCCGGCGTCGAGGGCGGGCAGGCGCTGCAGGAATATGTCGCCAACATGAGCCCGGACATCCTCACGCTGATCACACTGCCCAAGCTGGACTGGACGGCGCAAAAGACCCAGTGGTACACCGCGCTGGAGCGGCATGCGGTGATGGTCACCGCCGACGACATCCCCCGCGACAGGCTGCCGGGCTGGATCGCCGGGCGGCTGCGCCGCCAGCAGCAGAGCGCTAAGGCGGAGACGCTGGAGTTCCTGGCCGACCGTTGCGAGGGCAACCTGCTCGCAGCGTTCCAGGAGATCCAGAAGCTCGCGCTGCTGTTCCCCGAGGGCGAGCTGTCCTTCGACCAGGTCAAGGATGCGGTGATGGATGTCGCACGTTACGACATCTTCAAGCTGTCCGAGGCGATGCTGAACGGCAACCCCGAACGCTATGCGCGCATCCTCGACGGCTTGCGCGCCGAGGGCACCGCCACGGTGCTGGTGCTGTGGGCGATCAGCGAGGACATCCGCACGCTGGGCAAGGTGCTGCAGGCGGTGCAGCGCGGCAGCGCGCCGAGCACAGCGCTGCGCGACCTGAGGGTGCGCAGGGACAAGCAGGGGGTGATCGAGCAGGCGGCGCGCCGCTTCCGCTTCGCGCATGTCGAACGCGCGATGCAACAGGCCGCACGTCTGGACAAGACCATCAAGGGGCTGCGCCAGGGCGATGTCTGGGACGAGTTGCTGCAGCTCGGCATGAGGTTCGCGCGCCAGCCAGGCAGGGCGACCGGATGAGCGGCGTGCTGATCGTGCTGACCAATTTGCCCGACGCCGAATCGGCCGACAGGCTGGCGCGTCGACTAGTCGATCAGCGCGCCGCGGCCTGCGTGAACCGCCTCGCGCCTTGCGTCTCGACCTATCGCTGGCAGGGCGCGGTCGAGACGGCGACAGAGGTGCCGCTGCTGATCAAAACCACGCGCGCCGCGTACCCGCGCCTCGAGCAGGCGATACGTCAGGCGCATCCCTATGAACTTCCCGAGATCGTTGCGATCCCGGTCGACCGTGGCCTGCCCGCCTATCTGGCTTGGGTCGGTCAGGAAACGGATATCCTGCGGGAAACGGAAACCAAGGAATAGACCATGCGTTCTCTCTTGTTGGCATTGTTGTTGATCGTCGCGCCGGCCGCCCATGCCGGTTTCCTCGACAGTCTGGGCGGGGCGAAGCAGCCGGCCTTCCTGCCGCCGGACCAGGCATTCAGCCTGCAGGTCACGGTGCGCGATGCAGATACACTGCAGGCCAATTTCAATCTGGCCGAGGGTTATTACTTGTACCGCGACAAGATCGCGTTCACCAGCAAGGACGTTGGGGTGAAGATCAAGGCGGTGAGCCTGCCGCGCGGCGAGATGAAGCAGGATCCCTCGTTCGGCGAGGTCGAGGTGTTCCACCGCTCGTTCCAGGCCGAGATCGAACTGGAGCGCGTGGCCAAGGGAGCGGCCAGCATTGCGCTGGATGCGGCCTACATGGGCTGCAGCGAGCAGGGGCTGTGCTATCCGCCGATCAACAAGACGCTGACGGTGGCCTTGCCCGATGCCGGCACCGGCCTGCGCGAGCCGGCGCTGACCGAGGCGCCGCCGCCGTCCC
>DASRWG010000063.1:0-29648 GCA_035654695.1 Gallionella sp. | reverse complement strand
ATGCCGATAGTGATAATGCTCATGACTTCCCCCTCCTGTTTGGTTTAGATGAAAACGTCACTTTCCATCTTGGCACTTTTGATGCCGTTCGCGGTAACTTCACCGCACCCTCGGGACGGGGAAGTCCCTTTCATTCGTTAGAGCGCTTGAGTATTAACGCCTCGCACTCACCCGCGAACTCGCCACCAACTGTGCGCACATCCTCAATGCACGCCTCGCGCTCCCTGGTCTCGACCGCCATTGCAATCTCCGCCACGATTGCAGGAGTAAGTAGGTCGCCCCAATGCACATCAGCCGGCAGTAGGTCGCACAGTGCCTCAAATTCGTTTGCCATATTCTGTCTCCGTAGTTACGTGCGCCCTAACCCGCCGCTCGACCATCGCCCTTCGGGCTGGACGCTTCGCCTATCGGCTCGCGCCGGTCAGCTAGCACGTTATACGTCTATGTACGTTGGGTGGTTTCCACCATTAACAAACCACTGCTCATATAGTTTTGCTCTCTCAAGAGCTTCGTGCTGTGTTGCCATTGGATGGTCTAAGCATTTAGCCGGATACAATCCATATCCAGATATGTGTTTCCCTATATTTTTCCACGGAGAAAATATCCCATGCTTAACTTGAGCAAAGAATCCAATTCCGGAAATGTGCTTGATTCGCAGTTTCATATTTCACCTCAAAAGACGTATAACCTTACGTTCAAGCCGACCGCCAAAAGCGCGGCGGCTTAACTACACGTTGGGCCTCTCAGCACCTGCAATGAACAGCCGCTCGAAGTCTTTCTCGAAATCGCGCCACCCGTACAGGAATGGACCGCAGCCTTTCACGCGAGCGACCACGTATCCCTCAACAACACCGAGCACGCGCACTTGTTGGTCTGTGCTCTTTCGCCGCCAGAACTGTTTGGCGCGCACTTCAATTTCAGCCGGTCGCTTCATTGGCTCACCTGCTAAGCCGCGTGAAGCGCTTCACCCTGTTCGCCCTGATCTCGATTACTGCTTCGTAGAGCATCAGAACGCCGAAAATAAAGATCGCCGCTTGCCACGCAAATTCATCGGCCGGCATTTCCCAAATCTTCATCGCAAATTCTTTCACGTTATTCTCCTTTCGTGTTGTCACCGAGGCCCAACCCATCATTCCACCGGACCTGCGCAAAAAGCCGCGCAGGCCGGTGAATTCAAACGTTAGGGGACTCGATGTTCTCTACCCACCAACGCACTCCATATACCACTACCGCCGCAATCACCAGCGCACAAGGAAAGACGAAGGCCAGCACTCCCGCACCGCTCAACTCCAGCGTCTTCCCGACTATCGCAACTGCGACGCACATCCCTATTGCGATGGCCGAGAAAACGGTCACGCATAGCCACATCCCAATTTCTTCTTTCATGTCTATCTTCATGCCTCGTCCTTTCGTAGAGATACCACCGTCCCCTAACCCTGCGGTCCACGCGGACCCTGCGGCGATAAGGCCGCCGCAGTGCCGGTGACCTCCACGTTATACATTTTCAGATAGGAACCGCCCATGATTGCAGTATTCGAAAAGCCCATCGTTTTGTTAAAGCTCGAAGGTCTCGCAGTTTTTCTTTTGGCACTCGCAATTTTTTGGCAGCAATCGTTTAGCTGGTCGCTTTTTTGGTCAACTGTATTGCTTCCTGACCTGGCTCTGTTTGGTTATCTCGTTAACGCTAAGGTGGGTGCACAGCTATACAACATCACTCACTCGAAGTTATTGCCCAGTGCTTTGGCGGTTGTGGCCATCGTAATGGGCAATGCCTTGTTTTCGGCCTTGGCTCTTATTTGGTTTGTGCACATTGGCTTCGATCGAATGCTGGGTTACGGCCTGAAATATTCCGAGGGTTTTAAAGTCACCCATCTTGGCGCCATCGGAAAAGTGGCTGGTGAGCCAGGCAGAAATTTTTCACCATGTTGGAAATAAAATGTATAACCCTGCGCTCAAGTTCGCTCTCTCCGGTCGCTGGGACGCGCCTTCGGCGCGCCCCTTAGCTGCACGTTAGGGCGCATCGTGATTCCTCGAAGAGTCTTGATTTGGAGTGTAGTGCTTGGAGGGGCTAGGTTATTGGCGTTTGGCGCCCTCTATTTTCAGCAAAGCACAGATGCTCAATGGCAGCTCGTGTATTGGCCGCTATGGCTGCTGGACTTCCCAATTTCGTTTCTTTATTTCCCGTTGCCTATCCCGTTTGGCGAAGGTATCGTTGGTCCTATTTGGTGGCTCCTCTTACCATTGATCGTGTGGAGTATTTTTCGGAGAAAGAAAAATGGTTCAACGCCCTAACCTTACGGTCAAGTTCGCTGCGCTGGGACTGCGCTAAAGCGCAGCCCCTTACCTTCACGTTGGACATCATAATGACGACATCAACATTAATAGAATTTGAAGCGGCATTTCCTCTTGATCCTGATTCCAGGAATTACGGCGTTGAATATTTAGCCGAACAACTCACCAACGAACTCAAAAAATATCAAGTTACCATCTTAGACCAAGATCTTTGGATGGATTGTGGTTGGGCTATATCTTGTGCCATTAATGAAGTCCAATTTAACATTTTCTTTGCCAAGTATTCTGATGACGAGAATTGGGAACTGACGATTGAGCCCGCCAATCAACCGAGCTTTATCGCAAGACTATTTGGTAAAAAAACAACTCCATATTTAGAGTCTTTGAAAAAGTTAACATCTGCCACTTTTTATATTCTTAACAAGAATGAATTTGCAAGTTCAATCAAAATTTGTTTATCCAATAAAACGGAACATGAAGTGAACACACCGGAAGAATTGGCATGGTAAAAGTTTGTCCAACCCGTCGTTCAAGCGGGACGCGCCTTCGGCGCGCCCCTTAACTTTACGTTATAAGCTACCCTCCGCTTGCGGCATATAGTAAACCGGTTTATTATCATCTCCTGTCAAACATCATCATCAGGAGATGACCATGTGGAGCAAAACTTACAGCAAAAAAGTAAAGGGATTGAAAGCTGAGCAAGTATGGAAAGTATGGACAGATGTAAATCAATGGCACACATGGCAAAGTGATATTGAATACGCAAGATTAGAAGGCGAGTTTAGGGTCGGCAATACCTTTTTGCTCAAGCCCGAGGGCGGGCCGAGAGTCAATATTGAAATCATTATAGTAGAGCCAAATAGGCAATTTACGGACTTGACGCGTTTCCCCGGTGCCAAGATGTATGGCTCCCATGAGTTCGTTATCCACGGCGATGAATTGGAGATAAAGACAACAATGAGTATCGAAGGACCCCTGTCCTTTGTATGGAGAAAAATCGTCGCAGAAGATGTTGCGAATGGAATGATGGCGCAAACGGATAGCCTGATCGAAAAAGCGAGAAATGGCTGATTCCTCTCCCTTCAAGCATGCTAAGGCAGATGACAGCGCAGGCTTCCTGCTCTGGAAAATCACTGCCTTGTGGCAGAGGCGACTATCGGAAGTGCTGGGCGAATTCGGAATCACACAAACACAGTATGCGATATTAGCTTCGTTAAGATGGTTTGAAGAACAAGGGGAAGCAACAACTCAGGCTCACGTTGTAGAACATGCAAAAATCGACAAAATGACTCTTTCAAAGGCTGTTCGGAAACTTGAAGAAGATGGTCTTGTATTCAGAGAGCAATCATCCACTGATAGCAGAGCTATCAATGTTAGGTTCACGGCCAAAGGGAAAAAAGTGATTCAAAAAGCCGTTGTAGCTATCGAGAAAGCCGATGACGATTTCTTTTCCTGCTTAACAGAACGGCAGTTAGAGACATATAAATCTCTGACAATTTCGGTTATTTCCAGCAATGGCTTATAACCCTGCGCTCAAGTTCGCTCCCTCCGGTCGCTGGGACGCGCCTGCGGCGCGCCCCTTAGCTCCACGTTGGGGGTCTTCCCCGTTTCTTTACCACAAGGAGTTTTTCTATGAATAGTCCCGTCAGCGGCAACGATCAAATCACGGCTACCATATCTCTCGTCGAGTTTTTTGAGTTGAAAGCGAAGGTAAGCGAGCTTCAATCTGAGAACGATGCGCTCAAACTTGAGGTAACGGAACTTAAAACGAAGGTACAAAAACTCAAGTCGAAACTTAATGACTCCAGCATTCCGTTTGATGAAGGCTGGGAGCCGCTCGACAAGACGATGGGTTATTGATCTGTTCATGTCTTATCACCCCCAACCCTACGGTCAAGAGGGACTGCCGCAAAAGCGCGGCAGCCCCTTACCTCCACGTTATGCCGCTTGATCTGGACATCAAGGTCTCCGACGTCATTGCAGCCATTGCATTGCTGATCTCCGTTCTCTCGGCGATCTACGCACGTGGGCAAAGGGCAGCTGCAGAGCGGGCCAATCTCATTTCGGTTCGCGAAAGCCGCCGCCCGTTGCGGCTGCAGGTGTTTCAGTCAATGCACCACTTCTCAAAGTACTGTGGGTCGTACTGGACGCTTTATCACATGGGCGAAGTAAATCGAAGCCAAGAGCTCACGGAGCGCATTGATACGTTCAAGTGGGAAATCGAGCAGCACGGACATCTGGACATGCCGGATGTTGAGGAGAAAGCCAAGGCCTTCGTCAATGGCGCGTGGAAGCTCCAGAGGCTGGTCGACCGCATTGCGGGCGGACAGAACAATCCACATGATCGTGAGTACGCCACCGCCGAGGAAAATGTAGAGGGACTCGTAGACTGGTTCGCTAAAGAGAACCGTGAACTCAAGGCTCTCTTCCAGCCGTATTTGGGGGCGGCATAACATGGCGCTCAACCTCGCTCCCTTCGGTCGCTGGACGCTGCGCGATAAAGCCGCGCAGCGCCGGTTAGCTCTACGTTGGGCCCCTTGGTCATGAGTCAGCTTGCGCCTTCGCCAGTTCTGCCGGTTGTGCTCTCGCGTGCGCTGGTGTTTGCGCGGGTGCGTGCGGCGGTGCCTGGTTTGGCGCCGCGCTTGCTGCCTCGTCTGGCTTGCGTCGGCCGCGTTGGGTTTGCCGCTTACCGTTCAGTGGTTTCGGTCGGCCGTCATGCTTGGCGAATTCATCACCCTTCGTTGTCTGTCGGTGTGGCTCCGTCGCTCGCGTCCCTCGGCTCTCCGCTATTGCTGGCGGGTGCAGGAGGCGTCACCAAGGTTGGCGGTCTTCACTCATCGGTCCGCCGTGGTTCCCCTGTAGTGCTGCCGCTGGGTGCGCCTGCGCTCAAAACATTGCGGCGGTGGTCGCCCTCTGGAAACTCAGGTGCAGTGCGGCTTTCCGGGAGGCGTTGTTTCTCACTCAACCGTCAGGGGTTGCGGTCACCGTGGCCCAACCCTGCGTTCGAGCGGACCTGCGCGAAAAGCCGCGCAGGCCGCTCAACTTCACGTTATGCCTCTTCATCACTTACCCAAGCCTTTCACAGCATCACCTATTTAAGGAGAAATCATGAGCAGCACTGAACGCTACGAAAACCTCAAGCGCCTTTACGTCACCGAAGGCGAGCTAACCTATTCCTTGGCGGTGTTCGGTGACCACATCGCGAAGCGAGAGGGGTACAAAGGCGTGGATGGTCTGGAGGCTGTCCACTTCTATTTGGTCACAAAATTCCATTGGCTTCCCTCACAGGTTCGCAGCATGTCCTATGAAGATTTGCGGTTTGTCCTGTCTGAGGAAATGTCAGGCTGGACTTTGCCAAAAGGTGCTCGCGTTTGAGTGGGCCTGTGGCCATCTCAGCGCGAAATTGAAGTTCTCTTGCTGTGGCTATATCGTGCTTCCGCTTAAGCTCATTGAATTTCATCTATTTCTCCGTAGTTGCGAGAGGCATAACCTCTCGGTCAACCGGACCTTGCGCATGAAGCCGCGCAAGGCCGGTTACCTCAAACGTTAGCCACCTTGATACGTTAGCCACCTTGATACCTAATACCATGAACCTACGCGAACTCGAAACCTACCTGCACGAGCACATCCCTCTGTCTTTGGCCATGCAGGTCTCTGTGCTTGAAGCAACGCCAGAGCAGGTCATCCTGGGTGCCCCGCTGGCACCAAACATCAACCATCGAGAAACAGTATTCGGCGGTAGCGCCTCTGCGCTGACAATTCTTTCAGCGTGGACACTTCTCCATACGAAACTCACTAAATCGGGTTTCAAGTGCACGCTTGTCATTCAGCGCAACACCATGAGCTACGAGAAAGCAGTCACTGGGAGTTTTTCGGCCAAAGCAACAGCACCAGAACCCGAAGCATGGCAGTCATTTACGCGCATGCTTCAGCGAAAGGGCCGCGCCCGAATAACTGTTTCTTCCGTACTTATGCAAGAGGGGGATGCTGCTGGTCACTTCGAGGGTGATTTTGTGGCGCTGGGAGCCGCAGGTGGCTAACCGCTCATTCCACCGGACCTGCGCAAAAAGCCGCACAAGTCGGTGAATTCAAACGTTGAGCGTCATCAGGCTACCGGATTTTTCATAAGGGGAAGTTATGAAGGGCAGTTGTTTGTGCGGTGCTATTGAGTACGAAGTCGATCAATTGGATATGCCAATTAGTCACTGTCATTGCCGCACTTGTCGCAAGGCTCATGCGGCCCCCTTTGCATCGAACGCAGGTGTTATGCGAGAGCATTTTCGCTGGGTCAAAGGTAAAGAAAAACTATCGGCCTTTGAATCGTCGCCGGGGAAACTCAGACATTTCTGTTCCGTTTGCGGCTCTCACCTTATGGCTGAGCGGCTAGCGCAGCCCCACGTCATTGTCCGCGTGGCAACACTCGACGAAGACCCCGGTTCTAAGCCCGTCATGCACATATGGTGTTCGCACGACGTGTCGTGGTTGCAAGACGGCGAGAACACACAGTTCTATCAAGAGTGGCAACCCGGTCGGTAATGAGTCTGCCGCCCCTCAATTTAACGTTAAAAAAACCAATCATGCCCCACTACACCGCAGAAGTGCTTTGGTTAAGGGAAGAGCAGGACTTCCTCGACAATCGCTACAGCAGAAAGCATGTGCTTCGTTTTGACGGTGGTTTGGAAGTGCCGGGTTCCTCCTCCCCTCACGTTGTTCCCCTTCCGATGTCTGACGCATCAGCGATGGACCCAGAGGAAGCATTTGTTGCCTCACTCTCAAGCTGTCATATGCTGTGGTTGCTGTCCATCGCAGCTAAGCAGCAGTTTCGCGTTGATCGCTACTTTGATGCTGCGGTGGGTGTGATGGAGAAAAACGCCGAAGGAAAAATGGCTATGACCGTGGTCACACTCCGACCTGAAGTACACTTTTCAGGAGAGCGCTTACCAACGCAGGAGCAAATCTGTCAAATGCACCACGAAGCTCATGAACAGTGCTTCATCGCTAATTCCGTGAAAACCGAGGTGCGTTGTGAGCCAGTTCTCTAACCCTGCGCTCAAGCGGGACGCTAGACCTCCATATAAAATCGTCTGCTGTGCCGTCGCAAATACTCTTTCTCCCCTGTGCATTGGGCAGAACTTAACTCTGGAAGCCAGCAAGTTTTCTTTCCCATCCAGCGCCTAAAAGGCATATTGGGTGGCCCGGCTTCGATTCCATTCCGTCTGACCCGCTCGTGAACGGCATCAAAGAGTCAAGCAGGCCGGTGAATTCAAACGTCAGGTGCCATGCGCTTCTTCCTTGCATGCCTGTTCGGAAAGATTCCGCTTGATGGAGTACTGATTGCGAAGGCAATCGAAAACGCCGACCGGCCTGATTGCCAAACGACGTGAGCTGTCGGAAAATCGGCCGCATCCGGCAAGCCGCCGTTCCAGGAGTCGCCATGCCCGCCAGCGAGATCGATCAATTACTAGTGCGCTTCGTCAGCGCAGTGGATCTGTTCAGGAAAATCGATCTGGACGATGTCGCGGCACTGCTGCGCCAGTCGACGCGCATGGATTTCGAATCCGGCGAGACGATATTCCTCGAAGGCGACGAGGGACACGCGATGTACATCGTCACCAAGGGGGCGTTCGAGGTCTACCGGAATGTCGCCGGACAGCATGTCTATATCGCCAGCATTGAGCCAGGCGAGCACTTCGGCGAGATCGCGCTGCTGATGAACCGTCCGCGTAGCGCCTCGGTGCGTGCGATCCAGCCGGGTTCCGTGATCCGCCTGACCAAGCAGGCGATCATGAACGAGCACCGTGCGGCCGCACTGCTGTTCCAGAACATGGCGCGGCAGATGGCCCAGCGGCTGGTGTCGGTGGACAACGAGGTCATCCTGCACAAGACCGGCAAATACCCCGCATTCCGACCGGAAGCGAGCGCCTCTCCCTCGGCACAGGACGAATATGTCGTCGTCAAGCGCAGCTAGCCCGAAATCTCCCATGCATGACGCTTGCCTTTGCCGCGTTTTTTGACAAGAATGGAGTCAAAGAATAGCGAGTCCATTCATGTCACAGCAAAGCATCACCGATTTCACCCTTCCCGCCACCGGCGGTCAGACTTTTACCCTCTCCGCCGCGCGCGGCAAGCATCTGGTGATCTACTTCTACCCGAAGGACAACACGCCGGGCTGCACCACCGAGGCGCAGCAATTCCGCGACCTGTATCCGGAATTCGTCAGGGCGGGCTGCGAGATCGTCGGCGTCTCGCGCGACAGCCTCAAGTCGCACGAAAACTTCAAGGCCAAATTCACGCTGCCGTTCGAGTTGCTGTCGGATGCCGACGAGACGGCATGCAACCTGTTCGGGGTAATCAAACAGAAGATGATGTACGGCAAGCAGGTGCGCGGCATCGAGCGCAGCACCTTTGTGATCGATAAAAACGGCGCGTTGCGCCGCGAATGGCGCAAGCTCAAGGCTGACGGGCATGCGCGGGAAGTGCTGGATTTCGTCAACTCTCTCGACTAAAGGAGCAACATCATGTCCCCCCACAAGAAAGCGGCAAAGAAGCCCCAAACCAAGCTGTTCGTGCTGGACACCAATGTGTTGCTGCATGATCCGACCAGCCTGTTCCGTTTCGAGGAACACGACATCTGCCTGCCGATGTTCGTGCTGGAGGAGTTGGACAACAAGAAGAAGGGCATGACAGAAGTCGCGCGCAACGCACGCCAGGCCAGCCGCTTCCTCGACGAGGTCGTCAGCGATGCACCGCACAAGATCGAGGACGGTATCGCGCTGGAATCCGCGGCACACAAGAACTGCACCGGCCGCCTGTTCCTGCAGACCAGCTTCATCAAGCACGAGCTGCCGCAGAACATGGAACTGGGCAAGGCCGACAACGCTATCCTCGGCGTGGTCATCGGCATGCAGGATGAGCATCCGCAACGCTCGGTGATCCTGGTGTCCAAGGATATCAACATGCGCATCAAGGCCCGTGCGCTGGGACTGGAGGCGCAGGACTACTTCAACGACAAGGTGCTGGAAGACACCGACCTGCTCTACTCCGGCGTGCTGCAGCTGCCGGACGACTTCTGGGAGAACCACGGCAAGGACATGAAGTCCTGGATCAGCGAAGGCCATACCTATTACCAGTTGCACGGCCCGCTGTGCGGCGCGATGTTCGTCAACCAGTTCGTCTTTCTGGAGAACGGCGGCAACCCGTTCCATGCGGTGGTGACGGAACAGGACGACCAGACTGCGGTGCTGCGCACGCTGACCGACTACACCCACAGCAAGAACGCGGTGTGGGGCATCACCGCGCGCAACCGCGAGCAGAACTTCGTGCTGAACCTGCTGATGAACCCGGAGATCGACTTCGTCACGCTGCTGGGTCAGGCGGGCACCGGCAAGACGCTGCTGACGCTGGCGGCCGGCCTGATGCAGGTGCTGGAGACCAAGCTCTATTCCGAGATCATCGTGACCCGCGTGACCGTGCCGGTCGGCGAGGACATCGGCTTCCTGCCGGGCACCGAGGAAGAGAAGATGTCCCCGTGGATGGGTGCGCTGGAAGACAACATGGACGTGCTGAACAAGAACAACGAGGAAGGCGGCGACTGGGGACGCGAGGCGACCCGCGACCTGATCCGGTCTCGTGTGAAAGTGAAGTCGCTGAACTTCATGCGCGGCCGCACCTTCCTGAACAAGTACCTGATCATCGACGAGGCGCAGAACCTGACGCCCAAGCAGATGAAGACGCTGGTCACGCGCGCCGGCCCCGGCACCAAGGTGGTGTGCATGGGCAACATCGCGCAGATCGACACGCCCTACCTCACCGAAGGCAGTTCCGGCCTGACCTATGTGGTCGACCGTTTCAAGGGCTGGGAACACGGCGGCCATGTCACGCTGATGCGCGGCGAGCGTTCGAGGCTGGCGGATTTTGCCGGTGAGGTATTGTAGGGGCACGGCGCGCCGTGCCCCTACGCCGCCCCTAACCGGAGCCTGTCCATGAAACTGCTAGGCACCGACACCAGCCCCTACGTCCGCAAGGTGCGGCTGGTGCTGCTGGAGAAGAACATTCCCCATGAGTATCTGGTGGATGCGCCGCGCGATCCCGGCAGCCATGTCGCGCGAGTCAATCCGCTGGGACGCATTCCGGCGCTGATCCTCGACGACGACACCTGCGTGTACGACTCGCCGGTGATCGCCGAATATCTGGACACCCTGAACGACTCCCCTGCCCTGATTCCCCGCGGCGATGCACTTGCACGCATGCGCGTGAAGCGCTGGGAGGCGCTGGCGGACGGCATCATGGATTCGGCCGTGGCGGTGCGCAACGAGCGCATCCGCCCGGAAGAGAAGCAGGAGCCGAACAACATCGTCATCCACAACAATGCCGTCACCCGCGCGCTGGCCCATGCGGCCGACCTGCTGGGCGCGCACGAGTGGTGCGAAGGCGACGCGCTCACGCTGGCCGACCTCGCGCTGGCCAGCGCGCTGGTCTATCTCGACCTGCGCCAACCCGAGCGCGACTGGCGCGTCGCACACCCCAACCTGGCCGCATGGTTCGCGCGCATGTCCGCGCGCCCCTGCATGCGCGCCACACTGAACGCCTGACCATGAACAAGATCGAAAAGACCGATGCCGAATGGCGCGAGGAGCTGACGCCGGAGCAGTACGCGGTGTGCCGCTGCTCAGACACCGAGGCCGCCTTCACCGGCGAGTACTGGGACTGCAAGGACCCCGGCATCTACCGCTGCGTGTGCTGCGGCGCCCCGCTGTTCAATTCCGAGGACAAGTTCGATTCGGGCACCGGCTGGCCCAGCTTCACCAAGCCGTACAAACCGGAGAACGTCTCCGCGCGCACCGACACCAGCCACGGCATGCAGCGCGTGGAAGTGATCTGCAAGCAATGCGGCGCGCACCTCGGCCATATCTTCCCGGACGGCCCGCCGCCCACCGGCCTGCGCTTCTGCATCAACTCCACCGCGCTCGCGCTGGACCGGAATTGACCAAGCACCTCACTGCTTTCCAATAATTCACCGCCGACAATATGAAACTGCTGTTCGACCTGTTCCCCGTCATCCTGTTCTTCATCGCCTTCAAGACGTTCGATATCTATGTCGCGACGGCGGTGGCCATCGCCGCGACCGTAGTGCAGATCGCCTGGACCAAGTGGCGGCACGGCAAGGTGGACGTGATGCTGTGGGTGAGCTTCGCGATCATCGCCGTGTTCGGCGGCGCGACGCTGATGCTGCACGACGAAACCTTCATCAAGTGGAAGCCGACAGTGCTGTACTGGCTATTCTCGGCGATCCTGCTGTTCTCCAACCTGCTGCTCAACAAGAACCTGATACAGGCGCTGCTGCACGAGAAGATCGCGCTGCCGCTGCATGTCTGGCATCGCCTGAACCTGATGTGGAGCCTGTTCTTCGCGACGCTGGGATTCCTCAATCTCTATGTCGCGTTCAACTATTCCACCGAGGCCTGGGTGAACTTCAAGCTATTCGGCTTCACCGCGCTGATGGTCGTATTCATCTTGGCGCAAAGCGCCTGGCTGGCAAAGTATGTGGACGAAAAGAAAGAGAGCAACTGATGTCTACCCTCTCCTCAATCCTCTCCCGCAAGCGGGAGAGGAGACAATCGTATAGGTGCTTCTAAATGTTATATGCAATCATCGGACAGGATGTCCCGGATAGTCTGGAGAAGCGCATCGCGGCGCGTCCCGCGCACCTGGCTCGGTTGCAGGCCTTGCAGGACGAGGGCCGCTTGCTGCTGGCGGGCCCGTTCCCGGCAGTGGATGCCGCCGATCCCGGCACCGCCGGTTTCACCGGCAGCCTGATCGTCGCCGACTTCCCCTCGCTGCAGGATGCACAGCAATGGGCCGATGCCGACCCTTATGTGGCCGGCGGCGTGTATGAAAGCACCAGCGTCCGGCCGTTCAAAAAAGTATTGCCGGCATGAACCGCGCCCTCTCCCCAACCCTCTCCCGCAATGCGGGAGAGGGGGCAAACGAGCGCTGCGCGAGTTCCTCAACTATGGACTCCATGCGTGCATGCCTCGCAGCGCTGGAACCCGTCGCACTGGAGATTATCGACGACAGCCACAGGCATGCCGGACATGCCGGCGCGCGCGACGGGGGCGGACATTACCGGCTGCATATCGTCTCGGCGAAGTTCGCGGGGCAGAACACAGTGGCGCGTCACCGTATGATATATTCCGCGTTGGGAGAAATGATGCGGCATGACATACATGCCTTGAACGTCACGGCGAAAACGCCGGATGAAATTTGACCACCTAACTTTTTAAGAGGACCTGCAATGTTGAAAACTGGAAAATTCGCAGCACTGGCCATCGTCGGCGCACTGGCAATCCAGCCGGCTTACGCCGAAGAAAAATCCGCAGCGATGGTGAACGGAGTCTCCATCCCGCAAGCGCGCATCGACCTGCGCGTCAAGGCGGCGACTGCCCAAGGACAGACCGACAGCCCGGAACTGCGCAAGGCGATCCGCGAGGACATGATCAACCTCGAAGTGATGACGCAGGAAGCGAAAAAGCTCGGTCTGGACAAGAACGACGACATCGTCCTGCAGATGGATCTGGCCAGGCAGTCGGTGCTGGTCGGCGCATTCGTGCAGGATTATGCGAAGAAGCACCCGATCAGCGAGGACCAGCTCCAGCAGGAATACGACAAGCTGAAGAACAAGCTGGGCAACAAGGAGTTCAACGCGCGCCACATCCTGGTCGCGACCGAAGCAGAAGCCAAGGCCATCATCGCCCAGCTCGGCAAGAAGGCCAAGTTCGAAAAGCTGGCGGAGAAGTCGCAGGATGCCGGCTCCGCCCAACAAGGCGGTTCGCTCGGCTGGGCAGTCCCGAGCAACTTCGTCCCGCCGTTCGCCAACGCGCTGCTGAACCTGAAAAAGGGTGAATACACCAAGGAACCGGTCGAGTCCCAGTTCGGCTGGCATGTCATCAAGCTGGACGACGTGCGCGAACTGAAGGTGCCGCCGTTCGAGGAACTGAAGCCGCAACTGCAACAGCGCCTGCAACAGCAGACGATCCAGAAGATGATCACCGACCTGAAGGCCCAGGCCAAGATCGAATAAACCGGTCCGCACCGCACCATGCAAAGGACACCGCAAGGTGTCCTTTGCGTTTTCAGGGCCCGCCGAGCCCAAAATCCGGGGCTTTGTAGTATCCTTGCCTACAGCCCAATCACCCCATAAAAATGAACAAGGTCCTGCTCAGCGAAATCCTGACGGCTTCCGTCGAAACCGTCCCGCCCGATGCATCCATCACCGATGTATTGGCCAGGATGGCGGTGCTGAACATCAGTTGCACAGTCGCTGTGGACGGCGACCGCAGGCCGCTGGGCATCTTCACCGAACGCGACGCGGTGCGTCTGCTGGCGGAACGGCGCGGACTGGGCGACCTGCAGATAGGCCAGGTGATGAGCACCCCGCCCTTCACCTCCTCTTCGGACATCGATTTCCGCGAGGCCTACCGGATGCTGCAGGAACGCGGCTTCCGCCACCTGGTCGTGGTCGACGGGAGCGGCCGCCTGGAGGGCATCGTCACCGAGGGCGACTTCCTGCACCACCTCGATGCCGGCGACCTCTCCGAATTCAAGAGCGCCGAGAAAGTCATGTCGCGCAACATCGTCACCATCGATATCGGCGACACGGTCGCGGATGCGGTCGGGCTGATGAGCCGGAACCGCTACAGCTGCGTGGTGGTCACGCGCGAACAGAAACCCTACGGCATCCTCACCGAACGGGATGTGGTGAAACTGGCGCCCAGACTCGCCGACGGAGACATCCCGGTCGCCGACGTGGTGCGCACGCCGCTGATCATCATGCCGCCGAAAACCGCGCTGCCGGACGCGATCAAGCACATGGACCGGCACAGGATACGCCACCTCGTCATCGTCGAGGACGACAAACTGCTCGGCCTCGTGACGCGCCACGACCTGGTCAAGACGCTGCAGGGCAGCTACGTCAACTTCCTGCACGAGACCATCCTGGGACAACGCAAGGAACTGTTCAAACTCGTGCAGCAGCACAGCCTGTTCAGGCTGCACGATGCGGCGCTGGCGGCGGCAGCCAACGCCATCGTGATTGCAGACCGGCAGGCGGTCATCCAGTGGGCCAATCCGGCCTTCTCCCGGCTGACCGGTTACTCGCTGGAGGAGACCGTCGGCAGCCACATCCGCGATCTGGTCCAGTCGGGCGAGCAGGGGCCGGAGTTCTACGAACGCCTGTGGACGACCATCCTTTCAGGCAATGTCTGGCACGGCGAGATCGTCAACAAACGCAAGGACGGAACGCTCTATCCGGAAGAGATGACGATCACACCGGTCTGCATCGAGAGCGACCAGATCACTCATTTCATCGCGGTCAAGCAGAACATCAGCGAACGCAAGCGCACCGAAGAACAGTTGCGCGAAGCCGCCACGGTGATGCGCAACACCCACGAGGGTGTTGTGATCACCGACACGACGCCGGGCATCATCGCGACCAACGAGGCCTACACGACCATCACCGGTTACAGCGCGG
Organism: Gallionella sp.; assembly: GCA_035654695.1. Lineage (GTDB taxonomy): Bacteria > Pseudomonadota > Gammaproteobacteria > Burkholderiales > Gallionellaceae > Gallionella. The sequence continues at coordinate 14,827 of DASRWG010000063.1, read as the reverse complement.
AAGAATCCCTGGGCAAGAACCCGAGCATGCTGGGTTCCGGACGCGCCGACCGGGCGTTCTACCAGGCGATGTGGAAGGAGATCGTCGCGCGCGGCAATTGGCAGGGCGAGATATGGAACCGCCGCAAGAACGGCGAGATCTATCCGCAGCTGCTGACGATCAGCACCGTGTACAACGACAAGCAGGAAGCGGTGCGCTACATCGGCGTGTTCTCCGACATCACCCAGATCAAGGAGAACCAGGCTCAGCTCGAATTCATGGCGCACCACGATCCGCTGACCCGGCTGCCCAATCGCGCGCTGGTCGAGTCGCGACTGCAGCAGGAACTGGAACAGGGACACCGCCACCGGCTGCAAAGCGGCGTGCTGTTCATCGACCTCGACCACTTCAAGCCGGTCAACGACAGCTTCGGCCACCTGGTCGGCGACGAACTGCTGTGCGCGGTCGCCGAACGCCTCGGCATGCGCCTGCGCGAGGGCGACACGCTGGGCCGCCTGGGCGGTGACGAATTCATCCTGCTGCTGTCGATGCTGCACGACCCGCAGGACGCCGCGGTCGTCGCGCGCGACCTGATCGCCGCGCTGAACGAACCGTTCCAGCTCCCCGGCGGACAGGAAGTGTTCATCGGCGGCAGCGTCGGCATCAGCCTGTTCCCGCAGGATGGCGAGACCATCTCCGAACTGATGAAGAACGCCGACGCCGCGATGTACCTCGCCAAGGAAAACGGCCGCAACCAGTTCTCGTTCTACACCAAAGAACTCAATGCCGATGCGCGCAACAAGCTGGCGCTGGAGAACGAACTGCGCCGCGCCCTGCTGCAGAATGAACTGACACTGCACTACCAGCCCAAGGCCGACGCGCGCAGCGGCCGCATCGTCGGCGCCGAGGCACTGTCGCGCTGGCAGCAGGCCAACGGCAGCTGGATATCACCGGCCCAGTTCATTCCCATCGCCGAGAAATCCGGACTGATCATGGACCTCGGCAACTGGGTCATCGAGCAGAGCTGCAGGCAGATACGCGCCTGGCTGGACGACGGCCTGCCGGAGACATGCATCGCGATCAACATCTCCGCGCGCCAGTTCCGCAGCGGCAACCTCGACACGCAACTGGCCGACGCGATCGAACGGCACGGCATCGCGGCCCGCCACCTGGAGATCGAGCTGACCGAAAGCATGCTGATGCAGGAGCCGGACCGCGCGATCGAGACCATGCACAAGGTCAAACGGCTGGGCGTGAAGATATCGCTGGACGACTTCGGCACCGGCTACTCCAGCCTGGGCTACCTGAGCCGCTTCCCCATCGACACGCTGAAGATCGACCAGTCGTTCGTCCGCGGCGTTCCCTCGGTGGCCGACGACGCGGAGATCGCGTCCGCGATCATCGGCCTCGCCCACCGCATGAAACTGCGCGTCGTCGCCGAGGGCGTCGAGACCACCGACCAGCTGGTTTTCCTGCGCAACAACGACTGCGACGAAGTCCAAGGATACTACTTCAGCAGACCCATCCCCGCCGACGATTTCGCCGCGCTGCTGCGCAGCGGCAAGACGCTGGCCGGCTGATTTCCACAGGCCTCGGATACTCGAATAAGCGAATGGCGGAATCCGTATACGGGATAGAGGTCTCGTCAGATCGCTATTGACATTTTCCGTACAACTAAAATAGAGTCTCCCTCCCTTGCAAATCCGCTGCAACGTACACCGTATCGCACGCACGATCCGGGACACCCCGCGGACTCCCAGAACAGGAGGCTGGCGCAAGAGCTCATCTCATCCGAGATGACCGAGGCATGACACAAAATCGGCCTTGCCGTTGATTCCCGCACAATTAGGAAATTTGCTGACAACCTTTGCCGGCATGCGGGACAACCGCCAGCAGCAAAACCTGTTCAAGGAGAAAACATGACCACATGTCTTTCCTGTCTTCCCGCGCGCCGTTTCCGCAAGCGGTGCATTGCCCGTTCGACGGGCCGCCTGATAACTCATAATACAGGCGGCTTCTGCCAATGGATCCAAAGCACCCCATGCCAGCCATATGCGGGCATGGGGTCTTTCGAACAACGCGTATAAACACGCCGCCATGTGGATTCTCCATCGTGAAAATGCGCTGCGCAATACCGCAGAAGAATTGCTGTCCGGACTCCGCGACAGGGGGCTGGATATAAGTTTCGAAGATACTCCAGATGCGTCCCCCGGAGCCCTGATCACTCACACCTGCAACAATGACATTGAGCATCTCCTGGCAGACTTGTCCGATAATGGCAAACAGTATGTTTTAGTCGTCCATGTCTGCAGTGAGGAACACACACACTCTTCCGGATGGCGGTTGCTTAACCATGGAGCGGCCGATGTATTGGCGGTCTCGAATCCTTTGTCTCGGATCGACGACATTGCTGCACGGCTGTCTCGTGCCGAAGAGATAGAGACGATTCTGAATTCGGAATGGGTAAGAAACCGTGCGGCCGGTACTTCACTATGCTGGAGAAAAATACTTCGACGTGTAATCGAAATAGCTTGCCACACCAATGCCTCCTGCCTGGCAACCGGTGAAAGCGGAACTGGCAAGGAACTCATCGCCCGGCTTGTGCATGATCTGGATTCCAGGCGGAAGGAAAAGGCCTTCGTCACCGTCGACTGCACTACACTTTCCCCGGAGTTGGCAGGAAGCGAACTCTTCGGCCATACCAAAGGAGCCTTCACCAATGCCATATCCCAAAGGGAAGGCGCCTTTTCCCTGGCCAACGGGGGCACCCTGTTTCTGGATGAGATAGGAGAGCTTCCCCTTCCCCTGCAGGCACAACTCTTACGGGCCATCCAGGAAAAGATCTATAAACGCATCGGCGACAATGTCTGGCAAACGTCCGACTTCCGCCTGATATGCGCGACGAACCGCAATCTGGAAGAGGAGGTGCGTTGCGGACGCTTCAGAAGCGACCTGTATTACCGGATCGCCCAATGGCATATCCGCATGCCATCCCTGGCAGACCGCAGAGAAGACATCCCGGCTCTTGTCGAGCACTTCCTGTTTACTTCCTCGTTCAAGAGAAAGCTGGACTGCCTGGACAATGCCATGCGGCAGCATCTATTCAACAGGAGCTATCCGGGAAACGTCCGTGAACTGAAAAACATTGTCCAGCGAATATTGGATCGGCATGGAAATATGCAGCACATATCCCTGGGGGCCTTGCCGGAGGAATTCAGGCCCGAGGCAGAAGAGCCTTCCGGAAGGGAATGGATGGAGAACCTCGGCCCCATCATCGAAGATGCCATTTGCATCGGAACAAAGCTGAAAGACATCGGCGCCATGGCGGAAACGCTTGCCATAAAGGCAGCGTTGCGAAAAATGAACGGCAACCTCAGCCAGGCAGCCAACCTGCTCGGCGTCACGCCGCGAGCGCTACAGATACGCCGAGCCAGCGAACGGCGCGGCGTTTCGCCGGCCAACGACGTTTCCGAAGCGGATAACGTTAGAAGTATCCGTTAACTGAGAACTGTTTCGCCTGTCCCGGCGCAGCAGGCCAATCAAATTTTCTCCGGCGATCTTCGCGTAATCCTCGCGAGACAGTTTAAGCAGTTTGATTTTTTCTAGTTCCAGCCCGGGATGCAGGAACACGCCATCCGAACCGAAGATGACCTTGTGCGCCCCGGCACGTGCAACGGCTTCTTCGAGCAAGTCGAATCGCCGCACGCCCGCGGTATCGGTAAACACATTGGCATAGCGCACCATCCGGTCGATCAGGGAACGCTGCGCCCCCCAGTCGTCGGCAAAGCTGCCCAGATGCGGAATGATGAAAGGAACATCCGGATATTCCTCTGCCAGCAAGTCGACCGTCGCCGCCTCGCCTCCCACGTCGTAGAGGACCGGGATGCGCCAGTGGCGTGCGGCCTCGCATATTTCGCGCGAGATTCGGGCATCGTGGCGATGCACCTTGATGCCGCGAAAACCGAACGTCCCGACCGCCTCGGCGATCATCTCCACCACCCTGCCGCGATCCCGCCGGGCATGCACCATCGCAAAGCCGATGAAACGCTGCGGCGCGGAAGCGACTATCTTCGCCAGCCGCCGGTTGGCCGAACGGTAGTCGGAATCGAAAACCGGGAAGAGCACGGTCTTCGCGATTCCCGCCTCATCCGCCCGCGCAAGATAACGTTCGAGGGGCGCGGAGGTATCCCATGGACCGGTGAAACCGTCGCCCTTCCCAGCGTGGCAGTGGCAATCAATGATCATCTGAAGACGGATTCGTAAGATTGCCGGGCCTCAACGGCCACTTTATTGGCAAGGGCATCATAGGACGAGTGAAGCTTCAACCCCATACTCTTTATGTAATCCGGCAAAATGAAATCGACAATTAATCTATTCTGACGTGCGCTGAATGCGTTAATTGAAGATTGGTTGGTGAGTATTCTGGGATTCAAAGTACGAATCAAGGCATGTTCTGCGGCCGAGATTCCTTCTTGAATTTGCCCACCGTGCAGTTGTCCCCCTTTGGGGCCCAGCACAACACCATACATCACCCCCAAGTGGTCAGCATCATCGTGCTGGCGCGAGTATTCAAAACGTGCGCTCAGTCGTTTGCGAAGATTTTCACTCTTGCCAACATACTTAAGTACCCAGTTTTTTTCTCCGCCCTTTCGAAAAATGAGATATACGCCAGGAGCCCTTGGTGCGCTGCCATTAGCATTTGAAACAGCCCACTTCAAGGAAACTGGCTGATTAACCATCCACCTAATCGAAAAGTGGCCTTCATACTGCGCCTCTTGTTCCAACTCGCTTTTCAGCCCCTGGAACGTCACACCCAAAACCGACTCAAGCCCCGGCCTCGACTGCGTCATCATGCGGAACATTCCGTCCGGCAACTGCGCCTCGAACACGCGCAACTGGTTTCCCGTCGGCTGGTGCACCATGTTTTTCACCGGACGGGCGAAACGTGCCATGCGCTGCAAGTCGTGCAGCACGCCGCCGGGCAGGCTGGCCTGTCCGTCCCTGCGTCTCCGCGCGATCTCCTTGGCTTGGGCAATGACACGCCGCGCCCGCCACGGCGACAACTCGAAACGCACCCCTGCATCCGTCGTCCACATATTTTTCCTCCTTCCATTCACATCAACGCCACTCTTCCCGTAACCGGATAGTCGCCAAGACCCCACTTCCGGCCTCGCAGCCTTACGGTGATGGCCTCCCTCAACGCCATACAGAACCGGCCTATATCCGCCATCTCGTGGTCGGCCCGCAGGATCGCGGCCAACTGCGCAGGCCGGTCGTTACGCGGCTTCAACAGCACGGTGCGTATGCCCCGTTCCAGCAGCCTTGCATGCACCGCAACGGCGTCGTTTCCTTCCGGCAGTTCCAGCGCCTGCACCGGGAACCAGCCGCCTCGCGTTTCGACGCCCAGGCTCCCAAGCCCCGAACGGAACATGCCGACCCGTTGCAACAGACGCTCCCGCAAGCGCTCCCCCATCCTCGTGTTGCAATCCAGCGCGCGTTGCGCCGCCAGCAAGGCGGCCATCGAAGGCGGACTGCAATGGTCCCGCGTTTCGCTCAGCGCCTCGAATTCCGCGATGAACTCCCTGCTGCCTGCCAGCACCGCGAGCGGCGCGCCGAAGGCTTTGGCCAGCGAACTGATGACGACGACTTCCTTACCCGCCGCCGCAACATGCGGCAAGACGCCCCCGCCTCCGGAGCCGTATGGCCTGTGCCGCGAAGGCGACGCACCCAACAAGCCGAGCGCCTGGGTGTTGTCGATTACCAGCAATCCGCCGTAACGGCGCACCGCTTCCAGATATTGCGCAATCGGCAATGCCTGCCCCTTTCCGACGCTCACCGCATCGGCCACCACCACCGGGCGCAGGCCGCTTCGTCCGGACTGTTCCAGCGCTCTCCGCAACCCGGCCACGTTGCCATGGGCAAAACGCCGCACTTTCGCCCCCCGCAGCATCGCCCGCTCCACGCCCCATGCGGCAATCGGGTAAACCCCTTCGTCCACCAGCACCGCGACGGGCTTCCGCGCCAGACAACCCATCACGTCCAGGAACAGGTGCAGCGTGGAGGCCGACACCACTCCAGCTTCGCAGCCTTGCAACCTCGCCGCCTCCACCGCAACCTGCCGCGCCAGTGGCGGCGTTTCCAGGCTGGCGGGCTTGCCGGTGGTGAGGCACTCCCACGGCGGCAAGCTCTGGGCCGGGTGCCTCAGGCCGAGATACAGCGCCGAGGCGAAGTCCCCCGCAGCCAAGCCTCAAGCCCGCTTGAGCATGCCGGCAGCCTGGCGCCGGTACAGATGCACCGAGGGCATGGTCGAATCCACCGGCTCCACCGTGATGTCCACCCCGGTCACCGCGCGATAGGCATGGATGTAGGACTGGATTTCCGGACGAAAGAAGTTCGCCCAGTTGGAGGCGTTCTCCGGTTCCTTTATCTCGTTCCAGTTCCCCCAGCGGATCGAGGAGACGATCTGTTCGCCGCAGGTGGCGAGATGCCAGAAGTGCAGCACGTTGGTGTCGCCCCAGCCTTGCAGGCGGCGCATCGAATCCACCGAATGCATCCACTCCTCCGGATAGGCAATGGAAGCACGCCGCGGCAGGAACTCGCGGAACTCCGGCCGCGCCAACATCCACTGCTCCATCATCATCTCCACGCGCGCCGTGGCGGGCAGGTCGCGGAACTGGTTGCCCGCGCCTTCCGACAGCAGCAGGTGCACTTCGCGCAACGCATTCAGCACCGGGAAGCCGTCGGCCACCACCGTGGTATCGTCAGCCTGGCGGAAGAACTGCGCGCACAGGCTCAAGAGGTTGTGGAACGCCTCGATGAACTTGGAACGGTTGTCCGCCGGGCGCAACTGCGGCACGGCCTTTCCGATCAGCGCCAAGCCATAGTGGTGCGAATATTCGTAGGCGCGCCGCGCCAGCGTCAGCCGGTGCTGCTCGTCCTGCACATAACCCCACAACAGGTTGCCGAGCGGCCGCAGCGCATCCGCCTCCAGATTCGCCAGCGGATCGCGCGAACCGGTGCCCTGCACATTCTGGAAACGGCGCGAGATCGCATGCATGGACTGCACCAGTTGCATCTCCTCCATCCAGTAGCTCCAGATGAGCTCGATCAGCAGCGGCTGACTCATTTTTGCTTGCACTTCCTGCAGGTAATCAAGCTCCACCTTAATTTGGGAATTTTCAACAGAAAATACCTTCGCCTTCATCTGCAATTGTGTAACCGCATTGGCCCCCGCTGCGGTGTCTTTCAGGTTGTTCGCCACCTTTTGCAGGTAGGGGATTACCCAGTCCTCGCCGTACGAGGCCACAGAACGCACCTCCTGCACGTTGAAACCGCGACGCTCGAGGTAAGCCGGATCATTGGCCGCCTGCGCATCCGAAACCGCCGGTGCATTGACCAACAGGAAGGCTTCCGTGGCCACCTTGAGGGTGCGGTAGGTGTCGGTGTCGGTGAATGGCAGGGAATGGCGGTGAGCGATGGACGCAAGCTTATTCCCGTATTTCTCGTATATATCTCCAGCATTTGCGTCGAGTTCTGGTACAAGTATCATGTCGATGGCATTGCGGTAATTATTCCAGGACAACTTATTCCCGCTCGCCCTGATCATCATCCACAGACCAATGTCGTCGGTCGGCTTGGCGGTGGCGCGGCTCATGCGCACCGTAGTAGGCGGTTCCCCGATCGGGGACAGAGATGGATACAAGACCGAGCCTAGGGCAAACCCATTCTCATGAGGTTGCGTCTTATTAAGCTTCTCCCAAATTTCGCAAACATTGACGCTGTCACTCCACCCGAAGTCCTTCTGGAGCTGAAGCTTCTGCTCATCTTTTAGTGTAGTAGCACCATCCAACCGGCAAATGAGCTTGGGCTTAGGGTCGGTGGCTGCAGGAACGAACAGGGTGCGTTCCCCTTGCTTAATAATGTGCTCATCGGACTCGCCGTCGTTTTCACCTTTAGAAAAATAGGTCCATGTCGGTTTGAGCTTTTCCTTAATCTCTTCAGGGAATCCAGGAGGGAATTCAACCTTCAATTCATATATTCCCTCTCCGGCCGAAACGCACTTGAAGCCAATCGTGCGGCCTACGTCTATGATGTCATCGTTCATATTAATCTCCTTGAAATTTGAATTACGTTTATCCTCATGCAGCCGCCGCTACAGGAATAGCGGGTTGCGCTGCATCCGGTAAATAACTCCTCAACGCCCAGTGCCCAAGCAGGCGGCCGATCAGGTCCAGTTCCTGCCCTGCGCCGATCAGCCCAGCCGCGCGCGCCTGGCCGAGCACGGCGAAGGCCAGCGCCGGTGGCGCGCGCTTGAGCCGATCCTGATCAGCCTTCCACTGCGCCCACAGCGCCTGCAGATACTCGGGGCGGCGATCCGGCAGCCGCAATACATCTCCCAGGCTCATCCCCTGCAGCGACGCCGACCTGAACGACAGCAGCAGCGCGACGAATTCCGGCATGGACGCCTCCATCTCCTCAAACAGTTGCCGCTGCCCGGCGCTCATCAATTGCTTCGGGTACATGGACAGCCACATCCGCTGCAACCGCTCCCACTGCGGATGCGGGTAGAGCGCATCGCCCATTGCCGCGCTGAGCATCACGCGTATCCAGGGCGCGGGATGGGGATCGTCGAGGTTGACGCGGAACACGAAGGCCCGCGGCAGGCTGACGACGCTCATCACGCCCAAAGTCGCCGAGATGCCGGCCCGCGACACCGACCAGAGGTCGGCGACGATTTCCGAGATACAGCGTTCCCACACCTGCCACGCCCGCGGATACTTCCTGGCCATGCGCCGCCGCTGCTTGAGCAACTGCCGCAGCGGATTGACCAGGTCGAGCTGTGCCGCCGCCTGGTGCCCGACTTCGTGGAACAGCGACGCGGCGATGCCGGTGCCGACCATGCGCTCGCGCGGCATGCGGATGACGGCGACGGGACTGGAGCCTCCGCCGGGCAGGCGGGTGCGAGCGCGCCGTATCGCCGCGCCGTGGCCGCGATCCACGTAACAGATCACGGGCGGCGCTTCGAAATATCTGCGGCCCAAGCGCAGCCCGTCGGATGCGGCGGCATCCATGCCCGCCAGCCAGACTCCCATGCCGTGCTGGCTGCGCTGCACCAGCACATCGGCGAAGATGTCGAACTGCGACAGCACCGCCTGGAAGTAGAGCTTGAGGTGGGCATAGCGCCGTTGCGTCTGCCAGACGTTGTCCGGCGTCGGCGCCAGCGCATTGAGCGAGGCGAGAAAACGATCGAACAAACCGCGCAACTCGCGCCGCTTCGCGATCATGTAGCGCTCGATGGCCATCTGCGCCTCGGTCGCAACATTCGCCGCCGCCACCATAGGCATCTGCATGGCATAGGGCGTCAAGGTATTCAACCGCGCGCGCATGCCCAGCACTTCCTGCCGCAAGAGTTGCAGGGCGTTGGCATTGTGGTCGGTCACCATGGTCGGCATCGCGTGATCCCGCTCAACCGCGCTGCGGATAAAGGACGATTACGTTGCCCTTTTTCACCCAACGTCCCGAGCGGGCGCGGCCTCCGGATTGGCAGGAACACGGGGCTGCAGCCCCAAACGACGGTTGGTTCATGGCCATGCCCGCGGCAGCCGCCATGTTGCTGCCGTTGACGATCCCCGGTGCAACCTGTTTTGCCGCATGGATGAATGCCTTGTGCGCGGCCGCCTGGGCTGGCACATTGGCGGGAATCTGTGCGAGGCGCTGAGTGGCCGTGTTGGCAAGGCGTACGACGCGGCGGGCCACTTCGTATTCGCGGTCCTCGTTGCTCATGCCTTCGAGTTCGAGACCGAAAGCGTTGCCCGCCATCGAGGCGAGCTTGCCGCCGATCATGCCTCCTACGCCGGGGGCGACCAAATTGCCGAGCGCTGCACCGGCGATGGGCAGCGCCGACTTGGCCGCATTGCGCAGGATGCCGCCCAGTGCCCTTCCGGCATCCGAACGCAGGAACGAGCCGGCCGCCTTGGCCGCCGAACCGATGAGTTTGCCGAGGAAGTTCTCCAACTCCTGTTCATTGGAAACGCTCAACAACTCCGCCGCCAATTCCATTTCCTGCATCTCGGACATGACGCCGGCCGTTTCGAACTCGAATTCATATTCGTTTCCAAACTGGCCGCCAACTTCACCGAACTCACTGGAATACTCCCCCATGAATTCCTGCTCGAACTCCCCAGCCATTTCGCGCCCCCATCCTGCTCCCACTTGGGATGTACCAATGTCATGCATGTCGTTCTCCTGTGTGCTCGTTGATAAAAAATCAGGCATGGATGCCCTTGCCTGTTCTAGAGCAGGGAGCGTGCCAGCAATCGACAAACGCGCCAACACGTTGTTTTATCTTCGATTAATAAAGAGATGAGCGATAAAAAATAAAAACTGGATGCGAAAAGCATTTCGCAAACGAAGGGAGGCAAGAATTTTTTGGCGAAACTTATTTCGCCCATGAAAGAGCCAAAACCAAGCCCTATTCAGAAAAATGAATTTTACAAAGGCCGATTTAAATCGGTATTGACATCGCACCAAGAACCGAAATAAAGTTCGCGCCACTTGCATATCCGCCGCAACGCATACCGCACCGCACGCACGGTCCGGAGCTACCGGCAGAATCCCCAGAACAGGAGGCTGGCGCAAGAGTTCATCTCCACCGAGATGACCGAGGCATGGCACAGGCTAGCCTCGCAGTCGATTTCCGCACCAGACGGGAACGACAGCCAGCACAACTTGTTCAGGGAGAACATCGTGATTGCATGTCTTTCAGCGTTTCCTGCGCGCCCTCTCGGTCGCGTCTTTACCTGCTACAACATCAAGACTCAGACCACCGGCTCTGATGGCGACGCATGGTCGCGCTGCTCATCGCGAACGCCCTTCCTGCGCAACCTTGTTGCCAGCCTATTGGCCGCAATGCTCTTCACGGGCTGCGCTTTGGTCGAAAACATAGGCAACTACGATGGCTATGCGGTCAAGCCGCTGAAGGGCACGCAAATGGATAACTTGCGCGAGGCATTAACAATCAAGTCCAAGAGTCCCGATAGCCCAGAACCGTTGGTCTCTCAAGAGTGTTTCAAGACCGCCCCTGCCAACACAGTCGACTGCACGAGCCAGCGCAACCAGACCATCTCCTTCCTGATGGCTGAGTCCAACAACTTGTGCGTGGAACACATCAAGTCCATCTATGGCAACGAAGCGGCATTCAACATCGCCACTGGCTCCCTGGCCGTCCTGACCGCAGGCTGGGCATCCATCTCCAGCGGCGGACAGACCAAGACGTTGTCCGCCCTGTCCGCGTTCGCCTCGGCGGAACGCTCGCTGGTCAACGAAACCATATACAAATCGATGTTGACCTCGGCCATCGGCACCAAGATCGAGGAAGCGCGCGCCACCAAGGGCAAAGCCCTGCTGCTGCACAAGAAGGAGCCCTACGACAACTACCGCATCGAGGACGCCCTCTACGACATCATCGACTATCACGAGTCCTGCTCTTTCTATTCCGGTCTGCAAAAAGCGCTCAAGGAAGGCACGCAAGTCACCCCGGAAGCGAAACGCGCCCAACTGGAAATCCAGCGCCAAACCCTGGAACAGCAAATATTGGCCTACAACGCAAAGATCAATCCAACCCTTAAAGGAGTTCCCGCAAAAAGTGAAGACCCGTTGCTGGACAGCATGATCAACCGCTTCCGCGCGCTCGATCAAGAGATCGGGGCCTTATCCGGTTTCCCGGCCTCGACTCAACAGAAAACGGAGTCACCGGATCCCAGTTCGCAAAAAGGGAAACCGCCCAGCCAGTAAATTCAAATGCTCCAAACCTCCAGATATCCCGCGAATTAATCGGAATCCAGAAAGGATCGGTCATGCAAATTGATTTCCACCATGCAGTCACGTACGTCGTCGCACGCGATGCCGGATTCGGTCATGCCGAAGCAGACATCATCGCCTACTGCGCCCAGTATGTGGACGATGCCACCAGCAGTGGCACCGTTTATTTCGATAACGGCGCAGTTTTCAACCGCATCAGTTCGGCACACAAGATGCTGGATTGGCGCAATACAGACGAACTGTCCAATCATGAGGTCTGGATGCCGTTCCATTTTCTGCCCGGCAACGGCGGTTTGTCTGCGGGGCAAGACCCGCAGGGAGGATTTATCAGAAAAATCGTCTGCACGCCGAACAGCCCGATCGCACAAGAAATGGTGCGGGATGCCATCGTCGAAAAGAATCGTGCATACGGATTGCATCGTCTGGGCGTGACGATGCATGTCTACGCCGATACTTGGGCGCATCAAGGATTTGCCGGCGTGATGCATGAAATCAACGAAGTGGAAGACGCCAAAGAAACCGACGATTCGGGCGTATTTGCAAACGGGCTTGCCGGAAAATTGCGGGACTTGCTGGACGACGGCGTCCCGCCTCTTGGACATGGGCGCGCACAAACCCTTCCGGACATGCCCTTCCTCAAGTGGGAATACAAAAATGGCCAAGGCACCCTGATTACGCGCGACAACACAAAGGATTTTCTCGAAGCAGCCGATCACATATGCATGGCCATGAAGCGCTATATCGCGAGCAATCCGGATGCCGCGGTGACGGGGCTAAGCGATACCACTCGCCGGCAAATTGAAGCCAAATTCACATCATTAACCATCGAGGACGGAGAGGCTCGCCACAAAAAATGGCTGGAGGCCTTGCGCAATGGCGAATTCACCATCTGCGGAAAAATAGATATCGACGACTATTTTTCCCGCGGCGACGATTCTTGGAAATCCGATGCTCTCGGTACCAGCATCGACCTGCCAAAACCCCAAAAATATCAATACAGGGAAGGATTTCTGAGAAGGCCATGGACATTATTCCATGACGCCGTCCATGCACACCGCTTCAACGTGGTCTACAACATCTTGCCCAAGTACGGCCTTTGTGCGGCCTAACGACCAAGATACATCTGAAAATTCCAGAAGGAATGGGCGAAACATCTGCCTGAATGCCCACCGATGTCGGTCAACCGGAATCACCGTTACACACCAGATTTTTTCAACTCGTAAAGGAGAGAAATAATGTTTGGAATCGAATCGCTCGACGTCATGATCGGCATCATCACCATCTACCTGATATTCGCGCTGGCCTGCACGGCATTCGTCGAAGGCTTTTCCATATTGCTCGACAGCCGGGGAAATAATCTTCGAAATGCGTTGAACGAAATGTTCCAGGGCACCCTGGATGGTAGCGGCAACGATTTCATCAAAGCGTTTTATGCCCACCCCAAGATATATTCCCTCAGCAAAGGACACAAAGGCATCCCATCGCATATCGAGCCTTCCCTTGTCAGCCAGGCCGTCGAACAAGTCCTCACGAACAATGGCAAAGATGGACTGAAAGAGGCGATTGAACGCCTGCCCCAAACATTCAAAAAGGAATGTTGGTTTGGGCTCAAGAGCACGACCATGCCTAGCCAATCGAAAGCGCTACTGAGTGAGTTTTACAAAGAGGCCTGCCAAAAGACAGAAGCCGCCAAGGCACTGGTCGAAGCGCACTACGGCGCTGGCGGTATTGCTGCGCTCAAGCAGGCGATAGACAGCCAGCCCGAAACAATCAAGCAAAAGGTTGACGAGAAAAATGAAATTGACGTGCCCAACCCCACCAGAGAGATGCTGAAGGCGCTGCTCGAAGATGCAGAAAGCGAAGCCGCCTCCTTCCGCAAACTGATCGAAGAGCATTTCGATGCCGTCATGGATCGCGCATCCGGCTGGTACAAACGTCACACCCAAATCGTCGCATTTTGCGTATCTGTGTTTTTGGTCATCGGCGCGAACGTCGATACCCTCAAACTGGCGAATGCCCTCTCCACAAATCCAGAAGCTAGAGTACAAATGGTCAAGCTAGCCCAAGAGCAAGTTAATCAATTCCAAGCTGCATCGGCCCCTCCAGCCGCGCCCACCCTTCAGGCAGCCACGGAAAATTTGGCAAATGCCAATGCCGACCTAACCTCTGCCGGCATCCAACTGGGATGGGAGGAAACCGAAAAAATAGATTTAAACAAATTTTTCGGCCTGCTCATCAGCGTCCTCGCAATCTCGCTTGGCGCACCTTTCTGGTTCGACATTCTCAGCCGCGTGATGAAAATCCGCACGGCCGGCGTTTCGCCACGAGAAAAGGCCTGACTGCAGGACGAAGTCCCCCGGCTTTGCCGGGGGGGATACATAATCAAAACTCAACCGCTGAAATCACCGTATCCGACCTTCCTGAATATCGCGAATAAATTCAAACGCGAAATCGCCGGCGTCAGAACACCTGCGAACTGAACTGGAAGTTGCGCCGCTCGAACAACTCCAGGCATACATCGACCACATCCGGGTCATATAAGCTGCCGCGCCCCTCGCGCAATTCCTCCAGCGCCTTGTCCACGCCGAGCGCGGCACGATAGGGACGGTGCGACACCATCGCCTCGACCACGTCGGCCACCGCGATGATCCGGGCTTCCGGCAGCATGTCGCTCCCCTTCAGCCCTTGCGGATAACCGCTGCCGTCGATGCGCTCGTGGTGCTGTTCGATCATCTGCGCGACCGGCCAGGGGAAACTGACTTCCTTGACGATGTCGCTGCCGATCCCGGAGTGCGTCTTGACCAGTTCGAACTCGAGTTCGTTCAGATGCCCGGGGCGATTGAGTATCTCGGTCGGCAGGCGCACCTTGCCGATGTCGTGCACCAGTGCGCCCAGGCGTATCCCCTCCAGCGCGTCCTCCGGCATCCCCATTTCGCGGGCTATCGCCTGTGCCAACTCGGCGACGCGGCGCTGGTGGCCGGCGGTATAGGGGTCGCGATACTCGACCGTCAGGCCGATGGCGTCGATG
>DASRWG010000062.1:0-102076 GCA_035654695.1 Gallionella sp. | reverse complement strand
ATGCCGATAGTGATAATGCTCATGACTTCCCCCTCCTGTTTGGTTTAGATGAAAACGTCACTTTCCATCTTGGCACTTTTGATGCCGTTCGCGGTAACTTCACCGCACCCTCGGGACGGGGAAGTCCCTTTCATTCGTTAGGCAGAAGACATGAATGCATCCCTGCTCAATAAGTACATTGTTATTCTCGCTCCATATAGTATTTTTGTGTCAACGCTGTACCTATTAGGTTATTGGGGTGCGTTTGGCATCAATATTTTCGAATATATTGGACTTAGCGACATTATCAAGACAGCAATTTATCAGCTTGCGCATTACGGCGGATTTGTTCTCCTAGGGGCGGCTGTTTCTGAAATATTTCTTTCACCTCTACTTAAAAATGCTCTGCCGCCTAGAGAAGGAGCAGATTTGCCGGAGGTTAAATTTTTTAGGCGATATTGGATTCTTCCTGCTGTCGCGATTGTTGGGTTTGCTCTCTATATCGCTTTATTTACGGAAAGTGAGGTACGGTGGTTGCTTGCAGCCATTTATATTTCTCCACTAGCTGTCATTGCAGTAAGTCACTTTAAGATTCTATCTGACGCAATACCAAATGAAGTCATAAGAAATGCAGTCACATATCCGCTTGTGACTATTTTGTTATTTTCATATGGGTGGGGAACGGTGGATGCTCGCTCCAAGAAAACAGAAAAAACTGTGATAAAAATAAATGGCACTGAAGAAAACAAGGCATATATAGGGCGTGCTGGTGGCTATGTATTCCTTTGGAATGTTGAATCAAAAGCGGTAGAGGTGGTTATGGACAGCACAATATCCAGTCTTTCATATGTTCTACCTAAGGAGAGACCGCCTTTCATGACTCTCCTCCAATCTGAGAAATCAGAAGGCAGCATCTCTAACAAAGGAATTCAACTGATGCCTAAAGACGTGACTAATTAGTTCGTTAAATGCCCCTCCGCTTCCTATCCCTCTTCATCCTGCTATTCTCAACCTCCGCCCTCGCGAAAGGAGACGCCATGCCCACACCCACTCAAACCGCATACCTCTCCGGCGGCTGTTTCTGGGGGATGGAGGAACTGGTGCGCCAGATTCCCGGCGTGCTGGAGACCGAGGTCGGCTATACCGGCGGCGAGACGCCGAACGCGACTTACGACATCGTGAAGACCGGGCGCAGCGGGCATGCCGAATCGCTGAAGATCGTGTTCGACCCGAACAGGCTGACCTACCGCCACCTGCTGTTCGAATTCTTCCGCATGCACAACCCGACTACGAAGAACCGTCAGGGCAACGACATCGGCACGCAATACCGCTCGGCGATCTTTTATGTGAGCGAGGAACAGAAACGCACCGCCGAGGAAGTCATACGCACCGTGGAGTCATCCGGCGAATGGGGGGCCAAGATCGTCACCGAAGTCGTGCCGTTCAAGGAATTTTATCGCGCCGAGGAGTATCACCAAGACTATCTGGTCAAACATCCGCAGGGCTATACCTGCCACTACATCCGGCGCATGAACCTCGGTGAATAGCGCTCAGCCGAGCCTGAATAACGCCGTATCCACTCCATTCATGGTTCGATACACCTTGCTGCGCAAGGCACTCACCACGAACGGAGTGGAGCGCATTTGGATGAATGCCCCCCTGAGTAGCCCGCGTAGCGGGCGTATCGAAGGGACAGGCACCCTTTAACGGGAAAGATGTTTCTCGCGGATATGCTGCAACAACCCCTCCGCCGCATCCTCCACCATGTCCAGCACGCGCTCGAAACCGTCCGCGCCGCCGTAGTAGGGATCGGGCACTTCGCGTTCCTTGTGATGTTTGGCGTACGAAAGGAACAGGTGAGGATTGCCGCCGCCCTGCTGCGCGAGGCGCTGCAGGATCGCGAGATTGGCGCGATCCATCGCCAGCACGTAGTCGAAGCGTTCGAAGTCCGCCGCCTCCACCTGCCGCCCGCGCAACCCGCTCATGTCATAGCCGCGCTGCTCTGCCGCGCGCTGGGTGCGCGCATCGGGGGGCGCGCCGATGTGGTAATCGTGCGTGCCCGCCGAATCGATATGGATATGTTCCGATAGTCCCGCATTCTCGACGTAATGGCGAAACACCGCCTCGGCGGTGGGCGAGCGGCAGATGTTTCCCATGCACACAAAGATGACGTTTATTTTTTTATTCGGCGAATTAACGGCAGTTTTTTTCATTGGCATATAAATTCCTGAGCTTCTCGACTCATTGCACTTCAGGGAGTTGTTTTCGGGATGGTCTGGACGGCATTCCCGATAACCTGGTAGACGTCGATTTCCTTGTCTTTGCCCTTCAATGCAACGGCACCCACGGGATGAGTGATGAATTTGTCCCCCAGATACTTCAGGGTCTCCCCGCCGATAAGAATCCGGCACGCGCTTTCCGGATCGGCGTTCTTGCTTTTGTCGAAACTTTCCAGACGAGACGCGATGTTAACCGTATCACCGATCACGGTATATTCCAGTCTCTCCGTGCTGCCCAAGCTGCCCGCAACCAACGGGCCGGTATAGATTCCCACGCGCATGGCTATCGTTGCTTTGCCCTGCGCGGCCCATATCCGATTGAGCCGAACGATTTCCTCTCTCATGGCCAATGCGCTATTCACCGCATTTTCGGCATCCTGAGCTATTTCCCGCTCAGAGCTTCGGGCAAACGGGATACCGTATATGGCCATGATGGCATCCCCGATGTATTTGTTGATCACCCCATGATGCCTGATTACGATTTGCGCCATCGCCTCCATATATTCGTTCAACCAGCCCATCAGGGTTTCGGGATCCAGCTTCTCGGAAATCGTTGTAAAACCCTGGAGGTCGGTAAAAAGAACTGTGGCAACCAGCTTTTGCGAACGTGGCCTCCCTTCTTCCATGAATTGTTCGCGTGAATGCCAGATGGCCTCGGCCACATCTTTCGAGACATGCTTGGAAAATAGCTGCATCAAGACAGCTCGCTGCATTTTTTCCTGGTTCGACATGTACGATGCCACAACCGTTGCAGCGACCAGGTAACCCAGTGCAGGAGGAACGGCAGGAATCCACCAGCCAGCCAGCCCGGAAAAATAGCAGGCCGATGTCAGAATTCCCAAAACGCCCAATGCCGCCAATGTAAAACGCGAAAGCGCCCGAGCGAAGAAACCGACTAACGCACCAAGAATGGTCCAGAACCAGATCCATAACCGTTCCGTATTCTCATCCCATACCTTGATCGCCGGGTCGGCATCCAGGGCGAAGCGGATAATCTGGCTAACAATCTGACCGTGCAACTCTATCCCGAAAATACGCTGATCCGCCCCCAGTCCCTGACTGAACGGGGTATAGAAATAGTCATTGAGGCTCTTTGCCGTTGTGCCGATGATGACGATCTTGTCTTTGATGAAAGACGGATCCACCTTTCCCGCCAGCAATTCGGAAAATGTGAATTGTTTGAATTGATGCGGCATCCCCTGATAGTCAAGTAGGAACTGATAGCCTGCCGCGTCGGCATTCACGTAACCGCCGTCATTTTCTTGAAAAGGGGGGATCGTGGTCCTGCCTAACCGCAGGTACTCCTCATTTTGAGGGTCTGGCTCCAGGCCGATCCCGGCCGGCTGCAAGTATCGAAGAGCGATCTGCAACGGGAAGGAATAATAGACGTTTTGCCCATCATCCATGAACAAAAGGCCCCGGCGGATGATTCCCCCCGGATCGTCGATCATGTCGTTGAAGCCGACCTGGTCGGTTCCCTGAATCACTTTTGGCGGAGCAACGCTATGCCCGTTTTTTTCGCTGTACTTGGTAACCCACAGAATATTCTGGTTGCGTTGCAGAATACTGTTGAGTTTTCCCTCCCCGGGAGGAACGGGGATATCGCGGTAAATATCGACACCAATCGCCCTGGCCTGATACTGCGTGAGACGCTCCAGAATTTGAGCCAGCGTTCCATCTGGAACGGGGAATCCCAGACGATGTATGTCTTCCTCCGTCTGTGCTATCAACACCACTCGCTCATCGGCAGCCTTTGCCGGCCTTAACCTCAACCCAAGGTCATAGGCCATCAGTTCCATCGCATGGAATCCTCCCAGCTCCCGCACTCCAAGCAAGGAAATGAAAACCAGGTTTCCTAACAGGAAGCAGATGAAAATGGGGCTACGCAGCCAATCGATAATTTTCTTCACAGTTGCCTTATAACCAATTGCCTATGAGCAGGAACGGTGCCCAGTATCCCGGGTGCCTGAATCGGCTGTCTTTTATCAAATCGACTTGAGCCTGCTGCAATGCTTTAGCCTTGGTGTTCCCAGGCTGCTTCAGATACTCGTAAAACTTCGAAATAAGCACGCTGGACGAGCTATCGTTGATGAACCACAAGGAAGCCAATGCGCTTCGCGCGCCGGCTTTAATGGCAATGCCCGCGAGGCCCAGCGCGGCCCGATCGTCACCGGCAGCGGTCTGACAGGCGCTCAAGGTCAGCAATTCAAGAGGCTGATCGCGATAGCGACTCGGCGCGATCAATTTCTCCAGTTGATTCAAGGTAAGTTTTTCGTCATGAGTAAGCAAAAAGGTCTTGCTCGAGTCGCCCTGAAACTGGCCGTGGGATGCGATATGGACCACCGTATACGGCTTCTCGCCCATTTTTTCCTTTACCTTGCTCAGGACATAATCGCCGTCTTTCAACACCGTCCCGTTGTACATTTTGCCGATCGCCGTTAATTCGCTATTGACGTTAGGCAATGACGAAAATCCCTGCACGGACTCGGTCAAACCATTAAGCAGAACACGTACGTTATTGTTCTGGAATGAATGTGGGTCGGTCAGGGTAAGGCCCGGAGTCGTCGCAAGCGAGTAGCTTTCAATGAGATACTTATTGCCGTCATGCAAGGCTGACATGGGAATGGTTCTTAGCGGCCCATCCGGAATGAATACCAGTGTGTCGACCTGTTGCGCGGCAAGCTCGGCTTCGAACGGTTTGATGATCCATGTATAAAGTTTCTGCGCGTGGGGAATGTATTCCCGGGTGGTACGCTTTTCGAGCTTGGTGCGAAATACGCGTATTTCCTCGGTAATGACCCGCGAAGAGAGCGGGACCCTGAATTGCTTTATCCCTCGCGGAAGCGTGACCAGCAGTTCCATGCGATCCTGCAGCAAGATGGGATAGACAATCGCGGTATGTTCTCCAAATTGATTCCCTTGGACAATTCTGGATTGCGTGGATGTTACGCAACTATCCTGGAAATAATCCTGCAATTCCGCCGTCTTGGACTGTTCCACGGTATCCCGCGCCTCATTCAGATAAGACTCGACTTCGTTTTCTCCGGCACCGGAAGCGCGTTGCAGCAACAGATCGGCCAACTCGAAATAAAGCGGGGAGAACACCTTGCGGAATGAGGATTGTCCCGATGCGTAGTTCTGGGACAAGTCGTTGCGGATCGACTGCAAATTTGTGACGGCCTGCCGATAGGCTGCAATTGCCTCGTCCTGCTTGTTTTGCGCCTTGTGCAGGCGCCCCTTCTGCCAGTACCAGCGGTAAAGCATTTCCGGGGCGTTAAGTTCTTCGGCGATGAATATCGCGCGGCGCGTCAGTTCAAGGGCATCTCCGTAGCGCCGTTCTTTCTCGTAAAGTTGCCCAAGATAACCTTGTGCATAAGACTGGGCGCGCAAGTCACTCACTTTTTCCGATATGGACAAGGCCTGAGTGAATGCCGCATATGCCGTGGCAGTACCGGCGGTGCCGCCGGAAAGGGCATACAACTGCCCGATCGCAATCAAATCGTTCGCTTTGTCACTGCTGTCATTCAGCCCTCGCGACACTGTAATCGCCTCGCCAAGCAACGATGCCAGTTTTTCGGTGTTACCGGTCTGCTCTGCGGCGCGAGCACCGTTGATCAAGGCCTGCGCCTGTAGCAAAGCGTTACTGGTTTTGATTGCCAGTCTGGTGCTGGCTTCATAATTAGCCAAAGCGGCAGCATACTGCTGCTCCACCATATCAAGGTTTCCCAAATTATTGAGCGCCGCCGCATGGATGTCTTCGCGATCGGCCCCTTGTGCCAGGGAAATGCTGCGCTCCAGGTAACTGCGGGCCTCGGTTAGCATTCCCGCCAACTGGAACACATTACCCATGGCATTCAGGACTAACGCCTCAGTCTGCTGATTGCCTTGCGAAAGCACTGAAGCTTCGCGCAAGGCATCTATAGCCTTCCCGTAAAACCCGAGGGTGCGCAGACCTTCGGCTTCTCTGATAAGCGCCTCGGCTCGCTGCCTGTCCCCGGAATGGATCACCTCAGGCAACTGGTCACCGCCCTGCTCCCCAGCCACTTTTTGCGCAGTAATGACTGACGCGACATCCGGAACGGGCGGGTGACTCGATGCTGGCGCAACCGCTCCAATAGCGGTCTCGTGAACTGCAAGCAGAAGAACAATCCCAAGTACAAGCCGATTCATGAAGCGCCCTAAAAAAGCTGATAATTCAAGAGAAAATGTATCCCCGAGTCCTGCAAGTCACGCTTTCCGGAAACAGGGAAGTGCCTGAAAGCCTTTGCAGCGTAAAGTTGCGCCTGCCAATGCTTGTCCGGATTCCATAGCAAACCAAGACCGATACTCGAAATATCCCTCGGAATATCGGACGTCAAGTCCCTGTTCCATCCCTTCCCATAGTCGACGAAAGGAGCCAGTTGCGTCCGGCTTTCTCCTGCCTGGTTATGGAATACCGGAATCCGGTATTCGGCGGAAATGACGAAACCGTTATCCCGCAGCAACTGCGTTTCACGATATCCTCTTACAGTATTGGCGCCGCCGATGCCAAGCTTTTCCAAGGGCAACAGGGTTTGCGCTGCATACTGGGTATTTCCGAGCAGGATAAACTGATGCCCCCTCTCCAGCCGACCAGCCCATTGAGCCTGCCCGAGCCATGCGACAAAGTGCTTGGCCGGTCCGCCCCCGTTGACCGTCGATAAGGCATTCGTGGAACCCGTACTAAAGGCCGAGCGCAAAGTAACAACCTGGTCGACGCTCCGCTTCCCCCACTCCTGGGAAAAACGCAGCACATTTTCCACACTCTTGCCACCTACGATCCCCGCAGTAAAAGAGAATGGCTGGTCGAGCAAATAAGTTTGGCTGGAGCGTTGTTCCACCGAAAGACCAAGGGAAAGAGTCTCGCTAAGAGTTTGTATCAATGGTCGGTCCAGGCTGACCCCGATTGTCTGGGAACGGCTCGTAATGTTCAGCTGATTGAATGGCGCTTCGACTACTACCGCATCGTTCCTGGAATATCGCAGTCCGATTGTCGTATCGTGCACATCGAGAGGAAGTGCATAACGCAGCGAATAATCGTTAATACCCGAAGTAATCCCGTAAGTCGCTTCGAGCGTATCCCCCCAGCCGCTCAGATTGCGGTGCGCTGCATTCAATTCCGCACGGTACGCCCCTACACTGGGAGAGGAATGATTGCTGAATGTCAGACCAACCTGGTAAGGGCGAGCTTCTTGCACAACGACATTCAACGTGCTTTCGCCCTGCCGCGTGCCCGGGGACAATTCCGCATTGATGCGTTCGATCAATCCATTTTGCTGCAAGAGTAGCAGGCGTTGCTGCAGCGAATTGACATTGAGCGGCGGCCCGGAACCAAGCAGGATGCGTCCCCGGATATAGTCAACATTCAGTCGCTGAACACCGGTGACCATAATCTGGTTCAACGTGCCTTCCACAATCCTGAACGTCACGACGTTATTCTTGATCTCCTGGTCTGGCAGCACCGCCCCTGAATTGACGTAACCCTTATTGACGTAATAGAGCGTGAGCTTGTTGCGCAACTCCAGCAACTCTTCCGATGTCACGGTTCTGCCAGTGTAGGGCGCCGACACTTGCCTCAGTTCCTCGGAGGAAACGACTGTATTGCCGGCAAATTGGTAGTCCCCGGCATATACGCGCAATTGGGGTGATATCTTATGGCTCTCCTCCGGCAAGGGCACAACCGGCGGCAACTGGAGCGGTGATGTAGCTGCGGGAGGGCGGAATGACGGCTTCTGAGGGCGTACGTTATCCCTTCCGTCGACGCGTTCCATAGTGTTGGGCAAGGGCACCTGCGCACAGGCAGAGCCAAAATAAAAGCCTGATACCACCAACGATGCGCATTTCAGAATGCTAAGAGTTCTGTCCAAGGACACGGACAATCGAGTTATACAAAAATATTTCATACCGTTATTTCAGGCGCAGACTGAACGAGGGGGTTAATTGACACAGCCGAACCCCGGCTCCGACAGCGAAGAATACTGGGAGCCAACCTGCAGCACACCCGATCCGGGTTGAGGTCCGGAAGCACCGGCGAGCAATGATGCGCTTGGCATCAAACCAGTAGGCTCTTGAGGAATGCCGCCTCGTCCCGCCAGGACAAAGGTGCTGATTTTTCCATCCAGCTGAGCCGCACACCGCTGTTTGATCAACCCGGTGGTATCCAGATAAACCATAGGCAGGCTGGCAAGACTACCGCTCAGGTCGGTCAAATGAGTGTTGAGCGAGACCGACCCGCTGACCCCAAGTTGCGACGAAGCCGTGACCGTACTATTCGCCGACTGAAAGAAATTATTGGCAATCAACTGGATGTTGCCCCCATTGCCGCCAAAAGCGTTTGCCGTGATGTTGCTGTTATTAAGGACGACAAACTGGGGATCGATAAAGATATTCCCGCCATTTCCTACCCCGCTTTTTACCGTGGCGGTGAGGTCACTGTAATTCAGGTAGATCAGGTCTCTGGACACCAGCGAGATATTGCCGCCATCCGACAATAGTGCCTCTGTTGTAATGCTGCTGTTTTCGCTGCTCAATGTTCTTCCCGCATCGATCCTGATCTGTCCGGCGGTACCAGCACTTTCGCTCCTTGATGCAATTTGTGATCCGCCGTACAAGGAAATGGAGGATGTGGCATTAAGAGTGATGTCCCCGCCAGATCCCTTATCAAACGAACTGGCATCGATGCTCCCCCTGTTGGAAAGTGTCAGTCTGTCGGCATTAACGACAATAGCCCCCCCCGGCCCTTGCCCATAAACGGTAGCGTCAACATAACCGCCATCGATATTTATAACGGGAGCAGAAAGAGAGATGTATCCCCCCATCCCTTGCCATCGTGTATCGGAAATGATGAATGCACCGGAAGAGAGATCAATCGAAGTGCCTGCAGTTATATTGACATGCCCCCCTTTCCCATTTTCAAAGGCGCCAACATCAATTGACCCACGATTGGAAAGAGCCAGCTTATCGACGCTGACCACAATCCCGCCACCGGCACCCCAGCCATAAACCGTCGAACCGTACGTTCCCGCCGCCGAACTGATCGCTCCGCCATCGATGTTCAGGTTGGGCGCTGTAATGGAGATCGAGCCGGCATGGCCGTCACCTGCAGTATCGGATTTGATTTGCGCACCACCGCTCAAAGCAACGGAAGTCGCCGCATTGATATTGATATAGCCTCCCCAGCCCTGTGGATTGGCACTTGAAGTAGTTGCATCTATAACCCCCGTATTGGCAAGGTTCAGTTTATCAACATTGATAGCAATAAAGCCTCCATCACCCCAGCCAGAGGCCGTCGAACTGATCGTTCCACCTTCGATGTTCAGGTCGGAGGTTGTAAGGGAGATCGAGCCGGCATGGCCGTCACCTGCAGTATCGGATTTGATTTGCGCACCACCGCTCAAAGCAACGGAAGTCGCCGCATTGATATTGATATAGCCTCCCCAGCCCTGTGGATTGGTACTTGAAGTAGTTGCATCTATAACCCCCGTATTGGCAAGGTTCAGTTTATCAACATTGATAGCAATAAAGCCTCCATCACCCCATCCAGAGGCCGTCGAACTGATCATTCCACCATCGATGTTCAGGTCGGGGGTTGTAAGAGAGATCGACCCGGCAAGGCTATCACCTGCAGTATCGGATTTGATTTGCGCACCACCGCTCAAAGCAACGGAAGTCGCTGCATTAATATTGATAAAGCCTCCCCAGCCCTGTGGATTGGTATTTGAAATAGTTGTATCTATAACCCCCGTATTGGCAAGGTTCAGTTTGTCAACATTGATAGCAATAAAGCCGCCATCACCCCAGCCAGAGGCCGTCGAACTGATGGTTGAGCCATCAATTTTCAATTCGGATGTCGTAATGGAAACAAAACCCGCACTGCCATCGGCAGTACTGTCGGATTTGATTTTCGCGCCACTGCTTAAGGTGATGGAATTGGCCGCAGTGATGAAGATACTTCCGCCCAAACCAGTTCCCTGCGCCTTGGACGTAATCAACCCGTTTGCAACTGTCATATTCCCTGCGACTTCCACATAGACACTTCCGCCGTTCCCGGCGCTACCCGTCAGTGCATCGGAGGAAATCCAGCTTCCATTCAAGACATCCAATTGATTGGCTGTGACAGTCACGGCACCGGCATTGCCCGCGCCGTAGGTATCCGCATAAACGCTGGCGTTATTGAGAACCATTGAAGCCGCATTGAGATTAATACTGCCGCCTTGGCCGGCTTCCTTCGTTTTGGTAGTAATCAATGCGTTAGCAACCGTCATATTGCCGGCTGCATGTACGCTGACATTTCCTCCGTTCCCGGTGCTGCCCGCCATCGCGTCAGAGGAAATCCAGCTTCCATTCAAGACATCCAATTGATTGGCAGTGACGGTCACGAAGCCGGCATTACCTGTGCCGTAAGTGTCCGCATAGACCTTCGCGTTATCCAGAACCATTGTGGCTGCATTGAGACTGACAATCCCTCCATTTCCAGTGCCCATTGCTGCATCGGAGGATATATAGCTTCCATTCAAAATATCCAATCGACCGGCATCAACTGTCACGAAACCGGCATTGCCCGCCCCCCAGGTATCCGCATTAACAGTTGTGTTATCGAGAACCACCGAAGCCGCATTGAGATTAATACTGCCGCCTTGGCCCGCCCCCCCCGTGTCTGTCGATATGAAGCTTTGATTCATAGTCAGCGAATCTGTGGCGCGGATAACAATACCTCCTCCAGCCGAATTTAGAGTATAGGCAGTAAGTTTTGCGGCCGCCCCTGTGGTGATTTGCCCCCCAAGGATATATATCGATCCGCCTTGCCCGGCTACGCCCGCGCTCACGTCGATCGGCGCATTGATGGAAACAGCACCGAGGGTTGCAAAGCCTGAGACATCCAGTCCATGAGCCAACCCGACCTCCCCTGCCGATGCGACGCTCGCCATATCGACAGCCCCCCCTAGTGCAGTGAGACCACCCGTCACATTGATATCTCCGCCGATCAGGGAAAAAGTTTGTCCCTCGGGAACGGCCAATATAGAGCCCTGGACAGTGATAGGTGCCACAGCTCCCAGAAAGCCGAAGGACGCCAATGGCGCTGTAGTAAGCACACTGTTAGCCGGCGCTGTGGCGTCGAATACGCCGCCATCGGCAAGACGCACATAGTTCGCCGTACTCGCATAAAACGCCCCGCCGACGTTGAGAGATGCATTAGGTCCGAACGCGATGCCGCTCGGGTTAACCAGCACCAGATTTGCGAGAGGAATGGTTGAGTTCAGGCCGCCATCTATGGTTGATGCCCCTCCCGTGACACGGGCGATGATATTTGCAATGCCATTCGGGCCGCTGAACGTCGCACTCTCGCCGGTATTTACATTGAAAACGGAAAAACTATGAAAGAGATTGCTGCCGACCTGACTTCCCAGTGCCGCAGGAATCGCATAATTAGGCCCCATCAAGTTAGTGGCAAGCCCCACTGTGCCATCTGTGGTGATTGCAGCCAAGAGCTGGCTTGGAAAACAGAAGGACAGACCCAGCATAAGGCCTGTCCAATATGAATGTTGAAAAATGCGCAGCTTGGGGAATAAATGGGTTTCGTGCATATTCCTGCCTTCTTCCTCAAAGGAAGATTTTAGCCTTAGCGTATAACCGAGCTATTTCATAGCTCCCATATGCCTGTCAGAATCTGCAGCTTCATCAAGACCGACTTGCTCCAGCAGTTCGGCACGCTGTTCACGCAATGCCTGCTCTTCAGGCTTGGCCATGATGAGTTCAGAGATGGAAGATACGGCGTCGTACCAGATTCCCGCTTCGGCATAAATCCCGGTCTGCGATTTCTTGTCCGCGTGCGCGAGCTTTTCCTTCAATTCCTGCGAGGGCAAAATTCGCTGGATGGTACCGCTTGCAATAATGTCGTTCGAACGCTGTGCCGAGTCCACAATAAGGCTGACATACCACCGGTACTCCACGTTCGGCTTAAGCTTTACCCCGAAATCGGCAAGTCGCAAGCGCTGTATTCCCGCCTTGGTTGGTACAGCAAAATCCTTGTCAACCAATGGATCGACCAATTGGTCATTGATCACAGTGACTTCCAAGTGTGCCACCACTGGTTTGGAAACATACCAATAAAGAGTCGGCTGCTCCTGAATGGTCAGCCCTGTGTGATCCGGGGCAAGAACAGACAATTGAGGCGCATCGTCACCAACGCCTCGGCTTCCTCCGCCGACGCGGCTCGCAGGAGCCCCTCTCATTGGAGGAACGTACTTGACCAAGAGTGGCTTGGCGACCTTTGCCGGTTCAGCGGCCTGTACCGAATTGATTTCCGCATTCGCCAACATCAGGGCGAAAAGAACTCCAAAGACTACTATCGTTTTCCGATTTCGATTCATACGGTTCTCCTTACCAGTAACTCAACCATGAGCAGAAACACTGCCGTTTCGGGAAATTCGGCGTCCGCACTCAACACAGCCCAAGACATCCTACTTATCAGCGACATCTGCCGACAGGAACTAATTCACGTCGGCAAAGTGATTTATTACCCAAAACTCACATTTTTTCGTTAAGAATGATGCCTTTCCCCTTTTCAATGCAAATGTAGCCATCTGCAGCCAGATCGCGCAGGATGCGCGTGACCATTTCCCGCGAGGCGCCAACCATGTTTGCAATATCCTGATGCGTGAGCTTTTCCTCGATCACCAGCTTTTCATCCCGTTTCCTGGCAAGCTGTAGCAGCGCGTTTGCCACCCGCCCATAGACATCCAGGAGCGCAAGGCTTCCGATCTTCTTGTTTGCATCGCGCAATCTCTTGGTCAACTCAAGCATGACTCGCGTTGCGATCTTGGGATGTTTTTCCAGACAGCTTCTGAAATTCCGCATGGAAATGATAGTCAGGTGCGCATCCTCCAGTACCATGACCCCAGCAGAGCGGACTTCATCGTCGATTAACGACATCTCGCCGAAATATTCGCCTGGCCCCAGAATGCTGAGTACGATTTCCTTGCCCTGCTCATCGTCAAGAAATACCTTCACCTTACCGGAATTGATCATGTAGAAGGAATGCGAAGAATCTCCCTCGCTGATGACGACGGTATTTTTCGGATAACTTTTCTTCAGCCCGCCGCTCAACAGAATGTCGAGTTCACTCTCATGCAGGTCAAAGAAAAGAGGCATTGCAGGGGTATTCATACTCACTTTCGACCGGTGAGAACTGCGATTTATAGGTTTTAACTACTTTCTAGTAAACAACTCCACAACACCTTCTCGCCTGCACATCCATTCCAACCCATTCTCTGAGATGGGCCGCGCCCCGATGCACCTGTGCAGTCTCCCGAGATCAGTTGTTAACATTACGGTGGGAATGGTCAAATTCTATCTGTTTTATCCAGCCCCGCGCAATCTCGATAACTCCATCGTGATAACAGGATGTTGCAATGTACAAACAGGGGTTATAGCGGCGAGATAAACACCGCTTCCTTCAACTTCTTCAACTGGTCGCGCAGGTCGGCGGCGCGCTCGAACTCCAGGTTCTTCGCGGCCTGCAGCATTTCCTTCTCCAGTCGCGCGATCTCCCTCGAGACTTCCTTCTCGCTCATCGCGAGATACTTGGCCTGAGCCTGCGCAGCCTTGAGCTGGGTGCGCGCAGTATCCGGCTCGTACATGCCTTCGATGATGTCCTTGATGCGTTTCTGCACGCCGATCGGCGTGATGCCGTGCGCCTCGTTGTGCGCGATCTGCTTTGCGCGGCGGCGCTCGGTCTCGCCGATAGCCTTCTTCATCGAGTCGGTGATGCGGTCCGCATACAGCAGCGCCTTGCCGTTGAGGTGGCGTGCGGCGCGGCCTATGGTCTGGATCAGCGAGCGCTCGGAACGCAAAAAGCCTTCCTTGTCCGCGTCGAGGATGGCGACCAGCGACACCTCGGGAATGTCCAACCCCTCGCGCAGCAGGTTGATGCCGACCAGTACGTCGAACATGCCGAGGCGCAGGTCGCGGATGATCTCGACGCGCTCCACGGTCTCGATGTCGGAATGCAGGTAGCGCACCTTGATGCCGTGCTCGGAGAAATATTCGGTGAGCTGCTCGGCCATGCGCTTGGTCAGCGTGGTCACCAGCACGCGCTCGCCCTCCTTGATGCGCAGGTTGACCTCGGACATCAGGTCGTCCACCTGATGCGTCGCGGGACGCACCTCGATCACCGGGTCGATCAACCCGGTCGGGCGCACCACCTGTTCGACCACCTGCCCGGCGTGCTCCGCCTCGTAGGTCGCCGGCGTCGCGGAGACGAAGATCGCCTGGCGCATGATGCGTTCGAATTCGTCGAAGCGCAGCGGGCGGTTGTCCAGCGCGGAAGGCAGGCGGAAGCCGTAGTTGACGAGATTCTCTTTGCGCGCGCGGTCGCCCTTGTACATGCCGCCGATCTGCGGCATGGTGACATGGCTCTCGTCGAGGAACATCAGCGCATTCGGCGGCAGGTAGTCCATCAGCGTCGGCGGCGCATCGCCCGGCTTGCGCCCCGACAGATGCCGCGAATAGTTCTCGATGCCCTTGCAGAAGCCGATCTCGGTGAGCATCTCCAAATCGTGGCGGGTGCGCTGCTCGATGCGCTGCGCCTCGACCAGCTTGCTCTCGCGCTGGAAGGTCGCGATGCGCTCGGCCAGTTCCAGCTTGATGGTCTCGATGGCGCGCAGCACCGTGCTGCGCGGCGTGACGTAATGGCTGGACGGATACACCGTGTAGCGCGGCACCTTCTGCAGGATGTGGCCGGTCAACGGATCGAACAGAGACAACTGCTCGACCTCATCGTCGAACAGCGACAGGCGCAGCGCATGCTCGCTGCTTTCCGCCGGAAAGATGTCGATCACGTCACCGCGCACGCGGAACGTGCCGCGCGTGAAGTCCATGTCGTTGCGCTCGTACTGCATCTCGGTCAGGCGCTTGATCACATCGCGCTGCGGCATGCGCTCGTTGTGGCGCAGGTGCAGGATCATGCCGTGGTAATCCACCGGATCGCCGATACCGTAGATCGCCGACACCGTCGCGACGATCACCGCATCCGGCCGCTCCAGCAGCGCCTTGGTCGCCGACAGCCGCATCTGCTCGATCTGCTCGTTGACACTGGAATCCTTCTCGATGAACACGTCGCGCGACGGCACATAGGCCTCGGGCTGGTAGTAGTCGTAATACGAGACGAAGTACTCGACCGCGTTCTCCGGGAAGAACTCGCGCATCTCCGAATACAGCTGCGCCGCCAGCGTCTTGTTCGGCGCCATGATGATCGCCGGCCGCCCGGTGCGCGCAATCACATTCGCCATCGTGTAAGTCTTGCCCGACCCGGTCACCCCCAGCAGCGTCTGGAACGACAGCCCGTCTTCGATACCCTCCACCAGTTGAGCGATAGCCGCAGGCTGGTCGCCCGCCGGGGGGAACGGCTGGTGCAACTGGTAGGGGCTATCGGGGAAGGTGACGATGTTCATGGTGAGGGGCGCATTTTACCGGCAAAAGCCTGCCATTGTTCCCTTTTAGGTCATTGGATAGACTGGTGCAGTCAACTTGACCGATACCTTGGCCTAAACTGGTATATGTTTGAGTTATCTTGAAGCTTACTTGAGAGAAATGACGATGGAAAATCACGAACTACCGCTTCATTCATTCGCCATCGGCGGATACCGTAGCTTCGGCAAGACCGTGCAGCGATTCGGACATCTTTCTCAAATCAACCTATTCATCGGGCAGAATAATTGCGGGAAGTCGAACATTCTGCGATTTCTACATGACGTTTACCCAAAACTTCCCAGAGCCACTCAAGGCTACAACCGCAACAGCATCGGTTTTTCTGACATAGACCGCCATATGCCTCATGGTGCAACCTTTACTGCGGGAACAGCCATTTCATTACAGCTAGAAGATGCCATGAGTATTGAGTTCAAAAACTCCTACTCGCCAATGCTGGCTGACGACCACCGAAAGGTCAGTCACCTAAATTCGATTTTTGCAACTTTCAAGTACAAGGCAAAACTCGATAATTCAAATAATTTAGTGTGGTGTGATTTTGGAGAAGAGAGAAATCTACTAATTGGTAATTGGAAACCAGCTTTTGATTCACTGGAAGACCACGCGCTGCAATCTCTTTGGAGCAGTCTGACTCAAAAAGGAAACGGCAACCGGAATCAGCACTGGTTCCCGGATACGCTCAATCGACTCACCCGGGCGTTCGACTCCATTTCCGTGAAAATGATTCCCGCCATTAGGCAAGTCGGCAAGCATGGAAGTACTTCCGAGGAGTTCAGCGGCGAAGGCATCATCGAACGCTTGGCGAAACTACAAAACCCGGACGTGCTGAATCAGAGGGATAAGAAAAAGTTTGACGGAATCAATGCATTTCTGCGCAATGTCCTTGATAACGAAAAAGCCACGATAGAAATCCCCCATGCTCGGGATACGATCCTCGTCCACATGGATGGCAAGACGCTACCGCTGGAATCTCTCGGCACCGGCATCCATGAAGTCATCATCCTCGCGGCAGCCGCAACCATTCTTGAAAGAAACGTCATCTGCATGGAAGAGCCGGAATTGCACCTGAATCCGCTGTTGCAGAAGAAGCTCATGCGCTATCTGGCCAGCTCGACGAATAATCAGTACTTCATCACAACCCACTCCGCTGCGCTGATGGATACGCCCGACGCAGAGGTCTATCACATCAGCCTGAAAAATGGCGAGTCCATTGCGGATCGTGCCACATCCGACAAGAAACGCTCGGCGATTTGCGAAGACCTCGGCTACCATCCTTCAGACCTGCTGCAATCCAATTGCGTCATATGGGTCGAAGGACCATCCGACCGCATCTATCTCAATTACTGGATCAGTTCGATAGCACCCGAACTGGTCGAAGGCATCCATTATTCGATCATGTTCTATGGAGGGCGACTGCTCTCACATCTAACGGGCGAAGATGACGCCAAACACCTCGATGATTTCATTTCGCTCCGCAGGTTGAATCGACGCGGAGTGATCATCATCGACAGCGATAAAGCAAAAAAGGGGGCGCGTCTGAATCCCACCAAGAAGCGAGTACAGGAAGAGTTCGACTCAGGCCCCGGATATGCTTGGATAACCGAAGGAAGGGAAATCGAAAATTACCTCCCCGTCGATCATATCAAGGCCGCACTCAGCAAAATTCATCCCTCGGCAACAACTACCAGTTCCTTCGGTCAGTTCGAAAACACGCTGACTATCACTACCAAAAAGCAAAAATGAACTCAGGCATCCAAAGTCGATATTGCAAAGTACATCATCGAAAAATTTCCAGTAGACCTTGGTGGCTACGACCTGAAAAAGCAAATTCAAAAGCTATTGAGCTTCATCAGAGAATCAAATTCTGGCAGGTAGCCCGCATCGCGCAGTTTGATCTTGTAGCGGTCTTTGTGCCCGGGAAGACGGGCGGCGGGTACGCGAGGATGGTGCTGGCGTTCGGCGAGCTTCTTCTTGAACAGCTCGCGGATCGAACCATCGAGCTTTTTCCACTCCGCGAGCGCGTCGGGATGGAAACTCAGTTCATAGCTCGTCCAGCTTCACCTTGACCAGTCGCTTGCCGTCTTTCAGGCGCGCATCGGCCAGTGCATTGAGTTCGGCGTCTTCCAGTTTATCCATCAGCGCTTCGTAGGCCTTGGCGGGGACGCAGTAGAAGGTGGGCTCGTTGCGGTTGAGGATGGCTACGGGAAAGCCCTCGCCCGCCGCGACGGTCGCCATCGGGTTCTTTTTCAGTTCGGAGATGCTGGCCGTGGTGGATGCCAGGATTGCATGAGCCATGATTGCCTCGAAGAGTTTTTAATGGCTCTCAAATAGCACTCTTAACAGGTTTTGACAAGATAGGCTACAGCCACGCCGCCCCACGCACGCCACTCGAAATCTCCGTAGCAATAAGGCATCAGCCGGGTATCCACCCGATCCGAAAACACCCACTCGTCCCACAGTCTGCGTAGAGCACAGTAACCAACAGGCATTGCGCCGGATTAGTAATCCTCAATATATCCGCACCAATGCGCTACGCCCTTCGACAAGCTCAAGACAGGCTTATTGCACCCAACAACTGTTGAAGTAGAATGACGCCTGCCCTAATAACCAAACAAATAAAAGAACACCATGGAAAACAGAAAATTTCGGTTGGTCACCCGTAGCGATTTTGACGGTCTGGTCTGCGCCGTCTTGCTGAAACACCTCGACATGCTCGGCGACATCCTGTTCGTCCACCCCAAGGACATGCAGGACGGCAAGATCGAGATCGGTCCGAACGACATCACCACCAACCTGCCCTATGTGGCAGGCGCGCACTTGGCTTTCGACCACCACCTGTCCGAGACCATCCGCAACACCGGCGACAACAGCAACCACATCATCGATCCGAACGCGCCTTCTGCGGCACGAGTGGTGTACGACTACTACGGCGGCCTGAAGGTATTCCCGGCATCGTGGAACGACATGATGGTCGCGGTGGACAAGGCCGATGCCGCGCAATTCTCGCGTGAAGAAATCCTGCATCCGACCGGCTGGGTGCTGCTCAACTATCTGATGGATTCACGCACCGGCCTGGGCCGCTTCCGCGACTTCCGCATCTCCAACTACAACCTGATGATGGACCTGATCGACTACTGCAAGAACCATTCGATCGAAGAAATCATGCAGTTGCCTGACGTCAAGGAACGCTCCGAAATGTATTTCGCCCACGAGGAGAAATTCAAGGAACAGCTCCAGCGTTGCAGCACCGTGTACGGCAACCTGGTCGTGCTCGACCTGCGCAACGAGGAAACCATCTACGCCGGCAACCGCTTCATGATCTACGCGCTGTTCCCGGACTGCAACATCTCCATCCACGTGCTGTGGGGCGTGAAGCAGCAGAACACCGTGTTCGCCACCGGCAAGTCCATCCTGAACCGCAGCTCAAAGACCAACATCGGCGAACTGATGCTGGAAAACGGCGGCGGCGGACACCAGAACGCCGGCACCTGCCAGGTCGCCAACGACCAGGCCGAAGCGGCACTGAAGAAGTTGATCGCCCGGATCAATGCCGACGGCTAAAGCGTCCCGCTTGCTTCAATGAAAAAAGAGCCTTGATGATCGGGGCTCTTTTCGTTTCAGCTCCCGTCCCGGCCGCGCGCCAACCTACAACCACGCCGCCCCTCTGACACCACTGGAATCGCCATGGCGATGCTGCACCAGTCGGGTATCCACCCGATCCGAGAACACCCACTCGCCCCACAGCGCGGGCACGTTCGCATACAGCCGCCCGATGTTGGACATCCCTCCACCCAGCACGATGACATCCGGGTCGAGGATATTGACGACATGCGCGAGCGAACGCGCGAGGCGGTGTTCATAGGCTTGCAGGCTGCGCTCGCAGGCGGCATCGCCCTGCTCCGCGCGCTTCACGATCTCTTCGGCTCTCAAGATCAAAGAATCCTTGCCTTCGACAAGCTCAGGCCGAACGGATTCTTTGGTTTCAAACTCATGCGACTTCGCCATGCCCGGCCCGGAGAGGAAGGTCTCGATGCAGCCTTGCTTGCCGCAGTAGCATTGCGGGCCGGGAAGTTCGTGCGGCTGCGGCCACGGCAGCGGGTTGTGGCCCCACTCCCCCGCGATGCCGTTCGGCCCGGTGAGCACGCGGCCGTTGACGACGATGCCCGCGCCGACGCCGGTGCCGAGGATCACGCCGAATACGACTTCCGCGCCCGCCGCCGCGCCGTCGGTCGCTTCGGACAGCGCGAAGCAGTTGGCGTCGTTGGCTATCTTCACCTTGCGTTGCAGCAGGGCTTTGAGGTCCTGCAGGATGGGCTGACCGTTGAGTGCGACCGAGTTGGAGTTCTTGAGCCGCCCGGTCGCACGCGAAAGCGCGCCGGGCGTACCGATGCCGACCGAACCGCGCCGACCGAGTTCCGCTTCGGCATCGCGCACCAGTTGGACAATAGTTTGCAGCGTCTCGTAATAATCGCCCTGCGGCGTGGGAACGCGGCGGCGCAGCAGTTCATGGCCGCCGCCGGCGAGTGCGACGATCTCGATCTTGGTGCCGCCGAGGTCTATGCCCAGTCTCATTGTTGTTTGCCCAGTTTCATTGTTTATCCTGCCCCATCGATTTGCCCGCCTGCAGCAGGAATTCCCCCTCCCGCAACTCTAGCAGAATCTCCGCCGCGGGCCGCCCCGTGCGGGTTTGCCCCTGCCCTGCCCGCACGGCGTATAATGCCCCAACCCCATGATAAATATCCGATAAGAGACCCTACATTGAGCACCGTCAGTTTTGCCGATCTGAAACTCGCGCCCGAGATCCTCAAGGCGCTCACCGAATCCGGTTACACCTCGCCTACCCCGATCCAGGAACAGGCCATTCCGCTGGTGCTGGAGGGACACGACCTGATGGCCGGCGCGCAGACGGGCACCGGCAAGACCGCGGCGTTCGCGCTGCCCATGCTGCAGAAGCTGCTGCCGCAAGCCAGCTCCAGCACCTCGCCGGCGCGGCATCCGGTGCGCGCGCTGATACTGGTGCCGACACGCGAGCTCGCGATCCAGGTCGAGGAAAGCATCAAGGCCTACGCGAAGCACACCAAGCTGCGCTCGCTGGTGGTGTTCGGCGGCGTGGACATCAAGACGCAGAAGCCCCACCTGAAGAACGGCGTTGAAATCCTGGTGGCGACGCCGGGCCGGTTGCTGGACCACATCGAACAGAAGAACGTGCAGCTGGGCACGGTGCAGATGCTGGTGCTGGACGAGGCCGACCGCATGCTGGACATGGGCTTCATGCCGGACCTGAAACGCATCCTCGCGCTGCTGCCCAGGACGCGGCAGAGCCTGATGTTCTCCGCGACGTTCTCGAACGAGATCAAGAAGCTGTCGGAAGACTTCCTGATCTACCCGACACTGGTCGAAGTCGCGCGCAGCAATGCCTCCAACGAAAACATCGCGCAGAAGGTCTACCTGGTCGAGCACGACGACAAGCACGCGCTGCTGACGCAGCTGTTGCGCGGCGATGACGCGAAGCAGGTGATCGTGTTCACCAAGACCAAGCTCACCGCCAGCCGTCTGGCGCGCCAGTTGCAGCGCGAAGGCGTGGCCGCCGACGCGATCCACGGCGACAAGACCCAGTCGGAGCGCATCCAGGCGCTGGACGCATTCAAGCAGGGCAAGGTCAGCGTGCTGATCGCCACCGACGTGGCCGCACGCGGTCTGGACATCGACAGCCTGCCGATGGTGATCAACTACGAGATCCCGCATGCCGCAGAAGACTACGTCCACCGCATCGGACGCACCGGACGCGCCGGCGCCTCCGGCACCGCGATCTCGCTGGTATCGCCGGACGAAGAAAGGTATCTGTTGGACATCGAGAAGCTGATCAAGAAAGAGATCAAGCGCGAGCCGCTGCCGCAACTTGCGAAACCGCAACGCGCACCGCGAGCGGAACCGCACCACCGCGAATTCCACAAGCCCCAGCCGCAGAGGCCCAGCCACGACCCGTGGTTCGACAAGCCTTATGTGCCGAACATCACGGCCTCGGCACCGGTGAGCAAGCCGGAAGAGCCGCTGAACAAACCGAAGGCTCAAATACCGGCGCTGTTCCGCAGGCCGGGTTGATTGATAACCGCCGATGAGCCTGTTGCTGGCCGACTTCATACTCGTCACTCATGCGCTATTCGTGGCATTTGTCATTCTCGGGCTGGTCGTCATCCTGCTTGAAAAACTGTTGCACTGGGGCTGGCCCAGAAACTTATGGTTCAGGCTAGCTCACCTGTTGGCGATAGGCATCGTGATTGCGGAAGCATGGTTGGGCTTGGTCTGCCCGCTCACCGAATGGGAGAGCCGCGCAAGAGTGGCGGCGGGAGAAAGCGGCTATGCGACCTCCTTCATCCAGCACTGGCTGCATGAACTGCTGTTCTACGACTTCGAGCCCTGGGTGTTTACGGTCGCCTACACGGCATTCGGTATCCTGGTGCTGATCGCATGGCTGCTCGTGCCGCCCGCCCCCCTGCAAAGAAGGAAGGACTGAGCTGACCGCCCACGCGATCCAGCCCCAATCTGCGCGCGAAATCCCCCGCTGTTCCCCGATTCAATCTTTCCGCGCCACGGGTATAATTCGCGCCAACGTCCAACCCAATCAGGAAAAATCGTGTCTCTCTCCACTCGCGTACAAGCCATCAAACCCTCCCCCACTCTGGCCGTCGCCGCCCGCGCGGCGAAGCTGAAGGCCGAAGGCAAGGACATCATCGGGCTGGGCACCGGCGAACCGGATTTCGACACGCCGCAGCACATCAAGGACGCCGCGATCGGCGCAATCAACAAGGGCTTCACCAAGTACACCGCGGTCGGCGGAACTCCGTCGCTGAAGCAGGCGATCATCGCCAAGTTCAAGCGCGACAACGGGCTGGATTACACCGCGAAGCAGATCCTGGTCTCCTGCGGCGGCAAGCAAAGCTTCTTCAACCTGGTGCTGGCGACCATCAATCCCGGCGACGAAGTCATCATCACCGCGCCGTACTGGGTGTCCTATCCCGACATCGTAATCATCGCCGAAGGCAAGCCGGTGATCGTGCAGGCCGACATCGCGCAGGGCTTCAAGCTGACGCCAGCGCAACTGGAAGCGGCCATCACGCCGAAGACGCGCATGATCGTCATCAACAGCCCGAGCAACCCTTCAGGCGCGATGTACTCGCTGGAAGACCTGAAAGCGCTGGGCGAGGTGCTGCGCAAGCACCCGAACATCCTGATCGCCACCGACGACATGTACGAGCATATCCAGCTCGGTGAAGACAAGTTCTACAACATCCTGAACGCCTGCCCCGACCTGTATCCGCGCACAATGGTGCTAAACGGCGTGTCGAAGGCGTACGCGATGACCGGCTGGCGCATAGGCTATGCCGCCGGTCCCGAGGACATCATCACCGCGATGGAGAACGTGCAGTCGCAGAGCACCTCGAACCCGACCTCGATCTCGCAGGTGGCCGCCGAGGCCGCGCTGAACGGCGACCAGGACTGCCTCGCGCCGATGATCAAGGCGTTCCGCGAGCGCCACGAATTCGTGGTGGACGCGTTCAACAGGATCCCCGGCCTGAAGTGCATCAAGGCGGGCGGCGCGTTCTACGCATTCCCCGATGCGCGCGAGGCCATCGCAAGACTGCACCAGCAGGGGAAGATCAAGGAGACCACCGATATCGCGTTGTCCGAATATCTGCTGGCGGAAGCCGGCGTGGCGGTCGTGCCCGGCTCGGCCTTCGGCAGCGAAGGCTACTTCCGCATCTCGTTCGCGACCTCGATGAGCAACCTCACTGCAGCGCTTGAGCGTATCGCGAAGGCGCTTTCCTGATCCTTGCCGTTGCCGCACAAAGAAAAAGCCGTTCGTGACGAACGGCTTTTTCGTTTTGAAGCCCGGAGTCCTAGCGTATCCGCACCGTCGGCACACCGGTGGTTCCGCCGACCTGCAACGAGGCCGATCCCATCCCGGTGCGCATGGACAACTCCGCGGTGATCTGGCCGGACAGCTGCTGCTTTGCCACATCCAGCGAGCCGGTCGCGTTCAGCACGCCGGCCTTCATCTTGAGCCGGCGGAAACGATAATTGCCGTTCTCGAAACTCAGGTCGCCGCCCAGTTCGTCGAAGTGGGTACGTCCGCCCGGCTGGCTCTCCCGAAGGCGCAGCCGGGCGGTCTCGACGATGTCGAAGCCGCCGATCACCCCCTTATTGACGACGAACGAGCCTTCCAGGACCGAGGACTCGGCCAGCTTCGCCAGGTTGTCCGCCCGCATCCGGAAGCGGGCCGTGCCGTCCATATCGCCGCTCAGTGCCGTGCCGAGCTTCTGCACGGTAAGAGCCTTGGCGATCAGATCACCCTCCACCAGCCAGCCGTCGCTCCATGACAATTCGAGCTTGCCCAGCAAACGGCCATCCATGATGACGCCGTCCAACTCGGTGATGATGAGCCGATCCCCGGTCAGCTCTCCTGTGGCATTCAGCTCGTCGAACGTCCAGGATGGCAATAGCGGCAACGCACTTCCGCGCACCGCGATCTCAACCTTCTGCTTGCCGCCCGGTGCGGCCAAGACACCCAGTGCGAACTTGTTGTCGCCGATATGCAGCTTGGCTTGAGCAAACGCCCCGGCAGCATCGAAGTCCACCTCGCCGGCGATGCCCGAAAGCTGCAGACCGTCCGCCTCCAATACGCCCTGGGTCAGTTCGATGCGTCCGACCGGATATTGCGCATCGGCAGCGAGCCGCTGCAGCCAGTCTGACAGCGGCAGCAGGGATGAGCCACCGACCTGCAACCCATCCAGACCAAGACTGTCGATCGGTCTGGTCGACGAGAACAATGCGGAGAACGCAAAGTCCAGCCTGGCCTGCTTCACCTTGATCTGTTTTGCTTCTCCGACCGCCATTTCGCCCAACACCAGCTGCGGCGTCGGCAATATCCGGCCGGATATCTGTCCGATATGCACCGGCTGTTTCAGTTGCGCCGACAGTTTCTGTTCGATGCCGCTCGCATATTCCCGCATCGGCAACACAAAAGGTGCGACGAACAGCGCAACGATCGCCAGCACGAACAGGCCCGCGCCGACCTTGCCCCAAGGGACGGGCTTGCGGCGAGCGCGAACCACCGGAGCCTCTTCGCGCTGAGCCGGCTGCGGCGGCTGAGCGGCACGCTCTTCCTTCGCCTGGGCCGCGCGCTGTTCCGCCTTCGCCCACACCTTGGCGTGCTCGGCCGCCATTGCGGCGACCTCTTCCTCGGTCGGCATATGCGCCTCGGCTTTCGCCTCTTGCCTGGCCTGAGGTTCCGGTTTCGCCGCCGCCTGTTCGGCCCGGACCGTCGCCCCGAACGGGCGCGCTTCGATCTCCGCCGGGACTGCATCCAGCCCCTCAAGCTTGATATCGCCGAATCCGCTCTCCGGCACGGCTTCCGGCGCCGGCTCTTCCTTCGCCGCCGGTTCGCTCTGCACCTGATCGCCCAGGCCAGGTGCGAATACGAAAGGCTCCAGCGTGATCGGCGGCGCGGCCTCGACGATGCGGGGCGCGACTTCCGCGGAGGAAAGGTCAACCAGTTCGTAGACCGCATGCTCTCGTCCATGCTTGTCCTGTTGCTGCCCGCGATACTGGAACAGTTCCGCGTATTCTTCGCTCAGCCTGGAGATGAAATCGTAATACGGCCGCGAGATGTAGATCTGGTCGATGCCGGCGAAGCTCATGATGCGCTGCGCGTCGTTGATGCCGTCGCCGACCATGTTGCTCTGTCCGTTCATGTCCTTGACGATGCTGACCGGCCCCAGATGGATGCCGGTACGCACCTCGAGTTCGGGATAATCCTGATGGTGATGCGCCGTCACCGCCTTGCGGAAGTGCCGCGCGACTTCCAGCGCATCCTCGGGATGCTGCAGGAAGCCGATCGCCGCGCCGTCGCCGGTGTCCAGAATGATGCGCTCGTCGTCGCCCAGTTCCGCGAGGCAATCGGAGACGAGCTGGTTGAAGCGCTTCTTGATCTTGATCTGCTTGTTGACCGGCTGCTTGGTGTAGCCGACGACATCGAAGAACAGCACCGTCGCGCTGGTCGAGCGCTGGTATTTCGCGCCTGCCGATTTCAGTGTGGCCGCCATTCTGGCCAACCGCTGCGCCTCTTGTTCGGCCTTTAACGACTCCTCTTCGATGCGCGCAGCCTCAGCTTCCCGCTGCACCGTTTTCCCGGCAGCTACATCATGCGCCCTCGCTTTGGCCTCCGCCGCCTGGCGCTTGAGCTCCTCGGCCTCTTCCCGCGCCAGCGCCGCATCCTGCTCCGCTTTCAGGCGCGCCGCGTCGGCTTCCTTCTGCAGCTTCTGCATCGCCGCCTCGATCTCGGCCCTGGCCTTGGCGGCTTCCTGCGCCACCTTCAGGCGCGCCTGCTCGGCCTCCTCGGCCTGTTCCATCGCCCGGCGCTCGACTTCTTCGCGCGCACGGATTGCCTCTGCCGCCAATTGCCGGGCCTGTTCCGCCTCTTCCCTGGCCTTGGCAGCTTCCTGTTCGGCCTTGAGACGGGCCGCTTCGGCCCCCTGCTGGGCTTTCAGCTTTACCGCCTCGATCTCCTTGCGCGCCCCGACTTCAGCCTCCGCATGGGCGAGCGCCTCGACCTCCGCCTTCGCCCGTGCCTCGGCCACCAGTTGTTTGGACTGTTCGGCCTCCTCGCGCGCCTTGTTCGCTTCCTCGCGCGCCCTGTTCGCTTCCTCGCGCGCCTTCGCGGCCTCCTGCTCGGCCTTGAGACGCACCGTCTCGGCTTCCTGCTGGGCCTTCAGTTTCGCGGCTTCAATCTCCTTGTGTGTCCTGACTTCCACCTCGGCATGGGCGAGCGCCTCGGCCTCGGCCTTCGCCTGCGCTTCCGCCACCAGCCTCTTCGCCTGCTCGGCTTCCTCGTGCGCGGTGACCGCCTCGTCCCGCGCCTTCGACGCCTCCCGCTCCGCCCGCTGGCGCACCGCCTCGGCGTACTGCTGTGCCTTCAGCTTCGCCGCCTCGGCTTCCTCGCGCGCCCTCGCTTCCGCTTCGGCATGCGCCAGCACTTCGACCTCGGCCTTCGCCTGCGCCTCCGCCACCAGTCTCTTGGCTTGCTCTGCTTCCTCGCGCGCCCTGGCCGTCTCTTCCTGTGCCCTGGCCGCATCCTGGCGCGCCTTCGCGGCTTCTTCTTCCGCTTTCTGTCTGGCGGCCTCGGCTTCCTGTTGCGCCTTCAGCTTGACCGCCTCGGTTTCCTTGCGCACCTTGATCTCGGCATTCGCAAGCGCTTCGGCTTCCAGTCTGGCCTTGGCCTCCACCGCCTTGCGTCTGGACAACTCCGCCTCGGCCTTGGCCTGCGCCTCGGCGAGCTCGGCCCGCGCCTGTTCGGCTTCCTGCTCCGCCTTCAGCCTAGCCTCTTCCGCCATCTCCCTGGCGCGATGCTCGATTTCTTCGCGCGCAGAGGCGGCTTCTTCCGCCTGTCGCGTGGCCTGCTCTGCCTCTTCGCGCGCCCTGGCCGCTTCCTGCTCCGCCTTCTGGCGCGCAGCTTCAGCCTCCTGTTGCGCCTTCAGTTTCGCCGTCTCGGCCTCTTCGCGCACCCGGGC
This sequence comes from Gallionella sp., assembly GCA_035654695.1. Classification (GTDB taxonomy): domain Bacteria; phylum Pseudomonadota; class Gammaproteobacteria; order Burkholderiales; family Gallionellaceae; genus Gallionella. The sequence goes on along the minus strand of DASRWG010000062.1, from coordinate 74,745 downwards.
TTCCGCCTGCGCGTGTGCAAGCGCATCGACCTCGGCCTTGGCCTGCGCCTCGGCCACCAGCCGCTTGGCCTGCTCGGCTTCCTCCCTCGCCCTGTTCGCTTCTTCCCGCGCTATGGCAGCGTCCTGCTCCGCCTTCAGACGCGCCGCCTCGGCTTCCTGCTGGGCTTTCTGTTTCTCCGCCTCGGCTTCCTTGCGCACCCGGACTTCAATCTCGGCATGCGCAACCGCTTCGGCCTCCGCCTTTGCCTGAGCTTCCGCCGCTTGCTGCCGGGCCTGCTCCGCCTCCGCTTTTGCCTGCGCTTCGGCAAACTCGGCCCGCGCCTGGGCCGCTTCCTGCTCCGCCTTCAGTCGTGCCGCCTCGGCCGCCTGACGCTTGGCCTGCTCGGCCTCCTCCCTTGCGGTGGCCGCTTCCTGCTCGGCTTTCAGGCGCGCCTCTTCGGCGTCCTGCTGCGCCTTCAATTTCACGGCCTCGATTTCCTTGCGGGCGTTGGCGGCCGCCTCGGCATATGCGCGCGCTTCGGATTCGGCCTTCGCCTGCGCCTGTGCGAGCTCGGCACGCGCAAGCGCGGCCTCCTGCTCCGCCTTCAGCCTTGCCGCTTCGGCCTGCTCCAACGCCTGGTGTTCGGCTTCCTCGCGCGCCTTGGCCGCTTCCGCAGCCAGACGCTTGGCCTGTTCCGCCTCCTGTCGCGCCCTGGCCGCTTCCTGCTCGGCCTTCAGGCGGGCCGCGTCGGCTTCCTGCTGCGCCTTCAATTTCGCCGCTTCGATCTCTTTGCGGGCGCTCGCAGCCGCCTCGGCATGGGCGCGCGCCTCGGCTTCCGCCTTCGCCTGAGCCGCTGCCATCTGCCGCCGCGCCTGCTCGGCTTCCTCGCGCGCCTTCGCGGCTTCCTGCTCCGCCTTCATGCGGGCCGCTTCGGCCTCCTGCTGCGCTTTCAGCTTTGCGGCTTCGATCTCCTTGCGCGCCTTGGCTGCCGCCTCGGCATGCGCGCGCGCCTCGGCCTCGGCTTTCGCTTGGGCCTCCGCCAGCTCGGCACGCACCCTGGCCGCTTCCTGCTCAGCCTTCTGTTTGGCCGCCATGGCTTGCGCCTCGGCTTCTTCCTTTTTCTTTTTCTCGGCCTCCAGCCGGGCTCCTTCGGCAGCCAGCGCCTCCGGTGTGGGTGCGCGGAACGCGGCCGTGAAATCCAGTTCGCCAAGATCCTGCGCCGCAGGTTTTTTCAGCGGGGAGGCCATTCCCGATGCCACAGGCGAAGCGAACGTGGGAGGAACTGCCATCTTTGGGATATTGCCTGCTTGGCTGGCTCGCGCCTTGTCCTGGATAAAACCGGAACGCAACAATTCCTTGAATGAGTCGCCCAGCATTCCTCTGAGGCTGGGAGCAGCATGCTTGCTGATCTCGTCGAACGAAGACTTCCCATCCACCATCAGCAGGGCGCGCTTGATGTCCCCTGACAGGCTTGGCCGCCTGCTGCGAATCTCTTCTTCGCCCTTGGCGGTTCTTACGTAAGTGATTTTGCCATCCATATTTTATCGATGCCCGTTCGGGCTTATCGCATCCCGTCTGATTTTGGCTTCACCCGATCGTCGTCGGGCTTGTTGCCGAACAGCTTGTTCATGAATCCACCGAGTTTGACCCAGTGCCGTCGCTGCGCGCACCACCGGATGATCCAGCGTGCCCGACACGACCAGCGCATACCAACAAAACCGACGGTTCTTCGAATTCTACATCCTGCGCCTCATTCAGTTGCAAAGGTAGGAGTCATATCGATCCTGCCTCCGCATCAAAGGGAGCGGACGACATCTTCAAATTCACGAAAATGATAACTGGAAGCATCCACGCGCAACGCACCGGATCAAATCGCTGATCCAGGTCTCGCCCCCCTGCCTTTCTGCCTTGCTCGAATGGCTTGCGGCTCTACCAAACCCACCTTGCTTAACACCCGTCGCGCAAATGGGACCTTGCCGTTAAGATTCTCCGGCATGCAGTCGAGTCTGTCCAGATTCATCGTCAGCCTCGACTGACTATCCATACGACCGGTAAATAAAACCTCGTTGGTCGATCACCGCTTTCAGTATCGGCATAACGGCATCAAGGAGTGCGTCCATCACATCTCCTGCATGATTTCCAACTCCGCCTCATGCGGCATGCCATGTACACGCGATGGCCGAGGCAAGCTCTCACTGGGCGATATACAAGGTCAGAGGATGTCCTTCGGAAGCCTCCAGCCGGATCAGCTGTTCGATCTCTGTCGCTGTAAGCACATGGTCCTTGGCAAGCAGCAGGTAGCCTTCATGATGCAACAGATCGCGGGCCAGACGCTGGCCCGGATGCAAGGAAACCGGCCGCAATGGCATTTCGACAAATTCGCTGGGCTCGGCTTCGGCGAGCACTGCGCTGAACGAGTCAACCACACTGGGGTCGTAACGTTTGCCACGATTCTCGACCAGATAATGCAGCGCCTCGATCCGGTTGAACCGGTGAGCAGTCGTCAAACCCAGCTGGAGAGCATCGAAATCATTGACCACAGACAATATCCGCGCCCCCAATGGAATCTCCATGCCGCTGATGCCATCCGGGTAGCCGTGCCCGTCGAATTGCTCATGGTGATGCCGTACCAACACCGCAGCCCCGGCGAGTTGTTCGATCGGCATCAGCAGCATCTGTCCACGCGCAGGATGTTTCATCACCTCTGCGCGCAACTCCGGACTCAGCGTGTTGAACGGACGCTCGAATGCCACGTCGGGCAAGCCGAGCTTGCCGATATCATGCAGCAGCGCCGCAAGAAAAACCTCCTGCACAGCCTTCTCTTCCATGCCCAGTTTTTTGGCCACCTTGCGCGCGAGTTCGGCAACCCGGCGCGAATGCCCAGCTAATACGCCACCGCGAAGCTCCATCATGCTCGAAAATACATGCACGGTATTGACGAAGCCCTGGCGTAACGCTCTGGTGCGCTCATCCACCTTGGCTTCCAGAGTGGCGTTAAGCGATCTCAATTCATCGTTCTGCTGCCGGATCAATGCCAGCAGACGCGCATTCTCGTTCATCAGCTGGCGGTGGGCCGTCGCCTGCTGCACAGTCAATATCAAGTCTTCATCTTCCCAGGGCTTGGCGATATAACGCCATATCTTGCCCTTGTTGACGGCCGCGATAGTCGAGTCCACATCGGCATAGCCGGTCAGGAGGATGCGCTTCACATTGGGCCAGCGCAGAAAGACCTGCTCCAGAAATTCCGCCCCCGTCATTACCGGCATGCGCATATCGCTGATGACCGCATCGATGGTTTCGCGCTCCAGGACTTCAAGGCCCGCTGCAGCAGACTCGGCCGTGAGCACCTCGAATCCCCGGCTGCGCAACAGACGGCGTAATGAACTCAAGATGGATGGCTCGTCATCGACCACCAATATGCGCGGCACAGCTTCTGCGCCGACGGCCTGATCTGATTGTGCGGAAATGCTCATGAGTTATCCCGGGATTTGCTGTTCTTGGGCAGCCGTGTTCAGTTTAGGGCAATCCAAATGGTAACAGCAATTAAATGAATGAATGAGCGGACATGCTGCTCCGTTTATCCCGGCAACCACTCGAAGCCGACTTGCTCGTAGTCCTCACCCTCTGCGATCAACGAGGTGAGCCTGATGTCGCGGCTCTGTTCGCCCATCATCGCCTGGTAGATGTTGCCCGAGACATAACTGCCGGATTCCATCAGCATCGTGGCGTGCCGGTAGCTGTTCTGCGCATCCGGCAGCAGGATGACCGGCAGGTAGCTGTACTGGAACGAACCGGAACTGGTCTCCCAGTTGGACGCCGTCTCTGCTCCCTTGCCGAGCGCGCGCAGCCACACCGCCATCGGTTTCCGGGCCAGTATCTCGATGCCGACATGCACTCTGCCCTCGACGTCGGTATGCAGCCGCCGCACCATGCCTACCCACCACAGCGGTCCGGGTCGCCGATCTTGACCCAGCCACCCGCGCTGCGGGTTCAGCGTCGCGCCCATCCCGTCGCTGCTGGCATCCGAGACATACCAGGTCTCGGCGGTGTAGTCGATCTTCTCGTCGGCGATCAGCGCGATCCTGGCGCGCTCCTGCTCGGCCACTTCTTCCTGCCCCTGCCCGATCACCTTCCTCAGATCGACGCGCGTCACCAGCTGGCTCACCACGCGGAAGCCGTGCGTCACGTCGATGGCGGCGCTGATGCCGCGCCGCTCGTTATGGCGCTGCGGCGGCTCCTGCGCCCAATAGGTGTGGAGATGTTTGAGCACGGTCAGTTTGCCGGCAGGCGTGAACTCGCTGCCGAAGCGCCGTTCCTGCCACACCGGATCGCGCTCGTTCTGGTCGATGATCTTCTCCACCGCAGGCAGCGCCCTGACCGCACCGAAGAAGCGTGTATCCGGCGTCATGCTGCCCGCATCGCCATTCCGTTGCGGCGGCATATCCGCCTGCAGGTCGAAGCGGTACGGGCAATCCGCATCGGCTAGCGCCTTGAGATCGAAGAAGCTGCTCAAGCGCCCGGCGATGCGGTAACTCACCTCGATCTGGTCCGCCGCCATCGTTTTCGGCGAAGAGATATACAACACTAGCGCACGCAACAGCTCGCGCTGCGGACTGGTATGGATGACCTGGCCGGGATAGGCGACCACCATGGTCTCGGCGCACTGCCCGGACTCGGCAAAGCGCTGCCCCTCGCCGAGCGTCTGCCAGACAGGGGGATCGACGTCGACATAACGCATCAGTTCCAGCTTCATCTGCTCGGCAGCGGCGCGCAACAGGCGCACACAGGCCACCGGCATTCCCAGCCCTGTATTCCGGCCTGACCTGCCGGCCGGCCTTTCTCTCGCTTTCGGATACCCGGATTGTCAGCCGGCGGCAGCGTCCCGCCTGCCCCTGTCTTCTTCGGCCTCGTTGAAACAGTCGTGACGCCAGCGGCACTGCTCTTCCTTCTTCTGGCTGCAATTGTCGGCAGTGGGCGTCGCGTAGCAGGGAACCAGCCCGTGCTCTTCCTGTATCTGCCGGATCAACTCGGCCTGTATGCTGAAGGTGAATCCCTTTCCCGGTTCCATGTCGCCCTCCTGTCGGTGTCATCGCCGCGATCGACCGCCGGCGCTTGCCGGCATCCCTGAGCCTCGGACGCCCATCCTAGCAACATCGAAACGGAATAAGAATAGACCGAAATATCTATGCAATTCGGCCTATTGAGAAACAAAAAGACCAGCCTTGCGGGCTGGTCTTTTTGCGGCGTCTTGCTATTGTCGCTTAGGCACGCTTCTTGAACTCGTTGGTGCGGGTGTCGATTTCGATCTTGTCGCCGATCTCGATGAACGCCGGAACCGGCAGCTCGAAACCGGTGCTGATCTTGGCCGGTTTCATCACCTTGCCGGAAGTGTCGCCGCGGGCGGCCGGCTCGGTGTAGGTGACTTCGCGCACGATGGTGGTCGGCAGCTCGACAGAGATCGCCTTCTCGTTGTAGAACACCACTTCGCACGGCATGCCGTCTTCGATGTAGTTGATCGAATCGCCCATGCTCTCGGCTTCGATCTCGTACTGGTTGTATTCCTCGTCCATGAAAACATACATCGGATCGGCGAAGTAGGAGTAGGTGCACTCCTTGCGGTCCAGGATGATCTGGTCGAACTTGTCGTCCGCGGCATAGACCGTTTCCTTGCCCGCCTCGGTCAACAGGTTCTTCATCTTCATCTTGACCACCGAGCCGTTACGGCCGGAACGGCTGTACTCGGCCTTCAGGATGACCATGGGCTCGCCACTCACATTGATGACGTTACCCGCGCGAAGTTCTTGTGCTGTTTTCATGTTTACTGCCCCTCAATTTCGAAGGCGCGCATTCTACCGATTTCCTGATAAAAATCCAGTAAATTCAACGCCAGATTGTTTTCTGCCAATTCCCGCGCCCAGACCAGGGCTCGGGCATCCAGTTCGCCGCGAACGGCGGCGAATGTCGGCCATGCTGCACCGGCCCCGCCTTCGCCGTTCCACTCCCGCCACAAGCCTTGCACCGCCTCGCTTGCCGCCGGATTGAGCGTCACGCAATACCGATTCAGGAAGGCCTGCAGTTTTTCCCAGTGCACCGCGTCGTGCTGCGGATAGATCTGCCACACGAACGGTTTGCCTGCCCACTGTGCCCGGACGCAGGAGTCCTCGCCGCGGACGAAATTGACATCGCATGCCCACAATAGTTCATCGTAGCGTTCCTGTTCAACGAACGGCAGCACCTGCACCCGCAGGCTGCCATGCCGGTAACCCTCGCCCGCGCGCAGTGCGGCATCGCCAAAATATTCCCCGACCTGCGGCAGGATGCGCCCTTCCGGCACGAGGCACAGCACCGGCTGCGCGCCAGCCGCCCAAGCATCGAACAATCCGGCCAGGGAGCCGTTCTCGTAACCGAACAGCGAAACCTTCAGCGTGCCCGCCTCCGGCATGGACAGGCCGAGCGACCGCCAGTATTCCTGCTGCTGCACGGAATTGTTCAGAAACGTATCGCGCCGCGCCAGCAAGTCGCGCTCCAGCAACAACCCGCCGGTCTGCTTCGTGAAGCCGGGAAAGAAGAAATACCTGGTCAACGGCAGCGACGGATGCGGCGACGGCAGCCTGTGGCAACCGTGCACCCAGTCTTCGGCGGAGAGGTATTCGAGGTTAATCCACACCGGCTTCTGTTCCTGCACCGCCATCGCCCCGATATAGGATTGCGGCAGCTTGCAGCCGAACGCACCGATTACCAGATCGGTGGGCTGTACCTCCGGGAACGGATCGCGCCACCTCCGCACCTCGACCCCGCGACAGTGTTGTGACTCCAACGCCGCATCGGCCTCCGGACACAGCTTCGCGAAGCTTCCGAGGTCGTCCACCCACAGCCGCACGGACAGGCCATACTCATTCGCCAGCTGCCGCGCCAGCCGCCAGCACACACCGATATCGCCGTAGTTGTCGATGACGTTGCAGAAGATGTCGCAGCGGATATTTTTGAACATGCCGAATCGTACCGTTAACCAGAAACTCACGCAGCGATTCGTTCGCTTGGCTCCGCCCCCCTCGCTGCGCTCTCCCCGCTTGCGGGATAACCAGCGGCTTGCCCATCGTTTTTTGATGGGTTAGCCGAATGGCTAGTTGTTCTATCAGAGGATTGAGGAGAGGGAACGGGCATGGCAAGTGTCATCATCAGGGGTGGCACACTTGCCATGACCGTTAATCCGGCATCGATGCTGGCTCCGGGTTCCTTCAAGTCATGAATATCCGGTTGTAATCGGCCAGCGCCTGCGCTACCTGCCCCGTGGGTTTGGCCTCATCGCCGGTGCCGAACTCCGCCTGCAGGGAACTCTTGTTATCGCGAATGAAGTGGATGGCGCGATCCAGATTGTCGATCTGTCTCTCGATGAAGTTTCCGTTCGAATTGAGCAGGCTTGCCGACTTGACGAAATTCGCGCTGAACTCCCGCACAGTTCCCACGACGCCCTGCTTGTTGGCGGACAGTTGCGAAGCCAGTCTGGCGGTATCCAGACTCGCCAATCCGGTGGCAGGATCGATGGTGATACCCAGATCACCCAGTCCGTTCAGGCCATCCCCGGCACCGAAGAAACGGTTGTTGATGCTTTGTTCCAGCTCGTAATGGGAAACCTGGGCAGCCTGGGTGCCGGCCAGCACTCCGCCCTGCTGCAGGGCCGGTCTGAAACGCTGCACCCAGCTGTTGTATTCGCCCACAAAACCCTGTAACTGGGATTGGATCTTGGTGTTGTCGGTGGATACCGCAATGCTCCCCAGGTTCTGGCCTGCCTGCTGCATATGGGAAACCGCGGACCTCATCCGGCTCAGTTCGGAGAACTGGGCCTTGAAGAGCGCCTCGCAGTTGTTGATGAGGGTCATCATCTCGTAGGCCGACTCGGGATCGGACAGCGCCATGTTGCGCCCCATCTGGGAGAGACCCGTTATGCCGCCGACCGGATTTACGCCGGCGCTTTGACCGAGTTGAGACAACGGAGCGGATAACGGCGGCGTAAATAACGGATTCGTCGGTGCACTGTTTGAAACCAGTTGCGCGAACATGGCATCAAACGCGCCACTGCCTTTCTTGACTGAATTCGGCTGCTTCGATTGCAGAGGATCGCTGGAAACGGGCGGGACTTTCATGTGATTTCCTCCTGTAGAGACTTACCGGAACTGCATTTCAAATCCGGGATGGCCGGGGCTCCAGCAATCGGCTTTGCCCGGCGCCAGAATAATGCATTTTCGACATCGATGCCGCTGCCCAGGTTCATTCCGCATGCAGCGCCTCCACCGGATCCAGCCTTGCTGCACGCAGTGCGGGCGCGACACCCGCCGCGAGGCCGATGGTGATCGCGGTCAGTTCGGCAAGCACGGCAAACAACCAAGGCGTATGCACCGGCAGCGCAGGAAACAACCAATGCAATCCCTGCGCGATGCCGACGCCCAGCGCCAGCCCCATCAGTCCGCCCATCGCGGACAGCAGCATGGCTTCACTGAGGAACAACGTCAGCACCTGCCGTTCGCGCGCGCCCAGCGCACGCAGCAGGCCGATCTCGGCGGTGCGTTCGGTGACCGCCATGGTCATGATCGTCAGGATGCCGACCGCGCCGACCAGCAGCGAGATGCCGCCCAGCGCACCGACCGCGAAGGTGATCACGTCCAGCACCGAGCCCAGCACCTCCAGCGCCTGCTCCTGCGAAATGACGGTGAAATCTTCGCGCCCGTGGCGCTCCTTCAAGCGTTCGGTGACGATGCGTATCACCGTATCCGCATCGGCGCTGGCGCGATAGCTCACCTGGATCTCCATCAGTCCGGGGCGGTTCAGCAGCTCCATCGCGCGCGCCACCGGGATGAACACCGCGTCATCCAGATCCAGGCCCAGCACCTGCCCTTTCGGCTCCATCACGCCGACCACGCGATAGCGCTGTCCGCCGACGCGCAGGTACTGACCCAGCGGGTTCTGTCCGGGGAAAAGCTCCTGCCGCACCTTGGAGCCCAGCACGACGAAAGCGCGCGCCTGTTCGTTGTCCTCGTCCGGCCAGAAGCTGCCGCTCTGCACCTTCATCGTGAAGGCCTTGGCGAAATTGCGTCCCTCGCCGAACACCGTGGTGCGGCGCGTCTTGCCGTTCGCGCGCAGCTCGGCGTTACCCATCACGCTGGCGTTCACGTTCTCGACATAAGGCAGGTCGCGCAACGCGATCGCATCGTCCAGCGACAATTGCCGCGCCGAACCGATCACCCCGACATTACCGCCATGCGTCTGCGTCTTGCCGGGCTGGATCGCGACGATATTGGTGCCGAACTGCGAGAACTCGTTGAGCACGAACTGGTGCAGCCCCTCGCCGATGGAAGTCAGCAGAATCACCGCCGCGATGCCGATGGCGATGCCCAGCCCAGTGAGGAAGCTGCGCATCCGGTAGGTGAGGAAACTGGAAGTGGTCAGCGTGACCAGGTCGCGGAAGTACATACGTCACCTGCCGATCACCGCTTCCGCGTCTTCCAGCTCTTCCTTGCGCCGCCAGTAGCCATGCTTCTCGATCAACCGCCACGCTTTGGCGAGATCTTGTTGGGCGCTGCGCGGGGTGCCGTCCTCGTTGTGCCACGGGTATTCCGCCTCGCGGAAAAACAGCCGCGCGCGATGCAGGTAAATGTCTGCCATGAATAACGGCATAGTGCCGCGCTCGGCGATTTCCAGCGCTTCGTCGAGGTCGGCTTTTGCGGCTTCGGAATTGCTTTCCAGTACGCGCAGCCAAGCGCGGGTGAGCAGACCACGGGGGAGATAATCACTTTGACCTGCACGGCGCAGGCCGTCCACGGCTTGTTCGATGGATTCGTGGCAAGACGGAGAAGCCCCCTTCAGCAGCGCCGCGTACAGCGCGGCGCGGCCCAGGGTGAGGTGGTCGAGGGCGATGTCGAGGAGCCAGTTGTTGCGCTCGGCAATCTTGATTGTCTGCGCCGCGCGCGCGGAAACGGCCGTGAGCCTTATCGATTCATCGCGGCTTGCTTCGTCGCTCGAACCCTTCCCCCCGGCCCCGTTAAGACTCTCTCTCCCTTTGGGGGCGGGAGAGGGAAGCATGGCGCGCCACGCCGCGCGCTCGGCGGCGGCGAGCAGCAGGTCGCAATAGCGGAAGCCCGGCAAGGAATACAGCAGCGGGTAGGCGGGCTGATCCTCGGCCTGCATGACCTCGGCCTCGCGGAAGCGCGCTTCGGCCCCGGGGCGTAGGCCGGCCTGATGCAGGGCATCGGCATGGGTCGTGCGCTTGCCCATGCGCTGAAACGAATCGCCGCTCTGGTCGGCGTAGTTCACCGACTGCGCGGCATCGCTGACCGCAGCGTCCAGCATGCCCAGCGTCAGTTCCAGTTCGCTCAGGTTGCTGGCGCACACGGCAGCGTTTTTCCACTGGCTTTTGTTTGCGTTAATTTCCATCGTTACCCGCATCGGCTCCACCGCCTCGCCCAGCCGCCCCAACGCGCGCAAGCCGGAGGCGGCCTCGTTCAGCAGCCAGGCCTGGTCGCCTTGCGCAAGCTTCGGCGAGACGCGGCTCCACGGTATCTCGAAGAAGCAGGCGACCGCCCCCAGATCGGGACCGAACGCGCCGAGTTTGTTCGCGCTGTAGGCTTCCTTCCCGCGCAGGATGCGGGCGTGGTAAACCTCATCACACGCCTGCTGCTCCATCCCCGCCAAACAGCCATGCACCACCGCCTGATACAGCGGCTGCAACTCCGCCAGCGTGGGTTTATCGCCTTCCTTGGTGGTCGCACACAGGTACTGGTACAGCCGCTGATGCGCCGCGCGCCAAGCCTCGGGATAGTGTTCGCGCAACTGCTTGGCGAAGTATTCGCGCAGCAGCGGGTGGGCATCCAACGACAGCAGCGCGCCGCCCGTCTCGTGGTTTTGCGTGAGCAGCCCGGCGCTCTCCAGCCGGGTCAGCGCGATGTTGCGCTGCGCCTCGCCGACACCGCCGAGCGCATCGGTCAATCCGGCGATGGCCTCGCCTTGCCACAAGGCTTGCAGACAGTCGGCGGGCGCGGGCCGGTCAAACAAACCCAGCAGCCGCAGCAGCGCGAGCGCGCGGCGACCCTTTGCTCCCTCGCTCTCGAACGATTGCACATACGCATCCATCACCCTGAACGCGTGTCCACCCTGCTCTTCGGCATCGGCTTCTTCCAGCTTGATGCGGTCGCGCCTGCGGATGTCGCCATGGTGGGCATCGCGCAGGTAAGCGCCGAGCAGGTTCAGCGTGAGCGCGTGGCCACGCACGTCTTCCACCAGTTTTTCGAATTCGTTTAACAGCTCGCTCCCACCGCCAACGGGAATATTTTTTACAAAACCACCTTTTACGCCGAGCGACTGGAGGAGATTTACCCCAGCTTCTCTGGACAGTCGCAGCAGTTTTATTTCCGGCGCGGTGCTTTGCTTGTAGGCGTTCAAATCGGGGATGGCGTAGCGCGTGGTGACCACGCACAGGCCGTGGCTGCTCGCGGCCAAGCCTTTGAGCAGCGCGGCGATGCCTTGATCCTTGAGCTCGCCCGGCATGACCGAGGTGGGCGCATATTGCAACGGCTCCAGACCGTCGAGGATCAGCAGCGCGCGCTTCGCGCCCACCAGTTGTGCCAGCCGCTTGCCCTTCTCGCTGGCGTGTTGCGAGCTTTGCGCCATCTCCTTGTCGCCAAAGAATTCGAGGGCGGCATCAAGAAACAAATCGCTCGAAGCCGCCGTCTGCTCTTTCGTGCCCTGGCTGTAGAACGACCAAGCGAATACCGCCTCGCATCCCGGCCAATTCTCATGTGCCAACTCCGCCGCCCACTTCGCCACCAGCGAAGTCTTGCCCTCGCCGCCGAGCGCGACGAAAGTGAGGACATGCGGGCGTTTGGGTGCGTTACTGACGGTTTGATGCCAGGCATCGTTGAGAATCCCGGTTTCCGCTTCACGACCGATGAGTTCGGCGGGGGCGTATTTGTCTATGCGGGAGATGTCGATTCTAGCGGCTTGCGGCGCTGCATCGAAAGACAATGCCGTTCCCTGCCGACGCGGCCTGCTCTTGAGTTCGCCCAGCGGACCGGGCTCGATCCCGGCCTGCCCCAGTAGGAAATCGTAAAGGTTCCGGTAGGCATCTTCCGAGGCCAAAACGTAATAGCTGTCTTTGCGTAGCGGCTCGGGGATATGCGCATCCACGACAGCTTTCAAAAATACCGGCACGAATTTCGTCGTGTTGCTGCGGCTGTCGTAAATCTCCTGCGTGATGAGCGCGCCCTCCCAATCCGCGCCCTTGCCCTTGCCGGGCTGCTCGTGTCCGCGAAAACGGCGGTAGTAAGTTTCGGTGCAGATGACGAGAACAAACTTTGCTTCGTCCAGTTGGTTCAACATCCAGCGCGGCCAGCCTTCCGGCGGCGTGCCGTTCGGATATCGATCAAGCCGGGTATCTATGCCATCCTGCCGCAGCCGCTCAGACAGGGCGAGCACGCGTTCGCGATGCTCATCGCTGTCATGGCTGTAACTGATGAAAACGACCGGATTGCTCACTAAGCCGCCCGTCTTTCCGGCAGCTTCATGTCCACCACGATCTCGTCATAGGGCGCGTAGACCAGACCGTTCTCGTCTTTCTCCAACGCCATCCATTCGATCAGGCGTTCGCAGTCGTTGTAGACGTTCTTGTAGTCGCGCTTGAGCCGGCGAGCGAGTTCCGCCACCGTCATCGCCCCGCCCTCGCGCAACTCGCCAATCAGTTCCCAGCGCTTGGGCGTGAATACCGAGAACAGTTCGCCGACTTCGCCGAAGCCGACGCCGAAGTAAGGTTGCGCTGGCTTACCCTCCGATGCGGCTTTCATCGCGGCGGCGGCGCGGGCCAGGCTGGCAGCCATCGGCTCGCCCACTGTCAGGTGCAATACGGCATTTTCAGTTTTCATTTTGTCGCCTCCAATACATCTCGCCAGAAATCTTCGAGCAAGCGGGTTTCGTCCACGAATAGATAAGGTAATTCGCTCTCGCCCAAATGCCGGTGATCGCCCTTGCCGCGTTCGTTGTCATATCCGACCAAGCGTTTGCCGTCGCGCACGAACACCAGTCGGTATTTGAAAGGATGCTCGGACGGAGGAACCGGCTCTGGTACACGCCAGACCACCATTTCGACTATGCCCTTGGCATAGGCGCGTTTCTCACGATAAAGCAGATCGGCATTGATCTTCATGGCTGGATTATGAGTCTTGCCAATATATGGCGTCAAGCACCATAGATTTGAGAAGAAATCGAACGCATTACCGCCCCGCCAACGCCGCCACCGGATCGAGCTTCGCCGCGCGCCGCGCAGGCCACACGCTGAACAGGATGCCGGTGCCCAGCGCGGTGCCGAACGCGGCCAGCACCGCCCACCAGGGCGGCGACACCGGCAGGCTGGGATACATCAGCGCGATGACGGTGCTGCCCGCGTAACCCAGTATCAGGCCGAACACGCTGCCGATGCCGGAGAGCAGCGCCGCCTCGGCGAAGAAAAGTCCGCGTATCTGCCTGCCCGGCGCGCCCAGCGCCTTCAGCAGGCCGATCTCCTTCACGCGTTGCGCGACGGCGATCAGCATCACGTTCATGATGAGCACGCCCGCCACGGCGAGGCTGATCGCGGCGATGCCGCCGACGGCCATCGTCAGCGCGGTGAGGATGCGGTCGAAGGTGGCGAGCACCGCGTCCTGCGTGATGACGGTCACGTCCTTCTCGCCGCCGTGGCGCTGGAACATGATCTGCTCGGCATCGTGCTTGGCCTGCTCGATGGAATCGCGGTTCCGGGCCTCGACCAGCACGCGAAACAGGCCGGAGGTGTTGAACAACTGGTGCGCGGATGCGACCGGCACGATGACGATCTCGTCGGTGTTGAAGCCCATGGATTCGCCCTGCGGCGCCAGCACGCCGATGACGCGAAAGCGCCGGTCGCCCAGCCGCACCCACTGCCCTATCGCCTGCTCATTGCCGAACAGCTCGCGCTTCATCTGGTTGCCCAGCACGACCACCGACGCGCTCTCGCGTATGTCGCCCGCCGGCAGAAAACGTCCCAGCCCCATGCTCATGTGCCGCACTTCGAGGAAGTCGGAAGTGGAGCCCAGCACGACCACTTCGCGGTTCAGCGCGTCGCGCGACAACGAGGCCGTGCCGACCGTCAGCGGCGCGATGCGCTTGACCGCGGAACTTTCAAGAATCGCCGTCGCGTCGTCCAGCGTGATTTCGCGCGGGATCTGGCCGAGCAGCATGCCGGGACCGATGCCTGCGGTTTCGGTGCGCCCCGGCAGCACGATCACGAGATTGGTGCCCAGCGAAGCGAACTGGTTGACGACATAGCGTCGCGCACCCTCGCCCAGCGCGGTGAGCACGACCACCGCGGCGACACCGATGGACATCGCCAGCATCATCAGCAGCGTGCGCGTCGGACTGCCCCTCAGGCTCCCGGACGCGAACTGCAGGGTGTCGGCGAGCCTCATTTTTCGATTCGTTCGTCGGAAAGGATGCGCCCGTCCAGCATGTGTATCTGCCGGTGCGCGCGCGCGCCGATCTCCGCGTCATGCGTCACCACGACCAGCGAGATCCCTTGCTCAAGCAGCCCTTCCAGCAGCTTGAGCACCTCCCAGCCGGTGTTGCGGTCGAGATTACCGGTCGGTTCATCGGCCAGCAGCACGGTGGGATTCATCACCGTCGCGCGCGCGATCGCGACGCGCTGGCGCTGGCCGCCGGAAAGCTGGTCCGGCTTGTGGTCGGCGCGGTCGGACAGGCCGTAGTTCTGCATCAGCACCCGCACGCGCGACTTGCGCTCCTCGGACGGGATGCCCGCTAGGATCATCGGCAATTCGACGTTCTGTGCCGCGGTCAGGCGCGGCACCAGATGGAAAGACTGGAACACGAAGCCGATCTTCTCGCGGCGCACCCGCGCCTGCTGCTCGTCGTTCAGCGCGGTGACGTCGCCGCCGTCCAGCAGATAGGTGCCGGAGCTGGGCCGGTCGAGCAGCCCCAGCATGTTGAGCATCGTGGACTTGCCGGAGCCGGACGGCCCCATGATGGAGATGTATTCGCCCGCATCGACGCGCAGATCGACGTCGCGCAACGCGGCGACTTGCTGGTCGCCGACGGTGAAAGTGCGGCAGACTTTCTGCAGTTCGATCATTTGGGAAAGTAACGGGAAACGAGAAAAGAGAAATGGGAAACGTGGAAAAACCTGCCCGCTTCATTCCAAAGTGAGGAGCTTTGCGCCAAGGGCGTATTGCGTTTCCCTTTTCCCATTTCCCGTTTCACTTTTTTTCTTCCGGCTGCACCCTGATGCCGGCCTTCACACCGGCCTGATCCAGCGCGGTGACGATGCGGTCGCCATCGTTCAGGCCCTCGACGACTTCGGTATATTCCCAGTTCGCCAGCCCGGTCTTCACGGTGCGTTCTTCCAGCATGCCGTCGCTCGCGCGGTAAACCAGCACTCGCTTTCCCTCCAGCAATGCTTGGGTCGGAATGCGCAGCACCTTGTCGCGCACGGTGTGGACGATCTCGACATCGGCGCTGTAACCGACCAGCAGCGCATCGGCCTGAGGCGGCTCGGCAAAATCGACCTCGACCTCGACGGTGCGCGCCTGCTTCTCCAGATCGATCACATAGGGCGCGACGCGCTTGACCTTGCCCTCGAACGACTTGTCCCTGAGCGCATCCAGCGTGATGCGCGCCGGGAGGCCTGCCTGCACATGCGACGCATCCACTTCGTCTATGGGCGCGCTGACGAACAGGCAACTGTCGTCGATCAGGTCGATAGCGGGAGGGGTAGGAATGCCCGGCGGCGAAGGCGTGGCGTATTCGCCCAGTTCGCCGCTGATGTCCGCGACAATGCCGTCGAACGGCGCTCGCAACACCATGCGCCGCAACCCGGCCTGCGCCAAAGCGATGCGCGAACGCGCCTGCCCGACCTCGCCGCGCACGGCGGTGCAGGAAGCCTGCTTGGCCTTGGCGTCGGCTTCGGCGCGCTCCAGCCCCTCGGGAGAGATGAAGCCACGCTCGCGCAACTGGCGCGCGCGCACCGCCTGCTTGCTGCTCTGGTCGGCCAGCGTGCAGACCTCGTCGACGCGCGTCGATGCCGTATTCAACTGCTGCTCGGCCAGACGGGCCTGCGCCTGCAGATCATCGTTCCACAGTTCCAGCAATACCTGACCGGCCTTGACCCGCTCGCCCTTCTTCACCAGCAGATGCGCGATCTGCCCGCCCGCAGGCGGCGACATCTTGGCGCGGCGGCACGCCTCTATCGTTCCCGCACGGGTGTTGCTGACCGTCGCCTCCACCATGCCGCGCTCGACCTTGGTCAGCGCTACATGCAATGGCTCCGGCAGCGTCAGGAACCAGATTGCGCCCGCCAGCAGTGCCACGCCTGCGGCCCAAGCGAGATAACGAAACATGAGATTACGGCGCTGCGGCAAGGCCATGCTTCCCCCGTGAGAACATTCAATTCAGACCGGCTATTGTAACCAGACGATACCCCGGCTTGTGGAACATGTCGAACAGATATGCCGCATCAAAAATTTCGGACGCACAAAACAAAAACGCCACCCGAAGGTGGCGTTTTTGACAATCGATTCTTAGTCGATTAAGCAGCCTGGATGTTCGAAGCTTGCTTGCCCTTCGGGCCTTGAGTCACTTCGAAGGAGACCTTCTGGCCTTCTTGCAGCGACTTGAAGCCGCTCATGTTGATTGCGGAGAAGTGCGCGAACAGGTCTTCGCCACCGTCATCCGGAGTGATGAAGCCGAAGCCCTTAGCGTCGTTGAACCACTTAACTGTACCATTTGCCATGTTGTTACTTCCTTACTAAAAAAACGGGGAAATCCCCCCGCGGGACTATTTGAATCGAAGATTGCACATGAGAAACAGTACAGCACAGACTTTGAATCAAATACCAGCTGGCTTTTTACGTGGTTAATCCGGAGGCGTCAAGCCATTTCGCACATATCTTGCATAAATACAGTTTACTGCCCATTACCGCCCTGACGACGCAGCCGATTTCGCCCGACTGCCCGCCATTTTTCAGCTGAGGACAAACTCCAGCGCATTGCCGTCCGGGTCGCGGCAGAACAACGCGGCACGTCCGGATTGGCTCATCGTGTAGACGACGCCGGCCTGATCCAGTTTCGCCCGCAGCGCGTCCAGATCGTCGACGCCCAACGCGACATGGTGGTCGCGTCCGCCGTGCCGGGGGCGTTGCAATCCCGCCTCAGGATTCGGCAACTGCATCAGATGTATCTGCTGGTTGGCCGCGACGCCGTACCACACGCCGTCGAAGCCCATGACCGGACGAGCCGGATCGGGGCGCAGACCGAGCACGCCTTCGTAGAAGTCGCGCGACCGCGCAAGGTCGCTACTCAGGAAAGTCGCGTGATGGATGCCTAATATCATCAGATAGCAATCATCAGCCAGCGATCATCGTCCCTTGACCGGGATCACCTTGCTTGCAGCCAGCTTCGCGCGCGCCCTCGCCTCGTCGGTGTCGCGGCCGTTCGCCAGCGCGACGCCCATGCGGCGGCGCTCGAAGGATTCCGGCTTGCCGAACAGACGAACGTCGGATTCCGGCACGCGCAGCGCCTCGTCCACGCCGGTGAAGGCGATGCCCTTCTCTTCCATACCGCCGTAGATCACCGCCGACGCGCCCGCTGCACGCAACGAAGCATCCACCGGCAGGCCGAGGATCGCGCGAGCATGCAGTTCGAATTCGTTCAGGCGCTGGCTGCACATCGTCACCATGCCGGTGTCGTGCGGGCGCGGGCTGACTTCGCTGAACCACACCATGTCGCCCTTCACGAAAAGCTCGACGCCGAAGATGCCCTGCCCGCCCAGGTCGTCGGTGACCTTCTTCGCGATGTCGCGCGAACGCTGCAAGGCGAGCGGCGTCATCGCCATCGGCTGCCAGCTCTCGACGTAGTCACCGTGCACCTGCACATGGCCTATCGGCTCGCAGAAGTGCGTCTCGATCTTGCCGTCCGCACCGACGGCGCGCACGGTCAGCTGCGTGATCTCGTAGTCGAAGTCGATGAAACCCTCGACGATCACCCTGCCCTGATTCACGCGCGAGCCGGAAGCGGCGTAGTCCCACGCGGCCTGCACCTCGCCCGCGTTATCGACCTTCGATTGACCCTTGCCGGACGAAGACATCACCGGCTTCACGATGCAGGGAAATCCGACGACCTCGGTCGCGGCACGGAGTTCTTCAAGACTGTCGGCGAACCTGTACGGCGAGGTCGGCAGTCCCAGCGTCTCGGCGGCGAGGCGGCGTATGCCCTCGCGGTTCATCGTCAGCTGCGCGGCGCGGGCGGTCGGAATCACGCGCGCCAGGCCTTCCTTTTCGATCTGCACCAGCATGTCGGTCGCGATGGCCTCGATCTCCGGCACGACGATGTGCGGGCGCTCCTGCTCGATCAGCGCGCGCAACACCGCGCCGTCGGCCATGTTGATGACATGCGCGCGATGCGCAACCTGGTGTCCCGGCGCATTTGCATAGCGATCCACCGCGATGGTCTCGACGCCGAGGCGCTGCAACGCGATCAGAACTTCCTTGCCGAGTTCGCCGCTGCCGAGCAGCATGACTCTGGTGGCGGAGGGGCTGAGCGGCGTGCCGAGGATGGGCTGTTTCATGGCGACTAAATGACTCTTGGATTACGGGTGCGCCGGATTATACACATAGGGAAACCCCTATTTACTTGAGTGTCCGGAGGCGTAGCATATCCGCTCCATTTCAACCACGAGGAGCGGAATCATGACGAACGTCGAGCAGTTGCTGGGAGATGAAGCGGCACATCTGTTGCAATACCGTTGCGCGGGCATTCCCAAGGAATCCCTGCACCTCCCGGGACCGGACTACGTGGATCGCGTCGTAGCACAGAAGGACCGCAAGGTCGGCGTGCTGCGCAGCCTGCAAGCCTTGTACGGAAACGGACGGCTGGCCAACACCGGCTACATCTCCATCCTGCCGGTGGACCAAGGCGTGGAGCATTCCGGCGCCGCGTCGTTCGCGCCCAACCCGATGTATTTCGACCCGGAGAACATCGTCAAGCTGGCCATCGAAGGCGGCTGCAACGGCGTGGCCTCGACGCTGGGCGTGCTGTCCTCGGTCGCGCGGCGCTACGCGCACAAGATCCCGTTCATCGTGAAGATTAACCACAACGAGATCCTGACCTACCCCAACATGTTCGACCAGACGCTGTTCGCCAGCGTCGATCAGGCGTTCGACATGGGCTCGGTCGCAGTGGGCGCGACGGTGTTCTACGGCTCCGAACACTCGCGCCGCCAGATACAGGAGATCTCCGAAGCGTTCGAACACGCGCACGAACTGGGCATGGCGACCATCCTGTGGGCCTATTTGCGCAACCCGGCATTCAAGGTCGGCGACAAAGACTACCACGTCGCTGCCGACCTGACCGGCCAGGCCAACCACCTCGCCGCGACCATCAACGCCGACATCGTCAAACAGAAGATGGCCGAGAACAACGGCGGCTACAACGCCATCAAGTTCGGCAAGACCCATCCCAGGGTGTATAGCGACCTCACCACCGACCACCCCATCGACCTGGTGCGCTACCAGGTGGCGAACTGCTACATGGGCCGAGCCGGCCTGATCAACTCCGGCGGCGAATCCGGCAAGGACGATTTACATCAAGCAGTCCGCACCGCCGTCATCAACAAGCGCGCCGGAGGCATGGGCCTGATCCTCGGCCGCAAGGCCTTCCAGAAACCGCTGGCAGACGGCATCGCGCTGCTGAATGCGGTGCAGGATGTGTATCTGGACAAGAAGGTGACGGTGGCGTGATGCCGGTCAGCGGATAGACGGCTTAGGCCGTCTGTCCGGTGCGGGAGGCAGTTCAGAAACAATCAATCAAAACGCTTGGCTTTTGTTGGTAACGTAGCGCGAATAGTCGCAGTTAGTTTCTTAGCCGCGTCATCAGGGCGATCAAGATTCCATGGAATGGTAAGCATATGATTAGTATCAAAATGGGTCTTTTTTTCATTAAACACATCTTCTTGGCAAGTATATAAAACAGGTACGCCAAGCCCCTCCGCGAATCCCGCCTCGAAATATGCCCCATTATTCGCATGCGTCAGATCGGCCACAACAAATGCTGCAGATCTAATTGCAGCGCGAATCTGATTATCTATCAGCCCGGCGGGTTGATCCTCGTTGAGAGGCTTAAGCTCAAAACCTGCACGAGCCACAGCGGGTTTAAAATGCCCCGTTAACATTTGCGCTATATCTTGCTGGTTAAATGCCATAGCCATAAAAGCCGTATAGCTATCTTCTGTTTTGTGGCGAAGCTTTTCAAATAGCTCCCATCCTGACATTGTGAGTCTAAGAGGAAACATACCTCCTCCTTGTTTAGGAAGCCTTTCGAATAACTCTTGCTTCAATATTTGCGACCACAACCAAGAGAAATTTGGCTCATTTGTTTGTTTTGTATCAATAGCGACGCCAATACAAGCTGCAATTTTCTCAATGGTAAATTCTGCATAAGATGCAGGATCTGGTTGTGCCTTGCCGATCAAAAGAATCAGATTGTTTAACTGTTCTTGCGGGGACGGTAAGCTATGGTCGTCAATATATGCATTTAAATCATCCTCAAATAACTCTACTGGACTCCCATCGGGTCGCTGCCCCCTCTGAAGATGATGGCTGAGCACAGACCTATCAATTCTATTCGCCACAATTTGTTGTTGAAGATAGTTTAGAGCAGCTCCGTGTAAAACAAACGAACCGCAGCGTGGACAGCAATTAAACAGAATGCCATCAGAACGATGCTCAACTGGTTTCTTTATACACGTAGCATTTGTACAAACAGGGCACGGAACGTACATTTTCATCACCACCCTTACAAAGACTTTCGAACAACAGCCAAAAATTCTGCACCGCTAAGCCGTCCCGCCCACCGTCAACCCGTCTATCCGCAGCGTAGGCTGGCCCACGCCGACCGGGACGCTCTGGCCTTCCTTGCCGCAGGTGCCGACGCCGGAATCCAGCGTCATGTCGTTGCCTATCATCGAGACGCGGGTCAACGCGTCCGGGCCGTTGCCGATCAGCGTCGCGCCCTTGACCGGGCGGGTGATCTTGCCGTTTTCGATCATGTAGGCCTCGGTGGTGGAGAACACGAACTTGCCGCTGGTGATGTCCACCTGGCCGCCGCCGAAGTTCACCGCGTACAGGCCGTGCTTCACCGAGGCGATGATCTCTTCGCGGGTCTTGTCGCCGTTGAGCATCATGGTGTTGGTCATGCGCGGCATCGGCAGGTGGGCGTAGGATTCGCGCCGCGCGTTGCCGGTCACCGGCACGTTCATCAGTCTGGCATTCAGGCTGTCCTGCAGATAGCCCTTGAGGATGCCATCCTCGATCAGCGTAGTGGCTTGCGTGGGATTGCCTTCGTCGTCCATTTGCAGCGAGCCGCGTCTTGTGGCGATGGTGCCGTCGTCCACGACAGTGACGCCCACCGCCGCGACGCGTTCGCCGACGCGGCCGGAGAAGGCCGAGCTGCCCTTGCGGTTGAAGTCGCCCTCCAGCCCATGTCCTATCGCTTCGTGCAGCAGGATGCCGGGCCAGCCGCAGCCGAGCACGACAGTCATCTCGCCCGCCGGGGCCGGGCCGGCGTCGAGGTTGACCGTGGCCTGATGCACGGCCTGTTCGGCGTAGCGGCGCAGCATCGCGTCGTCGAAATAGCCGTAGTCGAAACGCCCGCCGCCGCCCGCGGAGCCTTGCTCACGCTTGCCGTTGCTCTCGACGATGACCTGCACCGACAGACGCACCAGCGGGCGGATGTCGGCGTTCAGCAGGCCGTCGTTGCGCGCAACCATCACCACTTCGTATTCGCCGGCGAGACTGGCCATCACCTGGGTGACGCGCGGATCGAGCGCGCGGGCATAGCGCTCGATGCGCTCCAGCAGCGCGACCTTGTCGGCGTCCTTCAGGCTGGCGATGGGATCGTGCGGCAGGTAGATCGAACGGCGCGAACCGTGGCGCATCGCGGGCACGGATTGCGCGCCGCCCTGCCTGGCAATTGCTCGCGTGGCCTGCGCCGCGCTCTCCAGCGCGTTCAGGCTGATGTCGTCGGAATAGGCGAACGCGGTCTTCTCGCCGCTGACCGCGCGCACGCCGACGCCCTGGTCGATGTGGAAGCTGCCGGACTTGACGATGCCCTCTTCCAGCGACCAGCTCTCGGCGCGGCTGTACTGGAAATACAGGTCGGCGTAGTCGAGCCGGTGCGCCATCATGCTGGCGAACACCTTCTCGATATGCTGCGACTCGATGGAATACGGCGTCAGCAGCGATTGCTGCGCGGTGGCGAACAGGGTGTCGAACGGTGCGGCTTTTTTCATGGTATTCATCCTAGCAACCGTAAATGGTGCGGTGCGACAGCGCGGGCAGGCTGGCGCGCAGGCTGGCCTGGTACGAGGGGTTGATGTCGGCGAGCACCACGCCGGAACCGCGCGGCAGCTGGTCGAGCACGCGCCCCCAGGGGTCGACGACCATGCTGTGGCCGTGCGTCTCGCGCCCGTTGACGTGATAGCCGCCCTGCGCGGCGGCGATCATGTAGGAAAGGTTCTCGATCGCGCGGGCGCGCACCAGCGGCTCCCAGTGCACCTTGCCGGTGGTCGCGGTGAACGCGGACGGCAGCACGATCACATCGACTTCCTTCATCGCGCGGAACAGCTCGGGGAAGCGCAAGTCGTAGCACACCGCGAGGCCGATGCGCCCGAACGGGCTGTCGATCACCACCACCTGCTTGCCCGGCTCTATCGTCCGCGCCTCGTTGTAGCTCTCGTTACCCAACTCCAGGTTGAACAGGTGGATCTTGTCGTAGCGGCCGACCTGCTCGCCTTGTTCGTCGAACACCAGGCAACTGTTCAGCACCTTGTCCGGCGATTTCGCCGCCAGCGGGATGGATCCGCCTATCAGCCAAATCCTGTGCTGTCTTGCCGTCTCGGCGAGGAAAGACTGGATAGGTCCCGATCCCGGCTGCTCGCGCACCGCGACCTTCTCCTGCTCGTCCATGCCCATGATCGCGAAGAACTCCGGCAGCACCACCAGTTTCGCGCCCTGTTCGGCGGCCTTGGCGATCAGCCGTTTCGCCTCGTTCAGGTTGCCCGCCACGTTGGGCCCCGAGGCCATCTGGATCGCGGCGACCTTGTAAGCATTGGCCTGTGCGGCGATACGTTGCTGAGTGGAGTTACCGTGCGGCATGTTTTCTTTCCCTGCTATTTTTGAGTGTTCTGTTTGACTGCTGTTTGTCCCGCCTTGGTCACGGATGGATCGTTCCAGGTGCCGCCGATATTGTATTCAAACGACACCATCTTATCGAGCGGATCGCCCAATACCTTGTTGACCAGCAGCGTGCCGAGGCCGACCACCGGCCCGGCCGCGAAAGCGCCCAGCAGCGACACGCTGTCGCCCAGCGTCGGCAGGATCGCCACGCGAAGGTCCTGTGTCTCGCGGTTCAGGTCCACGCTGCCTTTCATCGTCACCTTGGCCGCGGAGCCGTCGATGCGGAAATCCTGCGTCCGTATCACGCCGTCATTGATGGCCGCATTGCCTTCGATACGATCGAACTCGAAACCGTCGCTGAACACGTCGGTGAAATCCAGCGTGATGCGTTTCGGGAGGGACTGCAGGCTGAGCACGCTGAGCAGCTTGCCCACGCCCGGCTTCATCTTGAGGAACTGCCCCTTCTCCGCCTCCAGCCTGAGCGTGCCGTCCAGCGTCGCGTAGTTGAAGTCCTGCGGCGCGCCGCTCCAGGAAACATTGGCAACCAGCTTGCCCTTGCCCGCCTTGACGGTGTCCGGATAACCGGAGCGCGACAGCATCCTGCCGGCATCGCCGATCTGCAGTTGCAGGTTGGCATCGGTACGCGCATTCCGCTCGGAACTGCGCCACACCCCGTCGCCGATCAGGCCGCCGTCCGGATTGACGATGCTCAGCCGGCGCAGACGCCAATCGCGGCCATCCGGATGGCCGACCATCTCGAACCGCCCGATCTGCTTCCCGTCCACTGTCAGGTTCTCCACCAGTATCTGCAGCGCAGGCAGGGTGCCGGGCGAGGCGGCTGGCGTCTCCGGCTGGGCGGGACTGTCCGGCATGCGCCCGCGCTTGTCCCATTCGAGGTTCTGCAGACGCGCCGTCAGTTTGCCGTCGCCACGCGGCTGCCATTCCACTTCGCCGTTCAGCACGCCGCTCGACAACCGCGCCGCCACGCCCTCGCCTCGGGGGGACGCATCGACCTTCAGCCTGTCCACCTGCATGCCGAAACCGGATGCCCTGCCGATGCTCAGATCGGCGCCGCCGACCGGGAATGCCGCGCCGCCGTCCGCCGCGCCCGACAGGCCGCCCCAGCCTTCCAGCGACAACTGCGGCAAGCGCCCGACCAGCCATACGCCGTCCCTGCGCAGCCACTTGCCGAAATCTCCCGTCTGGTTGAAGGCAACGACGCCATGCTCGACCACCATCTCGCCGTCCTCGTCGCGCCGCAGCAATCGCGCGATCAGCAATTTCCCGAGCCGGACCTCGACCGTATCCTGCCCCTCTGCCACGATGCGCTTCTCGACGTGCAGCGGCATCGCCTCGCCCGCGCGCTTGGCGAAGGGCTGGGGCAGCGTCGAAGCGATGCCCTGCAGGCTGGAGTTGACGACCAGTTCCGCAGACTTCTTCACCACGGAGATATCGGCGTCCCATGGCGCGCTGCCGCGCAATCGCTGCAGGAGCGGACTCGGGTCGGTCTTGCGTAGCGCATCGAGGTCGATGCGCCCCCGCGCGCTGGCATGCAGGACGCCGCCCTCCTCGCTGCGCAGGTCTATCGAGGCGGGACCGCCCAGTATGTTCGATTGCACCTTCTCGGCCGACACACCCGATTCGGTGAACGACAGCGTGCCGCGCGTGTTGCGCAACAGCGGGGCACCGCCGCCCAGGTCTATGTCGTTCCCCTGCACATGGAACGCGCCCGCGACCTTGACCGGAGACTCGCCCTGCAGCGGGACGCGCACGAACAGGTCGAGCTGTCCGCTGCCCGAGGCGCTCATGCCGTCGGTGAAGCCGTCGATGTAACCGCGCACCGGGCTGCGCTGGATGAACTCCAGGAAAGTTTCGTTCGTCGCCATGGCGACCCCGCGCACTTCCAGCGGCAGGTCCGCACTCATCATGTCGGGAATGGCGACGGCCAGGTTCTGCAGTTGCGCACCGAACATGGTGGCGCGGGGCGCCTTGACCTCCAGCTTGTTGCCGCGTATCCAGAAGTCGCCGTCGATATTCTCGACGCGCGGCCAGTCCGGGTCGAATTCCAGCACCGCTCCCTGCGCATGGCCGCCGATCTCCAGCAGCGCATCTTCCGTTCCGTCCAGCGGAAAGTCGCCCAGATCGCCCTTCACCCGCACGCGGAAGTCTTCAGTGCGCCCGGCCAGCAGCGCTCCCTTCAGCCAGTCGTTGTCTTCCTTGTCGAGGGCGACCAGCGGCGTGTAGCGGTAGGCCTTGGTAACGTCGCCGCGCGTCAGCGCGACGGTCAGGTCGAGCACGCCGGGCGAGTCCTTCTTCGTCCGGTAGCTGCCGTGCAGGTTGCCGGCCAGATCGGCGTTGGCCATCGCGACGTTGTCCGCATCCACCCGCACCTCGCCGCCTTCGCGCGACCAGCCGACCTGGCCGGTCAGGGTCGCGAACGACAGCGGCTCCGGCATCGCATCCGGCGCATCCACCACCAGATGGCGCGAGTCGATATTCAGATCGCCGCCCTCCTCGTCGCCCTCCACATCGAACGACAGGCCGGAGATGCCGGGCACCGCGCCGACCCGCCGCACGGCAAGATCCCTGAACCGTCCGTTGATACGGTATGCGTCCGGACTGGCCAAGCGTCCCTGCCAGCGGTAGCCCAGTCCGGTCAGCGCCCCCCTCGGCGCGTAGGCATCCAGTTGCGCGCGCGATGCCGCATCCAGCGGCACGAAGGCCGCCAGCGCGGACAACGTCTCCAGCTGCAGCTGATTGACCCGCAGCTCGCCGCCTGCTTGCCCGTCCTTGCCCGCGGCGATGCGCAGGTAGAAATCGGTCGGCGGCAATGCAATCCCGTTCTGTAGCCGCATGGACAACCGCCTCGTGGACACTTCCAGATCGCCCTCGTTGTCTTTCCATGCGACACGTCCACGCAAGTCGAGCAGCGCCAATTCGGGTACGTCGCTTGCCAGCCGGGTCACCACGTCGCGCAAAGCCAAATCCGTGGTGACTTCGCTGACCTTGCCCTGCGCGACTCCAAGCCAGCCGCGCAACGCGCCGCGCCCGCGACTGAATTCGCGCGGCAGGTCCAGCCAGGGACGCCATGCGCTCACATCGGTGTAATCCAGCCGGGTGTATATCTGTCCGCGCCACTGGGTCAGATCGTCCAGGCTTTCGCCGCGAAAATCGCCGCGCAGATCCAGCGGAGTAGACAGTTCCGCCGGCGGCAAGGCTTGCAGGGCGAAGCGGTGCCGCCCGAAGAAATTATCGACGCGCAGGTTGACGCGTTTCAGTGCCAGCGGCGGCGCGGCGCGGCGCTCGTCCAGCCAGACGATGTTCGCATCGTGCACAGCCATATGCGACTGGCGCAGCAACCAGTCCGCCAGAGTGTTGTCGCCGCCCCCGCCCGACAGCGCCACGCCGCCGATGAAGAAACGCCCCTGCGCATCGCGGCGCACCAGCAACTCGGGCTGGTCTACTTCCAGGCTGGCCAGCCGCAACTCAGCCGTAATCAGCGACAGCCAGGACACGCTGCCGTCGATGCGCGGCAGCGTCAGCGCAGGCCGTCCCTGTGCGTCGAGGATGCGCACATCGGTCAGGTTCAGGCGCGGACGCAGGCCTTGCCAGTCGCCGGCGATTTTGCCTATCGTCACCGGGTTGCCAATTGCGGCAGACAGCGATGCGACGATGCGGTCGTGGTGCTGCCCGATATCCGGCATCACCCAATAGCGCATCGCGACGATGACGACCGCCATCAGCAGCGCCATGGCCGCCGATGCGGCAATCGCGAGTCGGGTCAACCAGTTCAGGCTATGCCACAGCAGTCGGACGGGAAGCGAATTCAGCATCGATGATCAAGGCGCACGCGCCGGAATGATGGTCTGGGACTTATAATCGAAAAAACCTCGCGCATTCTAACTTGAAATGAATATCTCACACCCGCCCTCCACAAGCTTTACCGACCTGCTGCAACACACTGTGGATTGCAGCCGTTATGCCAGCCGCGTACTGGAAACAGACTCCGACTTACAGAATTGGTTGCAGGAAAACTACGCCGCGCCCTGCGACCGCAGCGAGATGCTGGCGCTGTTGCAACAATCCGGCCTGAATCTCGACGATGAAACCCAGCTTTCCCGCGCGGTGCGCCGATTGCGCAAGCAAGTGATGGTCAAGCTGATCCTGCGCGACCTGAACGGTTTGTGCGGCCTGAACGAAGTGATGCAGGCGATGACCGCGCTGGCCGAGGTCTGCGTGCGGCAGGCGCAGGCATGCCTGATGCGCGCGATGCAGCAACAGTTCGGCAGCCCGATAGGCGAGGCCAGCGGCACGCCGCAAGAGTTGCTGGTGATCGGCATGGGCAAGCTGGGCGGCGGCGAGCTGAACGTCTCTTCCGACATCGACCTGATCTTCGTCTATCCCGAGGACGGCGAGACCGACGGCGCACGCGCACTTTCCAATCACGAGTTCTTCACCAAACTGGGACGCCGCCTGATCAACATCATCAACGACCTCACCGCCGACGGCTACGTGTTCCGCGTCGACATGCGGCTGCGCCCCTACGGCGACAGCGGCCCGCTGGTGATGAGCTTCGCCGCGCTGGAGGAATATCTGGTCAGCCAGGGGCGCGAATGGGAGCGCTATGCATGGATCAAGGCGCGCGTGATTTCTCCGGCGGAAAATCCGCATATCGACGAACTCTCCGAGCTGACGCAACCATTCGTATTCCGCAAATACCTCGACTTCGGTGCAATCGACTCGATGCGCAAACTGCATGCGCAGATCCGTCAGGAAGTACAGCGCCGAGACCGGCTGAACAACGTCAAGCTCGGTCCCGGCGGCATCCGCGAGATCGAATTCACCGCGCAGGTGTTCCAGTTGATACGCGGCGGCCGCGACGCGCGCTTGCGTATCCGCCCGACGCAGCAGGTCTTGCTGGTGCTGGTCGCCAACGGGCAACTCGATAAGGAAGTCGCCGTCGATCTCGACGCCGCCTATATATTCCTGCGTAATCTGGAGCACAGGCTGCAATATCTGGACGATCAGCAAACGCAGGAGATGCCAGAGAAGCCCGAGGATCAGGCGGTCATCGCCAAAGCTATGGGCTACGCGAATTACGCTGCGTTGCAGGAACCGCTGGACCGCCATCGCGCCTTGGTCTCCCGGCAGTTCGAACACATCTTCGGCGAACCGAAGGAAGAACAAAACGAAGCACAAGCATGGCGCGAAGGCGCGACCGCCGAAGAACTGGCTTCTCAACTGGAAAGCCTGGGCTACCGCGCTGCGCCGGAGACTGCGCAACGTCTGCTGCAACTGCGCGAGGGCATACGCTACCGCCAGTTGCCCGACCTCAGCCGCCAGCGGCTGGACAAGCTGATTCCGCAATTCATTGCCCAAAGCGCGCAACAAGGGGATTCGGACGCGACGCTGGCCCGTGCGCTCGGGCTGCTCGAAGGCGTCAGCCGCCGTGCCGCCTACCTCGCCTTCCTGGCCGAATACCCGCAGGCGCTGCAACGGCTGGTGCGGCTGATCGCCGCGAGCAGCTGGACAGCCGAATACCTGACCCAGCATCCGGCGCTGCTGGACGAGTTGCTGGACGCCCGCGAGATGTACCGGCCGCCGCATTGGCAGCAAATCGACGCAGACCTGCAACAGCGTCTGGCCGACTGCGCCGGCGACATCGAAAGACAACTCGACGTGCTGCGCCAGGCCCAGCAGGAACAGACCTTCCACCTGCTGGCGATGGACCTGCAAGGACTGCTGCCGCTGGAGAAACTCAGCGACCACCTGTCCGACCTCGCCGACCTGATGCTGCGCCATGTACTGGCGCTGAGCTGGGCTACCGCGCGCAAGCGCCATTGCGAGCAGCCAAAGTTCGCGATCATTGCCTACGGCAAACTGGGCGGCAAGGAACTGGGCTATGCCTCGGATCTCGACCTGATCTTCCTGTACGACGACGATCATCCGGACGCGCAGGAAAACTACGCGCGGCTCGCGCAGCGCATCAACACCGTGCTGGGCAGCCACACCGCCTCAGGCCGTCTGTACGAGACCGACCTGCGCCTGCGCCCCAACGGCGCGAGCGGCCTGCTGGTCAGCACGGTGGCCGCCTTCGCCGACTATCAGCGCACTCAGGCATGGGTATGGGAACACCAGGCGCTGACGCGCGCCCGCTTCAGCACAGGCGATGTCGCGGTCGGCGCCGCGTTCGAGCGGATACGCCAGGAAGTGCTGTGCCAGCCGCGCGACCTCGGTACACTACGCAAAGAGATCCTGGCGATGCGCCAGAAGATGCACGACGGACACCCGAACGCCACGGAGCTGTTCGACATCAAGCACGATAACGGCGGCATGGTGGACATCGAATTCATGGTGCAATACCTCGTGCTGGCGCACGCGCATGAACATCCGCAACTGACGGCCAACATCGGCAACCTGGCCTTGCTGAAACTTGCCGGAGAGCTGGGACTGATCCCGGCAGAACTCGCAGAACGGGTACGTGAGCTATACCGCTCGCTGCGCCAAACCCAGCACCGGATGAGACTCAACAGCTCGGCACCTTGTCGCATCGCCCCCGGCGAGATCGACACCCGACCCTGCCGCGAGCTTTGGACCGGGCTATTCGGCGCATAAAAAAGGGGGGCAGATGCCCCCCTTTTTTCTTGCATATCGAAACCGCCGCCGACATCGCGTGCTGCCCGCGGTTATTCGACCTCGCCCTTCAATGCCATGATGGATGCCACCGTCTTCTTGGAGGCCTCGACGAACTCGCCGGACAGCAGCGCACGCGCACCGTTGAGATCCCGGTTGTCGACCCGTTTCACCACCTCGCCCGCGCAGCGGTGGAACAGGGCATGCCTGTCCCGCAACTCGTCGAAGTGACCGATATGCTGGTATTTCGAGCCTTCGCCGTAGATCCACTTGCCCAGCGCGCACTGGTTGTCCTGGCACACGACCGCGCTGTCCAGCTTCTCGGTGCCGGTGCCGTCGATGAATTGGGTCAGGCGGACTTTCCATTTGATGTGGGCCGCCACCGCATCGTCGAAGTGGTTGGTCTTGGCCGCAGCAGTCTTGTCCGGCAAAGCCAGTTGAGCGCCTGACGCCTTCGTATCCACCTTGAACACGGCGACCGACGCCGACAGGTTCTGCGCCTGTTCTTCCAGCGCCTCCGCCGCAGCCGCGGCCTCCTCGACCAGCGCCGCATTCTGCTGCGTGACTTCGTCCATCTGGGTGATCGCGAGATTCACCTGTTCGATGCCCTGGCTCTGCTCGAACGAGGCGGCGGTGATCTCGGACATGATATCGGTCACGCGCTTGATCGAGCCGACGATTTCTTCCATCGTCCGTCCGGCCTCGCCGACCTGCTTGCTGCCACCTTCGACCTGCTCGACCGAATGCCCGATCAGCGTCTTGATCTCCTTCGCCGCCGCCGCACTGCGCTGGGCGAGGTTGCGCACTTCGCCGGCCACCACCGCGAAGCCGCGGCCCTGCTCGCCGGCGCGCGCCGCTTCCACCGCGGCGTTCAACGCGAGGATGTTGGTCTGGAACGCGATGCCGTCGATCACCGCGATGATGTCCTCGATCTTGTGCGACGATGCATTGATCGTGTCCATCGTCGTGACGACCTTGCCGACCACCGCGCCGCCCTTGCCGGCCACCTCCGACGAAGCGAGCGCGAGCTGGTTCGCCTGCTTTGCGTTCTCGGCATTTTGCTTCACGGTGGAGGTCAGCTCTTCCATGCTGCTGGCCGTTTCTTCCAGGCTGCTGGCCTGTTCTTCGGTCCGTTGCGACAGGTCGGCGTTGCCGGCGGCGATTTCTTTCGCGGCGGTGTTGATCGCCTCGACCGCGGTCTTGATTTCCGTCACCAGCCGCTGCAGGTTCCCCACCGTGGTGTTGATGTTCTGCTTGGTCATGTCGAACAAGCCGGGGTAGTCCTTGGTAATCGTCTGCGTCAGATCGCCCGCCGCCAGCGCCTTGGCGACGCGAATGATGTCCAGCAGGCCGCGCTCGGTCACCTCGGACAACCGGTTCATATGCTCGGACAGGGTCTTGTTGTAACCCGTCTTCCCGTTCGTATCCAGACGTGTGCTGAAATCGCCCTGACCGGCGGACAAGGCGATGAACTGGATGTCGTTGACGATGCCGTCCAGCGCCTGCACCGTACCGTTCACGCCCTGCGCCGTCTGCCCGAACAGGCCAGGATAATCCTTGTCGATCCTCTGCGTCAGGTCGCCGTTCGCCAGCGCCTGGGCGACACGAGAAATATCCTTCAGACCGTCTTCGGTCACATTGGAAAGCCGGTTCAGCAACTCGGACAAAGTCTGGGTATAGCCGGCCTTGCCGGACATCTCCATCTTCTTGCTGAAATCGCCCTGCACGGCGTCCTGCACGATGGCCTGTATCTCGGCCACGATCAGGCGCAGGCTGTCCTGCATGGTCTTCATCGAATGCAGCAGGCTGGTCGTGTCCCCCGGCTTGACCGCGATGTCGACGGACAGGTCGCCGTCGGCGATCTTGTGCAAGGTGGCGGCGGCATAGTCAGGCTCCGCCCCCAGTTGCCGCTGCAGGCCGCGGGAAATCAGGAAGCCGATGACGGCGCCGAGAGCCAACGCGATCAGGCCGAGGACGATGAGCTGGATTCTGGCGCTGCCGGCCAGCTGGGCGGCCTGCGCACCGCCTTTTTCCATCGCCTCGGTCTGGTGCTTGATCAGATCCTCGGCAGCCTTGAAGTAGGGATTCTGCTGCTTGCGCATCTCATTGATCAGGTAATTCGCGCCGTCCTCGCGCCGCCCTTCCGCCACCAGACGCAGGAACCCGTCCTGCGCCTTCAGATAGTTCGCATGCGCCTCGATCAGGTTGTTCAGCAGCTTCTTTCCTTCGTCGCTGCGCACGGTCCCCTTGAGATTTTCGATCAAGCCCTCGATGGCCTTGCGCTCCTCGGGTATGCGGCCCAGCTCCTTCTTGATCGTAGCCGGATCCTGGACCAGCAGCGCGTTGCGCATCGCCCGCGCCATCACGTTGATGTGATTGGCGATCTCGGCGGCCCATACGGTCTTGGGAAATTTGTCGCCGACCATGTCGTCGATATCGTTGTTGAGGACGGTCACATCCTTGATGCCGATGCCGATGATGATCGCCAGCAATGCCAGTACCGAGCCGAAGCCCAGCGCCAGACGCGTTCCCACTTTCATTGTCGCCATGACCGTCTCCCAACAAATATGACTGGATTCCGGTCTATTTTGCCTCGTTCAGAGCATAAGCATCAACTGATATTTGATGGCCACGCTAAAACTCTCCTCGTCGGCCGCCGGATGGCTTAGAGCTTGGCGATCAATTTAGGCGCAGCCTTGCGAGATGGCGTGACCTTGCGGGCCGGTGCAGCCTGTGTCGGGGCGCGGCGCACCGCGAGCGGGGTAGCAACGCGCTCATCCACCTTGAAGGTTGCGACCGCCACCGACAGGTTCTGCGCCTGCTCTTCCAGCGATTCCGCGGCGGCCGCCGCTTCCTCGACCAGCGCCGCATTCTGCTGGGTCACTTCGTCCATCTGGGTGATCGCAAGGTTGACCTGCTCGATGCCGGCGCTTTGCTCGACCGAGGCCGCGGCGATTTCGCTCATGATGTCGGTCACGCGCTTGATCGAGGTCACGATCTCCTCCATCGTCTGGCCGGCTTGCGCCACCAGCTTGCTGCCGCCCTCGACCTTCTCGACCGAATCGCCAATCAGCGTCTTGATCTCCTTCGCTGCCGCAGCACTGCGCTGCGCGAGGTTGCGCACTTCGCCGGCCACGACCGCGAAGCCGCGCCCCTGCTCGCCGGCACGCGCCGCTTCCACCGCGGCGTTCAGCGCGAGGATGTTGGTCTGGAACGCAATGCCGTCGATGACGCTGATGATGTCGACGATCTTGCGGCTGGATTCGTTGATCGAGTCCATCGTGGTGACGACTTGCCCAACGACGGTGCCGCCCTTGGCCGCGATGTCGGAAGCACCGAGCGCCAGCTGGTTAGCCTGCTTGGCATTCTCGGCGTTCTGCTTCACCGTCGAGGTCAGCTCTTCCATGCTGCTGGCGGTCTGCTCCAGGCTGCTGGCGTTCTCCTCGGTGCGTTGCGACAAGTCGTGATTGCCTGCGGCAATTTCCTGGGATGCGGTATTGATCGTATCCGTCGCCTCCCTGATCTGACCGATGATCTCGTTCAGTTTCTCGGCGGTGGCGTTCGCGTCATCCTTCAATTGCCCGAATGTCCCCTGGTAGTCGTTGGTGATACGGTCGGTCAGGTCGCCGCGCGCCAATGCCTCCAGCATGCGCACCACTTCCTGCAACCCATGGTCGGCGGTGTCCATCAGATGATTGATATCCTCGCTCAGTTTCCTGAAGAAGCCCTCCTTGCCCTGCATGTCGAGACGCTTCGTAAAGTTTCCCTGCACCGCAGCTTCGACAATTTGAGCAATCTCGTTCTCGACCGCAACCTCGGTGGTGCGATCCTTCCACTCCAGCGCGGTGCCAAGCTTGTGGCCGTACTCGTTGACCACCGGGCTCGCGGCCAGCGAGAAGCGGCGTCCGCCGACGCCGATCTCGGAGTGGTGCGTGTCCTCCAGTCGTTCCAGCAATGCCTTCTGGTGTCCCGGGTTCTTGTGGAAATCGTCAAAGCTACTGCCCAGCAAGCTGTCGGCGCTGAAATCCGGAAGATCCTTGCGTATATCCGCTTCGGCAGTCCGCATCAGTTCGCCGACCGCCTTGTTCATGTAAATGATCCTGTGATCGGTATCTGCGATCATCACGCTGGTCGACACGTTGTCCAGGCCGATCTTGATGCGCAGGTTCGTGTCGGCCTCCTTGCGCGCCTCGACGACGTTGATGCCCAGCACGGTCTCCATCGATTTCATCGCGTTCAGCATGTGGCCGATCTCGGTTTCCGGCTGGGTGTCGATCTGCACATGGTAATTGCCGCGCATGATCTGGTTGATCGATTCGGTCGCGAGCCGCAACGGTTTCAGAATGCCGCGCAAAATGAATGTCGCTGTAATGCCTCCCAACAGCAACAACGCCAGCGTCACAACGAGAGAAACCTTCCGATAGTGTGAGTTGCGCGCCTCCAGTTCGGCCAGATCCTGATCAAGTTGCGCCTGACTCTGCTGCTGCACCAGTGCCACCAGTTCACCCATCAGTTCGGTCGGCTTGCGGTCCATCCCTTTGACCAGTCCATCGACGACCCCGCTGCTGCCGGCGTTGTTCACCTGGAACGAAGCCAGCGCGTTGTGGTAGTTGTCCATCAGTCCCGCATGCGCGACAAGCAGCGCATCGACGCCGTCAGTTTTGATCTCGAGTTCTGCCATGATCGGCTTCAGCCTCTGCAGATTGGCGGCGACGTCACCGCCCTTCTCGTCGAACTTCTTGCGGTATTTTGCGAACTGTTCAGCATCGTGGCCGCGCAGCAGCAGATTTTTCCATTCCTGTATCTGCTCCTTGAAGTCGACCTGGGCGCGACGCGCCGTATCGACCGCGGCAGTCTGTTTTGCGGCCATCGTCAGTGCATGAACCGCGAGCGCGTTGTTGCCCGACATGCCTTTCAGGTTGTAGGCGACCAGCGCCGCCATCGACAGCAACAACATCGCAACCATCCAGACCAGCCGCAACTTGACGCTGGTATGGCCCAGCCAGGAGTTCAGGCTGTTGAGCAGGCCCGGCGACACCAATTGCCCCTCGTGCAGCCGAAGCCTGCACTGCCCGGCGCGCATCTGCCGGTAGAGCGATTCAGCCTGCTCGATCTCGTTGCGTCCCGGCTTGTAGCGCACCGACATGTAGCCGATGAGCTTCTCGTCCTCATACAGCGGCGTGACGTTCGCCTCCACCCAATAGAAACCGCCGTCCTTGCGCCGGTTCTTGACCAGTCCGGTCCATGGCTTGCCCTGCTTGAGCGTCACCCACAGGTCGGCGAACGCCTCCGGCGGCATATCCGGATGGCGCACCAGATTATGCGGCGCGCCCAGCAGTTCCTCGCGGCTGTAGCCGCTGGCCTCGATGAAGTCGTCGTTGCAATAGGTGATGATGCCTTTCAGGTCAGTCTTCGACGCCAGCAGGACGCCGTCGGGCATCACATACTCTTTGTCGTTCACGGGCTGATTGTTGCGCATGCTCTCCTCCTGTTCGGTATTTTTATATTTGAATCAACTTCACGCACAAGGGCGTGATGAATCACGCCCTTATTTGAAAATGCACCGATGCGGGAGCGGATAAAACCGCCCAATCGGGTCAGAACTCTTTCCAGTCCTCCCCGTCATCCCCCGACTTAAGCTTGGGTTTGACTGATCCCTTCGCAGGAGCAACCCTGCGGGCCGGTGCCGCCTGTACCGGAGCAGGAGCGCGGCGCGTGACGACCGCAGTGCCGCCGTCCACCTTGAACATCGCCACGGTTTCTGCCAGGTTCTGTGCCTGCTCTTCCAGCGATTCCGCCGCCGCCGCCGCTTCCTCGACCAGCGCCGCATTCTGCTGCGTCACTTCGTCCATCTGGGTGATCGCCAGATTGACCTGCTCGATGCCGGCGCTTTGCTCCACCGAGGCCGCGGTGATTTCGCTCATGATGTCGGTCACACGCTTGATGCTGGTCACGATCTCTTCCATCGTCTGACCGGCCTGCGCGACCAGCTTGCTGCCGCCTTCTACCTTCTCGACCGAGTCGCCGATCAGGGTCTTGATCTCCTTCGCTGCCGCAGCACTTCTTTGAGCCAGATTGCGCACCTCGCCGGCTACGACCGCGAAGCCGCGACCTTGCTCGCCCGCACGCGCCGCTTCTACGGCGGCATTCAGCGCCAGGATGTTGGTCTGGAACGCGATGCCGTCGATGACGCTGATGATGTCCACGATCTTGCGCGACGAGTCGTTGATCGCATCCATCGTGGCAACCACATCATGCACAACAGCGCCGCCCCTGGCCGCGATGTCGGAGGCCCCGAGCGCAAGCTGGTTCGCCTGCTTGGCGTTCTCGGCGTTCTGCTTCACCGTCGAGGTCAGCTCTTCCATGCTGGAGGCGGTCTCTTCCAGACTGGAGGCCTGCTCCTCGGTGCGCTGCGACAGATCGCTGTTGCCGGCAGCGATCTCCTGCGACGCGGTGTTGATGGTATCCGTCGCCTCCTTGATCTCGCGGATGATCCCGCCCAGCTTCTCGGCCGTCGCATTGGAGTCGTCCTTCAACTGTCCGAAAGTGCCCTGATAGTCGTTGGTAATGCGTTCGGTCAGGTCGCCGCGCGACAGCGCCCCCAGCATACGCACCACTTCCTGCAAGCCCTTATCCGAGGTTTCCACCAAGCCGTTCACGTTCTGCGAAAGTTCGCGCATGAACCCCTCCTTGTCGGACAGGTCGATGCGCCGGGTGAAGTCGCCGTTCTTCGCGGCTTCCACGATGGTCCGCACCTCGGATTCGACCTTCAGTTCCAGCGTCGCATCCTGCCATTCCACGGCGGTGCCGATGCGCTGCCCCTTCTCGTTGTTCACCGGAATCGCCGTCAGCTTGAAGGTGCGGTCGCCGATCCTGATCGTCGCCTTGTACAGCCCCGTCAGCTTCTGCATCATCGCCTGCTGATGCGCCGGATTCTTGTGGAAGCTGTCGAAATTCGAACCAAGCACCTTATCCGCGACGAAATGCGGAATCGCCTTGCGTATCGCATCCTCGTTGTCCTTGAACATGCGCAACGCGGTACGGTTGATATAGATGATCTTGCCGCTGGTGTCGGCAATGGTCACGTTGGCCGTCGCATCGTCCAGCGCGGAGCGCACCCGCAAGGCCTCGTCCGACACGCGTTGCGCCTCGCGCACCATATACACCAGCGTGCCTTGCATGCTGCGCATCGCCGCGATCAGGCTGAAGCTGTCGCCCTCGCGCGCTTCTATCCTGTAATTCAGGTCGCCGCCTGCGATCGCCTGCGCAACCTTGCGCGCATAATTCGGCTCTCCACCCAGTTCGCGCAACAGCACGCGGATGATCCACACCGCGAAGAACAGCGTCACCGACAAGGCGAACACGGTCAACGACAGGAAGGTCCACCACTGGCGGCGCGCCTGCGCCTCCAGCCGGCTGGCCAACTCGTCCAGTTC
Organism: Gallionella sp.; assembly: GCA_035654695.1. Taxonomy (GTDB): domain Bacteria; phylum Pseudomonadota; class Gammaproteobacteria; order Burkholderiales; family Gallionellaceae; genus Gallionella. Next base: position 37,459 of record DASRWG010000062.1, on the reverse strand, counting down.
GGTAGCCAGCCCGTCCTCGATCTGCTTCATGCCGTCGATCTTCTGCGTGATGGTCTTGAACCAGTGCGCCGGATCCACGCCGAAACCGCCGGCAGCGGCCTTTTCGAGCGCGATCTGGCGCAGGCGCTCCACCTCGGCGACGGCATCCTTGTCCACCTTGCCCTGATACGCATCCAGCTCGACCTTGCTGGCATAACCGCGGAACAGGTCGGAATAGGTCTTCTGGTTGGCCAGCAGACCGATGAAACGCTGATAGGCATCGCCCTCGAACTTATCCGCCGCAAACGCCCCGTTGAGCGTCGCACGCTCGCGCCCGGCCATTTCCTTTTCATTGAGGAACATCAGGTATGCGGTAGTGGAACGCGCCAGTTCCTGATTCGAACTGATCTTGGCCGTGTAGGAAATCACATTCAGCCAGTCGCCGATCAGCCCGGTGTAAAAATTGAACGAATCCTTGGGCGCCAGGCGCAGACTGGAAATATCGGCGCGACCGGATTCCAGCGTTTTCAGTTTTTCCTGTGCCTTCGTCAGTGTCTCGATGAAACCGGGCTGCAAACGACTCTGATCCATTGTCGCGACCAACTCGCGCAACTCGACTATGCGTTTGTCGGTTTCCTTGCGTTGCTGCGGCAATTCGGCGGCGAACTTCGCGCCGCCGGAAGCCAGGAAGCCAGCCGACATGCCACGTTCTTTCTGCGCTTCGTGTATCACCGCGCTGGATTTCACCGCCAGATCGGTGATCACCTGCATCGCCCTCAGCTCGTTCCGGATCTGCGACTTCTCCCATACGCTGTTCGCGGAAAAATACAGCAGGCCCAGAATGGGGAAAAACAGCAGCATCAGCAGGCGCAAACGCAGCGGAACCGCCGAAAGCAGGGATCGCTCGCCGGCATGCAGATCCACCTTCTTGCCGGACCGTATCGTCTGATAGAGTTTTTCCGCGCGCGCGATCTCGCTGGCGGTTGCCCGCCGCCGCACCGAGGTATAACCGACGATCTCGTTACCCTCGCGGGTCGGCGTCACATGCGCATGCACCCAGTAGTGATCGCCGTTTTTGCATCGGTTCTTGACGACGCCTTCCCATCCATGCCCGGCTTTCACGGTCTGCCACAGGTCGGCAAACGCCTCCGCCGGCATATCGGGATGGCGCAGGATGTTGTGCGGCTGACCGATCAGCTCTTCCTGCGCATAGCCGCTGATCGCGACGAAGTCTTCGTTGACATGGACGATGATCCCATTCAGATCGGTCGAAGAAACGATGTTGATATCTTCGCCGACGGGGATTTCCTTCTGGGTCACTGGCAGATTGGTGCGCATGGCATCCTCCTACAAATTTTCATTATTCAGTCTCCGGCATCTTCCGCGCCGGCTCCATCAAGTCATCGCTGTATAACGAATCGGGTATGAACGGCATCGCTACCGCCATACCCGGCAAGCCAACTCAGAACTCTTCCCACTCCTCTTCGCCCTCTGCCGGCTTGGCCTTGGGCTTGGCGGTAGCCCTGGCCGGTGCCTTCGCCGGAGCTGCCTTGCGGACCGATGCAGCTGCGGAAGCCGGAGCGCGGCGCACCGCGACGGCCGTGCCTCCGCCCTCATCCACCTTGAATGTCGCGACCGCCACCGCCAGGTTTTGCGCCTGCTCTTCCAGCGACTCCGCCGCCGCAGCAGCTTCCTCGACCAGCGCCGCGTTCTGCTGGGTCACCTCGTCCATCTGGGTGATGGCGGTGTTTACCTGCTCAATACCCCGGCTCTGCTCGGCAGATGCGGCGGTGATCTCGCTCATGATGTCGGTCACGCGCTTGATCGAGGTGACGATCTCTTCCATCGTTTGTCCGGCCTGGGCGACCAGCTTGCTGCCGCCTTCAACTTTCTCGACCGAGTCGCCGATCAAGGTCTTGATCTCCTTCGCCGCCGCCGCACTTCTTTGGGCGAGGTTGCGCACTTCGCCGGCCACAACCGCGAAGCCGCGGCCCTGCTCTCCAGCACGGGCCGCTTCCACCGCCGCGTTCAAGGCCAGAATGTTGGTCTGGAATGCGATGCCGTCGATCACGCTGATAATGTCGACGATCTTGCGGCTGGATTCGTTGATCGAGTCCATCGTGGTGACTACCTGGCCGACTACAGCGCCGCCCTTGCCCGCGACATCCGATGCGCCGATGGCGAGCTGGTTGGCTTGCTTGGCATTCTCGGCGTTCTGCTTCACGGTCGAGGTCAGCTCTTCCATGCTGGATGCAGTCTCTTCCAGGCTGGAGGCTTGCTCTTCGGTACGCTGCGACAGGTCGGCGTTGCCCGAAGCGATTTCCTTCGAGGCCGTATTGATGGTGTCGGTGGCATCCTTGATCTGGCCCACCAGCTCCTTCAGGTTCGAGACAGTGCCGTTCACGCCAACCTTCATGTCGTTGAACGAGCCGGCGTATTCCTTGCTGATGGTCTGAGTTAGATCGCCCTTGGCCAGTGCATTGGCAACGCGTACGACGTCGGCGATGCCGGCTTCGGTGACGTTGGACAACTGGTTCAGCAGCTCGGACAGCTCCTTGGTGTAACCGGCCTTGCCGTTCATATCCATCTTGGTGGCAAAGCTGCCACGCACCGCGGCATCCTCGACGATGGCTTTGATCTCGCCGACAATTTTGGTCAGTGCATCCACGGTGCCGTTCACGCCATTTTTGGTTCGATCAAACACACCGGCATAGTTTCCGGTGATCTTCTGCGACAGGTCGCCGTTGGCCAGCGCGGTCGCAACACGGGTGACGTCGTTCAGGCCCGTCTCGGAAACGTTGAACAACTGATTCAGCAGGTTGGACAGCTCCTTGGTGTAACCCGCCTTGCCGTTCAGGTCCATCTTGACGCTGAAGTCGCCGCGCACCGCGGCCGCTTCGACGATGTTCTTGATCTCGGCCACGATGGCGCGCAGGCTGTCCTGCATGGCCTTTAAAGACTGCAGCAGCACGCCGATCTCATCCTGCTGGCTGGTGTCTATGTTGGAACTCAGATCGCCGTTGGCGATTGCGCCCGCGACCTTTTGCGCCGCTTCCATCGAACGCGAGATGTTGCGGATCAGCATGAAGCCGATGAGCGATGCCAGGCCAATGCCGAGCGAGATGGAGGCGAAGGAGATAATGCGGGCGCTGAGGTAGGCCGCTTCGGCTTTGTCGTACTCTTCCTTGGCGACATCGATCTGCAGGGTTTTCAGGTCGTCGGCCAGGTCCATCGCCTTGAGCCCTTTCGGTCCGACGGACTTGACCATCTGTGCATTCGCCTCGGCATAGCGCCCCTGCTTGTAGAGATCCATCGTGACCAGCAGGCCGTTCTGCACGAAGTCCTTGCGCGCCGCCAGATATTCTTCGGCGATCCTTCTCTCTTCCGGCGTCAGATAGGTCTCCATGTAGCTGCCCCAGACCTTGGTGATCCGGGCGATGTTCTGCTCTACCTTGTCGGTGTGCATCGCGATGGGGTGATCGTGCAGACGGCTTTCTTCCATGCGCGGGTCGTGCATGCTGGCCAGGTGCAGCTGGCGGATGTTCTCCGCCATCAGATCGGAGATTTCGGCGACCTGCCCCAGCGGGATCGCACGATCCAGATACACCGTGCGCAGCCCGTCGTTGGCCTGGCTCATGCCGCGCAGTCCGACAAAACCGACGATGGCGAGTGCGACCGACAGGAATGCAATCAGGTAAATCAGGCGAGCCTTGATGGTAAGGTTCTTGAACATGATGCATTTCTCCCTTGCGATTGTTTTTCGTTATGCGGCGACTGTTTCGACCAGATCCATGTCGCGGCTGGTCATCAGTTTCTCGATGTCGACGATGATGATCATCCGGTCGTCCACGGTGCCGAGGCCGGTGATGTACTGCGTGTCCATCGTGCCGCTGAATTCCGGTGCGGCCTTGAGCTGCTCCGGCGTCAGTGTGATCACGTCGGACACGCCGTCCACGACAATGCCGACCACGCGGTTCGCGACGTTCAGAATGATCACCACGGTGAGATTGTTATAGGTCACGTTGCCGAGATGGAACTTGATGCGCATATCGACGATGGGAACGATGATGCCGCGCAGATTGATCACGCCCTTGATGAAGTCCGGCGAGTTGGCGATCGTCGTCACCGCATCGTAGCCGCGGATCTCCTGCACCTTGAGGATGTCGATGCCATATTCCTCGCTGCCCAGCGTGAATGTCAGCAGTTCGCGGCTGCCGGCCGCCGCCTGCTCCTGATTTTCCTGCATGGTGCACCTCCTTCGTGTTATTCAAACAAAGTCATTCAGCATATCAGCAGCAACCTGCTCAAGCTCATCTGTTACACCCGTTGCGCATCGTCCAGGCGCGCAGTCAGGCGATACATCACCATCTCGCCCTTGCCCTTGACGTGAATCGTCGCGGGAGGCTCGAAGGCATAGCCGTGGCGGATGCGGTTAAAGGTGGTCTTGTCCACCTGGATCACGTCGTGCGCCGCCTCGTCGGTCAGGCGGCTGGCGATGTTCACGGTATCGCCCCACAAGTCATAGATGAAACGTTTGGTGCCGATCACGCCGGCGACCACCGGCCCGGTGGCGATGCCGGTATGTATCCCCAGTTTGAAGCGGGCGAGATCGCGATTGTTCGCGAGGAACTCGCGCATCTCCAATGCGAGATCGGCGATGTCGCGGGTGTAATCGGACTGTTCGCGGTTCAGCCCGCCGACCACCATATAGGCATCGCCTATGGTCTTGATCTTCTCGACGCCGTATTTTTCGCTCAACTCGTCGAAGCCGGAAAAGATCGTGTTCAGCAGCGAGACCATCTGCTCGGGCGACAGCGATTCGGTCAGCTGCGTAAAATTCACCAGATCGGCGAACATCACCGTCACGTCGGCATAACCGTCCGCGATCAGCCCCTGATGGTCTTTCAGGCGCTGCGCGATGCTGCTGGGCAGCACGTTGAGCAGCACGCGCTCGGACTTCTTCTGCTCTTCCGCCAGCAACTGGTGCTGCTGATCGAGTTGCGTCTTGATCTTGTCCATCTCGACGACGAAATAGCGGACGAGGAAATACATGATCGACGACATCGCGGCAAAATTCAGCGCGAAGAAGAAACCGATGGTCTTCATCGGGATGCCATTCTCGCCGCCCGCGCTGAGGTAATAATCGAAGAAACCGGAGATCACGGTCATCACCATGTAGGCGATGAACCAGGGAACCGAGTCGCGCCAGCCGGAGACCACCAGCGCGCCGATGGGCGCCAGCAGCGCCCACAGCATCACGCCGCTGGACGTGACCGAACTGCCGATGCTCCATTGCATGACGAACGGCACGAACAGGAACAGGGCCAGCTGCACGAAGCGGAACGCCGCGAAATTTCGGGTCCGGAGGTAATACACCAGCGAACCGAGCGAGACCAGCTGGTAGCCGAGCGGGATGTTGGTCGAGAAATGCAGCCCCATCAGCCAGTAGATCGCCAGCCACAGCACCACCGCGAAATTCATGAACGCGCAGGCGAAAATCAGCAGGTCGCGTCGCAGCTTGTCCTCCGGGGTGCTGGTCGTCTCGGCAGTGATCTCTGGAAGCTGTGTCATCTCGGAAGCACTCTGCGGGGGCTGGGCTGCATATAAATATTGATGCAAATGGCTTTCATCATACCCGAATTGGCTAAGCAAAAAAGTCCCCGGGATGGCGGAAATTTCAGACTGACGCTTCATAATTCCGGATGGAAACGCTAGAATCCGTCCTTTGCAACCGGCCCATCATTAAGGAACCCTGATTATGTCGATGTCTGACCGCGACGGTTTTATCTGGTACGACGGCAAGCTCGTGCCCTGGCGCGAAGCCAACACCCATGTGCTGACCCACACGCTGCATTACGGCATGGGCGTATTCGAAGGCCTGCGAGCCTACGAGGCCGAGAAGGGCACGGCGATCTTCCGCCTGAAGGAGCACACCGACCGGTTGTTCAACTCCGCCCACATCTTCCAGATGAAGATGCCCTGGGACAAGGAAACCGTGATGGAGGCGCACCGCGAAGTCGTGCGCGCCAACAAGCTGAAGTCCTGCTACATCCGCCCGATCGCCTTCTACGGCTCCGAGGCGATGGGCATCGCCGCCAAGACGCTGTCCACCCATGTCGCGGTCGCGGCCTGGCCGTGGGGCGCGTATCTCGGCGAAGAAGGCATGGCCAAAGGCATCCGCATCAAGACCTCCAGCTTCACCCGCCACCACGTCAACGTGAACATGTGCCGCGCGAAATCGGTGACGACCTACGCGAACTCCATCCTCGCGCATCAGGAAGTCGCCAACGACAACTACGACGAGGCGCTGTTGCTGGACGTGGACGGCTACGTGGCCGAGGGCGCGGGCGAGAACCTGTTCATCGTGAAGAAGGGCAAGCTGTACACACCGGACCTGACTTCCTGCCTGGAAGGCATCACCCGCGATTCCATCATCACGCTGGCCAAGGAGATGGGCATCGAGGTCATCGAGAAACGCATCACCCGCGACGAAATCTATTGCGCCGACGAAGCCTTCTTCACCGGCACCGCCGCCGAAGTCACGCCCATCCGCGAACTGGACCAGCGCCAGATCGGCGCAGGCTGCCGAGGCCCGATCACCGAACGCCTGCAGAAGGCCTATTTCGACTGCGTCGCGGGCAAGCATCCGCAGCACACCGACTGGCTGGACTACGTTTAACGAAGACTCGCGTAGCGATAACCAGCGACTTTGCCGCTGTTTTTTGGCTGCTTAGTCGAATGGCTAGTAGCTTCACCAGACCTTTGCTCCTCTCTCCCGCTCGCGGGAGAGAGCTGGAGAGAGGGAACGGGAATCGCGGGATTATTTGAGGAGCACATCTATGAGCAATCAGGACATCACCCAGCGTTACATCGAAGTCACCGCGGACGACCTGCCGCTGACCTGCCCGATGCCGCACATGAGCCTGTGGAACCAGCATCCCAAGGTATCCATTTCGTTCAAGAACGGCAACGAAACGCGCTGTCCGTATTGCGGCGAGCTGTATCGCTTCAAGGGCGAACGCAAGGGCCATCACTAAAACTTCCCCGCTCCCGCATGCGGAAGAGGAGGAACAAAGTTGTCGGGCGAGTGTTTCCCGACATATGTGCCCCTCTCCCCAATCCCCTCTCCCGCCTGCGGGAGAGGGGCTTTAAGGAATCGAATATTGAAGATTCTCGTCATCGCACCAAGCTGGGTCGGCGACTGCATGCTGATGCAGCCCATGCTGAAGCGCCTGGCCCAGCGCCACCCCGGTTGCCGCATTGACGTGCTGGCCCCGCCGTGGACCGAGAAGCTGCTGCGCCTGATGCCAGAGGTCGCCGACGTCATCGTCAACCCGTTCCCACACGGTGCGCTGCAACTCGGCGCGCGCTACCGCCTTGGCAGATCGCTGCGTCCCGCCCGCTACGATCAGGTCATCGTTACCCCCAACTCGCTGAAGTCCGCGCTCGCGCCGTTCTTCGCCGGCATCCCGTTGCGCACCGGCTTCGTCGGCGAGATGCGCTACGGCCTGCTGAACGATGCGCGCAAGCTGGACAAGCAGGCGCTGCCGCTGATGGTGGAGCGCTTCGCGCAACTGGCCGAAGACAGGAATGGCGTCATCCCGCGCCCGCTGGCCGATCCCCACCTGAGTGTGTCCGATGCGCAACGCGATACCGCTCTCGGCAAACTAGCCCTGACGCTGGACAAACCCGTCGCCGCGTTCTGCCCGGGCGCGGAATACGGCCCGGCGAAGCGCTGGCCGCCCGCCTACTACGCCGAACTGGCTCAACGCCTGATCGCGCGGGGTTATGCGGTCTGGCTGTTCGGCTCGGGCAAAGACAAGGCCGTCGCAGACGAGATCGACGCGCTCGCCGGCCATGCCTGCGTCAACCTGTGCGGACGCACCGACCTGGGCGACGCGGTGGCACTGCTGTCCTGCGCCAGACTCGCCGTCAGCAACGACTCCGGCCTGATGCACATGGCCGCAGCACTCGACAGACCGATGATCGCGATCTTCGGCTCCAGCAGCCCGCAATTCACCCCGCCTCTATCTGACAGCGCGCGCGTGCTGAAACTCGACATGTCGTGCAGCCCCTGCTTCAAGCGTGTATGCCCGCAGGGTCATTTCGACTGCATGACCAGACTCACCCCGGAACGGGTGTGGCAGGAACTTCAACCATTGATGGCGGAATAACAAAATGACATCCCAGAGCCCTCTCCCCAACCTTCTCCCGCAAGCGGGCGAGGGGGCAAAAGAATCGCTGCGCGAATTTCCGCCTAAGGAAATCTTCAAGGCCTACGACATCCGCGGCATCGTCGGCAAAACGCTGACCGACGAGATCGTCGAACAGATCGGCCACGCCATCGGCTCGGAAGCCGTCGCGCGCAAGCAGCACACGATCGCCATCGGGCGCGACGGCCGCCTGTCCGGTGCGGGCTTCGCTAAAGCGCTGGCGCGCGGCATCCGGAAGAGCGGCATCGACGTCGTCGACGTCGGCCGCGTCGCCACGCCCATGGTGTATTTCGCCGCGTTCCAGTTGAAGACGGACTGCGGCGTGATGATCACCGGCAGCCATAACCCACCCGACTACAACGGCCTGAAGATGGTGCTGGCGGGCGAGACGCTGTCCGGCGACACCATCCAGAGTCTGCGCACCCGCATCGAGACCGGCGACCTCGCCCACGGCGCGGGCAGCTATTCGCAATACGACATCGCTCCCGAATACCATGCGCGCATCGTCAGCGGCATCAGGCTCGCGCGGCCGATGAAGATCACCGTGGACTGCGGCAATGGCGTCGCCGGCGACTTCGCCGCCAGGCTGTATCGCGGACTCGGCTGCGAAGTCACCGAGATGTACTGCGAGGTGGACGGCAACTTCCCCAACCACCATCCCGATCCCTCCGACCCGCACAACCTGGAAGACCTGATCGAAGCGCTGAAGGACAACGGCGACGAACTCGGTCTCGCCTTCGACGGCGACGGCGACCGCCTCGGCGTGGTCACCAGGGACGGCAAGATCATCTATCCGGACCGCCAGCTGATGCTGTTCGCCGCCGACGTGCTCTCCCGCAATCCCGGCGCGGACATCATCTTCGACGTGAAGTCCACCCGCAACCTGTTCGCATGGATACGCGAACACGGCGGCAAGCCGCTGCTGTGGAAGACCGGCCATTCGCTGGTGAAAGCCAAGATGAAGGAGACCGGCTCGCTGCTGGCCGGCGAGATGAGCGGCCACGTGTTCTTCAAGGAACGCTGGTACGGCTTCGACGACGGCCTCTACGCCGGCGCGCGCCTGCTGGAGATACTGAGCAAGGTCGCCGACGCCAGCGCCACGCTGAACTCGCTGCCGGATGCGGTCAGCACGCCCGAGCTGCACATCAAGCTGCAGGAAGGCGAGAACCACGCGCTGATCGAACGGCTGGCGAAAGAGGCGAAGTTCACCGATGCGCGCGACATCATCACCGTGGACGGCCTGCGCGTCGAATACGCCGACGGCTTCGGCCTGATGCGGGCCTCGAACACCACGCCGGTGATCGTGCTGCGCTTCGAGGCGGATGACGAAGCCGCGCTCAAGCGCATCCAGGACGACTTCCGCCGCGTGCTGCTCGGCGGCAACCCGGCGCTGCAACTGCCGTTCTAATGAGAAGCCCCGCGAACGCGGGCTTGAAAAATCAACTGGCGGCGAACGCCAATTCCCGCTGGCGCGGCTCCAGCCAGTACTTCATCTGCTGTTCGAGCAAGGCGGCGAACTCTTCCTGAGTGGCCGGTTTGGCGACACAGATATTCGCGCCGACCTTGTAGCCCATCTGCACATCGTCCTGGGTGTATTCAGCCGATATCCCCACGACGGGAATCTCGCGGGTCGCGACGTTGTTGCGCAGGGTGCGCAGCACCGCGAGGCCGTCCAGCTTGGGCAGTTGCAGGTCCAGCAGGATGAGATGAGGCAATTGCTTCCTGCTCACCGTCCCCAGCCAATCCAGCACGCCCGTTCCTACCGACAGCACGGTCAGTTCGACAGCTCCCCCGGAAGCAGAAACAGTCTGCTGAGCCCAATCCGCGAGCGACGGATCGTCGCTGATTAGCAGAACATTGCGAACCGTCGTTTTCCGGGCTGCTGCATTCACCGTTCGCTCCTAAGTCCGGGCCTTCACCCAGCCCGGGACTTCCGCCAGCGCCGCAGGCAGCAGCTCCGGCTGCGTGCCGCCGGCCATCGCCATGTCCGGCCTGCCGCCGCCCTTGCCGCCGACCTGCTGGGCGACGAAGTTCACCAGCTCGCCGGCCTTGACCTTGGACGTCAGGTCCGCCGTCACGCCGGCCGCGAGACTGACCTTGCCGTCGGCGACCGCCGCCAGCACGATCGCCGCGGACTTCAGCTTGTCCTTCAGCTTGTCCATGGTCTCGCGCAAGGCAGCCGCATCCGCGCCTTCCAGCGTCGCCGCCAGCACCTTCACGCCGTTGATGTCCTGCGCCTGCGCGACCAGTTCATCGCCCTGCGAAGAAGCCAATTTCGACTTCAGCGCGGCCAGTTCCTTCTCCAGCGCCTTCACGTTGTCCAATACCTGCGCGATGCGCGCCGCGGCTTCCTGCGGCTGCGCCTTCACCGCATCGGCGACCTGCAGCAACTGGTCCTGCTGCTGCTGCACCAGCGCCAATGCGCCCTCGCCGGTCACCGCCTCGACGCGGCGCACGCCGGCCGCGACGCCGCTCTCCGCGACGATCTTGAACAGGCCGATGTCGCCGGTGCGCTTCACGTGGGTGCCGCCGCACAGTTCGATGGAGGAGCCGATGTTCAGCACGCGCACCTCGTCGCCGTACTTCTCGCCGAACAACATCATCGCGCCGGTCTTCTGCGCATCCTCGATGCCCATCACGCGCGACTGCGTCGCCTCGTTGGCAAGGATCTCCGCGTTGACGATCGCTTCCACCTTGCGGATCTCCGCGTCGGTCATCGGCTGCGTGTGCACGAAGTCGAAGCGCGTCTTGTCCGGATCGACCTGCGAACCCTTCTGCTGCACATGCGCGCCCAGCACCTCGCGCAGCGCCTTGTGCATGATGTGGGTCACCGAGTGGTTGCGCATCGTCGCACGGCGCGCCGCGACATCCACCTTCGCGGTGACGCCGTTGCCCACGGTCAGCTTGCCGGTCTTGACCACGCCGTGGTGGCCGAACACCGCCGCCTGGATCTTCTGCGTGTCCTCGACCGCAAAGATGCCGTGCACGCTGCGCAGCTCCCCGCTGTCGCCGACCTGGCCGCCGGACTCCGCATAGAACGGGGTATCGTCCAGCACCACCACGCCGATGTCGCCCTCGTTCAGCTCGTTCACCGACGCGCCGTCCTTGTACAACGCGAGGATGTTGCCCTTGTGCTCCAGCGTGTCATAGCCGTGGAAGTTCGTCGCCGGGCCGTCGTATTCGAGGTTGGCCGTCATCTTGAACTTGCCCGCGGAACGCGCCATTTGTTTCTGGTTCGCCATCGCCGCATTGAACGCCGCATCGTCCACCGAAACGCCGCGCTCGCGGCAGATGTCTGCGGTCAGGTCCAGCGGGAAGCCGTAGGTGTCGTGCAGCTTGAACGCGGTCTCGCCGTTGAATACCTTCACGCCCGCCTTGTCCATCTCGGCCAGATCGGCTTCGAGGATGGCCATGCCGTGCTCGATGGTCGCGAAGAAGCGCTCCTCCTCCTGCCTGAGGATATCCATCACGCGCACTTGCGCGGCGGTCAGTTCCGGATAGGCCGCACCCATCTGCTCGACCAGGTCCGGCACCATCTTGTGGAAGAACGCGGCGCGCGCGCCCAGCTTGTAGCCGTGGCGGATCGCGCGGCGGATGATGCGGCGCAGCACGTAACCGCGGCCTTCGTTACCGGGGATCACGCCGTCGGCGATCAGGAAGGAGCAGGCACGGATGTGGTCGGCCAGCACCTTCAGCGAGGGGGAATCCATGTCGGCGCAGTTCGTTTCGCGCGCCGCGGCCTTGATCAGCGCCTGGAACAGGTCGATCTCGTAGTTCGCATGCACGCCCTGCAACACCGCCGAGATACGCTCCAAGCCCATGCCGGTATCCACCGACGGCTTGGGCAGCGGATGCATCACGCCCGCCTCGTCGCGGTTGAACTGCATGAACACGTTGTTCCAGATCTCGATGTAGCGGTCGCCATCTTCCTCGGGACTGCCGGGCAGGCCGCCGGGGATATGCGCGCCGTGGTCGTAGAAGATCTCGGTGCAGGGGCCGCAGGGGCCGGTGTCGCCCATCATCCAGAAGTTGTCGGACGCATAGCGCGCGCCCTTGTTGTCGCCGATGCGAATCACGCGATCCGGCGTCAGGCCCATCTCCTTGGTCCAGATGTCGTAGGCCTCGTCGTCCTCGGCATACACGGTAACGTAGAGCTTCTCCTTCGGCAGCTTGAACACCTCGGTCAGCAACTCCCACGCGTACTTGATCGCGTCGCGCTTGAAGTAATCGCCGAAGCTGAAGTTGCCCAGCATCTCGAAGAAGGTATGGTGACGCGCGGTATAACCGACGTTCTCGAGGTCGTTGTGCTTGCCGCCGGCGCGCACGCATTTCTGCGACGACGCGGCGCGGGTGTAGGGGCGCTTGTCGAAGCCGAGGAACACGTCCTTGAACTGGTTCATGCCCGCGTTGGTGAACAACAGCGTCGGGTCTTCATGCGGCACCAGCGAACTGGAAGCGACTACGGTATGGCCTTTGGAGGCGAAATAATCCAGGAACTTCTGACGTATCTCACTGCTTTTCATTTACTCACCAATCACTTAATGCGTTTCGATTCAGGCCGGTTCCGCCCGGCCGGGACAGCGCGCATCATACCATCCGCGGCCCTCGCGGATGCCGCGAAAAGACGGGGGACAGGGGTTCAATTCGGGAGCGAGGCGTGAGGTGCTGCGGGATTTCGGCCAACGCAAACGGGAGGGCGGCTGCATAACTTGATACGAGACGCCCCCTTTTTAATTCTTATTCCCCTTTGCAAACGTCGATGTAAAAAAAGTCGTAGCGCTTCGAAAAAGGCTGTTTTTCTTCGCCATACTCCCGGCAACCATCTGGCCCTAGCACACCGCCTGGGGATTCGACCTTTACCAACTCCCCATTCATCACCTCATAGAAACCACCGACATGCTGACTATCTGGTTCTCGGGCCTTCCAATACGCGCCCCACTCAACGCCTTTCTTGGAATATTTTGCAAGACCGTGGACTTTACGAACCTGCACCAAATCCATAATGACGGAAGGAACGCCGAATCGTTTGACCGTACCATCCAAATACAGCAAGCGCTCGAAGCGCGGAAACGTGCCCTCAATGGGTTGCGTTCCACTCAGATCGACCCAAATTAGATAGGCCTTCTCGTATGGGAGATACGAAACGTAAGATATCTTCTCGCCGGGATTAAATGGGATATCGATGCGCTTGCCGGAGGGTTGCTCCCAATACACATGGAGCGGCGGCATCTCCACCGGGCCGTCGCGATAAAATCCGGGGCGGCCATACTCGTCCCTGCCAATTTTCAGCTCTGGATAACTGGCGGGTTTCCATTCAAAAATAGCACCGTGCTCTACCTTGAGTGGAAATCGAGCCACAAACTGAGGTTTTCCAGACTCGGCTCTTGGTCGTCTCCATGCAGGCACGAGTTGACAAGACTCAACATTCAACTCCTGATCCTGCGGGAAATTCTTTGGGTAGGCTCGCAACGGTTCGCCCAGTTTTCCGAAATACATAGTCCACTCACGTCCCTGTGCACTTGTGGCGATTCTGCCTTCGCTATAACACTTTAGATCGCCAACAACTCCGGTATCCTCGACCTTGCCGGTCAGGGTATCGACCATGACCACTTTCGGCGGAATCTCGCCAAACTTTGCCTCGAACCCATCGCCCGCATGCATCTCGGCCAAATATCGATGGTCGTCCACCCACCAAGGTCCGCTTAAGGAATACCCCCTCAAATAAAACGTTTTCTTGTAAGTTCTCGTCTTCGTCTTGCCCGAGAACTTGAGCTTCGCCGCAAGCGGGTCCTCCGGAATGATGTCAAATGCCGCAGGTTGGGCTGGTACTCCGACGCTCGATGCAGCCACATTGCTTGCCCCGACAACCGCAGGTGCTTCCGCCCCAGCATATCCAGACAGCATCAACGCCGCTACTGCCAGCACAACATGACCTACCGCTCTCATAATGCGGCTCTCCTTCCTAATTGACTCACTATAAACTCACAGCGCGGCCAGCGCCTTGATATGCGCCGCCGCGCTGCGCCCCAGCGCATGCAGCTCGTACCCGCCTTCCAGCAGAGACACAATGCGACCTTGCGCATGTTTGGCCGCGACCTTCATCAGTTCGTCGGTCACCCAGGCGTAGTCGCGTTCGGTCAGGCGCATCATCGCCATGTCGTCGTCGCGGTGGGCGTCGAAGCCAGCGGAGATCAGCAGCAGTTCGGGCCGGAAGGCGTCCAGCGCAGGCAGCCAGCGCTGCGTCACCGCCTCTTGAAACTCCGCGCCGCCGGTGCCGGCGGGCAGCGGCACGTTGATCATGTGGTCGTTGCCGCTGTCCGCGCCGACGTAGGGATAGAACGGATGCTGAAAGGTGGAGCACAGCATCACGCGCGGGTCGTCGTGGAAGATGTTTTCGGTGCCGTTGCCGTGGTGTACGTCGAAATCGGCGATGGCGACGCGGCTGAGGCCGTGCTGCGCCAGCGCATGCGCCGCGGCGACCGCGACGTTGTTGAAGATGCAGAAGCCCATCGCCCGGCCGCGCTCGGCATGATGGCCGGGCGGGCGGATGTTGCAGAAGGCATTGGCGACCTCACCCGACATCACCAGGTCGACGCCCATCACCGCGCCCCCGGCCGCGCGCAACGCGGCCGGATAGCTGTACGGGTTCATCGCGGTGTCGGGGTCGAGCTGCACCATGCCCTGCTTGGGCGCGAGCCGCTCCACTTCATCGACATAGGCCGCGTCGTGCACGCGCAGCAGCTGTTCGCGGGTGACTTCCGGCGCTTCGTAGCGTTGCAGGTGGTCGAGCATCCCTGATGCAATCAGCTGGTCTTCGATCGCATGGAGGCGCGCCGGCGCCTCCGGGTGATGCGCACCCATGTCGTGCTTGAGGCAGAGCCGATGGCTGATGTAGGCGGTATGCATGGCGCATGAACTCCGGCGTGGACGAAAAGTGTGATCTTCCGGTGCTATCATACCCAACGAGACCATCACCCGAGGTGAAAATCATGGGCAAGCACTACCTCAACACGCTGTTTGCACCGAAGTCCGTCGCCGTATTCGGGGCCAGCGAGCGTCAGGACGCGGTCGGCCAGATCCTGTTCCAGAACATGCTGGAGAGCGGTTTCCAGGGCGAGCTCTACCCGATCAACCCGAAGAGCCCGGAGATACAGGGCAAACGCGCCTATGCCAGCCTCGCCGAGATCGGCAAACCGGTGGAGCTGGCGGTGATCGCGACGCCGCCGCAGACGGTGCCCGGCATCATCGAGGATTGCGGCGTCCACGGCGTGAAGGCCGCGGTGATCATCACCGCCGGCTTCGGCGAGGCAGGCCCGGCCGGCGTCGCGCTGGAAAAGCAGCTGATCGAGACCGCGCGCCGCTACAACATCCGCCTGGTCGGCCCGAACTGCCTGGGCATCATGCGCCCCTCCATCGGCCTGAACGCGACGTTCAACAAGGGCGGCGCGAACACCGGCGACATCGCCTTCATCTCGCAGTCCGGCGCGCTGTGCACCGCGATCCTGGACTGGGCGCACGGCAGCGACGTCGGCTTCTCCAGCGTGGTGTCGATGGGCTCGTCGACCGACGTGGACTTCGGCGAGATCCTCGACTACCTCGTCTCCGACGCGAACACCCACAGCATCCTGATGTACATCGAGGGCATACGCAACGCGCGCACCTTCATGAGCGCGCTGCGCGCGGCGGCCCGCATCAAGCCGGTGATCCTGGTCAAGGTCGGCCGCCATGCGGCGGGCTCCAAGGCGGCGATGTCGCACACCGCATCGCTGGTGGGCGCGGACGACGTGTTCGACGCGGCGGTCAGCCGCGTCGGCGTGGTGCGCGTGCAGACCGTCACCCAGCTGTTCAGCGCGGCCAAGGCGCTGTCCTGCGGCTTCCGCCCGGTGGGCAACCGGCTCGCCATCGTCACCAACGGCGGCGGCCCCGGCGTGATGGCGACCGACCGCGCCGCCGATCTCGGCCTGTCGCTCGCCACGCTGTCAGACAGCACCGTCGAATACCTGAACCAGTACCTGCCGCCGAACTGGCCGCACGCCAACCCGGTGGACATCATCGGCGACGCGCAGGCGGACCGCTACCACCATGCGGTGAAAGCCTGCCTGGAGGACGAGAACGTGGACGGCGTGCTCGCGATCCTGACGCCGCAGGCGATGACCAAGCCGCTGGAATCGGCCGAGGCGCTGATCGCGATCGCCAACAGCCACAGCAAGCCGCTGCTGACCTGCTGGATGGGCGACGCCCAGGTCGCAAGTTCGCGCGCCGCGTTCACCAAGGCGCGCCGCCCGCACTTCCGCACGCCGGAACCGGCGGTCGAGGTGTTCTCGCACCTGTCCGCGTATTACCGCAACCAGAAGCTGCTGATGCAGATGCCCGGCCCGCTGTCGCACCATGTCGAGCCGGACGTCGAGAGCGCGCGCCTGATCATCGAGGGCGCGATGCAGGAACACCGCAAGGTGCTGAACGAGATGGAATCCAAGGCGGTCCTCTCGGCGTTCAACATCCCGGTCGCGCGCACCATGGTCGCGCATTCGCCGAACGAGGCGCTGCTGATCGCGCAGCAGCTCGGCTTCCCGGTCGCGATGAAGGTCAACTCGCCGAACATCACCCACAAGACCGACGCCGGCGGCGTGGCGCTGAACCTGCGCAACGCCCACGAGGTGCGCGCGGCCTACCAGCACATCATCGACAACGTGCACCACAACCGGCCCAATGCGACTGTGGACGGCATCGCGATCGAGCCCATGGTCGTCAAGGCGAACGGCCGCGAACTGATGATAGGCGTGACCAGCGACCCGGTGTTCGGCCCGGTGATCACCTTCGGCGCCGGCGGCACCGCGGTCGAGATCATGGGCGACCGCGCCGTGGCGCTGCCGCCGCTGAACCGCTTCCTGGTGAAGGAGCTGATCCAGGGAACGCGCATCTCGAAGATGCTGGGCGCGTTCCGCAACATGGCGCCGGCCAACATGGAGGCGCTGGAGGACGTGCTGCTGCGCGTCTCCGAGATGCTGTGCGAACTGCCGCTGCTGAAGGAGATGGACATCAATCCGCTGATCCTCGACGAGAACGGCGCGCTCGCCGCCGATGCGCGCGTGGTGATCGAGTATCGTCCGCCCAGCGCCGACCGCTACGCGCACATGGCGATCTACCCCTACCCCACCCACCTGGTCAGCCAGTGGCAGCTGGCCGACGGCACCGACATCACGATACGGCCCATCCGTCCCGAAGATGCCGATCTGGTAAAGCTGTTCGTGCACAACCTGTCGGAAGAGTCGAAATATTTCCGCTTCATGAACAGCATGCAGGAGCTGACCGAGACCATGCTGGTGCGCTTCACCCAGATCGACTACAGCCGCGAGATGGCACTGATCGCGGTCGCCGGACCACAGGGGAACGAAGAGGAACTCGGCGTCGCCCGCTTCGCGATCAACCCGGACGGCGACTCCTGCGAGTTCGCGCTGGTCGTCGCCGACCGCATCCAGGGCAAGGGGCTGGGCCAGAAGCTGATGGGCGCGCTGATGGAAGCGGCCCGCGCCAAGGGACTGAAGACCATCGAGGGCGAAGTGCTGAGCAACAACCACAGCATGCTCAAGCTGGTCCGCCGCCTGGGCTTCGACTGCAAGACCAGCGATGAGGATTCGGGCATCATCAAGATCAACAGGCCGCTTTAACACAACGGCAGGAGGAACGAACATGGCAGTCAGCGGGCATATTGCATTGGCGACGCTGTTGAGTGCGCTCTCCGGCGGATTGGACAGGCCGCCGTCTAACTGGAACCAGATAGACATCCGTCAACCCGCGGCAACTCAACCGAACCGCACCCTGAACGAGCAAGGCTACCTCGTCGACATCGCTTCGCCGTCGACGCGCAAAAAGATATCGCCGGCGGACTACTTCCGTATCGTCGAAATCGCCCCCAAGGCCATCGATTCTCCCGATGCGCTAAAACAGCCGCCCGCCGGAAACTCCTTGCTACTGCATATCAGGACCGGCGACGGGAAAGACTTCTACTTCGCCGCCGACGGAGATCGATTCAGGAATCCGGACGCCCAGCAGATATCCGACATCCTGCACCATTACCAGTAACGGAGAGCCAAAACATGACCGCGCCATCCGGAAAGCCCCCCCGCCATCCTCGCGCCAGGCCGGCCGCGCCCAAACCGGTCGCGCAGGGCGATATCTCGCCGGACCAGAGCCGCGAAGGCATAGATAACTTCGTCGTGAACGAGGCGATCGACGCCGCCACGGGCGCCAAGACCGCCGCCGTCGAGGACATCGTCGCCGGCCTGGGCCAGGCCGGCCTCGCGAGATCGCTGGAGGCGATTTTGGCCGGCGCGTCGCCGGAAGACGCCGCCGCGCTGCGCAAGGCGCTGCTGGAGCCGGCAGGAACGAGGCCGGCGGCGGATCCGGACGACGAGCTCGCCGCGGACTGGCGCGAGGGCGGCTATCCCTACAAGAACCTGATGTCGCGCAAGAACTACGAGAAGCAGAAGTACGCGCTGCAGGTCGAGCTGCTGAAACTGCAGGCCTGGGTCAAGGAGACCGGCCAGAAGATCGTCATCGTGTTCGAGGGGCGGGACGCGGCCGGCAAGGGCGGCACCATCAAGCGCTTCATGGAACACCTGAATCCCCGCGGCGCGCGCGTGGTCGCGCTGGAGAAGCCCTCCGAGGTCGAGCGCGGCCAGTGGTATTTCCAGCGCTACGTGGAGCATCTCCCCACCGCCGGAGAGATCGTGCTGTTCGACCGTTCCTGGTACAACCGCGCCGGAGTCGAGCGCGTGATGAACTTCTGCACGCCGGACGAGTACAACGAGTTCATGCGCCAGACGCCGGAGTTCGAGCGCAACCTCGTGCGCAGCGGCGTCCACCTGATCAAGTTCTGGTTCTCGGTCTCGCGCTCGGAACAGCACCGCCGCTTCGAGGAGCGCAAGGTGCATCCGCTCAAACAGTGGAAGCTCAGCCCGATCGACCTCGCCTCGCTGGACAAATGGGACGATTACACCAAGTCCAAGGAGGCGATGTTCTTCTACACCGACACCGCCGATGCGCCGTGGACCGTGATCAAGTCGGACTGCAAGAAGCGCGCGCGACTGAACGCGATGCGCTACATCCTGCACAGGATGCCGTACGACAAGAAGGACATCGCCCACATCGCCCCGCTGGACCCGCTGCTGGTCGGCCGCGCCCATGTCGTGTACGAAAAGGGCGAGAACGAGAACGCGCTGCTGTGACGAACATGAACGAACCCTCCGATCTGGCGATGCTGCGCGACCGCCTGCGCGCCTTCGCGGCCGAACGCGACTGGGAACAGTTCCACTCGCCGAAGAACCTGAGCATGGCGCTGATGGTCGAGGTCGCCGAACTGATGGAGCACTTCCAGTGGCTGACCGAGGCGCAGTCGGCCGAACTGCCGCTGGAAACCAGGCACGCGGTCGGCGAGGAGCTGGCCGACTGCCTGCTGTACCTCGTGCGCCTGTCCGACCGGCTGGGCGTGGACCTGCACGAAGCCGCGCTGCGCAAGCTTGAGAAGAATGCCGCAAAGTATCCGGCGGAACAGGTGCGCGGCAGTGCAAAGAAGAGATGAGTCCTGCGCAGGACTGAAGATTTCTGCCTGAACCTCCGCGACGCTCAATCCCGCTGTCTCCAGGGCGGGGCGCCCGCAGCATCCCTGTCTAAATGCAGTCGCACAATACTTCCCCGTATTGAGAAATCCCCCTCCGCACGCTGAGTCACCACAGTTGTTGCAAGTGACCGGCCTGCTCACGTTCGGCGAGCAGTTCGCGATCCTCCATGTTGCCTGAGCACCCGGGGCCCCATCGTTAAATGAGTGGTTCGTTTCAGCGGATTACAAACAATGAGGTAGTGACGCCCCCTGCACCGGTCGCTAGAGTCCATACCAAAGCCTCACCACGTTTCTTCGCGAACGATACATCCGACAAAAGGAGAGCTGACATGAACAGCAAAAAAAGCCTCTACAGTTTCATGATTCTTTGTGCCTCGATCCTGGCGCTGGCCGCCTACGGCGCAATAGGAACCAGCCAAACCTGGTACATCCCCGCCAGCGCGGCATTGACCGACAGCCAGATCGCCAGCTTCGATGCACAGGGACTCTATTTCAACGTTCACAGTGCGGCGAATCCTGGCGGCGAAATCCGTGGCCAGATCGTTCCTTCACCGCCCGGATTTGTCACCGATGCCGGAACTCCTTCCTCCGCCAACACCTTTTCCACCCTGTTGAGCGGCGACCAGGAAGTCCCCGCCAATACGAGCCAGGCAAGCGGCTACGGCACTGTCGTGCTCGATCCGCTTACCAAGACCCTCAGCGGGGTGCTCGTCACCAACGGCATCGACGGGACGGCGGCGCATATTCACAGCGGCTTGACCGGCATGGGTGGCCCGATCGTCATTCCCCTGGCCGGCGGCCCGACGGTGTGGACCGTTCCCTCCGGTACCGTTCTGACCGACGCGCAGATCGCCGACCTGGCTGCCGGTTCGTACTATTTCAACGTCCATAGTGCGGCGGCACCCGGCGGCGAGATCCGCGGCCAACTCTCCCAGCAGCTGAGGTTTGCGGCATTGAGCGGTGCCAATGAAGTTCCGGCCGTCACCACTGCGGCATCCGGCGCCGGCGTGCTGTCATTCAACCCGATGACCGGCCAGATCAGCGGCTTCGTACAGACCAGCGGAATCGCCGGGGTTGCGGCCCATATTCACCAAGCCGCTGCCGGAACCAATGGCGGAGTCATCGTGCCTCTGACGGAAACTCCCCCCGGCAGCGGCCGCTGGGTCGTTCCGGCCGGCTCGACATTGACCGCGGCTCAGGCCGTCTCGCTCAACACGAACGGCCTTTACGTCAACGTTCACAGTGCGGCGTATCCCGGTGGCGAGATTCGCGGCCAGCTCCTGGCAGCGACCGTCAAGATCGGGAATGCAATGCTGGACGGCACTCAGGAAGTCCCAGCCGTCACCACCGCCGCAGGCGGGAGCGGGATCCTGGTCCTGAATTCCATTACCCGACAGGTTTACGGCAACATCAGTACCTCGGGAATTGCCGGTACGCTGGCCCATGTACATGAGGCCGCAGCCGGAATGAACGGCCCCGTCGTCATCCCGCTCAGTCTGACTCCGCCGCCGGCGACATTCCAGATCCCGCTGGCTATTCCCGCCATCTAACCAGCCCGATGGCGCAGTCGGCTCGGCATACACTCACTGAGTGCAACCGGCTGCATTAGGTCTTACATATGGGCGATCGCAACCGGAACCCTGCCTGCAGGATTGAACCTCAGTCCAGAGTGGTGATCAGCGGGCTCCGGTTGCGACAGCAGCACCGGCTTTACGCTGAGCGTAACGGATTCGGCTACTCCGGCCGCCACGGCACGGATTAGCGCTGCATGCAAACAAGGTTTTTCCGCATCGACCGCAAGCAGCGATTGAAAACAGGAGGCCGCATCGTTAGACTGCCGCCTTTGTTGAAACTCATGCGGCATAACCGCCCACCCTGCCTCCACATATGATCCGAGAAGAACCCGCATTCAAGATCAAGAACGGCAATTTTCCCTTGTTCGTGCTCCACGTCCATACCACCGACATGGACAAGCTCAAGAGCGAACTGGAAACGCGCCTGACCCAGACGCCCGATTTCTTCACCAACACGCCGGTCGTGCTGGCGCTCGCCGCGATCGCCGATTCCGGCGTCACGCCGGACCTGGCCGACCTGACGTCGTTCATGCGAACCCATGGCATGTGGGCCGCTGGCGTGCTGGGCGGCTCGGCCGGACAGCGCGAGGCTGCCGTGCAGGCTGGGCTGGTGCTTTTCCCCGATGCGCCGTCGCGTCGCGCGCCACAAGCTCCGCAAGCCGAAATGCCGCAAGAAACTCCCCTGCCCCCGCCGACGAAGCAGCCCGAGCTGCCGGGACTGGATACAACGGCAGTCGAGGATGAGCCCCGCAAGGAGGCAACGAGAAGCGGAGCGGAAACACCCCAGCCGACAGCACCCCAGCCGTCGACCATGATCATCGACAAACCGGTGCGCACCGGCCAGCGCATCTACGCCAGGAACGCGAACCTGGTCGTGCTCGCCATCGTCAACGCCGGCGCCGAACTGATCGCCGACGGGGACATCCACATCTACGCCCCGCTGCGCGGCAAGGCGATCGCCGGCGCACAGGGCAACGAGAACGCGCGCATCTTCGTGCACAGGCTGGAGGCGGAACTGGTCTCCATCGCCGGCTGCTTCCAGGTGTTCGAGAACGGCGTCCCCGAAAACGTGCGCGGCAAGCCGGCCCAGATACGCCTCGACGGCACGCGCCTGATTTTCGATCCGCTGCCGGAATAAAGCCGGTAAACCCGCCCTATTCGACTCTTCCTCAAGCTTTTTGCCGACGTAAAATCGCGCATCTTTTTTGAAGGATGCAAAACGTGGCTAAAGTAATCGTAGTTACCTCCGGCAAGGGCGGTGTGGGCAAGACCACCACCAGCGCCAGCTTCTCCAGCGGACTCGCCCTGCGCGGCAACAAGACGGTCGTCATCGACTTCGACGTGGGTCTGCGCAACCTGGACCTCATCATGGGCTGCGAACGCCGCGTGGTGTACGACATCATCAACGTCATCAACGGCGAGGTCACGCTGAAGCAGGCGCTGATCAAGGACAAGAACTGCGACAACCTGTACATCCTGCCCGCCTCGCAGACGCGCGACAAGGATGCGCTCAACCTCGAAGGCGTCGAGAAGATCCTGAACGAGCTGAAGGAAAGCTTCGACTGCATCGTGTGCGACTCCCCGGCGGGCATCGAGTCCGGCGCGTTCACGGCGATGTATTTCGCCGACGAGGCGCTGGTGGTGACCAACCCGGAAGTCTCTTCGGTGCGCGACTCCGACCGCATCCTCGGCATCCTCGCGGCCAAATCGAAGCGCGCGGTCGAGGGCATGGAGCCGATCAAGGAACACCTGCTGGTGACCCGCTACAATCCCAAGCGCGTCGATGACGGTGAAATGCTGTCCGTGACCGACATCCAGGAGATTCTGCGCATCCCTCTGCTCGGCGTGATCCCTGAATCGGAATCCGTGCTGCAGGCATCCAACTCCGGCACGCCCGCGATCCATCTGGAAAAGAGCGACGTGGCCGAAGCCTATCAGGACGTGGTGGCCCGCTTCATGGGCGACGAAGTGCCGATGCGTTTCCTGACCGCCGAAAAAGCGGGATTCTTCAAACGTCTGCTGGGAGGCCGCTAAAATGTCCATGATCTCTGGCCTGGTCGATTACCTGCGCGGCAACGAAAAGAAGACCGCCTCGGTCGCCAAGGAACGTTTGCAAATCATCCTCGCCCACGAACGCGCGGGGCGCGGCGCAGCCACTCCGGACTACATGCCGGCACTGCAGGAAGAACTGCTGGAAGTGATCGCGAAGTACATCCACATCGACCGCGACAGCTTCAAGGTCCAGCTCGAGAAGCACGGCGATTACGAAGTGCTGGAACTGAACATCACCCTGCCGGAAAACGCGCGCAATTAGGGCGAGTTAACGCCCTGGCACCGCGAAACAGGCAAACGACAAAGGGCAATCCCTCCGGGGATTGCCCTCTTTGTTTCGGAAAATGTTCGGCGGGAATGTCCGGCCTGCGCCCCGTCAACGTTTTCGAACGTGCAACTCCGGGTTCCGGATCAGCGCGTATTCCAGTGCATTGGCCAGACTGTCGACCAAGGCCTCCTGCAACTTCGGACTGAGATCGTCCGCGGTATCGACCGTGGCCCTGTACGAGGCCACCGAGACCTGACGCCCGTCCGCATCGAACGCGGCCACATGGACGGACGTCGCATCGGTCCAGTACTCGATGTTCACCATCGCCCCGTTATCGAGACGGAAGTCGTTCCTGCTTACTTTATGTCGGGTCATTTTCAACTC
This sequence comes from Gallionella sp., assembly GCA_035654695.1. Classification (GTDB taxonomy): domain Bacteria; phylum Pseudomonadota; class Gammaproteobacteria; order Burkholderiales; family Gallionellaceae; genus Gallionella. The sequence continues at coordinate 13,369 of DASRWG010000062.1, read as the reverse complement.
CTTTTCCAGGGCGTGTTAACACTAATTTCGCGTCTGCGACGGGGGCGATTTGGGATGCCATCCGCGAAGCAAGACGCGCCGTAGTGCAAGCCACTACAAACGGCTTGCGAAAACTTGTTTCAGTGCAGGCTAACCTGCATGGCAGGTTATGCCGTAACTACAAAGGAGGGCGCCCAAATCGCCCCCGTCCAGAAGGGTTGATGCGAGAAAGCCGCGTCTGCGGTGTTGCAAACCTTGCGAATGCGCGGTCGCGACACGTTACTGCGCGCAGCCGATTGCGGGAACGACCGCAGGCGACCATTCCCGCACTCGTCGCTTCGCGCACCGTGTCATGGTCGCTACCATTCGCTGCGGCTTGCGCCTTGCATCCACAGCCTTCTCGCAACAACGCAGGCGTGAAATTAGCGTTAACACGCCCTAGTTGGTTGGCATTTCCGAAAAACCGGCCGCCGCCTGCTGCACGTCGGCGGGAAAATCGGCCATGTCCTGCACCTGGCGAACCTCGATGATCTCGTTGTCGGCGGCCGGACAGCGCAACGCCCAGCCGATGGCTTCTTCCTTCGAACCCACCTGTATCATCCAGTAGCCGCCCAGCACCTCGTCCACGCCGGCAAAGGGCCCGTTCGTCACCTTGGGCTTTCCTCCGGAGAACGTCACGCGCGCCCCCATCGAAGGCGGATGGAGACCATCGAGCGCGAGCAGCACACCGGCCTCCTGCAGCATGCTGTTGTATTTCATCATCGCCGCAACGGCCTTCGCATCGGGCATCGTGCCCGGCGCCGCCTTCTCGTATCCCTTGGGGATCATCAACATCATGAATCGCATCGCGAATGGGTCCTTGTGTGGTTCCGGTAGCGAATCTTGAGCCAGAAGCGGCCGATAAGAAATAAGCTGGATTGCTTAGAAAGCAGCAAAGGAGCGACCAGGAAATCGACAAACCAAGGGAAGGTCAATCGCGTCGATCAACCCCTCCTACCCGCCTAGTCGATTGGCCATGCAAGCTCAAATCCAACCTATCCGCCCTGCCCCGCCAGATACAGCGACAACGCATCGTTCAACGCCATTGCCTCGCGCCGCAGCATCACGTCTATATCACCCGCCGCAGCCCAGTCGCATCGCCCGGCGATACCCTCCAAACGACGCGCCAGCGCCACCACCGGCTCGGCATTGAAATAACCCGCCAGCCCGCGCAGCGTATGCGCACTGCGCAGCAGCACAGCACTGTCCAGTCCGGCTATCGCCTCAGCGATCTCGGCGAGCTGGGACTCGCAGCTTTCGACGAAGGCATGGCCTATGCTCTCGACCACATCCGGATCGGCGCTGCGGATCGCAGCCGCGTAATCGAACGTTTCGGTTTCGACCGCCTGCACGATGCCGGAAGAATGCGACTCTATCCGTTGCAACACCGCACGCAGATCGTCGGCAACCATGGGCTTGGAAACGAAATCGTCCATGCCCGCCTCCAGACAGCGCCGCCTGTCTTCTTCCGTCGCGTTCGCGGTCATCGCAACGATGGGAACGCCATCGCCGCGCTCGCGTATCTGCCGCGTCGCCTCCACCCCGTCCATTTCCGGCATCAGCATGTCCATCAGGATCGCGTCGAAACTCTGTGCTTCGCTCAGTTCGACCGCTTCGCGGCCGTTGTGTGCGACTGTGACTCTATGACCCCAGCGATCCAGCAGCGCGAGCGCGACCCTGCGGTTCACGGCGTTGTCCTCGGCCAGCAGGACGTTCAGCCGTACGGTCATTTCCTGCATCGCGGGCATCGGCTTGCCGGTCGCAGACTCCATGAGCACCGCATCGCCGACCGGGAATTCGGCCTCGAAGCCGAACACGCTGCCGCGCCCGACCTCGCTCTCGACGCCCAGCCTGCCGCCCATCGCCGTGACCAGCTGGCTGGAGATCGCCAGCCCCAGCCCCGTACCGCCATACTGGCGCGTGGTGGAGGCGTCCGCCTGGCTGAACGCCTCGAAGACGTGTTCCAGCTTGTCCGCCGGGATGCCTATGCCCTGATCGGCCACTTCGATGCGCAGCCGCACGCGGCCGCCGCCATGGGCAAGCATGTTGACGCGCAGAACCACTTCTCCGCGATGGCTGAATTTGATCGCATTGCCCAGCAGGTTGGTCAGCACCTGGCGCAATCGGCCGGGATCGCCCAACAGCATCTGCGGCACTACATCGTCTATGCGGCAGACCACCGCAACGTCCTTCTGCGCGGCGCGCACCGCGAGTATCTTCGCGGTGGACTTGAACAGTTCGCGCAGGTCGAACGGCACCTGCTCCAGCTCCATCTTGCCGGCCTCGATCTTGGAGAAGTCCAGGATGTCGTTGATGATCACCAGCAGCGCATCGGCTGACGATTTCACCAGCCCGAGGTATTCGCGCTGCGCGTCATCGAGTTCGGTGTCCAACGCCAACTCGGTCATGCCGAGGATGCCGTTCATCGGCGTGCGTATCTCGTGGCTCATCACCGCGAGGAATTCACCCTTGGCACGGCTGGCGGCCTCGGCCGCCTCCTTGGCCTGGATCAGTTCCTGCTCGGCCTGTTTCAGGTCGGTGACGTCCTGCACCGTGCCGATCAGCCGCGCCAGTTGTCCTTCGGCATCGAGTTCACTACGGGCACGCTCGTGCACGTAGCGCACCTCGCCGTCCGGACGGACGATGCGATGCACGACATCGAGGATGCCGGTCTGCTCCGCGCGACGCTCGCTGTCGCGCACCCTGTCGGCATCGTCCGGATGCACCGCCGACATGAAGGTCTCGATACTGGGCTTGAAGCTCGCCGGGTCGTAGCCGAAGATGCGGAATATCTCCTCGGACCAGTACAGCTTGCCGGTCGCCATGTCCGCGTCCCAGTTGCCCAGATGAGCCTGTACCTGCGCCTCTTCCAGGCGCGCCCGGCTCTCCGCCAGAGCCTGTTCGGCGCGCTTGCGCTCGCTGATGTTCTTGAAATAGCCGAAGTGACAAGTCTTGCCCTTATACAACACCTGGTTCAGCGAAATTTCGACCGGCGCCAGTTCGCCGTCCTTGACGCGGTGCACGCTCTCGATGAACAGGTTCTGCACCTGCCGTATCTTTTCGACATGCTGCGGCAGCATCTCGTAAGTGAAATTCGGGTCCCAGTCCGGGATGCGCCAGGTCAGTATCTCCTCGCGCGGCGCGCCGAAATGCCGCACCGCCGCCTCGTTGACATAGACCATGCGGCAGTTGTCGTCGTCGTCGATCACGAAGAACGGATCGCCGCTCTTCTCGATCATCAGCTGATACAGCTCGAGGTCTTCCGCTGCCCGTTTGCGCTCGGTGATGTCGGTGCGCACCGAGACGTACTGGTAGGGCTTGCCCTGTTCGTCGAGAAAGGGCACGACGGTCGAATCCACCCAATAGTAGCTGCCATCCTTCGCGCGGTTGCATACTTCGCCACGCCACACCTTGCCGCCGGCGATGGTTTGCCATAGCTCGCGGAAGAATTCCGGCGGATGATGACCGGAGTTGATCAGGCGGTGATTCTGCCCCAGAAGTTCCGCTTCGCCGTACTGGCTGGTCTCTATGAAGCGCCGGTTAACGTAGATCAGATTGCCTTGCACATCGGTGATGCTGACGATCGCATGTTCGTCCAGCGCGATCTTCTGGTTGCGCAGTTCGTTCAACGCCTGCTGAGCCTGTTCGCGGAGCACACGCATGCGATAGAACGCGAAGGTTGCATAGGACATCATCGCCAGCGCGACGGCGAACAGCAGCATCCGATGGCGATGCGCACGCGCTTCTTCCTGCTGATAAAAGTCATCGTAGGCAGCGGCGAAATCGTCGCTCATGCCCTGCCGTTGTCCGGTAAGGGTCAGCTCGCGCATCAATCTCGCGGCTTCATCCTCCAGCGCCGACACCTGTTGCAGGTGCCGCAGCACAGGCCTCAGGCCTATCAGACTGCTCTCCGGCACGCCCTCCAGCGCCAGCTGGAAGGCGTCGATATCACCGTGAAGACGAGCCAGATCGAGCGAAGAGGCATCGCTGTATATCCCCGCGACATCCTGGCGCAGGCGGCGCAATTCCGTCCCGACCCGCGCCTGTACGGCGGGGGACATTGTGCGCAACGCCTCGTCCATCGCCTGCGGCAGGTACAGCAGCGAATTGCGCAACACCGCGCTGTTCGACTTGAAGCGCTCCAGCATGTCCAGTTCGGTGCTGATGCGCGCTTCCATGCGTTCGAATGCAGCCGCTACCTGCGGTTCGTTCCGCAACGCCGCCATCGCCTTGCTCTCCTTCAGCCCGCGCAGTTCCCGGCGCAGGCTGTCCGACACGGCGACCAGCGCATCGAAATTCTTCAGCAGGTGGAAATGCTGTTTGAGCACCGTCTCGCCCATTTCGGCGTCGTAGCGCCCGATCGCAGCGACGCCGCCGACGATCCGGTTATGATGTTTCGGATGGAACGGCCGCGACTGAAAGAACAGCAGCACCAGCAACGCGCTGGCCAGCAGCCAGCCCAGCAGGCGTTTCCAGTTGCCGAAGACTTCGGTGACAGATCGTCTCATTTCAGCGACTCGCCCTGGTATTCGCCGGTCAGCGTGCGCAGGAACGCGACGACCCGCCGCTGCCGCTCCTCATCCAGTGCGATGCCCAGTTGATGCTTCGCCATCAGGCGAACAGCCTGCTCCAGCGTCGCGGCAGAGCCGTCGTGAAAATAAGGCGCGGTCAGCGCGACGTTGCGCAAGCCGGGCACCTTGAATTCGAAGCGCTGCTCTTCGATGCCGGTCTGGTTGTAGCGCCCCAGATCGGCACGGGTCACGTTGACTCTTGCGACAAAATAATCCTCCATCACGCCCATCTTCTCGTACAGGTTGCCGCCGACATTCACGCCCTGATGACAGGACACGCAGCCCAGTTCCTTGAACAGCCGGTAACCGGCCTGCTCGTCCCCGCTCAGCGCCGCCCTGTCGCCGCGCAGGTAGCGGTCGAAGCGCGAGTTCGGCGTGTACAGCGAGCGCTCGAACGTGGCGATCGCATCCTTGACGTTGTCCGCGGTGATGCCGTCGGGATAGATCGCCTCGAACGCCTTGCGGTAAGCGCCATCCCGGCGCAGCTTGCCCAGCACCTGCGGCCAGTTGCTCGCCATTTCAGCCTGGTCGTGGATAGGCCCGTCGATCTGTTCCTCCAGCGTCGCCGCCCGGCCGTCCCAGAACTGGCGGAAGTTGAAGCCGCTGTTGAATACGGTCGGCGCGTTGATCGCCCCCTCGCGCCCGCCGATCCCGAACGAGCGCACCGCCTGGTCCGCGCCGCCGCGATCCAAGCCATGACAGTTCGCGCAAGACACCGTGTCGTCGCCGGACAGCCGCGGTTCGTGGAACAGCCGCTTGCCGAGCACCACCCGGGCCGGGTCCAGCCTGATGTCGAGCGGAATCGGCGCGATGGGCTCGCTGCCCGCCTCGACCGCATATTCGAACGGGATGGCGCGGAGCGATCCGGCTTTGGGGAGCGACATGAACCAGACGAGCGCCACAACGCCCGCCAGCAATACCGCCAACAAAAAGCGATAGCCGCGCAACTTCACGAGAGCCGCCTTAAGCGTCTGCATGGACTTCCACCAGCACCGCATCGTCCGACAGTCCCCGCCCGCCGCAGTATGCATCCAGTTCCGTCCAGACGGCCTCCAGCGGCAGTTGCTCGCACCGGATGCGCACCAGAAATTCCTCCAGCCGCGCCTGCCCGTACTGCTCCCCGTCCGGAGCCTCCGCCTCGGTCAGACCGTCTGTGTGCAGGCAGATGCGCGCACCGGGCGCAGGCGCTATCTCCGCATGCGGGACAGAGCAGTCCTCCGACTCGACGATGCCCAGCGGCAAGCCGGCGGATTTCACCCGCAGCGGTTCAGGGGCTGCGCTCAGGCACAGCAGTGGCGGCAGGCCGCAATTCCACAGTCGCGCACGCTGTCCGTCGGGAGAAAGCTCCAGCGCGCCGGCGGCCATGTAGATCTGCGTCGGCAACTGGCGGGATAAGGTGCGGTTCAATTCCGCGAGGATGTGGCCGAGGTTGAGGCCTTCTGCGGTCAGGTGATAGAAGATCCACGATACCAGCGGCGCGCCGAACGCGGCCGTCAGGCCATGTCCGGAGAAGTCGCCGACCAGCACGTGATGCGTCCCGTCGGGACGCCGCGCCGACAGCACCAGGTCGCCCGCGGTGCGTTCCAGCGACTTCTGGACATGCCGCACCCCGCGGGTATCGAACGGGCTCGCCGAACGCATGCGCGTGACGATGTCTTCCAGCAACTCCTTCTCGTCGCTGAGGATCAGGTTCTGCTGCTCCAGCCTGCGCCGCCCGGCGCGCAGCGCCAGCATGTTGCGCACCCGCGCGGTAAATTCGGTCTTGTCGACAGGCTTGGTCAGGAAGTCGTTCGCGCCCGCTTCCAGTGCCTGATGGCGCACGTCGAGCTGGTCGTTGGCGGTGACGATCAGCACCGGGATGTCGGCGCGGCCGGGGATCTCGCGGAAGCGGCGCAGGAATTCGATGCCGTCGAGTCCGGGCATCATGTAGTCGAGCAACACCAGGTCGGGAGTGTTCGCGGCGCACCACGCCAAGCCTTGTGCAGGATCGGTGTAGCCGATCGCATTGCAATCGTCGAGTTTGGCAACCAGATGGGACAGCAGCGTGACATTGATCTGCGTGTCGTCCACCACCAGCACGTTCATCTTCATTCGCTTCCCTCCGAATCCAATGCCGCCCGGCGGCGGATGCCGCCGTCAGCTGCGGCGATGCCTGATCAGTTCGCGCAACGCCGGCAGGAGCGAGAGAACGATGATGCCGACGATGATCAGTGTGAGGTTGTCCTTGACCAGCGGTATGTTGCCGAAGAAATAGCCGGCGACGGTAAGACTGCCTATCCACAGCATACTGCCGAGCGCGCTGGACAGCACGAACAGGCGGTAGTGCATCAGGCCGATGCCGGCGACAAACGGCGCGAAGGTGCGCACGATGGGCAGGAAACGCGCAAGGATGATCGTCTTGCCGCCGTGCTTCTCGTAGAAGGCATGCGTCCTGTCGATGTGCTCGCGCTTGATCAGGCCGTTGGTGCGCTTCAGCAGCTTCATGCCGATCAGCCGGCCTATCCAGTAGTTGGTGTTGTCCCCGCCGAACGCGGCCAGTATCAGCAACGGCGCAAGCCATTCGAGCTGCAGCGCGCCCATGCCGCACAGCGCGCCGGCGACGAACAGCAGCGAATCTCCCGGCAGGAAAGGCGCGACCACCAGACCGGTCTCGCAGAAGATGATCAGGAACAGGATCGCGTACACCCACATGCCGTATTCGGCGGTGAGCTTCAGCAGATGCGTGTCCAGATGCAGGACGATATCGATGAAAGCGGTCAGTAGTTCCACGGTTTAATCCAGATATATAGAGAAGGGGGAAGAGTAAAGGGAGAAGGGTAAAACCGCCTCTCCGATTAAAGGGCGAGGTTTCACCCTTCCCTCTTCCCCCTTAACCCTTCCTTGCCGTTACGGCAGCACTTCTTCCGCTTCGGTCTTCTCCGGCTTGATGAAGTCCTCGCGCGACACGCCGAACATCATCAGCAGCGGGCTGGCGACCAGCACCGATGAGTAGATGCTGAACAGAATGCCGATGGTCAGCGCCATCGCGAAGTAATGCAGCGTCTCGCCGCCCATCAGCAGCATCGCGCCGACCATCATCTGCGTCGAGCCGTGGGTGATGACGGTGCGCGACATTGTGCGCGTGATCGCGTTGTCGATGATCTCGGCCACTTCGGCCTTGCGCATGGAACGGAAGTTTTCGCGGATACGGTCGAACACCACGACGGATTCGTTCACCGAATAGCCCAGCACCGCGAGCACCGCGGCCAGCACCGACAGCGAAAACTCCCACTGGAAGAACGCGAAGAAACCGAGAATGATCACCACGTCGTGCAGGTTGGCGATGATCGCCGACAGGCCGAACTTCCACTCGAAGCGCAGCCACAGGTAGCCGACGATGCCCAGGGACACCAGCAGCAGCGCCAGCGCGCCGTTCTCGACCAGGTCCTTGCCGACCTGCGGGCCGACGAATTCGACGCGGCGCATCTCGACGGTGGCGTCCTGCACGCGCAGCGACTCCATCACCTGCTCGGAGAGTTTCGCGCCTGCGAGGTTCTGCTTCAGCGGCACCTGGATCAGCACGTCCTGACTGGAACCGAAGTTCTGCACCAGCGCGTCCGGCAATCCGGTCGCGGCCAGGCGCTCGCGCACCTTGGCGATGTCGGCCGGCTGGGCGTAATGCACTTCCATCACCGTGCCACCGGTGAAGTCCACGCCGAAGTTCAGCCCCTTCGTCGCGAGGAAGAACACCGCGAGGATGAAGGTCACCAGCGAGATCGTCGTGGTGTACTTCCCGTAGCTCATGAACGGGATGTCGCGTTTGATTTTGAAGAATTCCATGTCGTTTGCTCCTTATTATTCCCCCTCTCTCCAACTCTCTCCCCGCTGGGGCGAGAGAGCTATCGTCCCCTCTCCCGCTTGCGGGAGAGGGTTAGGGAGAGGGTTTAACCTATCGCCACATTGGACAGGCGCGCGCGGCGACCGTAAATGATGTTCACCAGCGCCCGCGACACCAGGATCGCGCTGAACATCGAGGTCAGGATGCCCAGGCACAGCACCACCGCGAAGCCCTTGATCGGGCCGGAGCCGAACATGAACAGCGCGACGCCGGCGATCATCGTGGTGACGTTGGAGTCGAGGATCGTACCCCATGCGCGGTCGTAGCCGGCGTGGATCGCCGCCTGCGGCGTGACGCCGTTACGCAGTTCCTCGCGGATGCGCTCGTTGATCAGCACGTTGGCGTCGATCGCCATACCCAGCGTCAACGCGATACCCGCCATGCCCGGCAGCGTCAGCGTCGCCTGCAGCATCGACAGCAGCGCGACCAGCAGCAGCAGGTTCGCGCCCAGCGCCAGCACCGAGATCGTGCCGAACATCAGGTAATAGGCGACCATGAACACCGCGATCATCATGAAACCGATCTTGGTGGAATCGAAGCCGCGCTGGATGTTCTCCGCGCCCAGGCTGGGGCCGACGGTACGTTCCTCGACGATCTCCATCGGTGCGGCCAGCGCACCAGCACGCAGCAGCAGCGCAGTGTCCTGCGCCTCGACGGTGTTCATCTGGCCGCTGATCTGCACGCGGCCGCCGCCGATCTCCTCGCGTATCACCGGTGCGGTGACGACCTCGCCCTTGCCCTTTTCGAACAGGATGATCGCCATGCGCTTGCCGACGTTCTCGCGCGTCGCTTCCTTGAACTTGCGCGCGCCGACGCCGTCCAGATTGATATGCACGGCCGCCTCGTTGCTGCGATTGTCGAAACCCGGTTGCGCATCGTTGATACGCTCGCCGGTCAGGATCACCTGCTTCTTCACCAGCAGCAGGTTGCCTTCCCTGTCCTTGAACATTTCGGTGCCGAACGGGGCTGCCGCTCCCGGGCTGATCTGGTGCTCCTCGTCCACCATGCGCACTTCCAGCGTCGCGGTGCGTCCGAGGATATCCTTGGCGCGCGCGGTGTCCTGCACGCCCGGCAACTGCACCACGACGCGATCCGCGCCCTGCTGCTGGATCACCGGCTCGGCCACGCCCAGTTCGTTGACGCGGTTGCGCAACGTCATCAGGTTCTGCTGGATCGCGGAATCCTGGATGCGGCGCTCGGCCTCCGGCTTCAGCGTGGCCCGCAGCAGGAATTCGCCGTTCTCGTCCTTGTCGGCCAAAGCGTAATCGGCGAAGCGCTGCTTGATCTCGGCCTCGCCCTTGGCGCGCGCCGCGGCGTCGCGGAAGCGTACCACCAGCACATTGCCCTCGCGCGTCACGCCGGCATAGGCGACGTTCTGCTCGCGCAGCGCACTGCGGAAGTCGCCCGTCGCCGCCTCCAGCGCCTTGTCCAGCGCGGCCTTCATGTCCACCTGCAACAGGAAGTGCACGCCGCCGCGCAGGTCCAGGCCGAGATACATCGGCAGTGCATGCAGGCCGGTCAGCCATTGCGGCGAACGCGACAGCAGGTTCAGCGCGGCCATATAGTCCTCGCCCAGTTGGGTAGCCAGCACGTCCTTGGCCTTGAGCTGTTCGTCGGTACCGGCGAAGCGCGCCTTGACGCTGTTGCCGTCCAGCGCGACCACTTCGGGGTGCAGCCCGGCGTCCTTGAGGATGCCCTCGATGCGGGCTTTCAGCACCTCGTCCGCCTTCAGGCTGGCGCGCAGCGGCTGCACTTGCACCGCGGGCGATTCGCCGTAGAAGTTAGGCAGGGTATAGATCAGTCCGGCCAGCAGCACGGCCAGGATCAGCAGGTATTTCCACAGGGGATAGCGGTTCATGACGACCTCACGAGAACCGCCGCACTGCGCAAGCGCAGCCGGCGGTCTTCCACGCGTTGGGATGTGTTACTTGATGGACTTGATCGTGCCCTTGGGCAGCACGTTCTGGATCGCGGCCTTCTGCACGGTCACGACGACGTTCTCGGCAATCTCGACGCCCGCATATTCTTCATAGACCTGGCTCACGGTACCGACTTCGCCGCCGACGGTGATGATCTCGTCGCCGCGCTGCAGCGCCTCGACCATGGCCTTGTGCTCCTTCGCGCGCTTGCTCTGCGGACGCAGCACCAGGAAATAGAACACCGCGATCAGCGCGATCAGCGGCAGGAATTCCATAAAACCCGCTTGCGGTGCGGCAGCAGCGGTTTCGGCGTAGGCATTGCTGATGAACATCGTTTAAGTCTCCGAAAGTAAAGAATCGAAAGGCGCGCATTCTAGCATGAAGCCGCCAGCCTGAAGCCCTTGGCATTAACAGCGGCTTGCAGAAAAACGATCCCTCCGTCCTCATGAATACCTTGTCGGATGTTACAAAACTTGAGGCTTGGCAACCATCGCATTCTTGGTCCAACGCCCCTGCCGACCAGACCGCCGCACGTATCGTCAGAAATAACGCACCGCCTGCATCCAGAACCTCGGCGAGCGGTCCACGTCGGAAGTCGGGACACCGGTGCCGTTTTTCCATGCGACCAGCAGATCGACCCGCATCTGGTCGGCGCTGAATGTGGCGCCGACTCCCGCGCCGGACAGGCGGCGCTCGTTGATCCCGGCGAGCCAGGGACTGCGGTTGATCGTTACGCGCCCCTCGTCGTAGAAGCCCTTGAACTGCCAGTTGTCGCCGACGCGCCAGCGCAGTTCCGCCGTCGCCAATTGCCCCTCGTCCCCGTTCGCCTCGCCCTGCGGATAGGCACGCACGCTGTAGACGCCGCCCAGTGTGAATTTCTCCGCCGAATCCAGGTTCCGGTCCGCCCACTGGCCCGCGTAAGAGAAATAGAAACTCGCGACATCGGTCAGGCGTTGCAGGCGCTGGAAGGAAAATTCCGTCTTGCCGAAGCTGCCCTGCTTTTGCGCCGTGACGGCATCGATGGCCAGCGAGATCGCATCCAGCGCGAGACTGCCGGACGTATGGCTCAGGGAAAAACTGTTGACCCCGCCCCCGCCGAAGGCATCCGACCGGTCGCCGCTGACGCCCACCGTCCAGTTGTCCAGCGTCTTGTCGATCTGCGTCGCGGTTGCGCCCACACGATCGATCAACTGCTTGGATTCGTATCGCGCCTGCCCGTACAGATTCAGCCCCCGGCTGCGCACGAAAGGATGCTGCACGTGGACGCTGCCCACTCCGGCTTCGCCGTTGACATCGAGGCCGCCGTATTCCTTGCCCAGCAGGTAGCGCATTTCCGACCATGTCGCCCCGATGCGGGTGCCGTGACTCCCCACCGGCAACTGGTAAGCGATCCCCCCGTAATCCAGCCCAGAACCGCTCGTCTGGGCGCGCAGGCTGACCTGGTCGCCACGCTTCAGCGGGTTGTTGAAATACAGGCTGCCGCCGATGCGGATATCGCCGGAATAGCGGTTGCCATAGTTGTCCAGATCCAGCGAACCGATGACCGCCTTGCCGGGCGTTACTTCCACCAGCAGATCGGAGGTGCCGATGGACTCGCCCGGCTTGAGGGTGGACTTCACCACCACGCCCGGCAGGTCAGACAACGACAGCAAACCGCTTTCGAGGCTATCGCCCTGCAAGGGTTGCCCCGTCGGGAGTGCGGCGACCGGCGCCAGCGCCGACTCGGCCAGGCCGGCGGCATTGACGATCTCCACCTTGCCAAGCTGCCCTTCGAGTATCGCGATACTCACCTCCCCGTCGCGAATGTCCTGGGCGGGCAGATAGGCGCGAGCCACGAGATAACCGTGCTGGCGGTAATGCTGCGTGATGCGGGCCGCCAACTGGTTGAGTTCGGCAAGCGTCATCTCCTTGCCTATGCCGTCGCTCACCAGCGCCATGAGTTCAGCCTCGGCAAAAGCGGTCTGGCCGGAGATGCGCAGACCCTTGACCATGACGCGCATCCCGTTCGGCAGATTCGCGACGGCCTGCTCCTCGACACGGGGAGCAGGCGCTTCGGTGCGCGGCAAAACGGGTGCGGGCCGGACTTCTTCCAGCATGCTGCCGGCATCGGGCGGCGCGGCAAATGCCGGCGAGCCCGCCAGCAGCAGAGGGACGGCGAGTAGCCGTGCGTTCAAAACAGGAGAGCGTTTCTGTTGCTTCATCACTGAGTACTTTCTATCGGTTAATCCGGCAAAACACATTTGCAGGCCGGGTTCTACCCGCCATGCCTGTCCTGAGTCGAAGGGCCGCGCCTACGAAAACCGCGATCCCCGCGAAACCATCCATCATCTGCAATCCAGACCTTCCGGCAGACGCAGTCCGCAGGCTTGAGTCACGAAGACATACTGGTTCGCGGAAGCGCTGGCGGCAGCATCCGACGATAGCTTGACGCTCCCGACCTTCCCGCCCGCCGCATCGGCGGGTGCTACGGCGCTGACATCTTCAGTCGCGCCGCTTGCGGTGCCGGCTTCCCGGTCGGTCGCGCCGGAATAGCTATCGACCGGTGCGCCGGGTATCGTGGGGATGCGCTGATTTATGTTCAGCGTCCCGTCGTTAAAGGCGATGGTGTAGTTGCCGGATGTCAGTCCGGAAGGCGTGATGGCATAGCTGCCCGCGTTCACTGCGCCTTGCGAATTGCCGCCATACACCAGCGCACCGCCCAGCACCGCGCTCGTTTCGCCGTTGACGAAGCCGTTATAGACAACGCCATTGCCGCCACTCCAGGCCATGCCGTCATAGAATCGGGAAACATCGTTGGCGGTGACGGTCAGCGGCGCGGGATTCACCGTCAGCACACCGTCGTTGAAGGCGATGGTGTAGTTGCCGGATGTCAGGCCGCCTGGCGTGATGGCGTAGCTGCCCGCGCCGACCGCGCCCTGCGAAGTGCCGCCGTACACCAGCGCGCCGCCCAGCACCGCGCTCGTTTCGCCGTTGACGAAGCCGCC
>DASRWG010000061.1:0-1805 GCA_035654695.1 Gallionella sp. | reverse complement strand
CGCGGCCTACAGCAACCCGCCGTTGACGACCATCGCCCAGCCCAAGCATCAGACGGGCGAGTTAGCGGCGCACTTGCTGATGCAACGCATCGACCAGCCGGGTCGGCCGTTGCAGCGCCAGATCCTGCATCCATCACTAGTGCTGCGCCGCTCCGCCGCGCGGCTGGAGAAACCATGAACAAACGACCCATCGTTGTACTCGGCAGCGTCAATGCCGACCTTGTCCTGCGCTGCGAGCGCCTGCCGCGTCCCGGCGAGACAGTGCACGGCCATGACTTCGATACGGTGCCTGGCGGCAAGGGTGCGAACCAGGCGGTGGCCGCGGCCCGGCTGGGGGGACGTGTCGAGTTCATCGGCTGCGTGGGCGACGATGCCCTTGGCGCCCCGGCGCGCGCCACGCTGGAACAGGCCGGCGTAGGCACGGCGCACCTGCGTACGCGGGTCGGCGTGCCCAGCGGGGTGGCCATGATTCTCGTGGAGGGCTCGGGCCAGAACTGCATTGCGCTCGCCGCGGGCGCGAATGCCTGCCTGGACATCGCAAAGGTCGATGAGGCGGCTGCCCTGATCGCGCAGGCGTCGTTGCTGGTCTGCCAGCTTGAAACCCCGCTGGCCTCGGTGCGGCATGCCATCGGCATTGCGCGCCGCCACGGCGTGCCGGTGCTGCTGAATCCGGCGCCGGTGCAGCCGCTGGCGCGCACCCTGTTGGCCGAGGTGGACATCCTGGTGCCGAACGAAACCGAAGCGGCCGAATTGCTTGCAGTCGGTGCCTTGCCCGACCCGGCTGCCGCGGCGGCGGCGCTGCGGGGGCAGGGACCAGGCACCGTGATCATCACGCTGGGCGGCGCTGGCATCTGCATCGCCGACTCGCGCGGCACGCGCCGGTGCCCCGCGCCGGACGTGCAGCCGGTGGACACCACAGGGGCGGGCGACACCTTCATCGGCGCGTTTGCGGTGGCGCTGCAGGAAGGCCTGGACACCGACGCCGCAGCCGCCTTTGCGCAAAGAGCCGCGGCATTCAGCGTCACCCGAGCCGGTGCGATGGCGTCGATGCCGATGCGTGCCGAAGTTGATGGTGATGCCGTGTGATGAAGAAGACCCCGCTGCTGCATGCCGAGTTGTCCCGGTTGGTCGCTTCGCTGGGCCATGGCGACGCCGTGGTGGTGGCCGACGCCGGCATGCCGGTGCTGCCCCGCACCCCCGTCATCGACCTCGCGCTGACGCGCGGCGTGCCGTCATTCGCGCAGGTGCTGGACGCGCTGCTGAGCGAGATGCAGGTCGAACGTGCTGAACATGCCACCGAGATGCTGGCGCACAGCCCGCAACTGGTGGCCGTGTTGCGCCAGGCCCTGCCTGGGGTGCCATTGGCGACGCTGGACCATGCCAGCTTCAAGCGGCGTTGCGGCAGGGCGCGCGCGGTGGTGCGCAGCGGGGAATGCACGCCGTATGCCAACGTGATGCTGTTTGCGGGGGTGGTGTTCTGAAAGTGGCACAGGTGAGCCCTTGCAGCACCACCCTTCGTCCCGTTCGGGCTGAGCCTGTCGAAGCCCTGGAGCCTTGCGGCCGGGCATTTCGATACGCTCACGGCTCATCTGGGCGGTTCAATCGGTTCCGAACGTGCAAGTTCCTGGGTGGCTGAAAAGATGAGGCGCTTGTCCAGCTTGCCGTCGCCGTTTGTATCGACTTCGGCGCTGCTCAGCCCCCTGATGGAAAAGTGCTCGATCCGGAAGGGGTGTCCCGTGTTCGGATTGATGTACTCCGTTGACTCCAGGACGCCGCTCGTGAAATGAGACCTCAGGTTCGGAAGG
>DASRWG010000060.1:0-73256 GCA_035654695.1 Gallionella sp. | reverse complement strand
TCGATACTATCGGACAGCGACTGTCTTATCAGGATCGGCGTGTCGGTAGCATCGGCCTTCTCCTGTCGGTTGCGCTCGCGTTGCAGGTCTTGAGCGATGGCCTCGCGCCGCGCGATCAGCGCTTGCAGCATCCGCGCCTCAGGCGCGGGTGGCGTCCAGGCTGCGGGTTTGAGCAATGCGCCGTAACGCGCCAACACATAGCTGTCCACGCCATCGGTCTTGGTGCGTATCGCCAGCCCACGCCCAAAGTCTTTGACCTGTGCGGGATTGACGATAGATACGGTCACTCCGGCATCGGCCAAGGCCAACGCAGCTTGTTCGTGGTAGACCCCTGTGCCTTCCATGACGACATGCAATTCATTGGGGGAAATATGTTGCTTACCAATCCAGACCAAGAAATCGGCAATGCCGGTGCGGCTGTTAGCAACCGACTTGGATTTACCCTTGTCGCCGTCTTCATTCAGCAACAAACAATCCAACTTAGCCTTGGCGACATCCATACCGAGATAGCGCATGACGATCTCCTGTTAAAAAGTTAGCCAACTTCGCCCACTTGCCTTGTGCATTCAGGGTTTGCCCCTTGGCTACCGTTCAGTGTCCGTGCTGGCGAGAGGTGAAGCAGAGGGCTTGATCTACGTCGCAAGGTCGAACCTTAAGGCTGGCGACAAGCTACCTCTGCTTCGTGTAGTGATAGCTAATCACTACGGAAAGAAAGATACAAGGCTGGCGGTGAGGAACGAAAACTCCAGCATTGGCCGACATCACTTGCCCGGGTTCGCGTTGCTCACCGCCAGCCTACGAGGCATGCCAGCATCATGTGAACAGACGGGCATAGCCCGATCTACACTTTGCCCGGATCAGAGATTAGACCTTAGGCGCAAACGTAAACGCATCCGAGTAGAACGCATCGCCCGGCAAGCCGCGCTGGGTGGTGAAGTCGCGGTGCGCGGCCTCGACGACCACCGGCGCACCGCATACATAGGCATCGTATCCGGACAGATCGGCATAGTCCTCCATCACCGCCTGGTGCACGAAACCGGTGCGGCCCTGCCAGTCGTCCGACGCGGCAGGTTCCGACAGCACCGGCGTGAACTTGATGCCGTGATTGCTTTCCCATTGCCGCGCCATGTCCAGCATGTACAGATCGGACAGCGTACGGGCGCCCCAGTAGAAATGCATCGGGCGCTTGAGGCCGATATACAGCGCATGTTCGATGATCGCCTTGACCGGCGCGAAGCCGGTGCCGCTGGCGACGAAGAGGATGGGCCTATCCGTATCCTCGTGCAGGAAGAAGCTGCCCAACGGCCCCTTGAAGCGCAGGATGTCGCGCTCCTTCATTTCGTTGAACACATGCTGCGTGAACGCGCCACCGGCGATGTTGCGGATATGCAGTTCCAGATGCTCGTCGAGGTGCGGCGCATTCGCCAACGAGAAGCTGCGCGGCTTCTGGTCCTTCAGCAGGATGTCGATGTATTGCCCGGCGAGAAATTGCAGGCGCTCGTTGGCCGGTAGCTTGAGCTTCAGCACCATCACGTCCGGCGCGACTTTTTCCATCTTGTCCACGCGGCAGGGCATGGTCTTGACCTGGATGTCCTGGGTCGCAACGACCTCGTGGCTCTCGATGACCAGATCGGACATCGGCTTCGCGCAGCAGAACAGCGCCATTCCCGCGGCCTTGTCGGCATCGCTGAGCGCATGGGCCTGATAGTTGCCGTGATCGACCTCGCCCTGCGTCACCTTGCCCTTGCACACACCACACGCGCCGTTGCGGCAACTGTATGGCAGGTTGCAGCCGTGTTTCAGTGCGGCATCGAGGATGGTCTCGTCCGCTTCGACGGGGAAGCTGTGTTTGCTCGGCAGGATGGTGGCGTTGAACGTCATGGCAGGAATCGGAAAAATTGAAAGCGCGCGATTTTAACAGGTTGTTGAAAAACGTAGCGAGGATGGCGGTTGCGACACGTTACTGGCAAAGCCAGCCGCTTGCGGGAGCAACCGTCCGCTCGCTCCTCCCGCACCGGACGACTCCGCCATTTTGACGGCCCAGTCGAATGACTAGTCGTTCCATCAGTAGTTTTTCAACAGCCTGTAACGCATAATCGCGCCATGAGACGCCTGCTGATCATAGGCTGCGGCGATGTCGCGCTGCGCGCCCTCCCCCTGCTGCTTCCGCATTACCGCGTGTATGCGCTGCTGCGCGATCCAGCACGGCATGAGGAATGGCGTGCAAGGGGGGCGATCCCGGTGGCCGGCGACCTCGACGACCGCGCCAGCCTCGCGCGCATCGCCGGACTTGCCGATGCGGTGCTGCACTTCGCGCCGCCGGCGGCAGGCGGAACGGCCGAAACGCGCACCCGCAACCTGCTCGCCGCCCTGTCGCTCGGCGCATTGCCCAAGCGACTGGTCTACATCAGCACCAGCGGCGTGTACGGCGATTGCGGCGGCGCGACGGTAAGCGAGACGCGCCCGATCCATCCGCAAACGACGCGGGCGCAGTTGCGTATCGACGCCGAACGCCAGATACGCGAATGGGCCAGGCGCAACCGGGTGAATGCATCCATCCTGCGCGTGCCGGGCATCTATGCCGCAGACCGGCTGCCGCTGGAGCGCCTGCGCAGCGGTACGCCGGCGATCCTCGCGGAAGAAGACAGTTACACCAACCACATCCACGCCGACGATCTCGCGCGCATCGCGGCGGCGGCGCTGCATCTGGGCAAGCCCAATCGCATGTACCACGCCAGCGACGACGGCGCGCTGAAGATGGGCGACTACTTCGATGCGGTGGCGGACGCATACAAGCTGCCTCGACCTTCGCGCCTGCCGCGCGCAGAAGTCGAACTCAGCGTGCCGCCCGCACTGTGGTCATTCATGAACGAGTCGCGGCGGTTGCTCAACCGGCGCATGAAAGTTGAACTACGGGTCAGACTGCGCTATCCAACCGTCGCAAACATGCTGAACGCATTGCGGGACGATCGATGAGGATCCTATCCCCATTTCGCGGCTTGCTCCGCTAGAATGCCCTTCCATCTCAACCCGACGAACGAAAGTACGCCCATGGCCAACCCGTCTTTCCAGTCCGACCTGCGTCATGTCATCTACGCGCTGTCCGATGCGCTCGATCTGGTGGGGATAGACGATGTCGCCCACGGCAAGCGCGTGGGCATCATGGCCTCCGAATGTGCAAAGCTGATGGGATTGCCGGAAGAGGAGAGCACTTTCCTGTTCGACCTGGGCATGCTGCACGACATCGGCGTCTCGACGACGCAGACGCACCAGCATCTGGTTTCCGAATTCGACTGGCAGGAATCGCAGGTGCATGCCGAACTCGGCTATGCGTTGCTGCGCGAATTCGCGCCGCTGTCGCGCATGGCGATTCCGGTGCGCTATCACCACACCCGCTGGGACAAGCTGACCACGCTGCCCGCCTCCGAACTGACCGCGCAGCAGGCGCAAGAAGCCAATCTTATTTTCCTGGTGGACCGCGTCGATGCGCTGGCCGCGCCTTGGTACGGCAGCGGATTGTTCGATCACGTCGAAGACGTTCGCGAGCATATCCGGGCCAATGCCGGCAGCTACTTCTCACCGGAACTGGTGGACATCTTTCTGGAAGCCTCCGCAGCCGAGGCCTTCTGGCTGCTGCTGGAGCCGCGCTCGATCCAGAGCTACCAGCAGGATCTGCTGTCGCGCGGCATGAGCTACCAGCCCACGTTCACCGAACTGAAACAGTTATCGTTAGTCTTCTCGCACATCGTCGACGCGAAGAGCCCCTTCACCGCCTACCATTCGCTCGGCGTGGCACGCCTCGCGCGCTTCCTCGCAGAATGCGCCGGCGTAAGCGCGGAAAATTGCGACAAGCTCGAACTGGCCGGTCTGCTGCACGATCTCGGCAAGCTGCGAGTGCCGGATGAAATACTCGACAAACCCGGCAAGCTGGACGCGCACGAACGACTGGTGATGAACACCCACAGCTTCGAAACTTTCCAGATACTGCGCAGCATCGCCGGTTTCGAAGAGATCGCGCAATGGGCCGCCTACCATCACGAGGAACCGGGCGGAAAAGGCTATCCCTTCCATGTCCACGAGAAAGACCTGTCGATCGAGGCCCGCATCCTGCGCGTCGCGGACATCTTCCAGGCGATGGCGCAGGACCGCCCCTACCGCGCCGGCTGGCCGGCCGACAAGGTGCTGAGGCTGCTGAAGGAACTGGCTAACGACGCGCGGCTGGACAGGAGCATCGTCGACCTGGTCGAGAAGAATCTGGCACAGGCGATGAAGATCTCGCTGCCCGGTCAGGATGAGATGCGGATCCGGCCGACCTGACTCCCGGGCAAAAAAACGGCATCCGGGAGGATGCCGATGAAGGAGAGAGTCGACTGAGGGAGGTCATCAGCCAACGCTTGCAGTATGGGGCGCTATTGTTTCAGCAATGTGAAACCCGCTACACCCACTCCGCATCCAGCATGCGGTCGCGTTTGTCTTCCGGCACGCGCTGCATGCACGCGCAGTCCTTGCGATGGATGGTGATGCCGCGATCGCGTGTGACGTAGCCGGTGATCGCAGCGGGCTTCTCCGGCTTGCAGCACATCGCCATCCTGATCATCAGGTTGTCCACGCCCGCGACCAGCACGCCGGTCGACGAGGCGCGCGGCGCGGCCGGCTTGCGCGTTGCGGCCGGCGCGACGATCTCCACCTTCGCCGGGACTTCCTGCTGAATCGCGAGGCCGACGCGGCGCGTGGTGATGTCGCCGCGCCCGAGCGCGGCGAGCAATTCGTCCAGCCTGTGGAAGTTCAAGCGTTGCGCGACCTTTTCCTGATTGACCGCGGTCACGCCCAGCCGCTGCAATTCGCGATCGAGCAGCAAACGGCCCTGCGCGATGCTGTCGTCGAGGTTCTGCGTCTTGAACCAGTGCCGCACCTTGGCGCGCGCCCGTGCACTCTTCAGATAGCCCTGCTGCGGCGACAGCCAGTCGCGGCTGGGCGCGCCCTGCTTCGTGGTCAGAATTTCCACGCGCTGGCCGTTCTGCAACTGGTACTTCAGCGGCACGATGTTGCCGTCCACTTTCGCACCACGCGTGCGGTGGCCGAGATCGGTGTGCAGGACGTAGGCGAAGTCCACCGGCGTCGCCCCCTTGGGCAGGTCGATCACCTTGCCTTGCGGCGTGAACACATAGACGCGATCCTGCAACAGCTCGTTGCGGAACTGTTCCTGCAGGTTGCCGCTGTCGGCCAGCTCAGCCTTCCATGCGAGGATCTGGCGCAGCCAGGCGATTTTCTCGTCGAAACCCGCGTCGGATTTCTTGTTCTCCTTGTAGCGCCAGTGCGCGGCAACGCCTAGCTCGGAATCGTGGTGCATGTCCTGCGTGCGTATCTGCACCTCCACCGCAAGCCCGCGCGGACCGGTCACCGCGGTGTGCAGCGAACGGTAGCCGTTGGGCTTGGGGTTGGCGATGTAATCGTCGAATTCGCTGGAGATCGCCGGCCACAGTTCGTGCACGACCGAGAGCGCCGCATAGCAGTCCTGGATATTCTCGACCATGATGCGTACCGCGCGCACGTCGTAGAGATCGCCGAACGCGATCTGCTTGCGCTTCATCTTGTTGATGATGCTGTGGATGTGTTTGGGGCGGCCGGTCACTTCGCCCGCGATGCCGGCATCGGCCAGCCTCTGCCGCAACTGGTCGATCACGTCGGCGATGTAGCGCTCGCGATCCACGCGGCGCTCGTCGAGCAGCTTCGCGACCTGCTTGTACAGCACCGGCTCCAGATAGCGCACCGACAGGTCTTCCAGCTCCCACTTGAGTTGCCACACGCCCAGCCGGTTCGCCAGCGGCGCGAAGATGCTGTAGGTCTCCGGCGCGATGCGCTGCTGCAGAGCGGCATCCGCGCCGGACAGACTGCGCAGCGTCTGGGTGCGCTCGGCGAGCTTGATCAGCACGACGCGGATGTCTTCGACCATCGCCAGCAGCATCTTGCGCAAGCTCTCGACCTGCTGTGCGGCCTCGTCCTTGTCTTGGGCAACGCGCACCTCGCTGAACAGACGGATGCGCTCCATGCGCGAGATGCCGCCGACAAGGCTCGTCACATTGCCGCCGAAGCGTTCGGCCAGCACCTCTTTCCAGTCTTCGATGAAATCGGGAACGGCATGCAGCACCGCGGCCGCGATGGTCTCGTAGTCCAGATGCAACCCGATCAGGATGCCCGCGGAACCGAGCGCATGCGGCAGCAGCGGCGCACCGGCGATAGCGGACTGGCCGTGATACAGCGGCGCGGCAAATTCGCATGCGCGCCGGATCAGCGCGATCTCTGCAGGTGCATAGACCTCGGACAGCGCGGCCAGCCAGCGCTGGATGTCGGCGCTGTCCTCGCCCGTGATGGGCGGGAAGTTATGCTGGACGGAGACCACGGGTCATCGCGGATGTCAGGGCCGAAGGCGGCTTCAAGATTGGGCGTTGCTGACCCTGACCAGCTGCGCCAGCTTGTCCTTCGCCACACCGCTGGCGATCACTTCGGCGGCCTTGCCGACGCCGTTCTCCAGCGTGTCGGTGATGCCGGCGAGATAGATCGTCGCGCCCGCGTTCAGCAGCACGATGTCCAGCGCCGGGCCGGGCTGGTTGTCGAGCACGTCGAGAATCATGTCGCGCGACGCCTGCACGCTGGTCGCGTTGATGTCTTCCAGCGTCGCGGTGGAGAGACCGAACTCCTCGGGATGGATAGTGTACTCATGCACCTCGCCGTCCTTCAGTTCGGCGACCTGCGTGTTGCCGGTGATGGTGATCTCGTCCAGCCCGTCCTCGCCGTGCACCACCATCACGCGCTTGCTGCCCAAGCGCTGCAGTACGCGCGCCTGGATGCCGACCAGATCGGGATGGAAGACGCCCATCAGTTGCTGCTTCGCGCCGGCCGGATTGGTCAGCGGGCCGAGGATGTTGAACAGCGTCCTGATGCCGAGCTCCTTGCGCACCGGCGCGGCATGCTTCATCGCGCTGTGGTAGTTCGGCGCGAACATGAAGCCGAAGCCGACCTCGTTAATGCAGCGCACGGTCTGTTCCGGCGTCAGGTTGATGTTCACGCCCAGTGCCTCCAGCACGTCCGCACTGCCGGATTGCGACGACACCGAGCGGCCGCCGTGCTTGGCGATCTTCGCGCCCGCGGCCGCCGCGACGAAAGCCGACGCGGTGGAGATGTTGAAGGTATGCGCGCCGTCGCCGCCGGTGCCGCAGGTATCGACCAGCCTGTCGTCGTCGGCCATATCGACCTTGGTCGAGAGCTCGCGCATCACGGTCGCCGCACCGGCGATCTCGCCTATGGTCTCCTTCTTCACGCGCAGCCCGGTGATGATCGCGGCGATCATCACCGGCGTGACTTCGCCGCCCATGATCTGTCGCATCAGCGACACCATCTCGTCGTGGAAGATCTCGCGGTGTTCGATGATGCGCTTCAGCGCGTCTTGAGGTTTCATGGCTTGCCCTCCAGGAAGTTCTTCAACATGTCGTGGCCGTGTTCGGTCAGGATGGATTCGGGGTGGAACTGCACGCCGTGCACCGCCAGCGTCTTGTGGCGCACGCCCATGATCTCGCCGTCGTCAGTCCACGCGGTGACCTCCAGGCAATCCGGCATCGTCTCGCGCTCGATCACCAGCGAATGGTAGCGCGTCGCGGTGAACGGATTCGGCAGGCCGGTAAACACGCTGTTGCTGTGGTGATGGATCAACGAGGTCTTGCCGTGCATCAGCGTCTTCGCGTGGACGATCTTGCCGCCGAACGCCTGGCCTATGCTCTGGTGGCCGAGGCACACGCCCAGCAGCGGAACCTTGCCCGCAAAGTGCTTGATCGCGGCGACGGACACGCCCGCCTCAGTCGGCGTGCAGGGGCCGGGCGAGACGACGATGTGCTGCGGATTCATCTTCTCGATCTGCTCCACCGTGATCTCGTCGTTGCGGTGTACCACCACGTCCGCGCCGAGTTCGGCGAAATACTGCACCAGGTTGTAGGTGAAGGAGTCGTAGTTGTCGATCATCAAAAGCATGTTTTGCTCCAGTCTCAGTTCTTCGTCTGCATCATACTCAACGCCACCGCCTCGGCAACCTTGATGCCGTCCACCGCGGCGGACAGGATGCCGCCCGCATAGCCCGCGCCTTCGCCGGTCGGATACAGGCCTCGCGTGTTGAGGCTCTGCAGGTCGTCGTCGTTGCGCTTGATGCGCACCGGCGACGAGGTGCGCGTCTCCACGCCGGTCAGCACCGCGTCCTTCATGTCGAAGCCGTGTATCTGTTTCGCGAACGCGGGCAGCGCCTCACGGATGGCTTCGATCGCGTAGTCCGGCAGCGCGGTGGATAGGTCGGTCAGGTGCACGCCCGGCGTATAGGACGGCTGCACTTCGCCGAAGTTCGTTGATGGCTTGCCCGCGAGGAAGTCGCCGACCAGCTGACCTGGCGCCTGATAGGTGCCGCCGCCCAGCTCGAACGCGCGTGATTCCCAGCGGCGCTGGAATTCGACGCCGGCCAGCGGGTCGCCCGGGTAGTCTTCCTCAGGCGAGATGTTCACGACGATGCCGCTGTTCGCGTTACGCTCGTTGCGCGAATACTGGCTCATGCCGTTGGTGACCACGCGCCCCGGCTCGGAGGTCGCGGCGACCACCGTGCCGCCGGGACACATGCAGAAGCTGTACACCGCGCGACCGTTCTTCGCGTGATGCACCAGCTTGTAGTCCGCCGCACCCAGCAGCGGATTGCCCGCATTGCTGCCGTAGCGCGCGCGGTCGATCAACGACTGCGGATGCTCGATGCGGAAGCCGACGGAGAACGGTTTGGCCTCGATATATACACCACGCCGGTGCAACATCTCGAAAGTGTCGCGCGCGCTATGGCCGATAGCCAGCACCAGATGATTCGTCGCGATGCGCTCGCCGTTGCTCAGCACCACGCCCCTGACTTGCCCGTCCGCGATCTCGATGTCGTCCACGCGGCTCTGAAAGCGTATCTCGCCGCCCAGCGCGATGATGTTCTCGCGCATCTTCTCGACCATGCCGACCAGGCGGAAAGTGCCGATGTGCGGATGGCTCTCGTACATGATCTCTTCCGGCGCACCCGCCTGGACGAACTCGGTCAGCACCTTGCGACCCAGATGGCGCGGATCCTTGATCTGGCTGTACAGCTTGCCGTCGGAGAACGTGCCCGCGCCGCCCTCGCCGAACTGCACGTTGGATTCCGGATCGAGCTTGCCCTGACGCCACAGCCCCCAGGTGTCCTTCGTGCGTTCGCGCACCGCCTTGCCGCGCTCGAGGATCAGCGGACGAAAACCCATCTGCGCGAGCAGCAGCCCCGCGAACAAACCGGCCGGTCCCATGCCGATGACGACGGGTCTCTCGGTCAGACTCATCGGGGCCTGCGCGACAAAGTGATAGCTGGTGTCGGGAGTGATCTTGACGTGAGGGTCTTTGCTGAAGCGCGCGAGCACCGCGGCTTCGTCGCGCAGCTCCACATCCAGCGTGTAGGCGAACAGGATGTGGTTCTTCTTGCGCGCGTCCACGCCGCGCTTGAACACGATGTGGCCGAGCAGATCTTCCGCGGGAATGCCCAGCCGCTTGAGGATGGCGGCTTCGATTTCGCCCTCGGGATGCTCGATGGGCAGCTTGATTTCGGTCAGGCGCAGCATGGCTTAACGGTGCGCCTGCGCGTCCAGCCCGTCGAGCACCATCTCCGCGGCGCGGAGCACGGCGCGCGCCTTGTTCTGCGTCTCCATCCATTCGCTGTCCGGCACGGAGTCGGCGACGATGCCCGCGCCCGCCTGCACGTACAGCATGTTGTCCTTCACCACGGCGGTGCGCAGCGCGATGGCGACGTCCATGTCGCCGTTGAAGCCGAGGTAGCCGACCGCGCCCGCGTAGATGCCGCGCTTGGATGGCTCCAGTTCGTCGATGATCTCCATCGCGCGCACCTTGGCGGCACCCGACACCGTGCCGGCGGGGAACGTGGCCTTGAGCACGTCCATCGCGTTCAGGCCCGACTTCAGTTTCGCCTCGACGTTGGAGACGATGTGCATCACGTGCGAGTAGCGCTCGATCACCATCTTGTCGGTGAGCTTGACCGTGCCGTTCTTTGCGACGCGGCCGATGTCGTTGCGGCCGAGGTCGATCAGCATCAGGTGTTCGGCCAGTTCCTTGGGATCGGCCAGCAGGTCTTTCTCGAGTTCCACATCCTGCTGCGGCGTCTTGCCGCGCGGGCGGGTGCCGGCGATCGGGCGCACGGTGACGGTGTCGCCTTCCAGCCGCGCGAGGATCTCCGGCGACGAGCCGACGACGTGGTGGTCGCCCATGTCGTAATAGAACATGTAGGGCGACGGATTGATGCTGCGCAGCGCGCGGTACAGCGACAGCGGGTCGGCCGGGAAGGGCTGCGACATGCGCTGCGCCAGCACCACCTGCATGATGTCGCCGTCATAGATGTAGTGCTTGGCCTTCTCCACCGCGGCCTTGAACGCGGCCTCGCCGAATTCCGACTTTGCCTCGCCGCCGTGCATCGCCGGCGCGTGCGGGATATGCACCGGAAGGCGCATCATACCGATCAGTTCGCGCAGACGTT
The DNA here is from genome assembly GCA_035654695.1 of Gallionella sp. GTDB lineage: Bacteria > Pseudomonadota > Gammaproteobacteria > Burkholderiales > Gallionellaceae > Gallionella. The sequence goes on along the minus strand of DASRWG010000060.1, from coordinate 62,680 downwards.
CGCGCGCCAGCGAGTAGGCGTCGTCGTGCGACGGATCGGCGTAGACGATGAAGGTCAGCTTGCCGGACAGGTTGTCGATCACCGCGAGCTGCTCGGTGAGCATCAGCAGGATGTCGGGCGTGCCGATGGTATCCGGCTTCATGGTCTTCGCCAGACGCGGCTCGATGTAGCGCACGGTGTCGTAACCGAAGTAGCCGGCGAGACCTCCGGTGAAGCGCGGCAGGTTCGGCAGGGGCGCCACCTTGAAGCGCGACTGGTATTCGCTGATGTAGTCCAGCGGGTTGTCGACCTCGTGCGTGGTCTCTGCGTCGCCGTGCGTCAGCGAAATCTGCTTGCCGCGCACCGTGATGCGCGTGTCGGCGGGCAGACCGATGAAGGAATAGCGGCCGAAACGCTCGCCGCCCTGCACCGATTCCAGCAGGTAGGAGAAAGGTTTGTTGGCCAGCTTGAGGTACAGCGACAGCGGCGTATCGAGATCGGCAAAGGTCTCGGCGACCAGCGGGATGCGGTTATAGCCTTGTTCGGCCAGCGCGTTAAATTCTTGTTCGGTGATCGGGGACAGCATGATTGCTCCTGAAAATGTTCGGACGACAGGTAAACGGGGGCCTCCGCTCACCATCGCCAGGTCGTGTTTTTCAGGAGTCGTGTCATGTTCAGGCTTTTTCTATCAGCGGCAACACCCCGGTCAGATCGGGAATGACCGCGTCCACATTCAGCGTCTCGACCGGCTCGCCGTGATTGTAGCCATAGGGCACGCAGATAATCGGGCAACCCGCGGCGCGTGCGGCCTGCATATCGCTCAGCGAATCGCCGACCAGCAGCAGCTGCTCTATCGGCACACCGAAGAACTGCGCGGAGTGCAGCAGCGGCAGCGGATGCGGCTTCTTCTCCGGCAGCGTGTCACCCGCCAGCACGATCTCGAAATAGGGCGCGAGGCCGGAACTTTCCAGAATGGGTGCGGTGTAACGCATCACCTTGTTGGTGATGCAGCCCAGCCGGAAGCCGGCGGCCTTCATCGCATCCAACCCTTGCACCACGTTGGCGAACGGTTTGCTGTCGCAGGCCAGTTCGGTGTAGTGCTTCTCGAAGATCGGCAGCGCCTGATCGAACAGTGCCGCATCCGGCTCGGCATGCATGTCGCCGGTCAGCGCGCGCTTCACCAGCCAGTGGATGCCGTTGCCGATGTAGCTCATCAGCAGCTCCTGCGACACCGGCGCACGCCCCATGTCGCGCAACATGCGGTTAGCCGACTCGGCCAACTCGGGCGCGGTATGCAGCAGCGTGCCGTCGAGGTCGATGACGATGGCCTTGACGTTCAGCGGCGGGGTAAAGCGGGTTTGCAGTGTCATGTTCAGTGTGTTTCCGGCTTTGCTTCCGGTTTTTCACCCTTGGTCGGCGCGGCAGGCACTTCCGATGCGGTGCCGGCGGCAACAGGCCCACTCTGGGCAAGCTGGGCGGCCTGATGGCCTTTGCCCATCGAGGGATCGATCACGTTGTCCTCGATATCCTTGTTGGCCTTCTTCCAGCCGGCAAGGATCGAGGTCGGGCTTTGCCCGTCGTTTTCCTTCATGCAGTCTTCCGGCACCTTGAGCGAAACGCGGCAGGCATAGCCTATCGCCTCCGCATCGTAGGTCTTGCGGTCGGCTTCGCCGGTGAGGCGGTCGCAACCGGCCAACCCGAAGGCCGCCAACAGCAACGCGTATGCACCGGCGCGCATGATTATCAGGCCTTGACTTTAGCCAGCTCGGCGCGCAGTTCGCCGATGATGGTGTCGTACTTATTCTTGTCGTTGGCGTTGTACTTGCCGAACACTGCGGAACCGGCGACGAAGGTATCCACACCCGCCTCGGCCACTTCCTTGATGTTCGCCGGGCCCACGCCGCCGTCGATCTCCAGACGGCAGTTGTAGCCGCCCGCGTCGATCATCGCGCGCACCTTGCGCGCCTTATCCAGCACGTGCGGGATGAACTTCTGGCCGCCGAAGCCGGGGTTCACCGACATCAGCAACACCATGTCCAGCTTCGGCAGCGTGTACTCCAGCACGTCCAGCGGCGTGGACGGATTGAACACCAGACCGGCCTTGCAACCCAATTCCTTGATCAGGCCGATGGTGCGGTCGATGTGTTCGGAGGCTTCCGGATGGAAAGTGATGTAAGTCGCGCCAGCCTTGGCGAAGTCGGGGATGATGCGATCCACCGGCTTGACCATCAGGTGCACGTCGATAGGGGCAGTCACACCATGCTTGCGCAACGCCTCGCACACCAACGGGCCGATGGTCAGGTTGGGCACGTAATGGTTGTCCATCACGTCGAAGTGCACGATGTCCGCGCCGGAGGCGAGAACGTTGTCGACTTCCTCGCCCAGCTTGGCGAAATTGGCGGAAAGGATGCTCGGAGCGATCTGATACATGGTGTAGTCCTTACGGTTGGTTCGAATTCAAAGGTGGCATTCTAACCGAAACGGGCGATCTGTTTTACCCTGGGGCCGCACGATAGCCAAGGTCGCATCGTGCCCGGCATTGCAGGGGCGCGGCAAGAGCTTCATCGCGGACGCCATCCTTGTCCGCCCAGCCAGTCCATATCGAAACCTTTATTTGCCGCAATTGCCGCCAACACAGGCAACAGAAACTCCCGCAGATCGGCGATCAGCGACGCCAGTTGCATAGGCTCCAGCGCATTCTTGCGCAGAAACGCCTGCCACTGTTTTACCTTCTGCGCATCGTCGACAAACTCGTCGCTCAGACCTATAGGCACACCTTGCGGAATCGGAGTACGCCGACGCTCGAAGGTGGCCGCGACCGCGCGCAACAACAGAGGCCCTTCGAATCCAGAATGCTGCGCCAGCACCCAAAGGTCGAAGAAATCCTTCATCCGGCTGTTCAGCATGCCAAGCGACGTCAGCGCCTCCAGCTTTTCTGCGACAACGGTATAGCGAGGATAGGCGCGTATTTTCGGCTCGGGCATGCCGGACAGGATAATCGGGTAACTCACCTCATCCGGCCCAGGCGTGACGGCATCGCCGAAACCGATATCGATCTGCACCGGGCAACGCGCGCCATCCAGCAAGCCCGTCAGCGTGACCCGGACACCCGCATAATTGGCCTCTTTGCGAATCTCGGCGGCCTTCACCGAATCCGGCTGAAAATCGATCCCATCCTCGGCCTCGATGCGGCAAATGTCTCGAAAAACCTCTTCAAGATGCGGAATGTCAGACGAACCGAAGCCGAGGAAATCTGCATCATGGGTAGGCCGATGGGGAATATCGAACCAGAGATCGAACAGCAGCGCGCCCTTGAGCAGGAACTGGTCGCACCGTTCTGAAACGCTCAACCGGTAGAGCATGCGCTCCAGCGCATAACGGGTCAGCAGCAGATTGAAGTCCAGCTTCTCTGCCCGCGCCTTGTTGAGCAAGCGATCCCGAACGGACGCACCGATGTTACTGGTCATTCCAAGCTTTCCAGATAGGGGCGCATCACATTGGTCATGCGGCAGACCTTGGCGTAATGCCAGATATCGTCGCCGCTCATGCGCTTCTCGCGCCAAGCCTCGCGCAAGGCTTCCAGCGCAACGTCGAGACCGATCTTGTTGCGATATTTGAAGCAGTCGGCGACGGTCTTGGCGACGCCGGTGACGCGGACCTTCACGCCATCCACGACATGTACCTCGACACCCTCGGCGAACGCCGCGCCGGAAAAGCGCACGATGCGCAACGGCGGATAGTCTAGCTTCGGCGCAATGGCCTTGTTCTCGATGGCCAGCCAGACCTCAAAGGGCGCTTGCGTGGTCAGCCCGTGAAAACGCAACGCCGAGAGCAGGCAGACCACCCCCTTGGGCACCCTCCGCGCCACCTCCGCCAGCGAACCATGCGCCGACACCGCCCGCCCCGGCAGACCATAGAGTCCACGCCCCACACGCTCCAACTGCCCGCGCCGAACGGCACGGGTCAAGAAAACGCGAGAGATGCCCAGCGGTGCCAAGTCGCAAGGGCGGATCAGCCCTTGCGCTTGCACCAGATTGATCAGTTTGTCGGCAACATCATCCATGCCGGGCATGGTGTTCCATAACCTCGGTAGATGTCAATATTTGCCGATATATCGTTACTCCATGCACACGGCGTAACCGACAAGTGCTTCCAGCCCAAATCACACAGTGCGTAAACCAGCCGTATGCAAAAAATGCGGTTACATATTGGTTACATGGAAAATAAATTAAAGAAAACAAAAAAGCCCCGCATCGCTGCGAGGCTTGATTTTGCTGGTGGAGGTGATCAGGATCGAACTGACGACCTTCTGATTGCGAACCAGACGCTCTCCCAACTGAGCTACACCCCCCACGGCGGAGGCATCGTAAACATAAATTGTCTGTTTGGGAAGCGCATCCATAACGACCGACTCTTCCTGAAACCAATTAGGCGGGACACGCATTATTCTCAGCCTCGCCATCCCTCAAGCTGAAAAAAGCGCCCCCGACACTGCAATCTCAATGCGGCGCTGCCGCACCGCAGCACTTCTTGAACTTCTTCCCGCTGCCGCACGGGCAGGGATCGTTGCGCCCCGCTTTGGGCTGGTCGCGACGAGCCGCGGCAGCCTGCGCTTGCTCGATTCCGGCCCGCCGAAGAGGCGTCCAGAAGCGATATATCCGGGCTACGCTTGCCGCGCATCGTCCGGCCAATTCCTCCCGCTGTTGCGGGGTCGCGGTGAGAGCCTCTTCTTCGTCCGACACCTCGTCGGCGCCGAGCAAATAGATAGGCCGCAATATTTCCGCACTGTCTGGCTCGTCGAAAAACGCCTGCCATTCCCGGCGACGCAGGCCTATTCCCTGCATGAAGCCGCGAGCCCACATCTCGCCATCCACGTATTCCCGCGCATCCCCCTTGTAGACGACATGATCGAACAAGGGCTCGTACCGGTCGGGATCGTTTTCCAGCGCCGTGGCGATATCGCTCATGTGGCGCAGGATCAGGTCGAGGATGCGCCGGGCTTGTTCCATAGTGTCGAATGCCGGCTCGTCCCGGTTGCTTGGGCCCCATACCCGGGGCAACCATACACTGGCATCGATCGCGGCCGGACCGACCACCAGGGCCGTCAGATACCCGTCCAGATGGTCCAGCTGCATGGTCTCGTCGGAAGTGGCCTCGGACAACAGGAACGAATTCAGTTCTTCGCGCTCTTTTTCGGAAAGATGTTGCCTCGTGCGGGCAGGGGACGGGGATTTCGGCATATCGGTTCGGGGGCAGAAGTTGAACGGAACATCATCCGGGTGATGACCGCCCGAGTTTACCCGACACGCGACGATTCCGCGCGATCGCGACGCGGCGGGATGAAAATCCCCGGCCGCGCAGGCGCACAATACAGGGTTTCCCGTATTGAATATCCGGCCCGTCCGTCGCACGCTTGGCTTCCCACACAGGAGGCTGATCATGGCAAAAGTACTCGTTCTCTATTACAGCATGTACGGACATATCGAGCGCATGGCGGAGGCGGAAGCCGAGGGCGTGCGTTCGGTTCCGGGCGTCGATGTCGTCGTCAAACGCGTGCCGGAAATCATCCCGGAAGACCGCGCGCGCGCGATGGGCGTCAAGCTGGACCAGTCTGCACCCGTCGCCACCGTCGAGGAACTGGACGGCTACGACGCGATCATCTTCGGCTCGCCGACGCGCTTCGGCAACATGACCGCGCAGATGCGCAATTTCCTCGACCAGACCGGCAAGCTGTGGATGAACGGCGCATTGATCGGCAAGATCGCCAGCGTGTTCACCAGCACCGGCACCCAGCACGGCGGGCAGGAGACTACGATCACCTCCTTCCACTCGACGCTGCTGCACCACGGCATGGTCATCGTCGGCGTGCCCTACTCCTGCCCGGGGCTCACGATCATGACCGAGGTCACCGGCGGTTCGCCCTACGGTGCCTCGACGCTGGCCGGCGGCGACGGCAAGCGCATGCCCAGCGAAAACGAACTGGATATCGCCCGCTTCCAGGGCAAACATGTCGCCCAGCTCGCCCTGCGGCTGGCGCAGAAATAACCGGCGGGCGCGGTCATGGACGGCAAGGACTACATCGCCTATTTCTCGATGGAGATCGGGCTGATAGAAGCCATGCCGACTTATGCGGGCGGCCTGGGCATCCTCGCCGGCGACACGGTGCGTTCCGCGGCCGACCTCGGCATCCGGATGGTCGCGGTAACGCTGCTGCATCGCAAGGGCTATTTCCATCAGAAGCTCGATTCCGCCGGCTGGCAGAACGAAACGGACGAGACCTGGCCGGTGGCCGAGTTGCTGCAGGAGCTGAAGCCGCACTGCACCATCGAGATCGAAGGACGCGAGGTACAGTTGCGGGCGTGGAAATACGAGGTCGAGGGACTGGGCGGCGCCATCGTGCCGGTGCTGTTCCTCGACACCGACCTGGAGCCGAATGCCGCGCAGGATCGCGCGATCACCGACCATCTCTACGGCGGGGACGAGCATTACCGGCTGTGTCAGGAGGTGGTGCTGGGCATAGGCGGCGTCAGGATGCTAAGCGCGCTGGGCTACGGCGATATCAAGCGCTATCACATGAACGAGGGACATGCCGCACTGCTGACGATGGAGCTCGCCTACACGCTGTCCAGACAGGCATGGGATATGGCCTACGAGCCGACGGAACACATCATCACACCGGAGCTCATGCATCTGGTCCGCCCCAAATGCATCTTCACCACCCACACCCCGGTGCCCGCCGGACACGACAAGTATCCGCTCGACCTGGTGCATCGCGTCGTCACCGGCTATCAGAATGCCTTCTGCCAGCGCGAACACGAACTGTGTCCGGACGGCATGCTGAACATGACCTACCTCGCGCTCGACAACAGCCGCTACATCAACGGCGTGGCGAAACGGCACGGCAAGGTGACGCAGCAGCTGTTCTCCAAATACGACATCCACTCGATCACCAACGGCGTGCATGTGGCGAGTTGGGCCGCGCCGTCGTTCATCCGGCTATTCGACGAACACATCCCCGGCTGGCGCGAAGACAATGCCAGCCTGCGGTATGCGCTGAACATCTCCAAGCGGGACGTGTGGATGGCGCACCGCGAAGCGAAACAGGCGCTGATCGCCAGGGTCAATGAACTCACCGGCATCGGGCTGGAACCCGAAGTGTTCACCATCGGCTTCGCGCGCCGCGCCGCCGAGTACAAGCGCGCCGACCTGCTGTTCCAGGACCTCGAGCGGCTGTCAGGGATCGCCGGCAGGACCGGCCCGCTCCAGATCGTCTACGCGGGCAAGGCACATCCGCAGGATACGCCCGGCAAGCAGTTGATACACCGCATCCATGAGGCCGGCGAGGCGCTCAAGGGCAAGATCAAACTGGTGTATGTCGAAGACTACGGCATCGATCTGGCGAAGCTGATCACCTCCGGCGTCGACATCTGGCTCAACACCCCGCAGCCGCCGCTGGAAGCATCCGGCACCAGCGGCATGAAGGCCGCGGTCAACGGCGTACCCTCGTTCAGCATCCTGGACGGCTGGTGGGAAGAAGGCTGCATCGAGGGCGTGACCGGCTGGGCGATAAGCGGCAACGCCGGATCGGGCGACAATCGTGCCGCCGATGCACAGGCGCTGTACAACAAACTGGAGATGATCATCCTGCCGATGTTCATCAACGAACCGGACCGTTATGCCGAAGTGATGCGCCACGCGATCGCGCTCAACGCCTCGTTCTTCAACACCGAACGCATGCTGACGCAATACATCACCAAGGCCTATTACAACTAACGGGCATGGCAAGTGTGCCTCCCCTAACTTGCCATGCCCGCGCCCTCTCTCCGGCTCTTTCCCGCAAGCAGGCGAGAGGAACAAGGTCTCGCTACGCGAGTTTCATATTAGTTATCCGGCCACGGGGCCGGTTGGCGAAAAATATTTCCGGGGGAAACCCGATACCCCGGGCAGGCATATACACCCTATTTGGAGCGCGGTCATGTCCAAGCAGAACGAACAGCAAGCAAGACTGAAACTCCTGAGCGATGCCTATGCCGCACAGTTGCCGGAGACGCTCCGGCAGATCGAACAGGTATGGAGGGAAATACCGCGTGACAGCTGGGACGATGAGCGATTCGCGACCCTGCACCGCAAGGTGCACTCCCTTTCCGGCTCCGGCAAGAACTTCGGTTTCTCCATGCTCGGCGATGTGGCACGCTCCCTGGAATCCATTCTCCAGCGGCATGCGCAGGCCAAAACGGTGCTGGACGAGGCCGAGCGCGTCCATATCCAGGTGTTGCTGAGCGAACTCCGCCAAGTGGCCATGAACCGGGACACTCCGGATACGGACGAGCCCGTCGATATTGCCCGGATCGGCCAGAAGACGCCCGGATTCCGGCATGTCTTCGTGGTCGAGGACGATCCCGCGCTTGCGGAGTCGCTTAACATCCAGCTCAGTTATTTCGGCTACGGCGTGAGCCTGTTCCACACCCTGACCGACTTCCGCCTTGCGATGCAGACCAACCCCGATGTGGTGGTGCTGATAGACATCAACTTCCCGGAAGACAGCTGGGGAGGCATCCATGTGATGAAAGAGATACAGCAGAAGCGCGACCATCCCGTCCCCGTCGTATTCCTGACTTCGCACAACGAGTTCAGGGCGAGACTGGAAGCGGTACGCGCCGGCGGCGTCCAGTATCTGAGCAAGCCGGTCAACGTCGGCAACCTGATCGACAAGCTGGATGAACTGACCTCGACCCTGCCGCCGGTACCGTACCGGGTGTTGATCGTCGACGATTCGGAATACATCACCGCCTATTACTCGGCGATCCTGGAGCAGGCCGGAATGGAAGTCAAAGCGGTCAACGATCCGTTCGGGGTGATGGAGGCGCTGCTCGAATTCGTTCCGGACCTGATATTGCTGGATATCTACATGCCGGAATGCAACGGCATGGAGGTCGCCAAGGTGATCCGGCAACTGGATGCCTTCGTCGGCATCCCTATCGTGTTCCTTTCCGCCGAAGGCGATCTCAACATGCAGCTTCTTGCCATGGGGCTGGGGGGAGACGACTTCCTCACCAAACCGGTCGAACCGCAGCATCTGGTCGCATCCGTCGGCAACCGCATCAAACGCTCCCTCATTCTGCGCTCCTACATGGTGCGCGACAGCCTGACCGGCCTGCTGAATCACACCGCCATCAAGGAGCAGCTCGCCCGCGAAGTGGCGCAGGCGAAACGGCAGGAAAAGCCGCTGGCATTTGCGATGATCGACATCGACCACTTCAAGGAAGTGAACGACACCTACGGTCACCCGGTGGGAGACAGGGTGATCAAAAGCCTTGCGCGCCTGCTCAAACAGCGCCTGCGCGAGACGGATATCGTCGGCCGTTATGGCGGAGAAGAGTTCGCGGTGATACTGGGCAACACCGGAGCCGAGACCGCAACCAGGGTGCTGGACGCCATCCGCAAGGACTTTTCCCAGCTGCGTCATCTGGGGAACGATGAGGAATTCTCCGTCACCTTCAGTTGCGGGATCGCCGACATTTACCATTGCGACAATGCCATCAACCTGTGCGACACCGCGGACAAGGCGCTGTACAAGGCCAAGATCGCCGGGCGCAATCAGGTCGCGTGAACCGGAACGGTTCCTACATGCTTTACCCCATTGCATGCGGCGCCCGCATGACCAAAACTGCGCCACGCCAGTCATCGCAACGGAGCCCATCATGAATAACCATCCATACCGGAACAGCGGCACACGAAACGCACTGTGGGGCTTCCTCGCCGTCTCGGCTTGCGCCCTCCTCCCGGCGCAAGTCATGGCCCATAACGAGACGCGCACACAGGGCTATCTGGTGGACAGCCGCGGCGAACTGGTCATGAGCGGCGCCGGGCTGTGCTGGCGCACGGGTTACTGGACGCCGGAGATGGCGATCGAGGAATGCGACCCGCTTCTGGTGAAAGGTGCGGCGGAACCCGCACAAGAGGCGATACCCGCAACGCACCCTGAGCTGATCAGATTCTGCACCACGCTGGACATCCAGTTCGAGATCGACCGTTATGCGATCGAGCACGAATACGAGGCCTCGGTCGAAAGGCTGGGCGCATATCTCAGAAGGTACCCGGACACCACGGCCGTGATCGAGGGGCATACCGACGAGGTCGGAACCGAGGAATACAACATGCAGCTTTCGCAGCGCCGCGCGAACAGCGTGATGGAATATCTGGTGACGCATTCGGGCATAGCCCCTTCCCGGCTGAAAGCCGTAGGCTACGGCAAAACGCGCCCCATCGCTGACAACCGGACCGAAGAAGGCAAGCGGCAGAACCGGCGCATCGATTCCGTCATCGAGTGCGCGATGGATCTCAAGGAAGGATTCAAACCGATACCGGGCCGCATCACCATGGCCGCACTGGACATGGAATTCGACCGGAACCGCACCGGCATCAAGCCGCGCTACCGCGACGAGCTCGCCAGGGTGGCGGATTTCCTGAAGGAGAATCCGGGGGCTACCGCGACGATAGAAGGACACTCCGGCAAGACCGAGGATCCGGAGCTGTCACGGCGGCGTGCCGAGAGCGTGGTCGACTACCTGGCGGACGAATTCGGCATCGCGCGCGACAGGCTATCGGTCGCCGGTTTCGGCCATACCCGGCGCACCGCCTACGACTGGAGCGCGGAAGGGCGGCGCGAGAACCGCAGGGTGAACATCTATCTCGATTACGCGAAATAGCCGACCAAAAGAAAACGATGCGCAAACTGTAGAATCCGGGCAAAACGAAAAGCCGGAACACCGATTGGCAACCTCTTGCGATTGGCGTGACGTTGGCACAAGGATATTTGAATCGATGACGACACCTATCAAACTCGCCGGCAAACGCACCGGATACGAAATATCCCTGCCGTCTATCGTTTCGCTGGCGAAACAGGCCGGCGACGCGATCATGGCCGTTTACCGCAGCGGCGATGCCGGCGCGACCAGCAAGGCGGACGAATCTCCGCTGACGCTGGCCGACCTGGCTTCGCATCGGACCCTCGTCGAGGGGCTGTCCAGGCTCACGCCGGACATCCCCATCCTTTCCGAAGAGGCGGCCGAGATTCCCTATGCGGAGCGCCGCGCCTGGACGCGTTTCTGGCTGGTCGATCCGCTGGACGGCACCAAGGAGTTCATCAAACGCAACGGCGAATTCACCGTCAATATCGCGCTGATCGAGAACGGCGTGCCGGCGCTGGGCGTGGTGTATGCGCCGGTACTGGATGTCTGTTATTACGCCGCGCTGGACGACGGTGCTTATATGCAGCGCGGCGATGCGGCGGCGCAAGCGATAAGCGTCAAACGCATCGCGGACGGAGAGCCGGTCAAGGTCGTCGCCAGCCGCTCGCACAGCGATGCGCGCACCGCCGCGCTGCTCGAACAACTGGGCGAACACGACTGCGTCAGTATGGGCAGTTCGCTCAAACTCTGCCTGGTCGCCGCGGGTGAGGCGCACTTCTATCCGCGCCTCGGGCCAACGATGGAGTGGGACACCGCCGCAGCGCATGCGGTGGTGAGGGCGGCGGGCGGAACGGTGTGCGACTCGAGCGGAGCGGAGCTGCGCTACAACAAGCCGGACCTGCACAACCCGGAGTTTTTCGTGTGCCATGTTGAGGAAAAACAGTTGCTGAACAAACTCGACAGCGCAGTGACTGAAGCAATGTCATGACAGTGGGGCAAGGCTGCTGGTCAGCCTGTGCGATTTTAAATATCGAACGATCCTGAGAGCACAAAATGAGTCGCAATAAACAGAACGAACTTGAAGCTCAGTCCATAGAGACCATCCGCGAGGCGGTCGCCACGTCGAAGAATCCGGTGATGATGTATTCCATCGGCAAGGATTCCTCGGTGATGCTGCATCTCGCGCGCAAGGCCTTCTGGCCGGCGCCGCCGCCGTTCCCGCTGCTGCATGTGGACACCACCTGGAAGTTCCGCGAGATGATCGCGTTCCGCGACAACATGGCGAAGGAGTCCGGCATGGAGCTGCGCGTGCACATCAACGAGGCCGCGCGCGAGGAAGGCATCTCGCCGTTCGTGCACGGATCCGAGCGCTACACCGACCGCATGAAGACAGAGGGTCTGAAACAGTCGCTGGACGCGGGCGGATACGACCTGATCTTCGGTGGCGCGCGCCGCGACGAGGAGAAGTCGCGCGCCAAGGAGCGCGTGTTCTCGTTCCGCGCGCCGGGCCACCGCTGGGACCCGAAGGTGCAGCGTCCCGAGCTGTGGAACCTGTACAACACCCGCATCAACGAGGGCGAGACGATACGCGTGTTCCCGCTGTCAAACTGGACCGAGTCCGACATCTGGCAATACATCGCTTCCGAGAACATCCCCATCGTGCCGCTGTATTTCGCCAAGGAGCGCCCCGTGGTCAGGCGCGGCAACCAGTGGATCATGGTGGACGACGAGCGCTTCCCGCTAGCACCGGGCGAGACGCCCGAGATGCGGCGGGTGCGTTTCCGCACGCTGGGCTGCTATCCGCTGACCGCGGCGATGGAAAGCGAAGCGACCACGCTGGAAGAAATTATCGAGGAGACGCTGGCGGCGCGCTCTTCCGAACGGGAAGGCCGGCTGATCGACCACGACGGCGCGGGCTCGATGGAGCGCAAGAAACAGGAGGGATATTTCTGATGCTGGACACATTGCGTTTCATCACCTGCGGCAGCGTCGACGACGGCAAGTCCACCCTGATCGGGCGCCTGCTGTACGAATCCAAGCAAATCTTCGAAGACCATATGCACGAGCTGGAGCGCGCCTCCGGCAAGTACGGCACTCAGGGCAAGGAGCTGGACCTGGCGCTGCTGGTGGACGGCCTGCAGGCCGAGCGCGAGCAGGGCATCACCATCGACGTGGCCTATCGCTTTTTCTCGACTGAGAACCGCAAGTTCATCGTCGCGGACACGCCGGGACACGAACAGTACACGCGCAACATGGCGACCGGCGCCTCTACCGCCGACCTTGCGGTGCTGCTGGTCGACGCGCGCAAGGGGTTGCTGACCCAGACCAAGCGCCACAGCCGCATCGTCTCCATGCTGGGCGTGCGCCACGTCGTCGTCGCGGTGAACAAGATGGACATGATCGGCTGGGACGAGGATGCGTTCGACGCCATCGTCGCCGATTATCAGGCGCTGGTCGCCGACTTCGGCTTCGCATCGGTGCAGGCCATCCCGATGTCCGCGCTGACCGGAGACAACGTCGCGTTCCGCTGCGAACGGACCGGCTGGTACCAGGGACCGATCCTGCTCGACTATCTGGAGACGGTCGACGTCTCCAAGGCGGAAGAGTCGCGCCCGTTCCGCATGCCGGTGCAGTACGTCAACCGGCCGAACTCCGAGTTCCGCGGCTACTGCGGCAACATCGCCTCGGGCAGCGTCGCGGCGGGCGCGCCGATCCGTGTCGTGCCCGGCGGCGCGGAGGCGCGGGTCAAGTCCGTCGTGGTGTGGCAGGGCGAGCAGGAGACCGCCGGCACCGGCGACGCCGTCACCATCACGCTGGACCGCGAGGTCGATGTCAGCCGCGGCCAGGTGCTGAGCAGCGTGGACGATCCCATCGAGATCAGCGACCAGTTCCAGGCCAGCGTGCTGTGCCTGTCCGAACACCGTCTGGTACCGGGACGCCCGTACCTGATCAAGCTGCATACCGCGCAGGTCGGCGTGACCATCACCGACATCAAGTTCAAGCTCGACATCAACCAGGGCAGCCGTCTCGCAGCGAACACACTGGAACTGAACGACATCGGCGAAGTAACGTTGTACACCAGCCATCCGCTCGCCTTCGAGCCGTACCGGCGCTGCAAGCTGCTGGGCGCGTTCATCCTGATCGACCGCATGACCAACGAGACGGTCGGAGCGGGCATGATCAACTTCGCGTTGCGGCGCGCTTCCAATATCCATTGGCAGGCGGTGGACGTGAACAAGGCCGCGCGCGCCGCGCTGAAGTCGCAGAAGCCCGGCTGCATCTGGTTCACCGGCCTGTCCGGCTCCGGCAAGTCGACCATCGCCAACCTGCTGGAAAAACGCCTGCATACGGAAGGGCGACATACCTACCTGCTGGACGGCGACAACGTGCGACATGGCCTGAACAAGGATCTCGGCTTTACCGAGGCGGACCGCGTGGAGAACATCCGACGCGTGGCCGAAGTGGCCAAATTGATGGTGGATGCCGGCCTGATCGTCATCGTTTCCTTCATCAGCCCGTTCCGGGCCGAACGCGACCTGGCCCGCTCGCTGTTCGCGGACGGGGAGTTCCACGAGGTATTCGTGGACACTCCGATCGAGGAATGCGAAAAACGCGATGTGAAGGGCCTTTACAGGAAAGCGCGCCTGGGACAACTTGCGAACTTTACGGGCGTCGACAGCCCCTATGAACCGCCCTTGTCCCCGAACTGCAGGCTATATACGGTCGAGCAAACCCCGGACGAATGTGTCGAGCAAGTGCTGACCAGGCTGGAGACGCGGCTTTAATCCCCCGAATACGGGGGCAATGTATCGGCTATTTCAAGCTAATGCATCGCCCTCATATTGGTAGACTCGCGCCATAAAACCAAAAAGTCACCAGTCTATGAAAATTGCCATCGCCGGAACCGGCTATGTTGGTCTTTCCAATGCCGTCCTGCTCGCCCAGCACAACGAAGTGGTTGCGCTCGACATCGTCCCCGAAAAGGTCGAGATGCTCAATCGCAAGCAATCGCCCATCGAAGATGTCGAGATCGAGGATTACCTGAAGAACAAGGCGCTCGACTTTCGCGCCACGCTGGACAAACAGGATGCCTATGCCGGGGCGGATTTCGTCATTATCGCCACACCGACCGATTACGACCCCGAAACCAACTACTTCAACACAAAGTCCATCGAGGCCGTCATTCAGGACGTCATCGCCATCAATCCGCAAGCGGTGATGGTGATCAAGTCCACCGTCCCGGTCGGTTACACCGCCAAGACGATAGAGAAATTCAAGACCGCCTCGTTGCCGTCGGGGCCCAACCTGATCTTCTCGCCCGAATTCCTGCGCGAGGGCCGCGCACTCTACGACAACCTCCATCCCTCGCGCATCATCGTGGGAGAACGTTCGCAACGCGCGGAAACCTTTGCCAATCTGCTGAAACAGGGCGCACTGAAGCAGGATATCCCGGTGCTCTTCACCGACTCCACCGAGGCCGAGGCGATCAAGCTGTTTGCCAATACCTACCTCGCCATGCGCGTGGCCTATTTCAACGAACTGGACACCTACGCGGCGACTCACGGGCTGGATGCCAAGCAGATCATCCAGGGCGTCAGCCTCGACCCGCGCATCGGCGACTATTACAACAATCCCTCGTTCGGCTACGGCGGCTACTGCCTTCCCAAAGACACCAAACAACTGCTCGCCAACTATCAGGATGTGCCGCAGAACCTCATCCATGCCATCGTCGAGTCCAACACCACGCGCAAGGACTTCATCGCCGAAAGCATCCTCAAGCGCGGCCCGAAAATCGTCGGCATTCACCGGCTCATCATGAAAGCAGGTTCGGACAACTTCCGCGCCTCCAGCATCCAGGACATCATGAAACGAATCAAGGCCGAGGGGATCGATGTCATCGTGTACGAGCCCGCACTCAAAGAGGCCTCGTTCTTCGGCTCAAGAGTGGTAAACAACCTGGCGCAATTCAAGAATGAAGCCGACGTCATCGTCGCCAACCGGGTTACCGACGACATACGCGATGTGGCGCACAAGATCTACAGCCGCGATTTGTTCGGCAAGGATTAAGAGGCCTTGCGCGGGTCCCGGCTTCGCCAGTCGAATGAACAATATGGCCCGCAGGGCGGTCGAAGATATAAATGGGTTTTTCTGACGTAGATTTGCCAACCGCACCAAGGCGGCAAATAGAAGTAAAATATCAATTGATTCAAGCAACAACCTAAATTCGGGAGAATTGAAAATGCCGGCATTCATTAATACCAACATCGCATCCCTGAACGCGCAGCGCAACCTGAACGGTTCGCAGAGCGCGATGCAAACCGCGCTGCAGCGCCTGTCTTCCGGTCTGCGCATCAACGGCGCCAGCGACGACGCCGCCGGTCTGGCGATCTCCCAGCGCATGACCTCGCAGATCCGCGGCCTGGATCAGGCCCGCCGCAACGCCAACGATGGCGTGTCGCTGGCGCAGACCGGCGAAGGCGCACTGCAGGCCGCAGGCGACATGCTGCAACGTATCCGCGAACTGGCCATCCAGTCCGCCAACGCCAGCAACAGCGCCAGCGACCGTCAGGCCCTGCAGAACGAAGTCGGCCAGCTGGCTTCCGAGTTGGACCGCATCGCCCAGACCACCGAGTTCAACGGCCGCAAGCTGTTCGACGGCTCCTTCGGTACCGCCCAGTTCCAGGTCGGCGCGAACGCCAACCAGACCATCACCACCGGCGCGTCCAATCTGCGCACAGCAAATTATGGCAACAACCAACATGGCGCGGTCGGTACAAATCTGGGGGCAGGCGCTGTTGTCACTGGCACAAATGCCGCCGCGACTGCGCTGACAGCGAGCACTGTCACCGTGAACGGCTATCTGGGTTCATCCACCGCCATTGGCGTTACAAGTGCTTCCAGCGCCGCATCGATTGCCACCGACATCAACAAGCAGACCGGCACCACCGGCGTGACCGCCTCGGCGCGCACCGATGTAAAACTGACGTTCGGTGCCATCGGCGCCTACAGCCTGGCGGTCCAGGGCGACAACACCGTGGCCGAGACGATCACCTTCACCGTCGATGCCACCGGCACCGCCAGCGGTCTGGCCGGTGCGATCACCGCCTTCAACGACAAATCGGCGAAGACCGGCTTGGTCGCCTCGCTGAACGCCGCCAATGACGGCATCATCCTCAGCAGCGCGACCGGAGTAAATGTGACCGTGCAAGACACTGCGGCCCAGAATGCCGGCGCCGTCACCGTCCAGGCACTCACGGCCGACCAGGCCACCGGACTCGGCACCGCACGCACCCTCGCCGCGGACACCACCGTGGATACGACGGTCGTGGTAGGGCAGGTGGTGCTGGATTCCGAGAAGACCTTCTCGGTCAGCGAGAGCGCCGCCAACGTGTTCGCCGCGACCAGCAACAACTCGGCGCTGAACAAAGTGTCGACGATCGACGTGAGCACCTTCCTGAAGGCGACCGAGGCGATCAAGACGGTGGATGCCGCGCTGTCGCTGGTCAACGGCGAGCGTGCGAAGTTCGGTGCGCTGCAGTCACGCTTCGCCTCGACGGTGGCCAGCCTGCAGGTGACATCGGAGAACCTGAGCGCCGCGCGCAGCCGCATCATGGACGCGGACTTCGCCGCTGAGACTGCCGCGCTGACCCGCGCGCAGATCCTGCAACAGGCCGGCACCGCGATGCTGGCACAGGCCAACCAGTTGCCGAACAACGTGCTGACTCTGCTGAAGTAGCCGCGGGGATTTCGCAACAGGAAACGGGCGCCGAGGCGCCCGTTTCTCATTGATGAACCGATCATTGTCTTCGCGAAGCGAGATCGGCAAACATGTACCTTGAACGCAAGGTTCGCCGACTCATCGGTGCGGATGCTGCAACGAATCTTCCGCACAAAACAAAAACGCCCCGGTCGAGGGGCGTTCTTGTTTTGAAGCGGAAACGGTATTACTTCTTCGCGCCGTTGACCGCATCCTTCAGTGCCTTGCCGGCCTTGAATGCCGGAACCTTGGAAGCCTTGATCTTCAGCTCTGCGCCGGTAGCCGGGTTACGGCCGGTGCGTGCCGCGCGCTTGCGCACTTCGAAAGTACCGAAGCCAACCAAGGCGACGCTGTCGCCCTTCTTCAGTGTGGCGGTGACGATGTCGATCAGTGCTGCGAGGTTACGGTCTGCGTCGGCCTTGGTGCCGCCGGTCTTTGCTGCCAGTGCGTCGATCAGTTCTTTACGGTTCATAGTCGGATCTCCCTTTGGTTGTGTTGAAAAGCCGATGCGGATTGTTGAGGATATTGGGCCGGCTTGCAAGCCCCTTTTGCATTCTTTGTGCAACAAACCCCGTACCCACCGGCCTTCAGGCAGCACCCCGGACTATGATTGCGGCACATACCCGTCCACAAATATGATGACAGACACGCAATTAATCATTTATTTTCAAAGATGTAATGTGATCGCACTCACTCGTCTCCACGCATCGGGAGGCCATAAACAGGCCAAACAGGCCCGAATCGCCCGCCCAGCATGCCGGTCGGGTATTTCGGCAAAAAAGCCGCCATTCATCGCACCGGATGCGTACCGAGAATGCCGAACTGGGTTTCGTCGCGCTGTCCTAACTGATGCGCGACGGCAAAATCGCGGCAGGCTCGTGGTGGCTGGTGCCGCTCGAGATGCACAAACCCATCCGGCAAGCGCGGTGCTGCTGTCCGGCGCAAAAGACAGCGCCGCATCGCGGTAAAGGGCATACATTCCTGCGGGGCCGGGCACTCAACTGGTAGAATCGCAACCATCGACCATCACTGGAGCGTGCAATGAGCTTTACCGAAGCCGACGTGCAGGGCGCGTTGAAGAACCTCATCGACCCGAACACCAAAAAGGATTTCGTCAGCGGCAAATCCGTCAAGAACATCAAGGTCAGCGGCAACGACCTGTCACTGGACATCCTGCTGGGCTATCCGGCAAAGAGCGTGTGGGGCGAGATCAAGGCGATGGTCGAAGGCCATCTCAAGTCCGCGCTGCCAAACGCCGGCAAGATAGAGGCGAACGTCTCCAGCAAGGTCGTACCGCACGCGGTGCAGCGCGGCGTGAAGCTGGTCGATGGCGTGAAGAACATCATCGCCGTCGCCTCCGGCAAGGGCGGCGTCGGCAAGAGCACCACCGCGGTGAACCTCGCGCTGGCGCTGGCCGCCGAAGGCGCGCGCGTCGGCATGCTGGATGCAGACATCTACGGCCCGTCGCAGCCGACCATGCTCGGTATCTCGGGCAATCCTGATTCGGAAGACGGCAAGACCATGAAGCCGATGGAGAGCCACGGCCTGCAGGCGATGTCCATCGGCTTCCTGATCGACGCGCACGACACGCCGATGATCTGGCGCGGCCCGATGGTCACGCAGGCGCTGGACCAGCTGCTGCACCAGACCAAATGGGACAACCTCGATTACCTTGTCGTCGACCTGCCGCCGGGCACCGGCGACGTGCAGCTGACGCTGGCGCAGAAGGTGCCGGTCACCGGTGCAGTGATCGTCACCACGCCGCAGGACATCGCACTGATGGACGCGCGCAAAGGGCTGAAGATGTTCGAGAAGGTCGGCATCAAGATCGTCGGCATCGTCGAGAATATGAGCACGCACATTTGCTCCAACTGCGGCCACGAAGAACATATCTTCGGCGCGGGCGGCGGTGAGAAGATGTGCGCCGACTACAACGTGGAATTCCTCGGCGGCCTGCCGCTGGACATCCGCATCCGCGAACAGGCCGACTCCGGCCAGCCCACCGTCGTGGCCGATCCCGACGGCAACATCGCCAAGGTCTACAAACAAATTGCGCGCCGCATCGCGGTCAAGGTCGCGGACATGGCGCAGGATCACAGCGCGGCATTTCCGAAAATCGTGGTGCAAAGCACCTGACAATTGCACAGGACTACGACATGTCAAACGTAAACCTGACGGTAGCCGGACTCGAGATCCTCGGTTCGGGCGTGGCTTCATCGACCAAGATCGCCTCCATGCTCGAGGACGCCCAGATGCTCAAGGATTTCGAGTGGTCGCAGATCGAGGCGCTGGCGAACTATGTCCAGCTCTATCGCGCCACCCCGAAGACCGTGCTGTTCCGCGAGGGCGACCGCGGCGACTTCATGTGCATCGTGCTGGAAGGCAAACTCGAAATCCACAAGGAAGACAACCAGCGCGTCGACAAGACAGTCAGCACCGTGCTGCCGGGGCGCAGCCTGGGCGAGATGACCATCGTCGACGGCGAGCCGCGTTCAGCAACCGCGGTCGCCGTGCAGACCTCGACGTTGGCCGTGCTGACGCAGCAGAACTTCAAGCGCATCATGGAAGAGAAGCCGGCGCTGTCGGCGAAACTGCTGCTGGAGATCGCCCGCCTGCTCAGTCAGCGGCTGCGGCTGACCAGCGGCATCCTGGTCGATTATCTGGACTAGACCGCCACGCGGACATCCGTCAGTCCGCCGCCGGCAGCCGCATCGTGTACTGCCCCGACTTCTCGTCCTTCGCCAGCACGACCAGCTTGTGCTTCTGCGCATCCTCCATCAGCTCGCGGAACGAGCGGTAGCCGTAGAAGGATTCGTTGAAGCCGGGCCTGCGGCGCTGCATCGTGGTCTTGACCATGGAGCCCCAGATTTTCTCGTCGGAGCCGCGCTCCGAGATCAGCCCATCGACCGTCTCAACCAGGAATTCCAGTGCCTCATGGCGCTTGTCCTCCTCCTTCGTCTCGGCCGGCTTCGCGGCTTCGGCCTTCACCTTGGCGGGCGCCTTCTTCGCGGCCTGTTTCTTCTTCGCTTCCTGCACGCGCACCAGGTCGTCGTAGAAGATGAACTCGTCGCAGTTCGCGGAGAGCAGGTCCGAGGTCGAATCCTTCACGCCGATGCCTATCACGTACTTGTTGTTCTCGCGCAGCTTGGAGACCAGCGGAGAAAAATCGGAGTCGCCGCTGATGATGACGAAGGTGTCGACATGGGCCTTGGTGTAGCAGAGGTCGAGCGCGTCGACGACCATGCGGATGTCAGCGGAGTTCTTGCCGCTCTGCCTCACGTGCGGGATCTCGATCAGTTCGAACGCCGCCTCGTGCATCGTCGCCTTGAACTCCTTGTAGCGATCCCAGTCGCAATAGGCTTTCTTGACCACGATGCTGCCCTTCAGCAGGAGGCGCTCAAGTACCTTGCGGATATCGAACTGCGCGTACTTGGCGTCGCGCACGCCCAGCGCCACGTTCTCGAAATCGCAGAACAGCGCCATGTTGGTGATCTCGGGTTGATTGGCCATCGCGACGCCTCCGTCAGGGAACTGAATGGCTACAGCTTACACCACCTTGCCCGGATTCATCAGCCCCTGCGGATCCAGCGTGCGCTTGATTCCGCACATCAGCTCCAGCTCCAGCGGATCCTTGTAATGCACGATCTCCTCGCGCTTGAGTTGGCCCAGACCGTGTTCGGCGCTGATGCTGCCGTCGAGTGTCGCGACGACCCCGTACACGATGCGGTTGACGTCGTGTTCGTGCCGTTCGATGAAGGCGGGATTCTGCGCGGCGTCCAGCATGGAGATGTTGTAGTGGATGTTGCCGTCGCCCATGTGGCCGAAGGCGACGATGCGGATGCCGGCATAGGCCTCGCGCAACGCAACGCTGGCCTGCGCGATGAATTCGGCGACGCGGCTGACCGGCACCGAGACGTCGTGCTTGATGCTGATGCCTTCGGCCTTCTGCGCCTCGGCGATGTTCTTGCGCAGCGTCCACCAGCGCTCGGCCTGCTCCTTGTCCGCGGTCACGGTGTATTCGATGACGCCTTCCTCGAACATCTCCAGCGCCGCGCTCAATGCGGCGTCCAGCGGTGTATCGAGCACGTCGGCGAGCTGGGTGATGACGATCCAGTCGTGTTGCGTCGCGAACGGCTCTTGCGTGTCCGGGATATGCCTGAACACCAGGTCGAGGCAGGAGCGCGAGATAATCTCGAAGCCGGTGATCTTGTCGCCGCAGGTCGCACGCAAGTGAGACAGCAGCGCGACCGCGGCCGCCGGATCGCGCACCGCGATGCAGGCGGTCGCGACTGAACGCGGACGCGGATGGAGCTTCAGCACCGCCGCAGTGATGATGCCCAGCGTGCCCTCCGCGCCGACGAACAGGTGCTTGAGGTCGTAGCCGGTGTTGTCCTTGCGCAGGGCGCGCAGGCCGTTCCAGATGCGCCCATCGGGCAGCACCACCTCCAGCCCGAGCACCATGTCGCGCGCGCTGCCGTAGCGCAGCACGCCGATGCCGCCAGCGTTGGTCGAGAGATTGCCGCCGATCTCGCAGTGCGGCGCGATTGCGGTCAGACCCAGCGGGAACAGGCGGTTCGCCTGCTCCGCCGCCTCGTACAGCGAGGCGAGCTTGCAGCCGGCCTCGACGGTCATCGTGTAGTCGGTCGCATTGACGTTGCGGATGCGGTTCATGCGAGACAGGTTGACGACGACCTGCTTCGTCCCGTCCGCCAGCGGCACCGACGCACCGCACAGGCTGGTGTTGCCGCCTTGCGGCACGATGGAAATATTGTTGTCGGCGCACAGTTTCACAACTGCGCCAACTTGTTGGGTATCGGCGGGAAATACGACGGCAATCGCAGTCCCGGAATAGCGTCCGCGCCAGTCTTTGCAGTAAGGCGCGGCCTCTGCGCCGGTCAACACGGCATCCCCGGCAACGAGAGTTGCCAGGGAGTGAATCACATCTTCATGTTTTGTCATTTTGAGCCGTGCAGAAGAACATCCTTGAAACCGGCCAGACGATCAATAGCCGGTTTTGCCGTGAACATCGGGCAAGTTCTCGCCATCGGTAACCAGTGCCCAGATCAACAAGGCGACACTTTCCGTGGCGATCACGGTATGGCGATTGCCGGATGCCATCAACTTTTCCCGAAGCTCCTTGCGCACTGCTGCCGATCCGGTCAAATCGAACAGGATGTCGATGCCGCCGCCCTTTGCAATCAGTTGATCGATATTCAAGTTCTCAATGCCATGCACCTTGGCAAGCGCGGCACCAGCGGTGTCCCCCTTTTCAGCGACGGCCACGATTGCAACTCCCTTGCCGGATTGCCCCAACAGCTTTTCCAGAAATACCGATCCCACCCGGCCCAGACCAACGATTGCGATTGACTGCTTTTGCATATTTTTTTCTCCCTGATGTTGAAAAAATACCCGACTGCTCTTGCGTGCAACAACTACAAATCGTGGTCTCGCGACCGCATTTCCGTACTGCTATTTATTGGCCTTCAGCGTGCGCAACGGCAGTATCCACATCTGGTACAGCGAGGTGAAGATCATGATGGTCGCCGCGATGCTGTAGCCGAAACCACCTATCATCACGAACCATGCGAAGTTGGGCTCCAGCTTGGTCAGCCACCATGCCGCCACGTCGACGATCAGGAAGGCGAACGGCGTGAAGATCAGCACCGCCTTGGTCATCGGCGAGAAACCGGTCGCGTAGGTGAAGATCCAGCCGACGAAGAAGAAGATGAAGCTGATGCCGAACAAGTGGATATGCGAAACGCGCGTCAGCGTCGGGATGCTTGCGCCCTCGTTGACCTTGGCGACTTTTTTCACCTCCTGCAGGTCGGTGAAGTTCGGGATGTTGGGCATGTTGCTGTGGCAGGGAACGCAATTGGCGTTGAACATCTCCTTGATATGCCCATCCCACTCCGCTTCCGGCGCACCCTCACGCACCCATTTAACGATCTCGAAACGCACCTCAGGCGGCGCCATGTCCTTCATCGAGCCGTTCAGCTTGCCCTCCAGCGTGCTGCCAGTGCGGTCGCCGTAGTAGCTGTAGACCAGATCGTCTATCGACAGGCCGAACTTGCCGTCCGCCATGCCGTGGGTCAGCAGGATCTGTCCGCCCGCGACCATCAGGCCCAGACCGATCGCCAGCAGGTAGCCGGTGAACAGCGTCTTCACCGGCAAGGCCAGATCGGCAAGCGTGAAGCGCTGTATCTCTTTTTGAATATCCTTGATCATTTCCAGCTCCCTGATAGTTTGAATTGCGGCCATTATAGCTCGCACATCAGCACCGGCTTATAGTCTCTCAGGGCTATTCCATACGCCGTTACTCAGAATTCCTGCGGATCGACATCCAGCGACCAGCGCAGTTTCTGCGCGGGCAGCGTATCCAGTGCCGGCTGCCAGGCGCGCAAGAACTGCTGCAGCGACTTGCGCGTGGAACCCTGGATCAGCAACTGCCCGCGCACATGATTGGCGCGGCGCGGCAGCGCGGCGGGCACGACGCCGAGTATCTCCACTTCCATTTGCAATGCGACCGCCGCGGCGCGCGCCTTGTTGAGGAAACCGAACGCCTCGTTCTCGTCGCGCGCCTCCGCGCGCAGCATCGCCTGGTAGACGAAAGGCGGGAAACCCGCCATCTGCCGCTCGGCGAGCTGCGCGGCGGCGAAGCCGTCGAAGTCGTGGAGTTGCAGCGCACGATACAAGGGATGGTCCGGGAACTCGGTCTGGATCAGCACCTCGCCGGGCTTGTCGGCGCGGCCGGCGCGGCCCGCCACCTGCGCGAGCTGCGCGAACAGCCGCTCCGGCGCGCGGAAGTCGCTGCTGTACAGCGCGCTGTCCGGGTTCAGCACGCCGACCAGCGTCAGCGCGGGGAAGTCGTGGCCCTTCGCCAGCATCTGCGTGCCGACCAGGATGTCCACCTCGTTCGCATGTATCTGCTTGCGCATCGTCTGCCAGGCGCGCTTGTTGCGCGTGCTGTCGCGATCGACCCGCAATATCCGGGCTTGGGGGAAACGCTCCTGCAGCACCTCCTCGATGCGTTGCGTGCCGCTGCCGACCGGCTTCAGGTCGGCGTTGCCGCACTCCGGGCAGGCAGTCGGCACGCGTATCTGGTAGCCGCAATGGTGGCAGCGCAGCCGCCTGTCCTTCAGGTGCAGCACCATCTTGCCGGCGCAGTGTTTGCAGTTCGACAGCCAGCCGCAGCCGCCGCACATCAGCACCGGCGCATAGCCGCGGCGGTTGATGAACAGCAGGCTCTGTTCGCGGCGGGCGATGCGCTGCTCGATGTCGCGCAGCAGGTTCTCGCTGATGCCGTGGTGCATCGTCGTGTGATTGACGTTGACGCAGCGCACCTGCGGCAGCGTCGCCGCGGCCAGCGCGCGGCCGGAGAGCTTCAGCATGCGGTAGCGCCCGCTCTGCGCGTTGTGATACGTCTCCAGCGACGGCGTCGCCGAACCCAGCACGATGGGGATGCCACGCTGGTTCGCGCGGAAGATCGCCACGTCGCGGGCCGAATAGCGCAGGCCGTCCTGCTGCTTGAACGAGCCGTCGTGCTCCTCGTCGACGATGATCAATGCCAGCTTGGGCAACTCCGCGAACACCGACAGCCGCGTGCCCAGCACGATCTGCGCCGCGCCCGACTGCGCCTGCTGCCAGTTGTGCAGCCGCTCGCCCTCGCTCAATCCGCTGTGCAGGCTGGCGAAAGAGGTGTCGGGGAAGCGGCTGCGGAAATACTGCTCCAGTTGCGGCGTCAGGTTGATCTCCGGCACCAGCAGCAGCACCTGTCCGCCCCTTTGCAGCACCTCATGCATCAGGTGCACATACACCTCGGTCTTGCCGCTGCCGGTGACGCCGTGCAGCAAAAAGCAGGCATAACCCTCGGCCTGTGCGACCGCATCCACCACTTGCTGTTGCTCGTCGGTCAGCGTATGCGCGCCGACCAGTGCGTGCTCGGCAACCGCGACGACCTCGTCGCAATGCTCGACGTAGTTATCCGCCAGCAATGCCTTCAGTTGCGCGCCCGCCGTCGCCGAGATGTCCTTCAGCTGCGTCAGGCTCGCCGCCCCCGCCGCGAGCCGCGCGAGGATGCGCCGCTGCACCACTTTTCTTTTCGGGAAATCTTCGAGATTCAGCGCCGCACCGGCCGCACTCAACCGGTAGTTCTCCGGCGGCTTCAACGATAGCGGCTTGTCCGAACGCAGCCGCGTCGGCAGCGCGGACAACACGACCGGGCCGATCGGGTGGCGGTAATAGTCGCTGCAAAAACGCAGCAGATCGAGCAACTCCGCCGACAGCGGCGCGCCGTCGTGCAGCAGCTGCGTCACGGGCTTGATGCGCTCCGCATCCATGTCGGAAGTTGCCGCACACTCCATCACCACCCCGACCATCTGCCGCCGCCCGAACGGCACGATCACCCGCTGACCGGGTGCGGCCTGCTCCTCCGTCGAATAATCGAACAGGGACGGCAGCGGGATATCGAGGGCGACGCGGACGATGGACATAGGGCGCGATTGTCGCAGAAATGCAATGCCGGAGGCATGACGATGAACACGGTGCAATGATGCTTCATTCCGGCAGCGAACCCAGCCCGGCAAGACGGGGACATGGAACCTTTACCGGCTTCCCCTCTCCTATCAGCGCTCGAACCGGTTGGCTTGCGAGCGCACATTCTGCGTGTTCTGGATTCCGGTCCAGCGCTTTAATCAGGAGGAAACATGTATTGCCCAGTATGCAAGACCGTCGGTCTGGTGATGACCGAGAGACAAGGAATTGAAATCGACTACTGCCCCCAGTGCCGCGGCGTCTGGCTGGATCGGGGCGAGCTGGACAAGATCATAGAGCGCTCGATGAGTGTCTCTCCAGCGCCGATGGTTGAACGGCATGCGCCCCCCCATGCAAGCCAGCACCATTCCGGTCACGACCGCCGGGATTCGCACAGCCACCACGACTCGCATGATCGCGAGCATTACAAGAAGCACAAACGCGAGGGGTTGCTGGCAAACCTGTTTGACTTCGATTAAGAACTCGACCGCCCTACCGTTCTCGGCTTCGCGGGCAATAGCCGGAACCCATCGCGACCTCGTCGAACGAGTCGCAGCGGTGGATCTCGATGGTCGTATGGACGATCTCTTCATGCTGGCGCAGCTCCCCGCGCACCTGCTCCGGCGTCAGCGTGCGGCTGAGCGTGACGAGGCTGACGGCGCAGGCATAGGAATCCTTGCCGACGCGCCAGACATGCAGGTCGATCACATGCGTCCCGTCCGCGCTGCCGGCCTGCTCGATGGCCTCACGTATCTCGTTCACGACCGGATGGTCCATCTCGCGGTCGAGCAACACCTTGCCCGTCTCGCGCAGCAGGCCCCGCGCCCAGTTGGCCACCAGCAGCGCGCCGACGATGCCCATGACCGGATCCAGCCAGGACCAGCCGTAGAACAAGCCGCCGAGCAGCGCCAGTATCGCCAGCACCGAGGTCGCCGCGTCGGCGATGACATGGAAATAGGCCGACTTCAGGTTCAGGTCGTGATGGTGCGCATGTCCGCCATGCCCATGCCCGTGGTCGTGCCCATGATGCGCATGCCCCAGGATCAGCGCGCTGACGATATTGACCAGCAGGCCGATGATCGCCACTACGATCGCCTCCTGATAGTGGATGGGCTGCGGCGAGAACAGCCGCTCCGCCGACGCGTAAACCATCATCGCGGCGACGCCGAGCAGGAACATCGCGCTGGCGAAGCCGCCGAGGATCTCGATCTTCCAGGTGCCGAACGCGAAGCGCGGGTCGCCGGCGTGGCGGCGCGCCGCCGCATACGCATAGGCGCTCAGCCCGATCGCGAACGCATGCGAACTCATATGCCAGCCGTCCGCGAGCAGCGCCATCGAATTGAACCACCATCCCGCGGCGATCTCGGCCACCATCATCACGGCGGTGAGCCACATCACCGCGCGCGTGCCCCGCTCCGCGGCGGGATTGCCTGCGTCGAACACATGGGGGTCCGTCCAGCGGGACAGGTCGGGAGTACTCATGGTTTGACTTTCGACTTCATTTTGAAGGCCACGACTCTAACATCAAACAGGATGAGAAGTAGCCGGCTCAATGCCCAGCAACAGGAAAACTGGTAGCATGAAGTCCACCTCGTGGAAGACGAGAAAATCGAGAGAAGGTCAGTAAACGATATGCCGCGTCGGTGAATGATTGGTGCATGGAATGCACTCTACCCAATATTACTCAAATGAATGAACCCAAGATCGTCGAAGTCTCCGCCGCCATCCTCCAACGCCCCGACAACTCCTTCCTCCTCGCCCAACGCCCCCCCGACAAGATATGGGCAGGCTATTGGGAATTCCCCGGCGGCAAGGTCGAGCGCGGCGAGACTGCGCGCCATGCGCTGGTACGCGAACTGCGCGAGGAACTGGGTATTGAGGTCGAAGCCGCCTATCCCTGGATCACCCGCGTGTTCGCTTATCCGCACGCGACCGTGCGGCTGAGTTTCTTTCGCGTGACTTCATGGAGCGGCGAGCTGCACCCGCACGAGGGGCAGCAGTTTGCTTGGCAAGCAGCTCTCACCCCCCCCTTCTCCCGTGAACGGGAAAGGGGGCAGATTACAGTTGCTCCTGTGCTCCCCGCCAACATGCCCATCATGCGCGCACTGGAATTGCCGACGTTGTATGCGATCAGCAATGCCGCCGAGTTGGGCATGGATGCGTTCCTGCATCGACTGGAGGCGGCGCTAGCTAACGGCTTGCGGCTGGTTCAGTTGCGCGAG
Organism: Gallionella sp.; assembly: GCA_035654695.1. GTDB lineage: Bacteria > Pseudomonadota > Gammaproteobacteria > Burkholderiales > Gallionellaceae > Gallionella. Next base: position 34,502 of record DASRWG010000060.1, on the reverse strand, counting down.
AAGAATCTTTCGCGCGACGAGTTGCGAGAACTGGCGCGGCGCGTGCTGGTGCTGGCACATGCGCAAGGCGCGAAGGTGTTGCTGAACGGCGATGTAGAACTGGCGCAGGAGGTCGGTGCGGATGGCGTGCAGCTGACCGGTACGCAACTCGCGCAATTGAGTGAGCGTCCGGCGGTGGAATGGTGCGCCGCCTCCTGTCATAACGCCGATGAATTACATCGCGCAGAAACGCTAGGCTGCGACTTCGCGTTGCTGTCGCCGGTGCTGCCGACCAAGTCCCATCCGGGGGCGCCGCATCTGGGCTGGGAGAATTTTGCCGCTATCGCGGCGGGTTCGACGATCCCGGTGTATGCGCTGGGCGGGCTGACGCATGACGATATGGAGACCGCGTGGCAGCATGGCGCACACGGAATCTCGCTATTGCGTCAGGCTTGGTGATCGGTCCCGGGTAGGTCCTGTTCGCGTTGTTCGACGCGATACTCTTCATTTGCCCACTTGCCCAGATCGATCATTTTGCAGCGCTCGCTGCAAAACGGGCGGAAGCGGTTATTGGTGTCCCACTCCATTTCCTTGCCGCATTGCGGGCAGGCGACGACCGGTTTGCTTGGCATTACGACGACAAGCTGCAGAAGGTCAGTTCGAAGGAGACATCCTGGTCAAACAGGGTTGTCTTCGCCGCGTAGTCTGCGGCGATAAAGCGGATGTTGATGGCGTATTTGTTCGCCCCCACTTCGGGGATGCATTCGAGCTCGTGGCTCAGGCTGACGCGCAGCATCTGGGCGATGCGCCCACCCTGCATTTGCTGGAACGTGCCGTTGTGAGCGGTGAAACGCAGCACCTTGCCACTTTCCCGCAGCAGGCGCAGCACGATATTCATGCCGCCAGCGATGGGCAGCAGCGGGGCGAGCCAAGCCCGCAGGTCGCGGCGGCGCGCGGCGGCGTCCAGTTCCTGCCAGTAGTGGTAGGACGGCAGGTCGAATTCGCAAGTACCACCCGGCATGCAGGCGCGCTGCTTGATACCCATCAGCCATTCGTTGTCGCGCAGGTGCTGGCCGATCTTGCCGTTCATTGTGAGCAGGTCGGTTGAAATATGCTCGATCTCGCTCAGGATCGCGTCCAGTGCTTCCTCGGAAATGGCGGGGTTGTTGTGCAGCGCCGCAAGCAAGCGTTTCTGGCGTTCCAGTTCCTGCAGCAGTTCCGATTTCAGGTCTGCGCGGCTGGCGACTTCGAGGATTTCGAACAAGGTGGTCAGCGCGGCATGGTGCTCCATGCTACTGTCCTGTGCGGTGAAATGCTCCATGCGAGCGAACAAGTCCTCGAGACGCAGCAGGGTGCGCACCTTTTCGTTCAGAGGAAACTCGTAGCTGATCACGCTGTCGTCGCTTGGTGCATCGTGGTTGGGTTGTTGGGTGTGAACGATATATTGCTTTCCGGCATATCGTCAATCGTTGTTTTGCATATAACGGCGATGCAGCGCAGCTACATGTGCAGCCAAGGCGCCGAGGTCGCCGTCATTGCGGATGATATCGTCGGCCAGCGCCAGCCTTTCGGCGCGCGGCGTCTGGCTGGCGACGATCGCGCGGACTTCGGTTTCGGTCATCCGGCTGCGCCGGACGACGCGCTCAATCTGGGTCGGCTCGTCGCAATCGACGACCAGCACGCGCCGCACCAGACGGCGGAACGCCGGGGCTTGGGGCAGCAGCGGCACGACGAGGATGGCGTAGGGCGCCGAGCCTGCCTGAGCCAGCTCGGATTCGGCCTGTGCGAGGATCATGGGGTGCAGCAGTCGTTCGAGCCTTTCCCTTGCAGTCTTATCGGCAAAGACCAGTGCGCGCATCCGGGCGCGGTCCAGTGCACCATCATCCCCGATATAGCGGCCGCCGAATTCGGCCCGGAGTGCGGGGATGGCGATGCCACCTGGCCGGGTCAGGCTATGCGCGATGTCGTCGGTGTCGATGATGGCCGCGCCGTGTTCGACGAATAGTCGGGCTACGGTGCTCTTGCCGCTGCCGATGCCGCCGGTGAGGCCGACGACCAGACTCATGGTGCGGCGAGCAACTGCAGATAGCCCTGCGTCAGGGTTTGCCCCCAGAACAGGGCGATCAATCCACCGCCGGCCAGATAGGGCCCGAACGGGATGGGGATGTTGCGGCCATGGCGCGCCACGACGATCAGCGTGATGCCGACTACCGCGCCGACGAAAGAGGACGACAGGATAATCAGCGGCAGCATCTGCCAGCCCAGCCAGGCGCCCAGCGCGGCGAGCAGCTTGAAGTCGCCGTAACCCATGCCTTCCTTGCCGGTGGCGAGTTTGAACAGCCAGTACACGCTCCACAGCGACAGGTAGCCGAAGATTGCGCCCAGCACCGCGCTGTGCAGGTCTGTATAGGTGCCGAAGCTGTTGAGCAGCAGGCCGATCCACAGCAGCGGCAGCGTGATGTCGTCCGGCAGCAGTTGGGTGTCGAAGTCGATCGCGGTCAGCGCCAGCAGCGCCCAGACCAGCAGCAGCGCGCCGGCCGCCGCCCAGCCGAAGCCGAAGTGCCATGCCGCGTAGGCGCTCAGGATGCCGCAGACGGTTTCGATGACGGGATAACGCGGCGAGATGGCCACGCCGCAGCCCTTGCACTTGCCGCGCAACAGCAGGTAACTGATGACCGGGATGTTTTCCATCGCGCCGATCGCGTGATTGCAGTGCGGGCAGGCAGAGCGCGGCACGACCAGGTTGTACCGCGGCGTCTCGGCAGGCTGCTCGCCGCGCAATTCGGCGCATTGCTGCTGCCAGCCGAGTTCCATCATCTTCGGCAGGCGGTGGATCACGACGTTCAGGAAGCTACCGACCATTAAACCCAGAACAGCGCATACGCTTGTAAATACGGGGGGGGAAGATTGGAAAAGTTGGAATAGTTCGATCATGGATATGTAGGGGCGCGATTTATCGCGCCCTTCTTTTTGTTCTGTGTAGAGAGCAGAGCGCGATAAATCGCGCCCCTACGGTTGGATCAAACCACCTGGCCCATCTTGAAGATCGGCAGGTACATCGCAACCACCATGCCGCCGATCAGCGTGCCGAGCACCACCATGATGATGGGTTCCATCAGGCTGGACAGTGCCTCGACGGCGTCGTCCACCTCGGCTTCGTAGAAGTCGGCCACCTTGCTCAGCATCGCATCCAGCGAACCGGCTTCCTCGCCGATGGCGACCATTTGCAGCACCATGCTCGGAAAAACTTCGGTGTTTTGCATTGCAACGGTCAGGCTGTTGCCGGAACTGACTTCGCGCTGGATGTATTTGGTGGCATCGAAGTAAACCGCGTTGCCTGCCGCGCCTGCGACCGAGTCGAACGCTTCGACCAGTGGCACACCGGCTGCGAACATGGTGGACAGCGTGCGGCTCCAGCGCGCGATGCTGGCCTTGCGGATCAGTTCGCCGAAGATCGGCAGCTTGAGCAACATGCGATCCATTACCGCCTGCATTTTCTTGCTGCGTTTCCAGAAGTAGAAGAAGGTGTAAAACCCCCCGCCGATGCCGCCGAAAATCAGCCACCAATAGGAGACGAAGAAATCCGAGATTGCCATGATGAACAATGTCGGGGCAGGCAAATCGGCACCGAAGCTGGAGAACAGTTCCTTGAACGCGGGAATCACGAAGATCATGATCACCGCGGTGATGATGAAGGCGACCACGATGATCGAGACCGGATAGAACAGCGCCGACTTGATCTTGCTCTTGATCGCCTGGATTTTTTCCTTGTAGGTCGCCAGACGGTCCAGCAGTGTGTCCAGGATACCGGCGGCTTCGCCCGCGCCGATCAGGTTGCAATACAACTCGTCGAAATACAGCGGATATTTCTTGAAGGCCTGTTGCAGACTGCTGCCGGTTTCGACGTCGGTCTTGATGTCGAACAGCAGCTTCGCCACCGACGGATTGCTGTGGCCCTTGCCGACGATGTCGAACGCCTGCAGCAAAGGTACGCCCGATTTCATCATCGTGGCGAGCTGGCGGGTGAACAGCGAGATGTCCTTCTCGGTGACCGGTTTGCCGCTGCTGCGCAGTTTCTTGATCTTGGCGACCTGGATGCCCTGGCGGCGCAGGTGGGCCGAGACGCTGGCCTCGCCCGGCGCGCGCATCTCGCCCTTGACCAGTTTCCCGGTCTTGTCCTTGCCTTCCCACAGGTAGGACTGTTCTTTTGCCTTGTCTGATTTTGCGGCGACTGCCATAGCGTTTCCCTCGGGGCACTATTCGATGTTGACGGGCATGATGCCGAGCTTTGCCCCGCTTGTAAAGCCGCGGTTTACCGAGGCTCTTGCCGGGTCGGAGGGAAAATGCGCGCCACCTTCACGCTGCGGTCCTGGGTCTGGATGATCTCGATCGGATAGTCGGCGATCTTCAGGCTGGTGCCGGCCTCGGGAATGTCCTCCAGATGCTCGAGTATCAGTCCGTTGAGCGTCTTCGCGCCGCTTTCCAGCGGCAGGTGCAGGCCGAGCTTGCGGTTCAGCTCGCGCAGGCTGCTGCTGCCCTCCAGCAGGAAGCTGCCGTCGTCCTGGCGCAGGAACTTTCCTGTCTGGGTCGGGGATTGGGTGGTGAATTCGCCGACGATCTCCTCGAGGATGTTCTCCAGCGTCACCAGTCCCAGCAGTTCGCCGTATTCGTCCACCACCAGTCCGAGCCGAGCCTGGCGCTCCTGGAAGTTCTGCAGTTGCTTCAGCAGCGGCGTGTCCGACGGGATGAAATAGGGTTCGTACAGCGCCTCGCGCAACTGCTCCGGATCCAGCGCGGCATCCTGCAGCAGCGCCGGCACCCGCTTCAGGTGCAGGATGCCGATGATGTTGCCGGGAGCGTCGGCATACACCGGGAGCAGCGTGTGGTGGCTGGTGATGATCTGCTGGCGCAGTTCGTCCGCTGCGGCATTGATGTCCAGCGCCTCGATCTGGTTGCGCGGGACCATCACGTCGTTGACGGTGATGCGCTCGAGGTCGACTAGGTTCAGCAGCATTTTCTGGTGTTTGCGCGGCAGGAAGTGCTCAGCTTCCAGCACCAGTCCGCGCAGCTCTTCCAGCGTCAGTTTCTGCTTGCTCTGGTCGGTCTGGACCTTGATGCGCAGCAGCCATAAAAGTCCGCGGACGATCGCGGTCGCGACCGAGACGACAGGGTGGAACAGGGTGATCAGCGGGGAGAGCAGGTAGCTGGAGGGCAGGGCGATGCGCTCCGGATGGCTGGCGGCGAGCACCTTGGGCATGATCTCGCTGAAGACCAGCAGCACGAAGGTGATGAGCAGTGTGCCGGCCAGCAACGTGAGTTCGTCGGCGCCGAACAGCCGCATGACGACGATGTTGGTGATCGCCGCGGCGGCGACATTCAACAGTGTGTTGCCGAACAGGATGGAGCCCAGCAGCTTGTCCACTTTCGACAGCAGCCGCCCGGTCAGCTTCGCACTGCGGTTGCCCTTGCGGATCAGGCTATTCAGCCGGTAACGGTTGATCGCCATCATCGAGGTTTCGGCGGCGGAGAACCACGCGCCGAACACTAGCAGCAACAGCAGGATGCCTAACAGTTCGTTAAGGGAAAGGTCGTCCAAGGTCGGGAAATCCGGGGTACGAAGGCGGAAATGGTGGGCGAGCGGTCAGCGGGTGTCAAGCGCCGTGCCGCTGGCTGTAACGCACCAGCAGAATGCCCGCGACCACCATCGGCAGGCTCAGCCACTGGCCCATGCTCATACCCAGACTGAGCAGGCCAAGATGCCCGTCGGGTTCGCGCGTGAATTCGACCAGGAAACGGAAGCTGCCGTAACCGATCAGGAACATGCCGGACAGCGCGCCGACCGGGCGCGGCTTGCGTGCGTACAGCCACAGCAGGACGAACAGCAACACCCCCTCCAGCGCGAACTCGTACAGTTGGGACGGGTGGCGCGGCAGCTCGTCGACATTGGGGAATACCATTGCCCACGGCATTTCGCTGGGGCGTCCCCACAGTTCGCCGTTGATGAAGTTGCCCAGCCGCCCGAACGCGAGTCCGGGCGGCACCAGCGGTGCGATGAAGTCGGTCAGGGCCAGCCAACGCAGCCTGTTCTTGTGCGCGAACCATGCCAGCGCGACCAGCACGCCGAGGAAGCCGCCGTGGAACGACATGCCGCCCTGCCACAGCGCGAAGATCTCCAGCGGGTGTCCGGAGTAGTACGAGAACTTGTAGAACAGCACATAGCCCAGCCGCCCGCCGAGGATCACGCCGAGCACGCCGTAGAACAGCAGGTCGTCGAGCTGCTTTGCATCGATAGGCGGGATGAGCAGTGCGGCGATGCGCTTGCGGCCCAGCCACAGGAAGGTCATGAAGCCGGCCAGGTACATCAGGCCGTACCAGTGGATGCCGAGCGGGCCGAGCTGCAGGGCGACGGGATCGAATTGCGGGTGAACGAGCATGGGGTATTGGGTTAAAATCGAGCGGGCAATTATACGTGCCCTGCAATTTTTTAGAGAGACAACATGCCAGCTTACCGTTCCCGCACCTCCACCCACGGCCGCAACATGGCCGGCGCGCGCTCGCTGTGGCGCGCCACCGGCATGACCGAAGGCGACTTCGGCAAGCCCATCATCGCCATCGCCAACTCCTTCACCCAGTTCGTGCCCGGCCACGTCCATCTCAAGGACATGGGGCAACTGGTGGCGCGCGAGATCGAGAAGGCAGGCGGCATCGCCAAGGAATTCAACACCATCGCCATCGACGACGGCATCGCCATGGGTCATGACGGCATGCTGTATTCCCTGCCCTCGCGCGACCTCATCGCCGACTCGGTGGAGTACATGGTCAACGCGCACTGCGCCGACGCGCTGGTGTGCATTTCCAACTGCGACAAGATCACGCCCGGCATGCTGATGGCCGCGATGCGCCTGAACATCCCGGTGGTGTTCGTCTCCGGCGGCCCGATGGAAGCCGGCAAGGTCACCTGGCAGGGCAAGGTGATGGGACTCGATCTGGTGGATGCGATGGTCGCGGCGGCAGACGGCCGCATCAGCGACGAGGAAGTGGATGCGATCGAGCGTTCCGCCTGCCCGACCTGCGGTTCCTGTTCCGGTATGTTCACCGCGAATTCGATGAACTGCCTGACCGAGGCGCTGGGTCTGAGCCTGCCTGGCAACGGTTCGCTGGTGGCGACGCATGCCGAGCGCAAGCAGTTGTTCCTGCGCGCGGGCCGTCTGATCGTCGAACTTGCCAAGCGTTACTACGAGCAGGACGATGCCTCGGTGCTGCCGCGCAGCATCGCGACTTTCGGCGCGTTCGAGAACGCGATGACGCTGGATATCGCGATGGGCGGCTCGACCAACACCGTATTGCACCTGCTGGCCGTTGCGCGCGAGGCGGGAGTGGATTTCACGATGAAGGACATGGATCGCTTGTCGCGCCATGTGCCGACGCTGTGCAAGGTCGCGCCGTCGTCCGAATATCACATGGAGGACGTGCACAGGGCCGGCGGCATCGCGGCGATCCTCGGCGAACTGGATCGTGCCGGTCTGCTTCACGGCGACGCCGGCACGGTGCACAGCAAGACGCTGCGCGACGGGCTGAAGCAATGGGACATCGTGCAGACGCAGAGCGAAGACGTGAAGAAGTTCTTCCGTGCCGCACCCGGTGGCATCGCGACGACCATCGCGTTTTCGCAGGCTATGCTGTATCCGGAACTGGACGCGGACCGCGCCAAGGGCTGCATCCGCGACAAAGCCCACGCCTATTCGCAGGACGGCGGTCTTGCGGTGTTGCACGGCAACATCGCGCTGGACGGCTGCATCGTGAAGACCGCGGGCGTGGATGACAGCATCCTGAAGTTCAGCGGGCGCGCGCGCGTGTTCGAGAGCCAGGACGCCGCGGTGGCGGGCATCCTCGCCGACCAGATCGTCGCGGGCGACGTCGTGGTGATCCGCTACGAAGGCCCCAAGGGCGGACCGGGCATGCAGGAGATGCTGTACCCGACCTCGTACCTGAAATCCAAGGGTCTGGGCAAAGCCTGCGCGCTGCTAACCGACGGACGCTTCTCCGGCGGCACATCGGGCCTCTCCATCGGCCACGTCTCGCCCGAGGCGGCCAGCGGCGGCGCGATCGGCCTGGTGCAGGAAGGTGACCGCATCGAGATCGACATCCCGAACCGCACTATCGATCTGGCGGTCTCCGATGACGAATTGGCGCAGCGCCGCGCGGCGATGGAGACCAGGGGGAAGGCTGCATGGAAACCGGCAGTTGAGCGCCCGCGTAAGGTATCGACCGCATTGCGCGCCTATGCGGCGATGGTAACCTCGGCAGACAAGGGGGCGGTGCGCGACGTTACCCAGATCGAGTAATTCCGGCAGATCGAACGACAAACAATAATATGAAGGAAAAAGTATGACCACTGCAGCACAACTGAACACGCAATTCGGCATCAAGGGGCAACTGGGCTTCCGCGAGGATGCGAGCGGCCTGATCGTCGCGGAGATCGACAACGCACAGGCGACTGCGTCGCTGTGCCTGCAGGGCGCGCACCTGATGACCTGGCGGCCGAAGAGCCAGACGGAACCGGTGGTATGGCTGTCGCGCGACGCGAAGCTCGCGGCGGGAAAGTCCATCCGCGGCGGCGCGCCGGTGTGTTGGCCATGGTTCGGCGCGCATGCGTCCGAATCCAGCTTCCCCGGCCACGGGTTTGCGCGCACCGTGCCGTGGAGCGTGGTCGAATCCGGCTCCGAGCCGGACGGCGCGACGCGTCTGACCTTGCGTCTGGTGGCGAGCGAGAAGACCCGCGCGCAGTGGCCGCACGATTGCACGCTGGACCTGACCGTGATCGTCGGCGACACGCTGCGCATGGAAATGACCACCGAGAACACCGGCGCGGAAGCGTTCGTGATCGGCGAAGCGTTGCACACCTATTTCCGGATCGGCGACATCGGTGCGGTGCGCGTCACCGGCCTGGAAGGCTGCGATTACTGGGACAAGGTCGGCGGCTCGACGCTGCGCAAGCAGGACGGCGCGATCGCCTTCTCAGGCGAGACCGACCGCGTGTACATCAATACCGCGGCCGAGTGCGTGATCGAAGACGACAAGCTGAAGCGCCGCATCCATGTCGCCAAGTCCGGCAGCCTGTCCACCGTGGTGTGGACGCCGTGGACCGACAAGGCCAACAAGATGGGCGATATGGGACAGCCGGACGGCTGGCGCGAAATGGTCTGCGTGGAATCGGTGAACGCGATCGAGAATTTGGTGACGGTCGCGGCGGGAACCAGGCATACCCTGATAGTCGAATACCGGGCGGAATCGCTGTAACTTTCAACACACCTGAACCGAGGAGAGCATCATGCGTACACGAAATCTGTTGTTGGCATCGTTGTTGGCCGCACTGTATGGCTGCCAGCCGGAAACTCCGGCGCAACAGCCCGCGGCTCCCGCAGCTGCACCCGTAGCGGAGCCGGCTGCCGTTTCGGCTCCTGCCGAGCCTGCGGCCATGACGCCTGCGCCCGTTCCGGCGCAAGCGGCCGAACCCGCACCCGTAGCGAAGTCCTCGCCGGCAGTACAGGAGAAGCCGGCGGCGGTGAAGGAGACGCCAGCAGCGGCACCGGTAGTGAAACCGGCTCCCGCCCAGGTGATTGCTCCGGCTGCAAAGGTTGAGCCGGTACCTACGGCGGCAGCTCCGGCCAAGGCCGTGCTGTCAGAGGCTGATGCCATGGCATTGGCGAAGAAGAGCGGTTGTCTGGTTTGTCATGCCATCGACAAGAAAGTGGTCGGCCCGGCCTGGAAGGACGTGGCGGCCAAGTACCGCGGCGATGCAGGCGCCGAGGCGCGTTTGATGGACAAGATCGCCAAGGGCGGAGGCGGGGTGTGGGGCAGCGTTACGATGCCGCCCAGCCCCAAACTCGGTGAAGCTGACCGCCAGGCGCTAGCGAGATTCGTGCTGTCGCTGAAATAAGCTGTCAACGCCGAACGGTTGGAAGGCGTTAACTCCTTGCCCGTCGAAAAAATCTGGTTTGCAAGGCTGGCGGAGTTGTTTAGAATCGGTGGCGAAGGCAGTGCCTTCCACTGTTCAGGTGTTATTAATCAATAAAACGGAGAGAACATGAAGTCTATTATCGTAAGCATGGTTGCAGCAGCGGGTCTGATGGTCGCAGGTTCGGCAATGGCTTTTAGTGGTGCACCGTGCGGCGCATGCCACAAGGCTGCTGCGGATGCAGCCGGCCCATCGTTTGCGTCTATTAAGACAGCGTACGGCAGCAAAGAAGAACTGGCCAAGGTTTTCAAGGGCGGCTTCAAGGTGGAAGATCGTAAAGTTGCAGCAGGTAATGAAAAGTGGAAAAAGAGCGCAGGCTTGATGACCGGCCAGTTTGGCCTGATCAAAGGTAATGAGGATGCTGCCGCAGCTTTCGTGTTTAGCCAGTAATCTGTGGTAACTGAAACATCGCTGGTCTGTAATAAGCGATGCTCTCAGGAAAAAGCCGGCGCAAGCCGGCTTTTTTGTTGTCCATAATTTCTTCTTTTACTTTGCCAGCTTGCTGTGGCGGATCGAATAGGTGAAATAGACTATCAGGCCGATCGTCAGCCAGACGGTGAAGCGCAACCATGTCTGCGCGGGCAGGAAGGCCGCCAGGCTTGCGCAAGAGATCATGCCCAGCAAAGGAAACAGGTGGCCGAAAGGGTTCTTGAACGGGCGGGGCAGGTCCGGTTGGCGGATGCGCAGCACGATCACGCCCAGACACACCAGCACGAAAGCGGCGAGCGTGCCGATGTTGACCAGTTCCGCCAGCGCGCCGAGCGGGAATAATCCGGCGGCGAGCGACATGATGATGCCGGTGATGACGATGACGCGCACCGGCGTCTTTCTTTCCGGATCGACTTTGGACAGGAACGGCGATATCAGTCCGTCGCGCGACATCGACAGAATGATGCGGGTCAGCGCGTAGTAGAGCACCAGCATCACGGTGGTCAGCCCGGCAATGACGCCGGTGGCGACAAGCGCCGAGGCCCAGTTGTAGCCGAGCAGTTGCAGCGCATGGGCGACCGGCGAGGAAACGCCGAGCTGGGTATAGGGCACGATGCCGGTCAGCAGTCCGGACACGATAATGTAGATCACGGTGCAGAACACCAGCGAGGCGATGATGCCGGTCGGCAGGTCGCGCTGCGGATCCTTCGCTTCCTCGGCCGCCGTCGACACTGCATCGAAGCCGACATAGGCGAAGAACACCAGTGACGCGCCCGCCAGCACGCCGGTAGTGCTACCGTCCGGCAGGGTGTTGAACCAGCCGAACGGCATGAACGGCTGCCAGTTGGCCGGATCGACATTGAATACCGCGATGGCGACGAACACGGCGATGGTCAGCACCTTGACGAACACCATCGCGGTGTTGAGTTGCGCGCTTTGCCTGACGCCGGCGATCAGCAGTCCCATCAACACGAGAATGATGGATGCGGCCGGCAGGTTGACAATGCCGCCCAGCATGGGCGATTTCGTGAGTGCCTCCGGCAGGCCCATGCCCATCGCGGAGAGCGCATTGTTGAAATAACCCGCCCAGCCGGTCGCGACGGCGGCGACGGCCACGCTATATTCCAGCAACAATATCCAGCCTATCATCCAGGCGACGATCTCGCCGAACGCGACATAGCTGTATCCGTAAGCGCTGCCGCACCCCCCGACGGCCGCGGCCAGTTCGGCATAGGCCAGCGCGGCGAACGCGCAGGCGATGCCCGAGATGACGAACGAGAGCACCACCGCCGGCCCCGCCTGTTCGGCTGCCGCGATGCCGGTGAGCACGAAGATGCCGGTACCGATGATGGCGCCGATCCCGAGCAGCGTCAGGTCGAACGCACCCAGGCAGCGTTTCAGGCCGCTCTCGCAGGTGTCATCGGTCGCAATCGGCTTGGTGCGGAATATCGGCAACGGCATGGAACACTCCCTGTGATTGTTTTGTGGTGTGATTATGCTTCATCGCTGCCATCGTTGCCCGTGGAAAAAACGGCGTTCCTCTGCCTCAAATGGTCTTGAGCAGCATCCTGGTCGCCAGTGCGAGCAGCAGCACGGCGAACAGTTTGCGCAGCACGGCCACGTTAGTCCGGTGCGCGGCTTTTGCACCCAGCGGCGCGGTGATCACGCTGGCTAACGCGCAACCCAGCACCGCGGGCAGATACACATAGCCCAGATGGGGCGCGGGCAGCGTAGCGTTCATGCCGGTGACGATGTAGCCCAGCGTGCCGCCGACGGCGATGGGGAAGCCGATCGCGGCAGCGGTGCCGATCGCATGGCGCAACGGCATGTTGCACCAGATCAGGAACGGGATGACGATAGTGCCACCGCCGATGGACACCAGCGTGCTCAGCCAGCCGGTGAAAGTGCCGGTGAGCGAAAGTCCGGCGATGCCCGGCAATTGGCGCGAGGCATGCGGGCGGATGTCGAGCAGGATCTGTATCGCCGCGAAGTACACGAATAGCGCGAAGAAGACCGCGAGGAATTGCGGCGAGACGCTGGCGGCGAACGATGCGCCCAAGGCGGTGCCCAGCAGGATGCCGGGAGCGATGCCAAAGACCACGCGCCAGTTCACTGCACCATGCTGGTGGTGCTTGCGCATGCTCGCGGCGGCGGTGAACAGGATGATCGCCATGCCGCTGCCCAGCGCGAGATGCATCGAGATGCTTGCCGGAAAATGCTGCGCCTCGAACAGCATCAGCAGCACGGGAACCAGCACCGTGCCGCCGCCGATGCCGAACATGCCGCCGAGGAATCCCGCGACCGCGCCCAGCACCAGATAGGCGGCGTACCACTCCACTAGTCGCGCACCAGACGGTTCGTGATGAACGCCCACTCGGAGGGATCGAGCGGCGTGATCGACAAACGGTTGCCGCGCTGCAGCGTGCGCATGCCGGCCAGTTCGGGATGGCGGCGCAGCTCGTCGAGCGGGATCAGCGCGATCTTCTTCACCAGTTGCACATCGACGTTGAACCAGCGCGGTTGCTCGCGCGTGGCCTTGGGATCGAAGTATTTGCTGTCCGGGTCGAACTGCGTCGCGTCTGGATAGGCGAGCGCGCTGACTTCCGCGATGCCGGCGATGCCCGGCTCCTTGCAGTTGGAATGGTAGAACAGCACGCCGTCGCCTATGCCCATCTGGTTGCGCATGAAATTGCGCGCCTGATAGTTGCGCACGCCATACCAGGCCACGCTCCGGTTGGGCAGCGCGGCGAGGTCGTCGATGCTGACATCGGAGGGTTCGGATTTCATCAGCCAGTAACGCATGATTTTTCTCGCGGGAAAAAGAAATGCGGCCGTAGCCGCATCTCGAATAAAGCCCCCCGCCTGTGCCGTTGACCCAATTATCTTGAACCTGGGTTCAAGAGGGCCGCGCTCCGGTTACATCAGGTACGTCCGACTAGGGACGCGCACAACAGTAACGATTTGGATTGCGACCTTACGCTGTGCGTATTGGTTCTAAGAAATTATGAGTCTGACGAACACCGCAGGGGACAACTCAGAACAGCGCGTCTTGTTCGGCCAACGCCTGATCAATCGCTGTCTCCATGCGGTCCATTCTACGCTTAAACTCGGCCAGGTCAAAGCCGCGGCCGACCCTGGTGGTCAGTAGTTCGTGGGTGATGTTCAGCGCGGCCATCAGCGCGATGCGTTCGACGCTGGCGACCTTGCCGGTGTCGCGGATCTCGCGCATCTTCTTGTCCAGATAGGCGACGGCGTCGAGCAACTCTTCGCGCTCGTCTTCGGGGCAGGCGACGCGCAACTCGCGGTCGAGAATCTTGACGTCCAGGGTCTTGGTTGCGCCGCTCATGGGGTCCCTTCGGGCAGGGTGGCCAGCAGTTTCTCCAGACGCTCCTTCGCGCTGTCGATCTTGTCGCTGCATAGTCGGTTGTTGCTGAGAGCGTGCGCCAACTCCTGGCGCAGCTGATGATTCTCCGCACGCAAGCTGCCACTGACTTGTATCAGCTGGGTGAGCTTGGCTTCGAGTGCGTTCAGTTCGGTTTCCATTTGTTGAATATAGTTTGAAAAGTGTTGACAAGTCAAATGGTAAGCGCGGCTTGTGCAAGCTTTTTGTGACTCGATGGTTTGGGCGTCGATGGCGGTTGTGGTAGAGTGCGCGCCGCTTCGAGGTGCTCGTCCGCTGGCGGACGAGTTAAACGGGAAACAGGTGTGATGCCTGTGCTGCCCCCGCAACGGTAAGCGAGTGCGGTTCTATCGATATGCCACTGTGAGAGATCCCCAAGAGATCTTATGGGAAGGCGATAGAGCAAGACTTGCGAGCCCGGATACCGGCCCCGGACATGGTTCAGGAAATGCTGCGGGAGGCGCATGGACAGTATCTTCGCGAGTTCGAAACCGCCTGCTTTCCCAATATTTCCTGATATTTATAACGTTCCAGCGGGGACGCTCGGAACCGATTCGGGAAATTCATCATGAAACAAAAGCAACTCCTCGCCGCACTGTTGTGTGCGGTCACTCCTTTCGCATATGCCGAAACTTCCGTAGCTCTCGACGAAGTCGTCGTCACGGCTGCTCGTGTGGAACAGCCGCTGGATCAGTCGCTGGCGCACACCACAATCATCGGACAGAAAGAAATCCGCGAATCGCAGGCGGTGGATGTCGCGTCGCTGCTGAAGACTCTCGCCGGCGTGGAAATCTACCAGACCGGCGGCGTCGGCAAGCAGAGCAGTCTGTTCGTGCGCGGCACCAACTCCAGCCATGCGCTGGTGTTGCTGGACGGGGTGCGCATCGGCTCGGCGACTTCCGGCATGACGGCGATCGATCAGCTGATGCTGGACCAGGTCGAGCGCATCGAAGTCGTGCGCGGCAACGTCAGCAGCCTGTATGGCTCCGAAGGCATAGGCGGCGTGATCCAGATATTCACCCGGCGCGGCAAGGGCGCGCCGGCATTGAATGCCAGCGCCGGGGCGGGCTCGCACAACACACTGCGCGCAACGGCGGGCTTCGGCGGCGAAGCGGGAGACACATCGTTCAATGTGCAGGTATCCAAATTCAAGACCGATGGCGTATCGTCGATCAAGTCCAGCCTGGTGCCGGCGGTGAATCCGGACAAGGACGGCTATGACAACACCAGCATCTCCGCCAATGTGCGCCAGCGATTCGGCGACGATCACAACCTGTCGTTCTCGCTGTTCGATAGCCGCGCCGACAGCCAGACTGACAACTCCTTCGGTCTGACGGCCGACGTAAACCAGAGCCGGGCTGCGGTCAGCAAGATGGCGTTGGCCTCCGACAACCGTTTGAGCGAGATGTGGCAGAGCAAGCTGCAGTTGTCACAAGGCATGGACGATACGCAGAACTTCCTGAACGGCGCGCCGGACCTGGGTCTGGGGGCGCAGTTCAAGACCGTCAGCGACCAGATAGGCTGGCAGAACACGCTGCAACTGGGCGAGCATAACGTGCTGAATATCGGCATCGAGCAACTGAAGCAGCGCGTATCGAGCAACACCGCGTTCTCGCGCACCAACCGCACCGATGACAGCCTGTTCGCGGGCTATACCGGCGTGTACGGCGCGCATCAGGTGCAGCTCAACCTGCGCCGCGACCGCTATTCCGATTTCGGTGCGGCAGATACCCACCTGCTGGGATACGGTTACGACGTCAACGACGCGTGGCGTGTGACGGCCAGCACCGCCACCGCCTTCAAGGCGCCGACGCTGAACGACTTGTTCTATCCGTTCGTGAATTTCGGTTTCGGTTTCTCCTATGCGGGCAATCCGAACCTGAAGCCGGAGCGTTCGCGCAACAATGAGCTGGGGCTGCACTATGCGGCGGGTGGGCAGCGCGCGGACATTGTGTATTTCGACAACCGCATCCGCGATTTGATTGTCAACAACAACCTGCCGGCCAGCACCGTGGTCAACCTCGGCGAGGCTCGTATCGACGGTTTCGAACTGACGTACGCGGGACAGTTCGGCGACACCGGCGTGAAGGCAGCGCTGACGCAGCAGAATCCGCGCGATGCGCAGACCGGTCTGGCACTGCTGCGCCGCGCGAAGTCGTTTGCAAACTTGGGCGTGACGCAGAAGCTGGGGGCATGGCAGGTAGGCGGCGAGTGGCAGCATAGCGGCGTTCGTGCGGATATCGACATCAATACCTTTGCACGCACCACGCTGGCTGGCTACGATGTCGTGAACCTGACCGCCCGTTACGAGCTGGACAAGCAACTCGGTCTGTCGCTGCGCGTGGACAACCTGTTCAACAAGGACTACATGCTGGCGCACGGCTACAACACCTTGGGCCGCACGCTGTACGTCGGGCTGAGCTACAAGCAATAACGACGGCAAGGACGGCGGCTTTCAGTGGTCGCCGCCTTTGCTTTTCGGGCGGCTTCGTGTACTGTTGCCGCCATCAAACCAAGCTACAGAGGTCGATATGAAACACATCCAGATCAAGTCCATCGTCATCTTCGCCGTGCTGGTCGCGCTGGTCGCGGCGACCCGCTCGCATCACTTCGATTCGCTGACTCACCTGCCGGATGCGTCGCTGGCGGCATTCCTGCTGGCCGGGATATTCCTGCCGGTGGCGGCGTTCCCCATCCTGTTGCTGGTTGCCGGCCTGTCCGACTATTTCGCGTTCAACTATGCGGGCGTCAGCGACTGGTGCTTTTCGCCGGCCTACTGGTTCCTGATCCCGACCTATGCGGTGATGTGGTATGCGGGCCGTTTCTACAGGGCGCGCCATAGCATGACATGGCAGGGCCTGTCGCTGTTCGCGGGCACCTCGCTGGTCGCCACCAGCGCGGCCTTCCTGATCTCCAGCGGCAGCTTCTTCCTGTTCTCCGGACGCTTCGCCGACATGAGCGCGCTGGAATATGCCGCGAGCGTGGCAAAGTACTATCCGCAGTATCTGGTCGGCGCATTAGCCTATCTCGCGGTCGCCGTGGTCGTGCAGATGGCGGCGGCGAAAGTCTCGGCGCATTCCGCACACGCCTGATTTGAATTCACCATCTTCGCCCGGCACGGAGGATAGCCACCGCCTCCGCGCGCAACGCCAGAAGGAATTGGTGGATGCGAAGATCGCCGGCGCGAGTCAAAGCCGCGGTGTGGTGCTGGTCAATACCGGCAACGGCAAGGGCAAGAGCACCGCGGCTTTCGGCATGATCGCCCGCGCGCTCGGGCACGGCATGCGCGTCGGCGTCGTGCAGTTCATCAAGGGCAGTTTTTCCACCGGCGAGGAGACCTTCTTTCGCCGCTTCCCCGAAGTCGAATACCACGTGATGGGCGAGGGCTACACCTGGGAGACCCAGGACAGGCAGCGCGACATCGCTTCGGCGCATGCCGCATGGGACATCGCCTGCGGCATGCTGCGCAATCCGAACGTCGGGCTGGTGGTGCTGGACGAGATCAACATCGCTCTGAAGCTGCGCTACCTGGAGATCGAACGGGTGATCGCCGCGCTACGCGACCGCCCGCCGATGCAGCATGTGGTGCTGACCGGACGCGCCGCGCCGGACGAACTGATCGCCTATGCCGACACCGTCACCGAGATGCGCCCGATCAAGCACGCGTTCGATGCGGGCATCGCCGCGCAGCAGGGCATCGAACTCTAGTTTTTTTACATGCGGACGACTGCCAGTCCGTCCTTCTCCCAGTCCTGGATACCGCCTGCCAGGTTGCTGACGTTGCTGTAGCCGGCTTCCTTCAGCAGTTCGACCGCTTTGGCGGAGCGGCGTCCGGAGCGGCACATCACGACGATGGGTTTGTCCTTGTAGGCGGCAATCTCCGGCAGGCGCGCGGGCAGCTCGCCCAGCGGGATCAGTTTCGCGTCCGGTGCGTGGATCGAGGTGTATTCCTCGGGCTGGCGCACGTCGAGCAGCAACGCGCCCTGCTGCGTCATGCCCAGCGCCTGTTTCGCATCGACGCCGTTGTTCGCGCTCAATTGCTGCGAGACGAATATCGCGCCCAGCGCGATCGCCAGCACCCAGAACAACTTGTCCGTTATTTTTTTCATGGCGACTTGTGATCAGGCCAGCGGGTGCGGGGCGAAGCCGCTCTGCACCCAGCGCATCATGCCGCCGCTCAGGTTGTAGACGTTGGCGTATCCCTGCTGCTGCAGGAACATGCAGGCCTGCGCCGAGCGTGCACCGCTGCGGCAGACGAGCACCAGCTTCTCCGTCGGGGAGAGTTCGTTGAGCCTCATCGGCAGCGTATGCAGCGGCAGGTGTTCGGCCTTCGGCACGGTGCCCATTGCGACCTCTTCTGCCTGGCGCACGTCGATCACGCGCAGCTGGTGGTTGGCGTCGCTCACCCACTGGGCGAGTTCGGTGGCGTCGATCTCCTTGATGTTGAACATGTCTTTCTCCTGAATGAACAATGTCCGCATATTAGCATATTCTAATTATCTGGCGACAACCGGCACAGGCAGTGATGCGGGTGTTCGATGTCGCGGGGAAGGCGCCTATAGGGGTGCGATTGCAGAAAACGAAGGCCCCGGCGGTGCTAAAATCCGCCCCTGATTTTTGACTGTTTCCACCATGTCGCAACCCGCCTTCGTCCATCTCCGTCTGCACAGCGAATATTCGATTTCGGATGGCATGCTGCGCGTCGACGGCGCGGTGTCCGCCGCGAAGAAGGACGGGATGCCCGCGCTGGCGTTGACCGATCTGGACAACGTGTTCGGGCTGATCAAGTTCTACAAGTCCGCGCGCGGCGCGGGGGTGAAGCCCGTAGTCGGTTGCGATGTGTTCGTCACCAACGACGCCGACCGCGACCGTCCGCACCGGATGCTGCTGCTGTGCCAGTCGCGCGAAGGTTATTTGCTGCTGTGCGACTTGTTGTCGCGCGCCTATCTGAAAAACCAGTATCGCGGCCGCGCCGAGATCCGGCGCGAGTGGTTCCACGAGGGTACAACCGGGCTGATCGCGCTGTCAGGCGCACATCTGGGTGATGTCGGCTCGTCACTGCTGACCGGCAATGCAACGCAGGCCAGACAGTTCGCGCAGGAGTGGGCGGCGCTGTTCGCCAACCGCTATTACATCGAGGTGCAGCGTTGCGGCTTCCCCGATGAGGAGCTGCATATCCATGCCGCGACGCGGCTCGCCGCCGAGCTGGCGCTGCCGGTGGTCGCGACGCATCCGGTGCAGTTCCTCGAAGCATCCGACTTCAAGGCGCACGAGGCGCGCGTGTGCATCGCCGAAGGCTATGTGCTCAACGACAAGCGCCGCGTCAAGGAATTCACCGACCAGCAGTATTTCAAGACGCAGGCCGAGATGGCGGAGCTGTTCGCCGATCTGCCCGAGGCGTTGCAGAACAGCGTCGAGATCGCAAAACGCTGCAACCTGACTCTCGTATTGGGCAAACCGCGCTTGCCGGATTTTCCCACGCCGAACGGCGAGAGCCTCGACGACTTCCTGCGCGGCGAAGCCGAGCGCGGGCTGATGCAGCGCATGGCAGCACTCTATCCGGACGAGGCGGTGCGCGCCGCGAAGCTGCCGGAATATATGGCGAGATTGAAGTTCGAGACCGAGACCATCATCCAGATGGGCTTCCCCGGCTACTTCCTGATCGTGGCGGACTTCATTCGCTGGGCCAAGGCCTATCGTTCGAAGGACTTCCCGAACGGCGTGCCGGTCGGTCCGGGGCGCGGCTCCGGCGCGGGCTCGCTGGTGGCCTATTGCCTGCTGATCACCGACCTCGATCCGCTGCGTTACGAGTTGCTGTTCGAGCGCTTCCTGAATCCCGAGCGCGTGTCCATGCCCGACTTCGACGTGGACTTCTGCCAGGACGGCCGCGAACTCGTCATCAACTACGTGAAGGACAAATACGGCGTGCACTGCGTGTCGCAGATCGCCACTTTCGGCACCATGGCGTCCAAAGGCGTGATCCGCGACGTCGGGCGCGTGCTGGATTTCCCCTACGGCCTGTGCGACCGGCTGTCCAAGCTGATCCCGCTGGATGGCCCCAAGCCGGTGTCGCTGGCCAAGGCGCGCGAGATGGAGCCGGAGATCGGCACCATCATCGCCGAAGAAGAAGGCGTGGACGAGCTGATGGAGCTGGCCGAGAGCCTGGAAGACATGACGCGCAACGTCGGCATGCATGCGGGCGGCGTGGTGATCGCCCCCGGCAAGCTTTCCGATTTCTGTCCGCTGTATTGCGCGGAAGGCAGCGAAAGCACGGTGAGCCAGTACGACAAGGACGACGTCGAGGCCGTCGGCTTGGTGAAGTTCGACTTTCTCGGCCTGCGCACGCTGACGATCATCGACTGGGCGGTGCGCTACATCAACAAGCTGCGCGAAAAGAACGGCGCGACCGACGCGCCGCCGTTCGACATCGACCGGATTCCGCTGGACGACAAGGCGACCTACGACCGCATCTTCAAAAACGCCAACACCAAGGCGGTGTTCCAGTTCGAGTCGCGCGGCATGCAGGACACGCTGGTGAAGGCGCAGCCCGACTGCATCGACGACCTGATCGCCCTGAATGCGCTGTACCGTCCCGGCCCGATGGACTTCATCCCGGACTACATCAACCGCAAGCATGGTCGCGAGAAAGTCATCATCCCGCATCCGCTGCTGGACAAGGTGGTGAGCAGCACCTACGGCATCATGGTGTACCAGGAGCAGGTGATGCAGTCGGCGCAGGCGGTCGCGGGCTACAGCCTCGGCGGCGCGGACATGCTGCGCCGCGCGATGGGCAAGAAGAAGCCGGAGGAGATGGCCGAGCACCGCGGCATCTTCGTCGCGGGCGCGGCGAAGAACGGCATCGACGAGAAGAAGGCGAACGAGATCTTCGACACGATGGAAAAGTTCGCGGGCTACGGTTTCAACAAGTCGCACGCCGCCGCCTATTCCGTCGTCGCCTACCAGACCGCGTACCTGAAGTGCCACCACGCGGCCTCGTTCATGGCCTCGACGATGACCTCCGAAATGGTCAACACCGACAAGGTCAGCTTCTTCTATCAGGACGCGTTGCAGCAGGGCCTGAAGATGTTGCTGCCGGATGTCAATTCGTCGGACTTCCGCTTCGCGCCGGTGGACGAAAAGACCATCGCCTATGGCCTCGGCGCGATCAAGGGAACCGGCCAGGCCGCCATCGAGAATATCGTCCAGGCACGCGAGCGCGGGCCGTTCAAGGACCTGTTCGACTTCTGTCGCCGCGTCGACAAGCGCGTGGTCAACCGCCGCACCATCGAGGCGCTTATCAAGGCAGGCGCGTTCGATTCCATCAACGACCATAGAGCCTGCCTGATGGCGACGCTGGACGCCGCGATGGCGAGCGCCGACCAGCAAGCGCGTTCGGCGAACCAGAACAGCCTGTTCGGCGACGACGAGGCCGACGCGGTGCTGACCGGGCAATACGCGGACATCGCGCGCTGGACGCTACGCGAACAACTGGCGCAGGAAAAGATCAGCCTCGGCTTCTATCTCGGCGGCCATCCGTATCAGGAGTACGAGGCGGAGTTGGCGAACTTCATCAAGGTCAAGCTGGGCGACATCACGCCATCCTTCGTCGGCAAAGCCCCCAGCGGCGGAGGCGGTTACGGCAACGGCGGCGGACAAGGCAGAGGGCCGCGCGGCGTCGCGGTGACGCTGGCCGGCATCGTCTCCGGGCAACGCATCATCCAGACGCGGCGCGGAAAGATGGTGGTGATTATATTGGACGACGGCAGCGCGCAGATCGAGCTGACGGTGTTCGATGATGTGTACGACCGGAGCCGCCCGTGGATCAAAGAAGATGAACTGCTGGTGGTAAAGGGCCGCGCCAGCATGGACGAATACTCCGGCGGCATCCGCATCAGCGGCGAAGAGCTCTTCGACTTCGCCTCGGCGCGTTCCCACTTCGCGCAACAACTGTCGTTGCGTTGCGACGGCAAAGTCGGCATCGCGCAACTGAAAAAAATCTTCACCCCGTATCGCGACGGCCAGTGCCCGGTGCTGATCAGCTACCGCAATCAGGACGCGAGCTGCCAACTGCGTCTCGGCGAATCATGGCAAGTCACGCTGGACGACAACATGCTGCGCGAACTGCGCGAGACGCTACAGCCCGAGAACGTGAAAGTGATCTATTGATGAATGCCATACTTCAAGTGAGAGTTCTGGTATCGACCACCCATCCGGAATACCGTCTGGTGCTTCCGGGCGACGAGAGCGCCGCAGCCATCGCCCCCCATGTCCAGTCCGCCATCGACTATCTCGGACCATGGCGGGAAATATCGAAGGACAAGTTCGATTGCACCGATCCGGAGCATCTCGAAGCGGCGGAAGATATCACCGCGCAGGGCGCGTACCTGCGATTGATTACCGCCGATTACATCGGGCGGGTAGCGATTCAACCCGGTTGAGGGACGCCGGTTTGTGTGGCACGGGCCTGTATACCCGTGCCACATATCGCCCCCCTGCTCCGTCCCTACATCTGCCGAAACAAATGCGCGTAGCTGCGGCTCACCGCGACCTTCTCCGGCCTGTCGCGCAAGGTTAGCGAGACCTTGCCCAGCAGGTCGTGATGCGCCGAGACGATTTGTTTGACGTTCACCGCCGTGCCGCGATGCACCTGCCAGAACTGGCCGGGATCGAGTTGCGCGATCAGTTCCTTTAGCGGCGTGCGCAGCAGCAGTTCGGCATCGCGCGTCAGCACAGTGGTGTATTTGTCTGCGGACTGGAAGTAGCACACTTCATCGACCGCCACCATGCGCACCGTTTGGCCCACTTGCGCGCGCAGCCAGCGCAGCGGTTCGGGTTTGGCGGGTGCGGCCAGCAATTGTTGCAAGCGCGTCAGCAAGGCATCCGGCGTGGCTAGGGCGTGTTGCTTCAAGCGCTCCACGCAACGTGCGAGACGTTCGTCCGAAACGGGTTTCAGCAGGTAATCCACGGCGGCTTGTTCGAATGCCTGCACCGCATGGTCGTCGAACGCGGTAACGAACACCACGCGGCAATTGCCGATCGCCGAACGCGCCGCATCCAGCCCGCTTTGTCCCGGCATGCGGATGTCGAGGAAGGCGATGTCAGGTTCGAGTTCGGACAAGGCCGTCGCGGCGGCCACGCCGTCGTGCAGCACCGCGACGATCTGCAATTCCGGCCACAATTTCTTCAGGCGACGCTGCAAGTCGTCGGCCAGATGCTGCTCGTCGTCGGCGATGATGGCTCTCAATTCGATTGCTCCTGTACAGGTAGTCTCAGTGTCGCGGTCGCGCCGTTATCGGCATTGTTCGTCAGCGTCAGCCGCCCCGCTTCGCCGAACAAGGTCGCCAGCCGCGCGCGCACGTTAGCCAGCCCCGTGCCGCCCGCATCTGCGATCAGCCCGACGCCGCTGTCGCAGACTTCGATATGCAATTTTGCATCCTCGATATGCGCGCGGATGACGATTTCGCCGCCGCCGATTTTTGGTTCGATGCCGTGGCGAACCGCGTTTTCCACCAGCGGTTGCAGCAGCATCGGCGGGAATACCGTTTGCCTTGCTTCTTGCGTTGCGGTTATGCGCCAGCGCAGCCGTGCGCCGAAGCGGATTTTCAATATCTGCAAATGGTTTTCCAGCATGTCCAGTTCGTCGCCCAGCGTCGCGCTGTCGCTGCGCGCCCGCACCAGCGCGATGCGCAGCCAATCGTTGAGCCGCTCCAGCAAGGTCTTAGCCAATGCGGGATCGCTGTCGATCAGGCTGCTCGCATTCGCCAGCGTGTTGAACAGGAAGTGCGGTTCGATCTGCGCTTGCAGCATCTTGAGTTGCGCTTCCATCTGGCGCTTCTCGCTCTCGATCTCGTTCATGCGGCGCTGTTTGACTTCGGCATCCAGTTGCTCAATGCGCCAGTTGAGGAAATAAGTGATGCCTCCGATGCCGCCGAAGAACAGGCCGATGACCACGGCGACCCAGGCCTGAGGATCGCTCCAGTCGCCGACGCCGGTGAGCCATGATGCGAGCTGGATGCCGAACAGGATGCTGCCCGGAAAAGTGAGAAACAGGATCAGCCAGCGCCAGCGCGCACCGGCGAAGCGACGCATCACGCCAGCGTTGACGGCATAGATGGACAGGCCGATGCACTGCGAATAGACGAAATTGACCCAGAAGCGCTCGAAGCCGACCAGCGTGAGCAAGCCGGCGATGGCCGTGTTGAACAGCAGTGCGGAAAGCGTGGAGATCAGCAGGTTGCAACGCATGGCCGGATTATCCTGGATTTTTCGTTAGAAAAACCAAGGGGGCGCTCACGGCAAGGCAACCTTCAAACCCAATGTCACGCTTCGCGTAAACAGCGACGACAGCTCCTGTCGCGCATTGCCGCTATTCCACGCGCCCATCGCAAAGGCGCTGAGTTGCGGGGTCAAAGTTGTTTCGCCATACGCGCCGAGTTCGTTGCTGCCGTCGGTCGCGTTGCGCGTGTACATCACGCGCCAGTAACCGTCGCTTTCCATCATGTTGCTCTGCCATACCAGATGCAGGTAGTCGCGCCCGAGCAAGCGCGGGGACAAGCCCAATGCTTGTGCGGCGAGCAGCGTGGACGCGGTGGCGCGCGCAAAGTAGGCGGATATTTCCGCCATCCTGTAGCCGTGGCTTTCGTGCAGATATTCCGCGCTCAACGACTTGCCGTCTTCGGCGGTGTAGGTCGCGCCGACCAGCACCGTGGTGCGGCGCGGCGACAGCGTTTGCACGGCGAATGGCTGCGCGGCATCAGCGGGCGATTGCAGCGCGGTGGGTCGCGCGGAAGAACCAGCTTCGCCATACAACAGCCACGCATCGTTCAGCGCCATCTGCCCGTGCGCCCCGTAGAAGGCGGGCAGGTTGGGCGCTTTGACCGCGACTGCGCCGTATGCGAACTCGTCGCCGCGCAGATCGAGCTTCGCCAACCAACTGTCGCGCCACATATCCGGCTGTGCCGCGCCGTAGCCCGAACGCACGATGCGCGCCACATTGAAACTGCCCCGCATGTCCGGCGTCCAGGTGAGCTTCAATGCATCCATGCCGGCAAGTTCGCGCATCGGATCGCTGCGCCCGTTATCGAAATAAAACGGGCTGGACGGCGAGCGGAACTGCGCCGCGCCCCAGTTCATTACCTCGCGTCCAACGGCGACGTTCCATCCGTCGGCGGCGCGCACGCGCATCTGATATTGGCTGAGATAGGCTTCGTGTCGAGTCTGTCCGCCGAACGCGTTGCGCTCATCGCGCAGCGCGACGATGGGGCGAGCGGTGACGCGCATCGTTTCGCTTTCCGCCTTGAAGTTGAAGCGTGCCTCGAGATTGTCGCTGCGCTGCACAAGGCGCGCGATCCGGTTGCCGGGGTTGAGTATGCTGTCGCCGCGCGGCGACATGCTGCCGGCGTAACCGTAGAGCGTGCCGTCCCAGGAGGTGCGCCAGCCGGATTCATCCGCCAGAACATTGGTTGAAGCCAGCAGGAGAGCCGCGAAAAACCAACACCTCGCCATCACTGCATCTGCCCCAAATCAAACTCCGACGCCGCAATCTTCTTCACCTTCACCGTGCCGAATTCCATCGTCGTCTCGGCATCGATCAGCGCATCGCGTATGGTCATCTTGCTGACGAAGGGAATGCGGCGGCCGTCATGTTCGATGGCGTTGTCGTATTCGAAGCGCGCGGTCTTAAGCAGCTTGCCGCTGACCGAATAGAACTCGGCCTTGAGGCCGACGCCACGCTTGACTGACACCCAATAACGTATCTTGTCGTAGGTCGCGCGTTTGTGTTTTGCGGTCAGGTCGAGCACGTAGCAGGGCTCGCTGTCCAGCGTCTCGGTGGCATTCATCTGCGCGTCGTAATCGCCGGCATAGTTGGTCGCCGCGATGTCGCCGTTGGACGCCTGCCCGCTCATGCGTTGGCGCGGCGAGATGGGGATGGGTTTGGACAGCCCCGGCTTGGTGAGCCACATGTTGCGCTCCACCTGCAGCAGCTTCGAGCCCTTGAATCGCACCGGCTCCTGCGTCTCGGCCACGCTGGATTCGTCCACCGCCTTCACTATGATGCGCTGCGGCTCGTCCATCTTTGCGCCGTCGCGCGATTGCAGCCGAATTTCCCACACGATGCCTTGCAGACCGCCGCCGCGCGCCTGATCGGAATTTTTCAGGATGCTATGCGCATCGGGCGCGGCGAATGCGGACGATGCGGCGCAGAGCAACCAGGCGGCAAGCATATTTTTCGAGATCGGTTTCATTGGCGTTCCTTTTGAGTTGTTAGTCGCTAGACGTTAGTCGTTAGTTGGCGTTGTCACTACGCGGTTATTTGTCAGGATTCCCGCTCGCGCGGGAATGCCGCTGCCCTAACTAACGACTAGCGACTAACGCCTAACGACTGCCGTCACACATGCCCCAGCGCATCGATGATGTCTTTCTGCGCCGCGCGCCTTGCGGGCAGGTAGGCCGCGAGGGTGCCGACTGCGCCCATCAGCGCGAAGGTGAACAGGGTGCGCCCGATATCCATATCCACCAGCAGCGGGACCGGGCTGGGGCTGTTGGGCGGGGTGTAGGAGATGTTCGCCATGTTGATGCCCCAGCGCACGCCGAGCGCTATCAGTAGTCCGGTGGCGCAGCCGATCAGCGTGAGCAGCATGGATTCGGTGGTGAACAGCCGCACCACGCCGCCGCGTTTCAGGCCGATGGCGCGCAGCGTGCCGATCTCGCGGGTGCGTTCGATCACGGTCATGCCCATCGAGTTCGCCACGCTCATCACCACCACGGTCAGCACGATGGAGAAAATGAAGCCGAAAATCATGTCGAACATGCCGTGCACCTGGGTATAGAAATCGGACAGTTCTTGCCAGGTCTGTATCTCGATATCGAACCCGGCCTTGTTCAGTTTTGCCAGCAAGGCATCGCGCATCGCCCCGGTTTGATTTACGTCATCCAGCAGGATGGTCAGCCTGTCCGCGCGCCCCTCTGCATCCAGCAGGGTGCGCGCCAAATCCAGCGATACGAAAGCGAACTTGTCGTTGCTGTTCGCGTTGCCGGTATTGAAGCCCTGTCCCAGCGTGATGTCCAGCGCGTTGGCTTGCCCGGTGAGCGTGTTTGCCAGCACCACGGCCTGACCGCCAACGGAGAGATGCAACATCTCGACCAGCCCCGAGCTCAGGCTCGCCACTTCCGGATGCTCGGGATCGAGCCGCATCTTCATGCTTTCGAACATGCCGCTCTTCTTTTCCTGTTCGGTCAGCGAACCCGCCCGCAAGCGAACGACCGCCGCAGGTTCGATACCCTCGGCGATGAAGATGGTGCTGGCGCGCCCGTTGCTGATCAGGCCGCTCAGGCCCAGCCTCGGCGCGACCAACACGACATGCGGCTCGTCTTTCAGCGCCTTGGCGATGGAGGATACCTCGCTTGCGGTCAGCATGTAGCGCTCCGGATCGAGTTTGCCTTCCTTGCGCATGCCGCGCTTGCTCAGGGTCAGATGCCCCAGCAACTCGCCGTGGATGGATTGGCGCGCGAGCCCGTCGTACACGTTGTGCGTGTAACCCGCGAACAAGACGATGGCCGCGAAACCGAAGGCGATGGCGAGCAGCGTAACCATGGAGCGGCGGCGGTTACGCATCAGCCCGCGCAGCGCAAGTTTGAATAAATTTTTCATGCCATCACCTCATCGCTCACGATGTTGCCGTCGCGCAATAGAATCTTCCGGTCCACATGGTCTAGCAGGCGCGGGTCGTGCGTGGTGAACACGAAGGTAACGCCCTTGGAGCGATTCATCTCGCGCATCAACTCGACCACCATGCGGCTGTTCTCCGAGTCCAGGTTCGCCGTCGGCTCGTCGGCGATCACCAGACTGGGTTCGACGACCAGCGCTCGCGCGATGGCGACCCGCTGGCGCTGGCCGCCGGAGAGCTTGTCGGGCAGGGAATTCCCGAATTTTGCCAGGCCGACGTCCTGCAGCGCGGCTGCCGCGCGTTTGCGCGCTTCATGCACCGCGACACCCTGAATTTGCAGCGGCAGCATCACGTTCTCCAGCGCGGAGAGCACTGGCACGAGATTGAAATTCTGGAACACGAAACCGATCTTTCTGCCGCGAAATTCGGTAAGCTCGTCGTCGGCCAGCACCCGCGTATCCTGCTCCCCGAAGTGAACTTCTCCGTCGGTGGGCGCATCGATCAGGCCGATGATGTTCATCAGCGTGGACTTGCCGCTGCCAGACGGCCCCCACACCGCAAGGAATTCTCCGGCTTGGATATCCAGAGATACGCTGTGCAGCGCGTCGATACTGGTTTCGCCCAGCATGAAGCGCCGCCTGATGTTGCGCAATTTGAGTATGGCCGCGCCTTGTTCGCTCATGTCTTGCTCACCTGATATGGATGGTTTGTGAGGTCACGCCCTCGCCCACTTTGAACGCGGCGTCCTTGAATTTCGGCGGACCGAAGCGGCCTTGCGCATCGCGTGAAGTGCCGGTGGGTTCACCGGGTATGCCGATAAAGTTGCGGTCCAGTTTGCCGTTGCCGTTCATGTCGACGAACACCGCGACGGCATATTCTCCCGCCGGAATATCGTGAATCAGCAGTTCGGTGGATGTTCCCGTTGCGGTGATCATGCTGCGGATCGTCTTATCATCGCTTGCGGGGAAGTCCGCAGCAGAAGAGTGGACGGCCACGAACAGGGCTTTGCCACTGAAGTCCGCCCCCTGAAAAACCAGCTTCAGTTCGCCTGCATGGCTGCCTGGCGGCATCAGCAAGGCGGCGAGGATTGCGATGTGTTTCATGTTGTCTCCCATGTCGACAGGGGGCACTCTAATCAGACGATGCGGGATGGTACAGGCGGATGCGACGAAACGCGGAAATCCGGGTGCGAGCCGAATGCCAGTCAGTCCGGGATGCCAAGATGCAAGCGGGTCGTTACACTGGCCGCGCCATCGATCGAGCTATTCCGGCTCGCCCTGCCACAGCATGTCGTAGCCCAGTTCCTTGCTGTCGGTGCAGAATTCCGCGAGCGCCGAGAACTTGGCCTTGAACACATGGTCGGCATGCGACCGCTCGTGTTCCTCGAACGATTTCCAGTAGGTCACGATCGCCAGATGTTTGTCCGCGTCGCGCGATTCGCCCAGCGAGCCCTCGTCCGAGACGAACCCCGAGAACTGGTAGACCTGCCCGGCGATGAATCCGCCCTTGTCGCCGCCGTAGGTGTCCTTCACGACGTTGCACATCTCGGCCAGCGCGAGTTCGACATCCTCGAATTGCGTGTCGGGCTTCAGCCTGACGGTGTTGAACAGCATCTTTGCGCCGAAGGGGATGGTGACGGGTGAATACATGGCAGACCTCCATTGAGATGTCGCCGGCAATCCCCCTGATGTATTCACCGTCACGTGCCGGCATGGGGACGGTGTGAATCTTTGAAGCCGTCTTGAAAATTCGCGAGGGCAGACGCCCTCCGCAGCAATTTTAAAGACGGTTTCAGACGCAGCCGGTCGGCTTGGGCATGCCGCCGTACTTGGTGATCGGCTTCATCGGGCCGGTCATCCACAGGTCGAACAATTCCTTCTGGTCTTCCTCGATGTATTTGGCGAACTTGCGGATCGGCGGAACCGAGCCGAACTCCTCGTAGTACTCGCGCGCCTTCATGATCTGTTCCCACTTCTTGTCGTTCAGCTCGTAGTTGTCTGCCTCGGCCATCAGGCGGCCGATCTCTTCGGTCCAGTCGTTCATGTCGACGAGGTAGCCGTCGCCGTCGCGATTCGGGATATTCATGTTCTGCACCTTTCGGATTCGTGGGTCGTGGCGAGCATTTAACTGTTCCATAGTGAAATAGTCAAGAATTAAAGCGCCCGTCCGCACGGGGTGTTAGCCACAGTGGTGGGCTTACTTGAGCAGTGCCCTCGCGCGGGTCAGCGCGTCGTCCAGGTTCGCCGTCACGTTATCGGCGCCTATCCGTTCGAAGAATCCCGCCTGGTGCATCAGGAAATACGGCTGGGTGTGCGGGCCGCACAGGATCAGGTGCTTGCCGTGCTTCTTCAGCTTGCCGTGCAGGTGCTCCAGCGTATGCAGCGCGCTGGCGTCCATGCTGATGACCTCGTGCATCTTCAGGATCAGCACTTCCGGCTCGGTGCGGGTCTCGGCGAGGATGGCCTCCAGCTTGTCCGCCGCGCCGAAGAACAGCGCGCCGAACACGCGGTAGACCATCACGCCCGGGGGCACGCCCTTGCGCATCAGCGTCGCATCGCTGTCGTCCACGTGCGGCGATTCCTCCGCGACGCTGACATGGGTGAGGTCGGTGATGCGCTTGATGAAGAACAGGATCGCGATGAACATGCCGACCTCGACCGCGACGGTCAGGTCGAAGATCACCGTCAGCAAAAAGGTGATGACCAGCACCGCGCTGTCGCTCTTCGGGTATTTGCGCAGCGTGCGGAAACCTTCCCATTCGCCCATGTTGATCGCGACAATCAGCAGGATCGCGGACAGCGTCGCGAGCGGGATGTAGACCGCCAGCGGGGCGGCGACCAGCACGATCACCAGCAGCGTCAGTGCATGCACGATGCCGGACACCGGGCTGGTCGCGCCCGAACGCACGTTGGTCGCGGTGCGCGCGATCGCGCCGGTCGCGGGGATGCCGCCGAAGAACGGCGTGACGATGTTGGCGATGCCCTGCGCGATCAGCTCCTGATTCGGGTCGTGCTTGTCGTCTATCATGCCGTCCGCCACAGCGGCCGACAGCAGCGACTCGATCGCGCCCAGCAGCGCGATGGTCAGCGCCGGGGCGAACAGGTGGCGCAGCGTGGCGAAGGTGAACTCGGGCGGATCGAAGCTCGGCAAGCCCTGCGGAATACCGCCGAAGCGCGATCCTATCGTCTCGACCGGCAGGCTGAACAAGGCCACGACGACTGTGCCCAGCACCAGCGCGACGATGGGCGAGGGCAGCCGCTGCGCCCAGCGCTTCGGGTAGAACCAGATGAACAGCGCGGAGACCGTCGCGAGCAGCAGCGTGACGAGGTCCACGGTGTGCGCCGCGTGGTAGATCGCCTGCAGCTTGTGCGAGAACTCGGCGGGCATGGTCTCGATCTGCAGGCCGAAGAACTCCTTTACCTGGCTCAGGATGATCAGCACCGCGATGCCGCTGGTGAAACCGAGGATCAGCGGGCGCGGGAAGAACCGGATCAGGCTGCCCATGCGCAGCGCGCCCATCAGCACCAGCATCACGCCCGCCATCATCGTGCAGATCAGCAGGTTCGCGTAGCCGTACTGGACGATGATGCCGTAGACGATCACGATGAACGCGCCGGTGGGCCCGCCGATCTGCACGCGCGAGCCCCCGAGGGCGGAGATGATGAAGCCGGCGATGATGGCGGTGAAGATGCCCGCTTCGGGCTTCGCGCCGGAGGCGATCGCGAACGCGATGGCCAGCGGCAGGGCGATGACGCCGACCGTGATGCCGGCGGTGACGTCGGTGGTGAAGCGCGCCTTGTTGTAGTCGCGCAATGCGTCGATCAGACGCGGGCGGAAATATTGCGATAGCTTCGGTAATGGACTGCTCATACAGGCTGTGTCAGCACCTCCCCAATGAAAATCGGCGGAACCCCGTCCGCCGTGCGCTGCGAGCATAGCAGGAAATTTTCCGGATTTCAGCCCCTCGGGATGCGCGCCTGCGGCGACAGCGCGGCGATGACGGCAACGGGCAGCGGCGGCAACTGCCCGCATGCCTGCGCGGCGATGACTTCCGCGGACAGGCCCGCAGTGAGCAGGCCGCGCGTGCCGTGCGCGAGGCTGCAATAGAGATCGCGCCTCACCTCGCCGACCAGCGGTGTCGCGCCGGGCGCGGAGCAGCGCACCGAGGCGCGCCCTTCCAGCCGTTCGACATCGATCTCGCCCAGCGCCTCGCGCAGCGCCGGCGCGAACGACGCGAGTTTCGCCAGATTGTCCGCATGATCCGCAGCGCGCACATCGAGCGCCTCATCGTCGAACGCATGCGTCGCGCCGGTCACATGCGCGCCGCCGACGGCCGGCGCGCAGTAGCCGTCGCCGCACACCACCGTCCGCAACGCGCGGCTCGCACCGGTCGCGGGCAACAGGCTGACCTGGCCGCGCACCGGCGTCAGCGGGAACTGCGCGAACGGCTCCAGCGCCAGCGCCGAATGCGCGCAGCACACCACAGCGATCTCCGCCTCGACAACCCATCCTTGTCCGGCCGCGCGCCAGCCGGTGTCGGTCTGCGTCAGCGACTTCACCGTATGTTCGTAGCGCCGTTCGATCAGCGCATGATCGGCGAGCCGTTCGCACAGCGCGGGAGGCACGACCCAGCCGCCGCCGGGGAACCATAACCCGCCGTGCGCCATCGTGATGCCTGCGAGCCGCGATGCCTCTGCGGCGTCGACGAAACGCATCAGGTGCGCGGGCCACTCTGTACCGGCGAGTTTCGCTATGCGCTTCTGTTCGGTCTCGTTGCATGCCAGTTGCAGCAGTCCGCATTCATCGCGCAGCACGCCGTCCGCGGGCAGCGTCTCGTCGAGCAGTGCCAGCACGTGGCCGCAGGACTCCAGCACAAAGCGGTGTAACGCGTTCATGCCGGCGCCGAAGCGCGCGTGCAGGATGCCGCGCGGATTGCCCGACGCCGCGCTCGCCAGACGCGGCGCGCGTTCCAGCAGCGTCACTTGCACGCCGCGCTGTGCCAGCGCATGAGCCGCCGCACAGCCTGCGATGCCACCGCCGATCACGATGGCGGTTTTCGGCGGGGAGTCGTGCCTCGCCGCGCCGCCGGATGCGAATGTGCCGCTCAGCATCGCGCGCTTCCAGCCGAATCCGGGCGCGCGCGCCGCATCGAACCCGGCCTGCAGCAGGCCGCGGCGCACCCAGCCCGCGCTGGTGTAGGTTGCCACCGTCGCGCCGGCGCGTGACGCGCGCGCGATCTTTGTCAGGACCTGTTCGCTCCACATCTCCGGATTCTTCGCCGGGGTGAAGCCGTCGAGGAACCATGCATCGACCGCGTTCCCCGGCAGTTGCGGCAACACCTCGGCGACGTCGGCTATCGCCAGCGTCAGGCGCACGCGCCCGAACGACCAGCGGTTCCAGCCCGGCACGCGCCTCCGCCAGCGCGCGAGCAACCGTTCCGCGAGCGGCTGCAGTTCCGGCCACAGCGCCAGCGCGGCGCGCAGCTCGCCGTCGTCCAGCGGAAATTTTTCGACGCTGAAGAAATCCAGGCTCGCGCCCGGCGGCGCGACCCGTTCAAACAGTTGCAGCGTGCACAGGAAATTCAGTCCGGTGCCGAAGCCGGTCTCGCCCACGGTGAAACTTTCGCCCGCGGACAGCGCGGCGAATCGTTCGGCGAGCCGGTTGCCCTGCAGGAATACATGGCGCTTCTCGTCGAGGCCGGAAACGGCGGAGAAATACAGGTCGTCGAAACGCGGTGAAAACGGCAGGCCGTTTTGCCAGGCTAACGTCATGGCTGATGCGAAGAGTGGAAAAACAGAGCGGTGAAGTCTAGCAGACCGCACGGATAAGCGGCATCGGTGCGCGCTCTCCGCGATACAATGCGGGCACCGTACAAAGGAGCGATGCCATGAGTGTGATCCCGCAGGAAATGCTGTTCGCCTATTGGTCGAAATCCGAAGTCGCGATCAATCTCATCATCTTCATGAATCTGCTCGGGGCGCTGGCGCTGGGCCTGATCATCGGCTACGAGCGTTCCTTCCACGGGCGGGCGGCGGGCATGCGCACCTACGGCCTGGTCTGCATGGCCTCGGCGGCGATCACCGTGATCGCGGGTTATCCGCATTTCTGGTACGGCGGACAAGCCACGGTGATGGTGGGCGCGGATCCGACCCGGGTGATACAGGGCATCGTCACCGGCGTCGGCTTCCTCGGAGCGGGCGTGATCATGCGCGAGGGATTCAACATCAGCGGCCTGACGACCGCCGCGTCGATCTGGGCCGCCTCCGCGATCGGCGTGATGGTCGGCGTCGGTTTCTATGCCGCGGCGATCCTGCTGACGCTGATGTCGGCCGCCAGCATGTTGTGGATCTCGCGTCTGGAAAGCTGGCTGCCGTCGCATCCGGCGATCGCGATCGTGATGCAATTCAGGCAGGACTATAAGCCCCAGCTCGATGTGCTGAAGCAGGTCGCCAACGAGCGCGGCTACGACATCGCCGAAGGTTCGCTGACGATCAATTTCAAGGACGGCAAGCCGGAATGGCATTTCGTCGCCATCGCGCAGGGCAAGGACAAGGGCGCGCCGATGGCGGAGCTGGCACAGGAACTGACCGCGTTCGAGGGCGTGGAGAATTACTACCTGTCGCACGCGCGCAACTAAATGCATTGGTCCACGGAAAACACAGAAGGCACGGAATGGGTAGGCTGGTGGTGATAACCAGCCACTTGGCAATCTTTTTTTGATTGCTTAGTGGAATGGCTAGTTGTTCCATCAGGCACAAACCCCAGCATTTGCCGACTTCACGCAGCTGGGGTTTCGCGTTGCTCACCGCCAGCCTTGTATCTTTCTTTCCGTAGTGATTAGCTATCACTACACGAAGCAGAGGTAGCTTGAGGCGCGGATGCTGCAAGCGCTGATCGCGCGGCGCGAGGCCATCGCTCAAGACCTGCAACGCGAGCGCAACCGACAGGAGAAGGCCGATGCTACCGACACGCCGATCCTGATAAGACAGTCGCTGTCCGATAGTATCGA
>DASRWG010000059.1:0-30212 GCA_035654695.1 Gallionella sp. | reverse complement strand
CAGACGATGACCTGGTAATCCAGCGCCTGCGCCATGCGCGCGAGGTAGGAAGAAGTCTGGCCCGCGCCGATGATCAGCAGCCGCCAGCGCGGGCCGTGCACCGTGGCGAGAGTTTCCCCGTCGAAAACGAGGCAGTCGGCGCGCGTTGCGTCGTCCAGCTCCACCCGCAATGTATCGAGATGCAGCGTGCGCCTGACCAACTGTCCGGTCTGTATCAGTTGCAGCACCCGCCCCACCCAGCCCGCGTCGCGCACCGGCTCGACCACCAGCCGCATCGCGCCGCCGCAAGGCAAACCGAAACGCCGCGCTTCCTCGCGCGTCAGCCCGTAAGTCAGCTGCTCGCAGCGGTCCAGCGGCAACTTCCCGTCCCGCGCCAGCCGCACCAGATCGTCCTCGATGCAGCCGCCCGACACCGACCCCACCGCCAGCCCGTCGCCGCGCAGCGCCAGCATCGCGCCCGGCGGACGCGGGCTGGAACCGAAAGTCTCCACCACCGTCACCAGCCACTGCGTAACACACTGCCACTCGCGCAAGGTCTTGAGTACCGAAAGATCGACGCTATCCATGCGCTGCCTCCATGAGTTGTTCGGCTTCGGACGTGCCGATGCAACGGCTGCCTGAAGGATGGGGCAACTTAACAAACCCGCGGACGATTACCTATGGGGTGGATACCTACCAGAAGGGGATGGGGAAAGACGTAGCGGGACCGGCGTCAGATGAAGAGGTAGGCCGAAATATCTATGTATTTCGGCATATTGTTCTTGGTAGGAGAATCGAGTAGGCTGCCGGGCAGTTCCGGGAGACAAAAATGACGACCAATAGCACACCTCAAATCAAGGGCGAGAGTATTCAATCCTTGTATCGACTGTATAACTCCGAAAAACTACTAACAAATAGGCGCTATCAACGAAAGTTGGTTTGGTCAATCGACGAAAAGAAAAGCTTTATTGACTCGATTCAAAAAGGGTTTCCAATCCCAATAATCTTGCTGGCTGAAGTAGGAGAACCGGGAAATTTGCGATACGAAATAATCGATGGGATGCAGAGACTTAATGCAGTTATGTCTTTTATTGAGCAAGAGTACCCGTTAGATGAAAAGTTTTTCGACTTAAATACCATCGCAGAAACGAAAGACAAACTAGACTCAGGCGAACTCGAACAAAAGGCACAAGTTCTTGATCGCACCAAATGCGTTGACTTCGCGGGATATCAGGTTCCGGTGTCAATTTACCCAGAGCGAAACGCTCAACGAATCGACGAAGTTTTTCGGCGGCTAAATGCAAACGGCAAACATCTATCAAGACAGGAGTTGAGGCAAGCTGGTGCCACCGGAGCATTTGCCAACTTGGTTCGCAAGCTTTCCGCAAACATACGAGGAGACTCTTCTTTTGGAGATATTCTGTCTTTAAACAAGATGAAGAAAATATCTCTCACCAACAGAGAATTGCCATATGGAATTGCCATCGATGACGTCTTTTGGATAAAAAACAAAATTTTAACAAAAGAAGATTTGCGCAATTCCAAAGACGAAGAGATTGTTGCCGATATTGTCGCGTGGATTATTTCAGATAAGGCACAACGATCAAGCTCGGAAATTTTGGATGGCTATTATGGATTTGCTGAAAATTTTGAAGCATCCCAAAACGTTGATCGTCAAATAAATAAAATGGGAGAGGACTTGCTTATTAATAATATACAAGCCTGCTTCGACCAAATTCTGGAAATCATCGAAAAGTCGTCAGAGAATATGAGAGACCTTTTATTCAGCTCTCCTCCAGCACGATTTCCAAGATTCTTCCAATTATACTTTCTCGCCTTTTATGAAATGTTATTCGTTGGTGGAAAAGAAGTTGATAGCTATCCAAAGCTACTAAAAACCCTCAAACATTCTGGAGAAACAATCAAGTTAGCTGAAGGCGGTGGAAATTGGTCTGCAGCCGAAAAGGAACGGGGTATTGCTCAAATATCAGGAGTCATTCGCCAGGCGTTAAAAAAGAGTGATCAAATTGATCCTTCTAAGCGTCATTGGACCTCGCGATTTGAGAACATCCTGATGAATAGCACCACAGAGCAGACTCTATACGATTTCAAAATGGGATTTTACGATCTGGCTGCGAACTCAAAATTCAATCGCGATCTTTTTGATAAGACCATTAAAACATTAACCGCGATGGCGAACACCCAAAAAGGGGCGGTGGGATATGTACTTGTTGGCGTGTGTGACAAACTCACATCAGCGACCTCTCACAAGAAGTTTTACAACTCCGAATGGGCCAAATATGGGTCTTACTATGTAACTGGATTGGATAGCGAGGCCAACATCTACGAGAAAGATACAGACACCTATTTCACAAAATTAACCAACCTGCTCAAGTCGCAGCCAATCTCGGATAGAGACAAGGATTTTATTGGGCGCAATATTTTTACATTGAAATATCACAATAAGACCGTTTTGGTTATGAGTCTGGCTTCAGGAGAAAATCCATCTATCTACGATAACAAATACTATTGCAGATTCGGCAGCAATGTTGATGAGGTACAGCCTAAAAATCTGATTGAATTCATTAAGAGATTTGGCTAATTCCCCGCGGGAAACAAAGGTGCCGAAGCTCGCGTAGGGCGGATAAGCCATAGGCGTTATCCGCCGAATGAGGCTTCCGGATTTATCTCCATGCGGCGGAAGGCGCTACGCTTTTCCGCCCTACGATACGGCTTCCTCTCTCCACTCCACGTAGTGCGCCGCATACATTTCTCCAAACATCTGATGCCGTATTGAGTCGCCCTCACGCCGCCAGCAGCTCCACCTTCAACTTCTTCCCCAGCACCGCTGCCGCGCTCGCCAGCGTGGTCAGCGTCAGGCTGGTGTCGTTCTCGTCCAGCAGGGCGTTTTCGGACAGGAAGTCGTCGAAGTCGCTACCGATATTTTTCTTGCTCATGCGCTTCGACCAAGTTGTTTCAGGCGTTCTTTTGCCAGTACAAAATTAGCCAACTGTCCACCATTGGCACAACCATCAACCCTCGAACACCCACGCATCCATCGCCAGCAGGCCAAAGGTCGTCACGCGGTTCAAGTGCTGCGCATTGCGGATATCGTCCGCAGCACCGAGCGCGACGAACAGCGGGAGCAGGTGTTCGTCGGTGGGATGGTTCTGATCGGCATGCGGCGCGCGCTGGCGGTATTCGAGCAAGGACGGCATGTCCCCTTCCGCTATCCGCTGCGCAATCCAGTCGCGGAACTCCGTCACCCATGCGGGCGCAGGCTCGTCCTGCGGATGGCGAAAGATCGCGCGCAGGTTGTGGGTGATCGCGCCGCTGCCGATGATCAGCACGCCCTGTTCGCGCAGCGGGCGCAGCGCGCGGCCCAGCGCGACATGCCATGCCGGGTCGCGGTCGGGTTGCAGCGAAAGCTGCGCGACCGGCACGTCCGCCTGCGGATACATGAAGCTCAGCGGCACCCATGCGCCGTGATCGAGTCCGTGAGTGTCGTCCAGTTGCGCCGGTATCCCGGCTTGCCGCAGCGCGGCCGCGGCACGCTCTGCCATCTGCGGCGCGCCGGGCGCGTCGTAGCGCAGGCGGTACAACTCTTCGGGGAAGCCGCTGAAATCGTGGATGGTCTCTGGGCTTACGGCACGGCTGACGGTTGGCATGGCCGTTTCCCAATGCGCGGAAATCATCAGGATGGATTCAGGCTTGGGCAGGCTCTCGCCCAGTCGCCGCCAGGCCGCGCCGGTTTCGCCGCCTTCGAGCGGCAGCGAGGGGGCGCCATGAGACAGGAACAGGACTGGCATCATTTCGATCTCCCGGATGGGTAATACCTGTTTTCATCCTAGCACGCCGTCGCGATGAATCGCATGGGGTATCTGGACTAGAATGACGGGAAAAACACAGGTGACCAACATGGAATACAGACGACTCGGCGACAGCGACCTGCATGTCTCGGCATTGGGCCTGGGCACGATGACCTTCGGCGAACAGAACAGCGAGGCGGAGGCGCATGCGCAGCTCGATTACGCGGTGTCGCGCGGCGTGAACTTCATCGACACCGCCGAGATGTACCCGGTCGCGCCGCGCGCCGAGACGGTGCACCGCACCGAGAGTTATATCGGCGAGTGGCTCCAACATCAACAGCGCGACAAGCTGGTCGTCGCGACCAAGATCGCAGGTCCCGCGCGCGGCTTCTCCTGGATACGCAACGGCCCGCGCATCGACCGCGAGCAGATACACGCCGCCATCGACGGCAGCCTGAAACGGCTGCAGACCGACTACGTGGACCTGTACCAGATCCACTGGCCGGACCGCTATGTGCCGATGTTCGGCGCAACCAGTTACGACGCGGCGCAGGAGCGCGACAGCGTGCCCGTCGCCGAACAGCTGCAGGCGCTGGCGGAACTGGTGCAGGCCGGCAAGGTGCGCCATATCGGGCTCTCGAACGAGACGCCCTGGGGCGTGATGGAATTCGTGCGTTGCGCGGAACAGCTCGGCCTGCCGAAGATCGTCAGCATCCAGAATGCCTACCACCTGATGAACCGCACCTTCGAGGCGGGGCTGGCGGAAGTGTGCCGCCATGCGAACGTAGGCCTGCTCGCCTACAGCCCGCTGGCCTTCGGCCATCTCACCGGCAAGTATCTGAATGCCCCGCAGGCGCATGGACGCATCACGCTGTTCCCCAACTTCGGCCAGCGCTACGCCAAGCCCACCGTGCCCGCCGCCAGCGCCGAATATGTGCGCATCGCGCAGGAGGCCGGACTCAGCCCGGCGCAGATGGCGCTGGCATTTGCGCGCACCCGCTGGTTCGCCAGCAGCGTGATCGTCGGCGCGACCAGTCTGCCCCAGTTGAAAGAGAACCTCGACAGCATGGAACTGCAGCTGTCCGCCGAGGTGCTGGGACGCATCGAGGCAGTGCATCAGCGCTATCCGAATCCCGCGCCGTAACTATCGGCCAGAACGGCACTATCCTGTCGCCCGGCTAGCGGTTATAGATTCAGTTTCGTAGGCTGGCGGTGAGGTACGAACCCCAGCATTTGCAGACATCCGCGCAGCTGGGGTTTCGCGTTGCTCACCACCAGCCTACAACGCGGCGTTCATTTCAATCTATTTAATGGCAGACTCAATAGTATGATGCGACGAACATGCTCTCCAAACCGCTGATCCGCATCGTCGCCCTGCTCCTGCTGCTGGCGGTCGTCGAGACCGTCTGGCTGCATGCGCTCCGCCCGCTGGAAAACCGGCTGTCCGACTTCTTCGTGCGCCAGCAGGCGCAACCTCTCCAGCCCGACCCCGACATCGTCATCGTGGACATCGACGACGCCAGCCTCGCGCGCATGCAGGACATCGCCGGCAACTGGCCGTGGCCGCGCTCGGTGCACGGCGAACTGGTGCGCGGCATCGCGGCGCAGCAGCCTGCCGCCATCGTGTTCGACATCCTGTTCAGCGAACGTGACCAATACCGGCCCGAGAGCGACCGCCAGTTCAACGAGGCCCTGGATGCGGCGGACAACATCTACTTTCCGATGATACGGCGCGAGCCGTTGCTGGATGCCGAAGGCGCGCCGCTGGCGCAGATCGCGACCATGCTGGGACTGATACGCACCGAACGCGCCGATCCGGACGCGCGCGTCGCGCTGCTGCCGCCGCTGGCGGTAGACCCGCGCCACTGGCGCAGCGGCACGATCAACTTCGAGGAAGACGCAGACGGCGTGGGAAGGCGCTACCGGCTCTACACCGACGTGCGCGGCTGGCTGATCCCGTCGCTGCCCGCGCGCGTGGCGACCGATCTGGGCTATCCGGCGCCGCGGCAGGACGACATGATCCTCGCCTGGCGCGGCCAGGCGCGCTCGTTCCGGCACATCCCCTATGCGGAGCTATACGAAGACTTCGGCCGCGAGCATCCGCTGCGCCCGCGAGACGAACTCGCCGGCAAGATCGTCATCGTCGGCACCGCCGCCACCGGACTCCACGACGTGCGCGCCACGCCGGTCTCCAGCCTGTATCCCGGCATGGAAATACTCGCGACCGCGCTGGACAACCTGAAAAACCGGCGCACGATGCAGAAAGCACCCGCGTGGTTCGCCCCGCTGCTCGCACTCGGCCTGGTCGCCGCACTGGGTGCGGCCTTCCTGCTCGGAAACAACGCGTTGCGCATCGGCCTCGGGCTGGCCGCCGCATCGGTGCTGCTGCTGGGCGGCAGTTACGTCGCGACCGGGCGTCTCTACCTGCTGCCGGTGCTGGCACCGCTGCTGCTGGCGTGGACCTGCTACTTCGCCTGCGCGCTGGCGGAATACCTGCACGAACGCCGCTCGCGCGAGCAGGCGGTGCAGATGTTCAGCCGCTTCGTGAACCCGTATGTGGTCAAGGAGCTGATCGCACACGGCGGCCTGAACCGCGCGGGCGAGAGTCGCCAGATCACCGTGCTGTTCTCCGACATCCGCGGCTTCACCACGCTGTCAGAACGCCATACGCCGCAGCAGGTCGTCGAACTGCTGAACCGATATTTCAGCCTGCAGGTCGAGGTAATCTTCCGCCACGGCGGCTCGCTGGACAAGTTCATCGGCGACGCCATCATGGCCTTCTGGGGCGCGCCGCTGGACGACGAACAGCATGCGCGCCATGCGGTGGAAGCGGCGCTGGAGATGGCCGAAGTGCTGCAGCGATTCAGGCAGGAACTGGGCCACGACGACATCGAGTTCGACGTCGGCATCGGCATCCATTCCGGCCCTGCGGTGGTCGGCCTGATCGGCTCGGAGCAGCGCCGCGAATACACCGCCATCGGCGACACGGTGAACCTCGCCAGCCGCATCGAAGGCTTGACCAAGGGCGTGTCGCGCATCCTCGTCTCGCGCGACACCATGGAACTGTGCGGAGACGCATTTGACTTCCAGCCGTTCGGTTCGTATAAGGTCAAGGGACGGGAGCAGGAAGTCGAACTGTTCGCGCCGACATCGAGGAGGAATGTGCAATGAAATGGTTGCCCGCATTTTGTCTGTCATGCTGCATCTTCGCGGCCCACGCGGGAGAGACCGCCTACACCGTGCGAACCACCGAGGTGAAGGCCAAGCCGTTCTCGGATGCCGATACGCTTTCCAGCCTGCCGGAGAAAAGCAAGGTCGAGGTGCTCGAACGCAAATCGGGCTGGATGCAGATCAAAGCCGACGGCGCAAAGGGCTGGGTGAAGATGTTGAGCCTGCGCTTCGGCGATGCGGCCCAGAAGAAGAGCGGCGACAGCGGCCTGGGCGCGCTGTTCAACGTCGCCGCCACCGGCGGCAGCGGCAGCACCGTCTCCACCGGCGTGCGCGGCCTTTCCGAAGAGAACCTGAAAAACCCGCATCCCAACCCGCAGGCGATGAAGGAACTGCAACGCTACGCGACCGGCAAAAAAGAAGCTCAGAGCTTCGGCAAGTCGGGCAAGCTGGCGACGCGGCAGATCGACTACCTGCCACCGGCGAAATGAGGAGAACGACATGAACCGCAAACTCCTATCCATCGTTTTCCTGTGCGGCATCTCCTCCTCGGCACTCGCCTTCGACCTGGGCAACATCGATCTGGGCAAGGCGCTGGGAACCCTGCAGAAGGCGCAACAAGCCTCCGCCGACATCGACGAACCGAAAGAAATCGAGCTGGGTGCAGGCATCGCCAGCAACCTGCTGGGCGCAGCTCCCCTGCTGAAGAACCAGCGCGTGCAGAAATACGTGAACAACGTCGGCATGTGGCTCGCGCTGCAAACCGAACGCCCCAACCTGCCCTGGCAATTCGGCGTACTGGACGACAACGATGTCAACGCCTTCGCCGCACCGGGCGGCTACATCTTCGTCACCAAAGGACTGCTCGCGCAGATGAAAAGCGAAGCGGAACTGGCCGGCGTGCTGGCGCACGAGATGTCGCATATCCTGCGCAAGC
Organism: Gallionella sp.; assembly: GCA_035654695.1. Lineage (GTDB taxonomy): Bacteria > Pseudomonadota > Gammaproteobacteria > Burkholderiales > Gallionellaceae > Gallionella. Next base: position 22,319 of record DASRWG010000059.1, on the reverse strand, counting down.
ATTATCTGGAGGCAATCAAGAAAGGTGCGCGCACCGGCCTGATCGCGGAGTTCGCCGGACAGGCGCTGGAGAGCCGGGGCGCCGACCCGGCATTCAAGAAACTGGTCAGCGCGGGCACCGAAGTCTACGCGCGCGGACTCGACAAGGACGACGAATTCGAGGCCGACCGCATGGGCGTGGTGATCGCCACCCGCGCGGGCTACGATCCCTACGGCCTGCCCGCAGTGCTGCAAACCCTGCAGGGCATGAACGCGCAGGACTCCAGCCTGGCGCTGCTGTTCAAGACCCATCCGGCACTGGGCGAGCGCCTGAACCTGCTGGACCGGCTGATGACCGGGCAGTTCGACGAGTTCGAGAAACAGCCCGCCCATGCGCCTCGCTTCATGGGCGTGATGGGCAAGACAGGGATACTGAAACGCTGACGCAGTCCATCCTTTACTTCGGACCGAAGGGAGACATCATGAACAGGACATCGACTATCTGCCTCGCCCTGCTGCTGGGCGCATACGCCTCCGCCGCCTGTGCCGCACCGGGCGAGTGGTGGGAGATCACCAGCAAGACCGAGATGCCGGGCATGCCCTTCAAGATGCCAGGGACGACCGTCAGGGTCTGCGTCGCCAAGGATGCCGCGACCGATCCGCGCCAGACGATGCAGGACAAGGATTGCAAGATGACCGACATCAGGACGTCCGGCCAGAAGACCACGTGGAAGATGCGTTGCGTCCGCAACGGCGAGGTGATGAGCGGCGACGGCGAGTTCGTCGGAGACGCCGACGGCTACAAGGGCGTGACCCACCTGAAAGGAACCTCGGGCGGCCAGCCCATCGACATGACCAGTTCCTACCGCGGCAAGCGGATCGGGCCGAAGTGCGACAGCGTCAAGGACAACAAGATGGGCGCTGCAGGGCAAGGCACTCCGGGAGCGGAGCCCGGATCGGCGGGCGAGAGCATGAAGAAACTCAAGGGAGTGCTGGGCTTCTAGCCGTACCTCACGGTTCGCCGTAGCGTAGCTCGGCGAACTGCCGCTGCGCGTCGCGCAGTTCGTCCGCAGTCAGCAGCACCGGCCCGCCGGCCTGCAGCGCACGCAGATACTGCTCGGCCAGCGTCTCGACCTCGACCGCGAGCTTGAACGCATCGGCGAGATTCTTGCCCGCGGCGATCATGCCGTGGTTCGCCATCAGGCAGGCGCGTCTGTCCTGCATCGCGACCAGCACCGCATCGGACAGCGCCTGCGTGCCGAAGGTCGCATAGCCCGAACAGCGGATGCTGTCGCCGCCCGCCGTCAGGATCATGTAATGGAACGGCGGGATGTCGCGGCGCATGCAGGCCAACGTGGTCGCCGCGACCGAATGGGTGTGGATCACCGCGCCGAGTTCGGTTCGTTGCGCGTAGATGTCGCGATGGAACAGCCACTCGCTGGAAGGCTTGTGGCGGCCTTGCGCCTTGCCCTGCCCATCGACGAACACGAGATCCTCGGCGTTCAGCCCCTCCGCGCCCATGCCGGACGGCGTGATCAGCATGCCATCGCCGCAGCGCACGCTGAGATTGCCGGAAGAGCCGCGGTTCAGCCCCTGCGCATCCAGCTTCTTCGCGACGCGCGCGAGTTCGCCGCGCAATTGGTTTTCGTTCATCGTTTACTCCATCTCGATCCCTCTCCCGGCCTTCGGCCCCCCGGCGCTCCCCTCTCCCGTTTACGGGAGAGGGGCTGGGGGAGAGGGAATTATTTCAATACCTGCATCGCCTGCGCGTTCGCCGCGACCACGCCGCGTTCCGTAATCAGCCCCGTCACCAGCCGCGCGGGCGTCACGTCGAAGCCATAGTTCGCCGCGCGCGATCCGGTCGGCGTGACCTGCACGGTACGCACCAGCCCGTCGTCGCACAGCCCGGCGATATGCGTCACCTCTTCCTGCGCGCGCTCCTCGATGGGGATCTCCTTCACGCCGTCGCTCAGCGTCCAGTCTATCGTCGGCGTCGGCAGGCCGATGTAGAACGGCACGCCGTTGTCGTGTGCGGCCAGCGCCTTCAGGTAGGTGCCGATCTTGTTGCAGACGTCGCCGGTCGCGGTCACGCGGTCGGTGCCGACGATGGCCATATCCACCAGCCCGTGCTGCATCAGGTGACCGCCCGCGTTGTCCACGATCACCGTGTGCGGCACGCCGTGCTGCCCCAGTTCCCACGCGGTCAGGCTCGCGCCCTGGTTGCGCGGCCGCGTCTCGTCCACCCACACATGCAGCGGAATGCCCGCGTCGAACGCGGCATAGATGGGCGCGAGCGCCGTACCCCAATCCACCGTCGCCAGCCAGCCCGCGTTGCAGTGGGTCAGGACGTTGACCACGCCGCTGCGGCCCTCGCGTTGCTTCCGCTCGTGCATATCGCGTATCAGTTCCGCGCCGTGACGGCCGATGGAGGCGTTGATCTCCACGTCCTCGTCGGCGATGCGCGCCGCCTCCAGCCAGGCCGCTCCCGCGCGCTCGGATTCCGGCAAGGGTACCAGGAATGCGCGCATGCGCTCCACGCCCCAGCGCAGGTTCACCGCCGTCGGACGCGCCGCCAGCAGCACAGCGCAGGTCGCCTCCAGCGCCGCATCCGACGCATGATGCTTCATCGACAACGCCACCCCGTAAGCCGCCGTCACCCCGATCAGCGGCGCGCCGCGCACCCACATGTCGCGTATCGCCCGCTCCGCATCGCGCATATTCTCCAGCCGCACCGTCACGAACTCGTGGGGGAGTCTGGTCTGATCGATGATCTCCACCGCCCCGTCGGTGGTGGGCCAGATGGTGCGATAGGGTTTGCCGTTGACTTTCATCGTAAAAATCCCAGTTCAAATACTTGCGGGCGCAGCTTGTCGCCCAATTCTTTGTATGCCGTTTCGAACGGAGCAAAGTCCACCGGAACGGTGTCGCCGCTGCTGTTGCGGGATTTCAACGCGTTGCGGATTTGATACCAGCCCACATCGGGACGATTCAGTTTCAGTTCGTCGCGCACGGTGCGCACGTCGGTGTGGGCGAAGTAGGCCTGCCACAATGTCCGTCCGGCATCCAATACCGCGACAGCTTCGGAAGACAGTTCCTTGTCGGCGAGATACTGCACCATGAAGTCGGATTCAAAGCGGTCGGGCGCCCCCACCTCGGTTTCGGTATAGGGGATGAAGTGGTTCACCAGCGACCATTTTTTGTCGTTCCATTCGAGGTCGGCGGCGCCGGCGGTGAGATTGCTGCCGTTGAACAGCATCCAGATCAGGCAGTCGGATTTGAATTCGTCGGAGAGCGGTGCGGTGGGTTGCAGGAACTGATCGCGGTCGTTGAGCCATGTTTGCTTGATAATACGGCGCACGGCAAAGACGATTGCGGCTTGCCAAAGGTTTTCAGGAGTGACATAAAAACCGCAACCATTGCTGTATACGGAAGACAACAAGCCAGTTTGATTCGCATTTTGCACATCACCGCCTTTACACAACAAATAGCCAACGGCGTTGTTGCACCATGCCGTTACCTTGGCCTTTGCCATTTGTGGGTGAATCGCATTTTTCAGTGGGATGTTTTCGCTGTCCGTTTTTATTCTCGGCATCCACGAATTCAGGTGCTCGCTAATTGGCAAGTTGTAAAAAACCTTTTCGCCGATTGCGCTTACATTTTTATCCAAAACCTCTGTCACTACAGTCGTGATTGGAGTTTTCTTTTGAGCCTGCGCGTTAGTTGACCAAACTAGAAATCCAATCGGGAAATCACCATTCAGCCCATCGAATGCTTGGCTATGAACTACAAACCCTCCCAGATTTTTTGCATTCCATTGCGCTCTAAATTGTTCAAAGTTTGGCGCGTTGACGTACTTCAATGTGCTGAACATCGCTAACGTAGCGGTTGGCATTTCCCGTGTGATACGTGCCACGAATTGCGTAAACAACTCTCGCTTCGAGTAACCGTAATCCCCCATTGTTTTGGACATTTGTGTCGCTGCAACGCCGGTTTTATTGTCGCCCGTTACACTACTGCTTACTTCCGCATACGGCGGATTGATCAGCACCAGTATCTTCTTGCCCTCGGCGATCGCCTTGCGCAACTCCGCCGGCACTTTGTCGGTGAGGCTGTAGTCGATCTTGCCGTCGTCGGTGATATCGTCGTTCAGATAGTCGTACTGGAAGCGCTGCGCGGCGACGCAGGTCTTGGTGGCTTTCATCACGTCCACGTCGGCCTGATCGAGCGTAGACATGTAGATGTTGCGCGGATTGCTGTGCTTGACTTCGAGGTTGCCCACGCCGCAGCACATGTCCCACACGATGTAGTCTTTCTGCCAGTTCTTACCCAGCGTCTCGGCGAGTTTGTCGTAGGCCTTGTCCACCACAGCCAGAGGCGTGTAGTACGCGCCCTTGAAGCTGCGCTCGTCCAGTGGGATCAGGCTATCGCGGCGCTCCAGCAGGTAGTCACGGTATTCGGATTTGGGCGGTTTGTGGTAGATGGCCCAGAAGCGGCGATAGCCTTCCTTGTTGCCCAGTTCGTATATCTTGCCATCCAGGCTGAACACCGGCGCACCGTTTTTGTGCATTAGCTCGGCGGGCAAATTGGCGTGGGTGGACACGGTGCCGTCATGCATGATGTCGGCGAAGAACAGCAGCGCGTATTTCTCCTCGTCCACACCGACGATCTCGCGGCCTATCATATCCACCCATTTGTCGAACACCTGCTTGAGGTTGTCAGGGGTGATCTGGGTGCGGATGATGTCGCCGGATTTGATCGCGGCCTTGACGGTGGCGATGAATTCTTCTTCGTGCGTGGTGATCTTGAACGAGACGAAATGCGTGCCGATGTGGGCGGAGATTTCGTCCAGCGCTTCCTGGGTGTACTGGCTGGCGGACTTGCCCCACTTCACCGTTTTCTTTTTCAGGAAGGGCAACACGTCTGCCGTCTTCATCAGTGCCGCTTTTTCGGTGTCGATTACCGCCAGCAACGGTGGCACGGCTTCGCCTTTGTTCAAGGCAACCTGCACGTAATGCAGCAATTGCGTGAACATCGCATAGCTGGAATGTTTGCCGGTGTCCTTGGCCTCGAACCAGATTTCGTTGGTCTGAATATCTATCAGCCCCTTGGTGTAGCTCTTTAACCCAAGCGCCTTGATGTAGGCATCCTTGACGTCTTCTTCGCTGTGGGCTTGCTGGAGTTGAGTGTAGAGACTCATGGCCGCGCCGGTTTAAAAACAATGTTGGCGATGTTCCACATTCAATTAATCTCCTTCAAATTCGCACAAAGCGAAAACTTTCTGTCCCATCTTCTCCAGCCTCGCCCTGCCTCCGATGTCAGGCAGGTCGATGATGAAGCAGCATTCGACGATCTTGCCGCCCATCTTGTCGATGAGCTTGCAGGCGGCTTCGGCGGTGCCGCCGGTGGCGATCAGGTCGTCGACCAGCAGGACATTTTCGCCCTTCTGGATGGCGTCGGTGTGGATCTCGATGCGGTCGGTGCCGTATTCGAGTTCGTAGTCGTGGCCTATGGTCTCGGCGGGCAGCTTGCCTTTCTTCCGGATCGGCACGAAACCCTTGCCCAGCGCGTAGGCCAGCGGCGCGCCGAGGATGAAGCCGCGCGATTCGATGCCGGCGATCTTGTCGATCTTCGCATCCTTGTAGCGCGCGACCAGCTCGTCTATGGTCGCCTGGAAACCCGCCGGGTCTTTCAGCAGCGTGGTGATGTCGCGGAACATGATGCCCTGCTTGGGGTAGTGCGGGACGGTGCGGATTCTGGACTTGATAGGCATATGGTTACTCCCTGAAATTTATAATCTACCCAGGCCGTTCGTGGTGAGCCTGTCGAACCATGAATGGCCCTTCGACAGGCTCAGGGCGAACGGCTTACATCAATTCGCCTTCAGCATGCGTCCTGCAACAGCAGACAGCTTCTCCACCATCGCCGGATCGCGCGCTTCGGGTGCGGTGAGGATGGCGTGCTGCAATGCAGTGCGGCAGCCGCAATCGCAGGCCGTCGCATCGCCCTGCACCTTGGGCGCGACGCTCTTGACCAGCGCCCTCGCCTTGTCGGCGTTTTCCAGCAGCACCTTGACTATGGCGTCCACGGTGACGTCGTCGTGGTTGGGATGCCAGCAGTCGTAGTCGGTGACCATCGCAACGGTGGCGTAGCAGATCTCGGCCTCGCGCGCGAGCTTGGCTTCGGGCATGTTGGTCATGCCGATCACGTCGCAGGCCCAGGTGCGGTACAGCTCTGATTCGGCAAGGCTGGAGAACTGCGGGCCTTCCATCGCGAGATAGGTGCCGCCGCGCGCGACCTGGATGCCGATCTGTTGCGCGGCTTCGTAGAGATGATCGCCCAGGCGTCCGCACACCGGGTGCGCCATCGATACATGCGCGACCAGGCCGTTGCCGAAGAAGCTCTTATCTCTCGCAAAGGTGCGATCGATGAACTGGTCGACGATGACGAACATGCCCGGCATGAGGTGTTCGCGCAGCGAGCCGACGGCGCTGACCGAGACGATGTCGGTCACGCCGAGGCGCTTCAACGCATCGATGTTCGCGCGGAAGTTGATGTCGGTCGGCGACAATCGATGCCCGCGACCGTGGCGCGGCAGGAAGGCGATGGACTGGCCGTTCAATTCGCCGATCAGCACCTCGTCGGACGGCTCGCCGAACGACGACTCCGCCTTCACCCAGCGCGTGTTCTCCAGCCCTTCGATGTTGTAGACGCCGCTACCGCCGATGATGCCCAGCATGTTCTTCTCTCCCTGTTTATTAATCTCATGTCGTGACCGGCACGCGCGCGGCCAACGCGCACATCAACTCATAGCTGATTGTCCCCGCCGCAGTCGCTACTTCTTCTATCGGCATGCCTTCGCCCCACAGCGTGACCGATGCGCCGACGCCTACCTGCGGCAATGTGCTCAGGTCCACAAACAACATGTCCATCGACACCCGGCCCAGTGTGCGCGTGCGCTGGCCGCCGACCAGCACCGGCGTGCCGGTGGGCGCATGTCTGGGGTAGCCGTCGGCGTAGCCGCAAGCGACGATGCCGATGCGCATGGAATGGTCGGCGCGGAACAGCGAGCCGTAGCCGACTTCGTCGCCGGCGCGCAGTTCCTGCGTGGCGATGATGCGGCTGGTCAGCGTCATCACGGGACGCAAGCCGAGTTCGGCTGCGGTCTTGTCGGCGAACGGCGATGCGCCGTAGAGCATGATGCCGGGACGCACCCAGGTGCCGTGTGTTTGCGGAAAGCGCAACAGTGCGGCGGAATTCGCCAGCGAGCGCGGCAGGCGGTATGCGCCCGCGGCCGCATTGAACAAGTCGAGCTGTGCGGAGACGCCGCGCGCCTCGTCGGCGTTGGCGAAGTGCGTCATCAGCGTAATTTCGCGCACCGCGCCGTGACGCCCCAGACGTTCAAGCACCTGTCCTAGTTGCTGCGGCACGAAGCCCAGTCGGTTCATGCCGCTATTGACCTTGAGCCAGACATCCAGCGCACCGCGGCGAGGATAGGCGTCCAGCAGGTCGATCTGCCAGTCGCTGTGGATCACGCTGGAGATATCGTATTCGGCGAGCAGCGGCAGGTCGTCCGCCGCGAAGTATCCTTCCAGCAGCAATATCGTCTGGCGATAGCCAGCCTCGCGCAGGCGTATCGCATCCTGGATGTCCAGCAGCGCAAATCCTTCCGCATCGGATAGCGCCTCGGCGACGCGAAGCAGACCGTGGCCGTAGCCGTTCGCCTTGATCACCGCCATCGTGCGGGTGGCAGGCGCGGCGCGGCGCACCACCCGGAGGTTGTTATTCAGTGCATCGAGATCGATGCGGGCTTGAATCGGGCGGGGCATGAAAAAAGGCAGGAAACAAGTGATTTAGATAGGCGCGAATGATAGCAGGGGCAACCCTTTCGTGTTATAAAACGCCCTGATAAAAAAAGTCCCGTTGAATGAATCCCGGTTTCTACATCATCCTCGCGGCGCAGTTCCTGTCCGCGCTCGCCGACAACGCCCTGCTGTTCGCCGCCATCGCCCTGCTTCGCGACCTGAGCTCGCCGACCTGGCACACGCCGGTATTGCAGCAGGGATTCATCTTCTCCTACATCGTACTGGCCCCGTTCGTCGGGGCTTTCGCCGATTCGCTGCCCAAGGGCCGCGTGATGTTCATCAGCAATCTCATCAAGCTGGCGGGCTGCGTCGCGATGCTGATCGGCATCCACCCGCTGCTGGCCTACGGCCTGGTCGGGTTGGGTGCAGCAGCCTATTCGCCGGCAAAGTACGGCATCCTCACCGAATACCTGCCGCCCAATCAGCTGGTCAAGGCGAACAGCTGGATGGAGGGTTTGACCGTCGCGGCCATCGTGCTCGGCGCGGTCGTCGGCGGCATCCTGATCAGCCCGACGCTGGCCGCGCCGCTGGTGGAGTCGCTGCACCTCCCGATGATAGACAGCATAGGCAAGCTGGCCATCGCCGCCATCGTGCTGATCTATATCGTTGCCGCGCTGTTCAACCTGTACATCCCGCGCGTGCCTATCGAACACAAGCCGTTCAGCCGCAATCCGGTCGCGCTGGTCCAGGACTTCACACACTGCTTCAAACTGCTGTGGAAAGACCCGCTAGGCCAGGTTTCGCTGGCGGTGACCACGCTGTTCTGGGGGGCGGGCGCGACGCTACGGTTGCTGCTGATCGGCTGGGCCGCAGTCGCACTGAACTATGACATCAGCCAGGCCGCGAAGCTGACCGCCTGGTTCGCCATCGGCATCGCCATCGGCTCGGTGCTGGCGGCGAAGTACATCAAGCTGGAGCATTCTGTGCGGGTGCTGCCGGTGGGCATCGCGATGGGCGTGGTCGTACTGATGATGATCCCGATCACCGACAGCGTGCTGGCGGTGCTGCTGCTGATCGTCATGGGCGCAATGGGCGGCTATTTCGTCGTGCCGATGAACGCGCTGCTGCAACATCGCGGCCACCTGCTGATGGGCGCGGGCCGCTCCATCGCGGTGCAAAATTTCAACGAGAACCTGAGCATCTTCGCGATGCTGGGCCTGTATGCGGTGATGCAAAAAATGGAGCTGCACATCTACATCATCATCGCCGTATTCGGCCTGCTGCTCTCCGGCATCATGGCCGCGCTGTACAAGCGGCACGGACACGACCAGGATAAAGGCCAGATGTAGCAGACTGCCGATAAACTACTGCGGTGTCCATCTGCTGCGTTGCGCGGTGTTGGTTACGGCATAACGCGCTTCGCGCATTAGCCTTCACCGCAACTTCGTTGTCGAAATCCGGGGCCGCAAAGCGGCAGACCGAAAGTTACATTCCGGTTTCTGCGCTCCGTGCGCCTTGCATCTGGCCATCCTCGCTACGTTTCTCCGCAGCCTTCTAATGGCCGACAGTAACCGTCTCTACTGCAGCCCCCCCAGCGACCGCTCGAACTCCTCCACCGGCACCGGTTTGCTGAACAGATAGCCCTGATAGCCCGCGCAGCCGTGCACCTTCAGGAACATGTGCTGCACCTCGGTCTCCACCCCTTCCGCGATGACATCCAGCCCGAAGTTCTGTGCCAGGTCGATGATGGTGCGGACCATGACCGCGTCGGCGCTGTCGCTGGCGATGTCGCGCACGAAGCTCTGGTCGATCTTGAGCTGGTCCAGCGGCAGTTTCTTCAGGTAGGACAGCGACGAGTAGCCGGTGCCGAAATCGTCCATCGACAGTTTGACGCCGCGCGCCTTCAGCGCGTGCATCTTGGCGACGACGTCGGCGACGTCGTTCATCACCACGCTCTCGGTCAGCTCCAGCTTCAGCCGCGACGGCTCGATCCGGTGCCGTTCCAGCAGGGCTGATACCTGCTCGACGAAATCATGCTGGCGGAACTGGGCCGAACTGACGTTAACCGCGATGCTCAGCTCGCGGGTGACGCGGTAATTGCGCCATGCCTCCAACTGGCGACATGCCGTCTCCAGCACCCAACTGCCGATATCCAGGATCAGCGAACTCTCCTCGGCGATCGGGATGAATTGTCCCGGCGACACCATGCCCCGCTTCGGATGCTGCCAGCGCACCAGCGCCTCCACCCCCAGCGGACGGACGTCCTTGTCGACCTGGACCTGGTAATGCAGGCGCAGTTCGCCGTTGGCGATGGCGTTGCGCAGGTCCGCTTCCAGCATCGCGCGTGTCTCCACCGCCAGCTGCATCGCCGGATCGAAGAAGCGCACCGCATTGCGGCCGGCCTCCTTGGCCTGGTACATCGCCATGTCGGCCTGCTTGAGCAGGACCTCGACCGGCTCGGCACTCCCCCGATAGAGGCTCACGCCTATGCTCGGGGAGCTGCGGTGCACGCTGTCCCTGAGCTGATAGGGCTGGGCCAGCGCGGTTCGTATCTTCTCGGCGATCATCGCGACCCGTTGCGACGCCTCTTCCGCTTCGCTGCCGAGTTCCTCGACCAGCACCACGAACTCGTCGCCGCCCAGCCGGGCCACGGTGTCGGCCTCGCGCACGCAATGCCTGATGCGCTCCGCGACCTCGATCAGCATCAGGTCGCCGTAATCGTGCCCCAATGTGTCGTTCAGCACCTTGAACCGGTCCATATCGAGGAACAGCAGCGCCCCGTAGGACTGGCTGCGCGCCGATGCCGGCAGCGCCAGACGCAGGCGGTCCTGCAACAGCCTGCGATTCGGAAGTTGCGTCAGCGCGTCGTAGAACGCGAGGTTGCGTATCTCCTCCTCGGCCTGCTTGCGGGCGGTGATGTCGCTGAAGATCGCGACGTATTCGGTGGTCTCTCCCTGCGCGTTCTTCACGGCGGTGATGGTCAGCCACTTCGGATAGACCTGTCCGCTCTTGCGCCTGTCCCACATCTCGCCGGTCCAGTTGCCATTTTCCTTCAGCAGCTTCCACATCCCGGCGTAGAACTCCTTGTCCTGGCGACCGGAACTGAGGATGCGCGGATTCTTGCCCAGCACCTCTTCGGCGCGATAGCCGGTGGTCTCCTCGAAGGCATGATTGACGCGCAGAATGTTCGCGTTCGCGTCGGTGATCATGATCGCCTCGTGCGTTTCGAACGTTGCCGCGGCGATGCGCAACTGCTCATCGGCCCTCTTCTGCTCGGTGATGTCCTGCACCGCGCCGACCGAACGCAGCGGCTTGCCGGCCTCGTCGAAATCGCTGGTGCAATGCTCGCGCACCCACTTGATGCGCCCGTCCTGCAACAGCAGCCGGTGCACCACATCGTAGGGCTGGCGATCCACTAGCGACCGTGAGTAGGCCTGGTTGACCTTGTCGCGGTCGTCCGGATGGATCACGTTCAGGAAGTTCTCGTAGGACGGCTCGAATTTCGCCGGATCGAGTTCAAATATCCGGTAGATTTCGTCGGACCAGCGCAACTCACCGCTCGCCAAGTCCAGCTCCCAGCTGCCCAGTTGTCCCAAGTGCTGCGCCTCGTTGAGCAAATCCCTGCTGTGCTGCATTTCGAGCTGCGCGCGCTTGCGCCCGGTGATATCGCGGCAGAACACGAAGAACTGCTGCAACTCCGGCTGATAGGTTGTCGAAATCTCGATATCGACCGCATGACCATCCTTGTGGCGATGACGAGTCTCGAAAAGATCGTGTCCCTGAGCCATGACTTTTTCGATATGCGCGCGCACCTGCTCGCCGACTTCCTGCGCTTCCAACTGGCTGATATGCATCGCCAGCAACTCGTCGACGGAATAGCCGGAAATTTTCGCGTAAGCCTCGTTCGCCTCGATCAGATTGCCTTGCGCATCGGTCACCCAGAAGCCCTCCTGCGCGGTGTCCAGCACGATCTTGTGGCGCAGCAACAGCGCCTCGGCATGCTTGCGCTCGGTGATGTCGTTGATCACCGCGGCCAGCGCATAGGGCTGCCCGGCCGAGTCGTTGACCACGAACAGTTCGAGCGTCGTGTCGCGCACTTCCCCGCGCAGGCTGGTCAATTTGATCTCGCCGGACCAGATACCGGTGCGGATTGCTGTCGGCACCACGTCGTCAAGCCAGCATCCCCGACTCTCATCGGGCAAGAAATCATCGAAACGATGCCGGCTCAGCTCGTCCGCCTGCACCCCGAGCAGATCGGTAAACGAGGGATTCCCGTAGGTCAGCTGGCCGTCAAGCAAGCCCATGCCCATCGCGTTGGACGAGCTGTCCATGAATCGTTTGTACAACGCCAGTTCGTTGTTGCTGAGCTGCAGCGTCTGCTCGGTGTGCATGCGCTCGATGACTTCTTCCTGCAACTGCTCGTTGGTCACATTCAGTTCGCGGGTGCGTTCATCGATGCGTTCTTCCAGCGACTGGTACAGGCCCTGCAGGTTTTCGGTCATGCGATTGAATGCGCTCGCCAGCATGCCGATCTCGTCCCGCCCGGACTCGTCCACCCGCTTGGACAAATCCCCCCGGGCTATCTGTCCGGCGATGCGTGCGAACCCCTGGAGCGAGCGCACCATCGCGCGCCCCCAGTAGAGCGCAATCAGACCGGCGAACAGCGTCAGGGCCAGCAACGCCCCCAACAGCAATACGCGCTGGCGATACAGGGGCGCGAACGCCTCGTCGGCATCCATCTTCACCACCACCCCCCAGCGCAACTCCGGCAGGTAGCGCCAGGCGGCAGCCACCTGTTTGCCGTTGTAATCGGTCGCCAGCCCGCTGCCGCGCAGCCCCTGCAAGGCAAAGCGCATCGGGCTGGCCGTAGTCTTCAGGTCTATCCTGAGCCTCATCGCTGCCTGCGGGTCGTTCCGCAACGGTGCGATGAACAGCGCTTCCCCGCTGCCCGTCAGCTTGGCCAGCGTGGTCTCGCCGGTCGCTCCCAGCCCGTGCAAATCGCCGGTAACCTCATAAATACTTTCCGTGCCGAGTTGCAGCCCGACCACTCCCAACAACTGGCCGCCGCGCAGGATGGGCGCGGTGATGAATGCCGCCGGCGCATTGGAGGGAGCATAGGACTCGAAATCGGAAATGCTGCTTTCCAGTGTCATGCGCGTTTCATTGAACGCGCGGGCAAGTTGCGAGTCGCGATATGGTCCCTCGAGCAGGTTGGTCGCGAAGTCCGCCTCGTGTTTGTCGGTGTAGACGATCTCGCCCTGCGGCGAGATCAGGAACACGTCGTAGAACAGGGTTCTGTCGTCGATGAAGGTAGAAAGGTAGTCGCGTATCGCATCATCCGCCTGACGGTATTGCGTCGAGTCCGGGCCGGATTGCCGGTACGCACGCGACAGTTCGTCCATCGCCTGCGCGGTGCTGCGCTCGCGCGCAAGGATTTGCGCATCGTGAACGCGCTCGAACAGATAGTTTTTGATCAGCAGCAGCCGGCGATCCGCCAGGCGCGACATCCGCCCCAGCGTCTCCTCGCGCAGCGCCTTCTCGCTCTCGACCAGTGTCAGCACGCCGAACAGCGCCAGCGGCAGCAATGCGACGACCACAAACCAGAGCAGAAAGCGCTGAGTCAGCGAAGTGAGCTTCATCGTGCGCCCCCCGTAAGCGACTGCTGCACGTCCAACCATTCCGCACGGCTGCGATAGAACGGGAACGGCGCGGGCCGCACCGCGCCTGCGGATTGCCAGACGATGCGGAACTGCCCGTCGGGCAGCGCCTGACCGATGCGCACCGTTTTCCACAGATGGCCGGTGCCGTAGTCCACCGCCAGCATGCCGCCGGGAGCGAGAACGGATTGATGGGGCAGCACGGTCTTCACCAGCGCCAGGTCGGACGAGCCCAGCTCGCGAACGCTGTTGAGCCACAGCTGCGCGCCGACATAGCTCGCCTCCATCGGATCATCGACCACGCGCTGCTCGCCGAAGCGCCGTTTGAAGCGCGCAACGAACGCCCGGTTCTCCGGCGTATCCACGCTCTGGAAATAATTCCACGCCGCATAGTGCCCGGCAACCAAGGCCGGCCCCATCGCCGCCAGCTCCACTTCGGCGATGCTGGTCGAAAACACCGGAACCTGCTCCGCTACGATGCCGGCATCGCGCAGCGCCCTGAAAAAATAGCGGTTGCTGTCGCCGTTCAGCGTGTTCAGCACGAAGTCCGGACGCAGCCGCGCGATGTCCTGCACCACGGCCGCCATGTCGCTGTCACCCAGCGGGACATAGCGTTCGCCGAGCAATTGCCCACCCTGCGCCTGCAGCACATCCTTGACCATACGGTTGGCGGTGCGCGGGAACACGTAATCCGAACCGAACAGGTAGAAGCGCTTGCCGCGCTGCTGCATCGCCCACAGCGCCATCGGGATGATCTGCTGGTTGGGGGCGGCGCCGGTATAGACGATGTCTGGCGACTGTTCCAGCCCTTCGTACTGCACCGGATAGAACAGCAGATGGCGATGCTTCTCGATGACCGGCCTGACCGCCTTGCGGCAGGCCGAGGTCCAGCAGCCAAACAGCGCCTGCACCTTGTCCTGCGCGATCAGCTTCTCGGCCTGCTGCGCGCAATACACTGCATCGGAACGGCAGTCGGCGACGATCATCTCGACCGGCGCGCCGTTCAGCCCGCCCGTCTCGTTCGCCTCCTCGACCGCGAGACGGATCGCATCGACCAGCGGGGCCTCGCTGGACGCCATCGTGCCGGTCAGCGAATGCAGCACGCCGATCCGGATGGCGGGCTTGTCTTCCCGCATTTGCAGGAAGATGAGCGCCAACAGCAGCGCAGCGGCAAGCGCGGCGAGCAACCACTTGTATCGGCGATATTTGTCGGAGAAGGTCTGTTTCATCGGCTACATGAATTTCCGGCGGGGTGCCGCATTCTAATGCACCCCTTTGCCGATCAGGAACTTTCCTAACGGCTTGTCCGCATATTTGATGTGGTTCAACAGCCAGTCCTTGATGGATTGCAGCGCCAGCAACTCCCCACCCTGGCTCAACCGGGTCTGCAGATGCGCGGCACAGCCCGACCGGCAGGTGCCGGTCCGCATTGCGATGGAAATCACCCCCGTCATATCCTCCTCATGCTCGATGGGCCTGCCGACATGCAGCGCGACAAGCCCGCTGCCGTCGTAGAGCGTGATGGAATGGTAATGATGGGCATCGATGAAGGCGCGCAACCGGTTCTCGATACGCAGGCGCCGATTCTCGTCCCGCCTGCCTTCGGACAGCCACCTCAGGAACATGACCAGCACGGTCATCATGAAAAGGATCAGCTTGATACCCGGCTTGTGCGGGGCATTGACGGGCGGGGAGTCAGGACTGGCGTTCATTTCACGACTCTTCATTGGCGGAACCATGCGATTCGCGTTCTCTTTCCGGCAACCCTACTCCCCTTATGCGGAAATTGAAAGCCGGATCGCTACGGCAACGCCGCCAGGCCGGTTTCGAACTCCTCCGCGGCAACCGGCTTCCCGAACAGGAAGCCTTGGTAGACCATGCAGTTCTGGCGCCTGGCGAAGGCCAGCTGCGCTTCGGTCTCGATGCCTTCGGCCAGCACGCTCAGGCCGAACCTGACGGCAAGGTCGGCGATCGCCTGGACCAGCAATGCGTCGTTGACGTTGGTCGCGGCTCCCTGCACGAAGGCCCGGCATATCTTGACCTGGTCCAGCGGCAATTGCTTCAGGTAAGTCAGCGACGAATAGCCGCTGCCGAAATCGTCCATCGACAGGCTGACGCCCAGCGACTTCAGCTCGCGCATCTTCCTGACCGCCCCCGGCAGGTCGTCCAGCACCATGTTCTCCGTCATCTCCAGTATCAGCAACTCGGGCCTGACCCGGTGCTTCTTCAGCATCGCCGCGATATGGCCGGTGAAACCCGGCTGGGCGAAGGATCTGGCGCTGACGTTGACCGCAAGCATCAGCGCGCGGGTATGTTCCCCGGCACTCCATCGGGCCAGCCGGCCGCAGGCCTCGTCCAGCACCCAGCGGTCGATATCGACGATCGCCTTGCCCCGTTCGGCGAGCGTCAGGAACTGGTCCGGCATCAGCAATCCGCGCCGGCCATGCATCCAGCGCAGCAGGGCCTCCGCCCCGACCGGACGCAGTTCGCCGTCCACCTGCACCTGGTAGTGCAACTGCAGTTCCCCCCGCCCGATGGCCCGGCTCAGGTCGTCCGCCAGCGCCTCGTCGCTTTCGGACGAGGCCTCCATCTCGGGCGAGAAGAAGCGCACCGCGTTGCGGCCGCATTTCTTGGCCTGGTACATCGCCAGGTCGGCACGACGCAGCAGCACCTCGGGCGATTCGCCGTTGCCGCGATACAGCGTGACGCCGATGCTCGGCGAACTCTGGTGTTCCCGCCCCCTGAGCCGGTAGGGACGCGCCAGCTTTTCCCGGATCTTTTCCGCCACCGTGGCCAGTTTGCCCTGCGCCTCCTGCTCGTCGTTGCCGGCATCCTCGACCAGCACGACGAACTCGTCCCCGCCCAGTCTGGACACGGTGTCCATCTCGCGCACGCAGGACCGGATCCGGCTGGCGACCTGGATCAGCATCAGGTCGCCGTAATCGTGCCCCAGCGTGTCGTTCAGGACCTTGAAGCGGTCCATGTCGAGGAACAGCAGCGCGCCATAATGACGGCGCCGGGCCGAGGAGGCCAGCGCCGTGCGGAAGCGTTCGAGCAGCAGGCGGCGGTTCGGCAGGCCGGTCAGCGCATCGTAGAAGGCCAGATTGCGGATCTCTTCCTCGGCCCGCTTGCGCTCGGTGATATCGGTGAACACGCCGACATAATGGGTGATCTCGTTCTTTTCGTTCCTGACCGCGGTGATGGTCATCCAGCGCGGATAGACCTGCCCGTTCTTGCGCTTGTCCCATATCTCTCCGGTCCAGGCTCCGTCCTCCTTCAGGCTCCGCCACATCTCGGCGTAGAACTCCTTGTCGTGGCGTCCGGAACTCATGATGCGCGGGTTCTTGCCCAGCACGTCGGCGGCGCTGTAGCCGGTGATCTGCTCGAACGAGCGATTGACCCGGATGATGTTCGCGTCGGCATCGGTGATCAGGATCGCGTCGCGGGTCTCGAACGCCACGGCGGCGATCTGCCGGTCTTGCTCGTCCCGCTTGCGCTGGCTGATGTCGCGGCAGAACACGAACATGCATTCGGGTTCGGCCAGAAAAGTGACGGAAACCTCGATGTCGACGAGGCTTCCGTCCTTGCGGCGATGCCGGGTCTCGAAGCGGTCATGCCCCCTGGCGACGATCATTTCCATGTGCGCCCTGACGTCCTCCGGCCGCTCGTTCGCTTCGAGCTGGCTGATATGCATTCCGACCAACTCCTCATTCGAGTAGCCGGAGATATCCGCATAGGCCCGGTTGACCTCCAGCAGGAACCCTTTCAGGTCCGTCATCCAGAACCCGTCGATCGCGGTCTCGATGACTTTCTCGTGCTGCCTCATCAGCGCTTCGGCCTTCTTGCGCTCGGTGATGTCGCGGCTGGAAGCGAACAGGTAGGATTGCCCGTCCAGCTCGACCCCGGCTGTGCTGATCTCGACATCGATCAGCGAGCCGTCCTTGCGGCGATGCACCGTCTCGAACCTCTCGGCCTTGCCGATCAGGGATGCGAAGCGCGCGCGCATATCTTCCGCCGACCATTGCGCTTCCCAGTCCGCCACGTTCAGCCCGGCGATCTCCTCGCGGCTGTATCCCAGCATGCGGCAGAACGCGTCATTCGCCTCGACGATGTTGCCCTGCATGTCCATCACATGGATGCCGTCCATCGAGGTCGCCATCAACGCCAGGTTGCGGCGCAACTGGACCGCCACTTCCTGCTGGCGCTTCTTGCTCTCGTCGATCGCGGCCTGCAGCAATTCGTTGCTGAAGGAAAGGTCGCCGGTGCGCTGCGCGACCCGCTGCTCCAGTTCGGCATTGGCCTGCAGTATCTCCCGTTCGCGCCGGGACAGCTCTGCGAGCATGACGCCGATCGCCTGCGCCAGCCTGCCTATCTCGATGCCGCCTTCCCGGGGAAGGACGATGTCATGCTCTCCGGCGGCGATCCGGTCGGCGGCCTGCGCCAGCTGCTCCAGGGGGGCGAACGTGCGGCGCAACATCCACATGGCGACGACGCCGATCAGCAGCAGCCCCGCCAGGCCGACGGCGACATGGGTCGCCCGCAGGCTGAAGATCGGCACCCCGGCCAGGACATCGGGAATGCGGTACATCAGCACCAGGAATCGCTGCGGATTGGCCGGGTCGAAATGCAGGCGCGTGGCCGCAAACAACTGCTTGTCCTCGCTCAGGGTCATCGCCTGCGCCGGCTGCACCCCTCCCGCATTCGACTGGAACATCTGCAGCAGGACAGGGAAATCCGCGGTGATCCCGTCACGGTCGGCGGGGCCGAAAACGAAGCTGCGCTTCGCATCGGGATGCAACAGATATTGTCCCGCCATGTTGGTGACATACGCCTGCACGTCCGCCGGCAGCCCCTCCCTGGCGGAGTCGAGCAAACGGCCCACGTCCAGGCTGATCACCAGCATGCCGAACACCTTCCCGTCCGGTTCGCGAACCGCCGTCACCGCGCGCAGTGTCCGGATGCGCCCCGACCCGGCCTGTTTCTGCTGGTATTCGAATTCTGAAAGATGCACCTCGCCCTCTTGCAGTCGCAGCCCATGCGCGAAGAAATCGCGCGCGCCATAGCGCAGCGCCGTGTCGGTCGCCACCGACACGGCCTTGCCGTCCCTGCGCTCGACGCCGACGATTTCCCTTCCGCCGCCGGCGACGCCGATAAAGCGTATCCGGTAGTAATCCGGGTGGGCCTGGACAAAGACGGAGAATATCTCCTGCAGACGCCTCTCCCATCTCGGGAGATCGTTGCCGGTGAGCGGATCGACGCCGCCGTTCAGTGCGGCGCGCACGATGCCGGAAACGGGTGGGGTGTTGGAAAGGAACTGCACATCGCGGCGCAGCACGTCGATCTGCTGGTTCAATCGCAGGCGTTGCGACTGGATGGACTTGTCGAGATTGGCGGCGCGTTCGCTGACATAGGCCTCGCGCAGCCGGGAGTGTTCGATATGCCACATCGCCAGAACGCCGGCGGCGAGCACGACGATCAGACCGACGGCGAGGCGCGTGGAAAGCCGAGTATCGTTCCGCATGCGGATGCTCCCAAACTCATTTCCGAGCATCCTACTACAGAATTCCGGCGATCCAGCAATCCCTCAGCGCATTCCTATGCGGCGGAGAAATCGACGAAGAATCAGGTTTCGTCCCGCATCGTCTTCCGCGCCAAACACAGGTCCTGCCAGGCCTTTGCCTTCTCCATCGGACTGCGCAGCAGGTAGGCAGGGTGGTAGGTGATGATGAGCGGTATGCCCTGATAGTCGTGCACCTTGCCGCGCAGCGAACCCAGCGTGACGTCGCCCGTGTTCAGCAATGCGGTCGCGGCGGTCTTGCCGAGTGCCACGATCACCCTGGGCTGGATCAGCTGTATCTGGCGCTGCAGGTACGGCAAACAGGTCGCGATCTCGTCGGCTTCCGGCGTTCGATTCTCGGGAGGACGGCACTTCACGACGTTGGCGATGTAGACGTGGTCGCCTCGCTTCAGTTTGAGCGCCAGGAGCATGCTGTCGAGCAGCTTGCCGGCCTGGCCCACGAAAGGCTCTCCGCGCGCGTCCTCGTCCGCCCCCGGCCCCTCGCCGACGAACAGCCAGTCGGCCTGCTGGTCGCCGACGCCAAACACCGTCTGCGTGCAGCCGGCGCGCAGCTTGCAGGCGGTGCAGTCGCGCACCAGGGTCTTCAGTTCCGGCCAACCCAGTCTGGCGATCAATCCTTCGCGATCCTGCGCCACGGCCTCCGAGGGGACGGTTTCGGCATGCACCGTTTGGGCGGAGACTTCGGCATGCTCCGGTTCGGCAGCGACCTCCTGCTGTCTGGGCATGTGGGCCGCTTCGGCGACCGGCGCCACGGTCTGGACAGGCTCGGCCTGCGTTTCCGCAGGGGCAGCCTCTTCCACTATCGCAGGCGGATTCCGCCGCACCCATTGCGGGTACAGGTTCAATTCGCGCAATACCGCTTCCTGCCTATCCATTTCCATCCCCGTTCAAATCGCACGCCATCACCAGCGCATCCTCGCTGCCGCTCGCGTCGCGATAATAACCGCGCCGCAGTCCGACCTCAGAAAATCCCGCGCTGCGGTACAACGCGACCGCCGCTGTATTGGACGGACGCACTTCGAGGAACACGCGCCGCATGTTTCTTTCGCGCGCCAGTTCCAGCATCCCGCGCAGCATCGCGCGCCCCAGGCCCTTGCGCTGCTGTGCCGTCGCGACGCCTATCGTCAGCACCTCGGCCTCGTCCACCGCCGGCATCATGATCGCATAGCCGCGCAGTTCGCCGCCCTCCTCGTCGACCCGGCACCAGTAGCCGGCATCCAGCGAATCGGCGAACTGGCCGCGCGTCCAGGGATAACGCTGCACCGATTGCTCGATGTCCAGCACCGCATCCAGATCGGCGAACGTCATTTCGCGCATTCGCGTTCCGCGGTGGTGAGGGCGACCTTGTCGCGCAGATACAGCGGCAACGCCTGTGAAGCATCTACGCCCCCGCCCCGCGCCAGACGCCGCGCGCCGAGCGCCGCGATCGCGGCGGCCTGAGGCACGACAGTGCCATCCACTCCGCACAGTTGCCCGGCGTAGCGTACTTCCAGCGCCGCGCCATTCACCGCGAAACCGCTGCCCGCGGCGAACCAGCCCTCGCCAGTCACAACGGGCGCATCCTCCGGCTTGCACAGGCAGGGCTCGCTCGCCGCGATCCACTCGTCGCCCTGCTTCTCGTAGGCCGCGTGATATATCTCGCTCATGCGCGCATCCAGCACCGCGATCACTTTATCGTGTCCGGAAGCCTCGGCCAGCGCCTCCAGCGTGCACACGCCGACCACCGGCAGGTTCGCCCCGAGCGCCAATCCCTGCGCGACGCCGCAGGCGATGCGCACGCCGGTGAACGAGCCCGGCCCCATGCCAAAGGCGATGGCATCCATGTCCTGAATCCTGTATCCCGTATCCCGTATCCCGTTTCCGGTAGCCTGCAGCAGCTCGTCTATCATCGGCATCAGCCGTTCGGAATGCTTCTGACCGACCGACTCGCAGCGCGAGACGACTTCGCCGTCCTGCCACAGCGCGACGGAACAGTATTCGGTGGAGGTTTCGAGTGCGAGGACGCGCATCAGGAATCGGCCAGCAGCAACACCACCGCCTGCGCCGCGATGCCCTCGCCGCGCCCGGTGTAGCCCAGCTTCTCGGTGGTGGTCGCCTTCACGTTGACCGCGCTCTTCTCGACGCGCAGGTCGGCGGCGATGTGGGCGACCATCTGGGCGATATGTGGCGCCATCTTCGGCGCCTGCGCGATGATGGTCGCGTCGACGTTGGCGACGCGATAGCCCTGCTCGCGCACCAAGTGCATCGTCTCGCGCAACAGGATGCGGCTGTCGATGTTCTTGAACTTCGCATCGGTGTCGGCGAAATGCTTGCCGATGTCGCCCAATGCCGCCGCACCCAGCAGCGCGTCGCAGATCGCATGCAGCAGCACGTCTGCGTCGGAATGGCCGAGCAGCCCTTTCTCATACGGGATGTCCACCCCGCCGACGATGAGCTTGCGCCCTTCCACCAGTTGATGGACGTCGAATCCTTGTCCGATGCGCATTACCCTCTCCCCTGCCCCTCTCCCGCAAGCGGGTGAGGGGAATCATTTTTTTGTCGTAGCAGCAACTCCGCGAGCAGCAGATCCTGCGGATAAGTCACCTTGAAATTGGTCGATTCGCTCGCCACCAGTTTGGGTTGCAGGCCCAACGCTTCGACCGCGGAAGCCTCGTCGGTCACGGCCTTGCATTGCTGCAATGCCTGCATCAGCAGACCCGCGCGGAACATCTGCGGCGTCTGCGCCTGCCACAGGCTGGCGCGATCTTCGGTCCGGGCGATACGCTGGGCATCGTCGGCGCGCTTCAGCGTGTCCGCCACCGGCACCGCGAGGATGCCGCCGACCGGGTCGTCGCGCAGCTCGGCGATCAGCTTCGCGAGATGAGCCTGCGTGAGGCAGGGGCGCGCCGCGTCGTGCACCAGCACCCAGTCGTCCGGCTCCAGTTCGGAGGCCAGCAGGCCGTTCGCCACGCTCTCGGCGCGCGTCTCGCCGCCGCAATACAGCGGCTGCAGCTTCTCGTCGCAATGCGACCAGTCGTAGCCGTGGAACAGTGTGTCGCCGGGCGACAGCACGACGAACACGGTTTCGAGTTCGGGACATGCGCACAGCGTGGTCAGCGCATGCCAGATCATCGGCTTTCCGGCGAGCGGCAGGTATTGCTTGGGCAGTTCGTGTCCCATGCGCGCGCCGAAACCGGCGGCGGGGACCAGGGCGTGGAATTCTGGCATGGGCGCGAGTTTACCAAACTACCGGGGCTTGAACGCGCCGAAAACGACTAGCATCAAGTGAACTCGAATCCCTTTTCGATCACCTCGCGGCAGGGGG
>DASRWG010000058.1:0-117910 GCA_035654695.1 Gallionella sp. | reverse complement strand
TTGCCGCCGTCGTTCGACTTGCCGCCGTCGTTCGACTTGCCGCCTTCGTTGGACTTGCCACCTTCGTTGGACTTGCCTCCGTCGTTCGACTTGCCGCCTTCGTTCGATTTCCCGCCTTCGTTTGACTTGCCGCCTTCGTTCGACTTGCCGCCGTCGTTCGACTTGCCGCCGTCATTCGATCCCAAGCCCTGCCCCGCGCCGTTGCCCGGACCTTCGCCGTCGCCCGGACCGCCTGCGCCACGGCCGGTGCCTTCCTCAGTATTGGCCGAGCCGCCGTTATTCGCGCCACGGCCACCATTTTCATCTTCAATCGTGAGCGATCCGCCACCGGAATTGCCGTTGTTATCCGGTATCGGCGTTGGCGGCACGACCACAACCACAGGCACCGCCGGGCTGATCGACAATGTGCCATTCTCATAAGTCAGCGTGTAATTGCTGCTCGTCAGGCCGCTTGGGACGATGGTATAGCTGCCAGCGCTGCTGGCTCCTTGCGAGGTGCCGCCGTAGGTCAGCGCCCCGCCCACCACAGCAGCCGTTTCTCCGTTAACCAACCCACTGAAAGTCACGCCGTTGCCGCCGCTGTATGCGATGCCGTCGCTAACTTTCCTGGCGTTATTGGCTGTCACCAGCAGCGGGGCCGGGTTGATGGTCAGCACCCCATTCACATAGCTGAACGCATAATTGCTGCTACTCAGGCCCTGCGGCGTGAGCACATAGCTGCCCGTATTGACCGCTCCCTGGCTGGCACCGGCATACCCCGGCGCACCGCCCAGCACGGCCGCAGTCTCACCGTTGACGAAGCCCGCATAGGTGACGCCGGAGCCGCCTGCGTTGCCTATGCCGTCATATGTCTTGCTGCCGCTATTGGCGGTCACGACCAGTGTCGCCTTGTTGACGGTCAATGTGCCATTCACATAGTTGATCGCGTAGTTGCCGCCGCTCAGCCCCTGCGGAGTAATTGCATAGCTGCCCCCGTTGATCGCACCCTGACTGCTGCCGGCATATCCCAGCGTGCCGGTGAGAACGGCGCTGGTTTCGCCATTGACGAAGCCCGCATAGGTCGCGCCATTGCCGCCGGTGTAGGCCAGACCATCATAAGTTTTGCTGGCGTTGTTGGCGGTTACGGTCAAAAGCGCCGGATTGATGGTGCTGGTCGTATTGTTGACATAACTGACGACATAGTTGCCGCCGCCATTGCCGTCACTCACCGTGACGCCGGAAACCGTCACCGTTTTATTGCCCGCACCGACATTCTTGTCGGTAAAGACGAAGCTGCCGCCGACGAGGCTATCTCCGCCGAAGAGCGTGCCGCCGGCAACAATGGCCGAACCGTTCGCGCCGGTGGAACCATCGTATGTCTTGGCGATATTCCCTGCGCTGACAGTGATGGATGCGGGCGTAATATCTGCGGTGGCGCTGAGCCCGCTTACCGTGTAGTTGCCCGCATCCGCACCGGCGAGGGTGGAACCGGAAACGACGACGGTCTTGCCGACGCCGACGTTCTTGTCCGCAAAAGCGCCAGTGCCGACGGTCGCCAGTGTCACGCTATCGCCGGCCAGTCCGGTGACCGAGCCTGTGCCGGACAACGTGGCATTGACGGTGCCATCGTAAACCCTGTTGGCAGCGGTTACGCCGGTGACACTAAGCGCCATGGGCGTGATGTCGGCCGTGGTGCTTGCGGTGGAACTCGCCAAGACATAGTTGCCCGCATCCGCCCCGGAAAGCGTGATGCCGCTCACATTCACCGTCTTGCCGGTGCCTGCGTTCTTGTCCAGAAAACTCGCGGCATAGGTGAAGCCCAGCGCATCGCCTGTCGTCCGGTTATCGGAAAGTGCAACGGTTGCGGCGGTTGTCGCGTCGTATACCCTGTTCTGGCCAGTGGCGCTCGCCGTCAGAGTGCGGGGCGTAACCGTCAGCTCACCGGCGGATGCCGCGTTATCGACAAAGGTGTAGCCCAGACTGCTGGCGAGACTGCTGAGGTAGGTCACGTTATGCGCGCCTGCGGTGTAGTTGCCCGAACTGGAAGTCGTGCCGCCGACGCTAAAGCTGGCCGTGCCGCTGATACCCGCCGTAGCGGCGGTATCGCCATCGATCAAGCCGGTATAACCCGGCGTGAAAGCGGCGGGTGCCGTGCCGTAGGTAACGGTCTGCGCGCCCGGCGTGACGGAAATCGTGGGCGCAATGCTGTACAGGAACCAGTTGCCCGTAGCCGCATACGCCGGATTGCTGCCTGCGGTGTAAGTCTGGTTGTAATGCTTGCTCCCCGTCATGCCGCCCAAGGTATTCAGCGCTGGGTTGGTCGAATAAATCCACCACTGACTGGCGGTAATCGGCGTGGCGCTGCCGGAGTTATTAGCGAAATTGCCGCCGAGGGTGGCCAGCGTTGCGGTGCCCGTTCCCGTGTTGATCGAAGCGCCGGCATTCAGCGTGATGCCGTTGCCGAGCAGCGTCAGGGCACTGCCGGACTGATTCACCGCGCCGCCGATGGTCATCGCGCCCGAGGTCGCATCGCCGATGGTCATGCCGGAAAAACCGGAAGCGAAGTTGGCGCCGAAATAGGAGGTCGGCAATTGCAGCGTGCCCGCACCGCCGGCGATGCCGATGGTCGTTCCGGCCGTTTTCGGTTTGACGGTCAATTTGCCGGAAGTCTGCACGGTCACCGACTCGCCTGCCGACGGCTTCAACGCCATGGTATCGGCGATGAACGTGATGTCGCCCGTCATCGTAGCCAAACCGATCCGGTTGGTGGTCGCTTGGGTGGCCTTGATGCCCATGTTGTCGAGACCGCTGCCTCCCGTGCCGGTGATGACGATCGAGCCGGCGCCCAACGACTCGTAGGCGCTGCCGGCTTCGACCAGCACGCCCCAACAGCCTGTGCCCGAGCAAGAACCGCCCGTACCGGTGATCTGCATGCTGCCCGTCGCAGTCGCACCGAGGCGCACAATGCTGCCGCCGCGGTTATTGACACCGATGTTGTAGTTGTTTCCGGAGCCGCTTGTTCCGTTGACGATCAGGTTTCCGCTGCCGGTTTGCACTTCGACCAGCGAGGCCACCCCGCCATTGGCTTCCAGCTTGACGCCTTCGTTGTTTGCCAACGTGCCGGTCAGCGAACCTTGCCCGGTCAGCGCAATGGCGCCGCCACCCGTTGTTTGTACGGTGGAGCCCAGAAGGAATACGCCATAGTTGGCTCCACCGAGACTCCTGCCGAGGCCGTTGATATCGATTGCCCCGCTGGTCGTCTTCACGGTCGATCCCGTGAGGTTCACGCCGATACCCAGCAGATTCGTGAGTGCAGTGCCGGTGGTCGATCCCGTGCCGCGCAAGGCGATGTTGCCGCTTCCGGCATCGAGCGTAGCACCGCTCAACAATATGCCGTCCGTATGCGCGGCATTGCCGAAGGCGGATGCGGTAGCGGGGTTCGCCCCGCCGCCGAACGTAATGTTGCCGCCGTTGCTGGTAATGCTGGAGCCGGTGTTCAACGCGATAGCCCCGCTGCCCGATGCATCGCTGTCGGAATTGAACACGACGCTTTGCCCGTGGCTGACGATGCTGGCGCCCGCGCTCATCACGATGTCGCTGCCCGCCTTCACCGTTAGGCCTCCGGTGTTGCCCACGCCAACCCCGTCGGTCAGCGCGCCGCTCAGCGTGACGCTACCGGCGCCCGCCGGCGACTGGATAGTCAGCGGGTCGGTATAGCTCAGGCCGTTCACGTTGATCGCGCCGGTACCGGTAGCGCTGCCGACAGTGATCGAACTGAAGCCGTTCTTGAACACGCCCGCGGTACCGTTCCAGAAAGTGCTTTGCGCCAGTTGCAGGTTATTGGCGTTCGCCGTGTAAGTGCCCAGATCGATGGCCGTGTCGGCGCTATAGGGCTGGACCGCGAGGGCGCCGCTGCTTTGAACCGTGGCACCCGTCAGATTGATGGCGTTTGCAGTGAGCGTGATGTTGCTGCTGGAGCTGGCGACATCGCTACCGGCCTTGAAGCCGACGAAAGACGAGCTGAGATTGATGCCGTTCACGCCCGCCGCGGCCTGCCCGCTGATAACGATGGGGCCGCCGTTGGCGAGGATGTTCTGGTTGACGATAGCCGTGCCGACACTGGAAGCGCTGCTGGCGGAGCCGGTGATGGTGATGCCGCCGCCCGCGCCGGTGACCTCGACGGTGCTGTTGGTCCCCCCCGCCGCGATGCCTAGCGAGTTAGCAACGGTACTGCCCGTCGAGTCGCCCTTGATCGTAATGGCGCTCGCGGTGGTATTGGCCGACTTCACCATCGTCGTTGCCCCGCCAGCGGCCCAGAAGCCCGTCAGCTCCACGCCATGGCCGTAGCCAACGCTGCCGCCCCCCTTGCCATCGATGTAAATAGTGCCGGTGCCGCTGTCGATCGTCGTGCCGGTCTCGACCAAGACGCCGATGTGCAGGGTATTGTTGGCATTGTTGCTGCCCTGGCCGCGGATGGCGATGTTGCCCCCCCCCGAGTTGAGGGTGATGCCGTCGCTGACCGTGGAGGGCGCAGTCCAGCTTCCGATCTGCACCCCGTCTTGGAGACCGCTCGCACCGCCCGGCTGGTAGGTGGAACTCATGCCCAGCGCGAAGCCGGAGCCGTCGCCCGCCGTCCCGCCACCGAGGGTGATGTTGCCGCCGTTGGTGAAGATGCTGACGTTATTGTTCAGGATGTCCGCGCCGCCGTTGCCGTCCGTGTTGGCGTTGAGCGTGACGTTGCCGCCTGCGGTCGTAATGCTCGCAGCATTGGTGCCGTCGCCCAGAACCACGTCGTTCATGCCTTGGACGAGGATGGAAGCCCCCGTGGCCGTGGAGGTCAGGTTCTTCGTCAGATATACCGTGCCGCCGTAGATGTTGATGGGACCGGCGACGCTCACGACGCTGGGAAGCGTGATGTCCGCCGTATTGCCGGCCTTGCCGATGGTGAGACCGCCCAGGCCCGCGCCCAACAGCGAGAGGTCAGAACTGAAAGCGCCGACGAAGCTGGCGCTTAGAGGCTGGAGAGTCAGCGCACCGGTGGAACCAATCGCCAGCGAACCCAGATTCATGTTGTCGCTGGAGATGGTGATGTTGGCGCTGGAAGTCCCGCCGCTGGCTGCCCCGATGAAGCCGCTGCCGAGCGCGCTGAAAGCGACCGCGCTTGTTCCGCTACCTCCCGCACCGCCAGTTGCTCCGTTGCTGGCCCAACAATCGCCGAGCCCCAGCACACCGCATTTGTAATGGCCACCAGCACCGCCAACACCACCGCTGCCGCCAGTGCCAACGGCACCGCTGGAACTGGCGAGGGTAATCGTCCCTGCACTGGCGAGCAGGTTTGCATCGCTGCCGAGAACCAAGCCGCTGCCGCTGACGCCGCCGGTTCCGCCGGCACCGCCGTTACCGCCGACTCCGGCGCCATTCCAAGATTGGGTGTTGTTACTCCCGTTCCCTCCATGGCCGCCCGCACCGCCCGTGCCGCCCTTGCCGCCCGTGCCGTTTGTCGAGAGGGCAGATGCCGAAACGGTCGCTGCGCCGACCGCGATCCCGCTGCCGCCCGCGCCGCCTGTACCGCCTGCGCCGCCTGTGCCTCCGTTATATCCCCATGGGTTGGTTCCGTTGCCGCCGACACCGCCCGTACCGCCGGTGCCGCCGATACCGCCGGTTCCGGTCAGCGCCACACTCGCGCCCGTGATCGCGGCGGTATTAGCCAAGCTGATACCGACACCGCCCGCAGCACCGGTGGCACCGATGCCGCCCGCCGTACCGGTGCCGGATCCGTCCGTACCGCCGGATGCGCCAGTTGCGCCCGTACCGCCCAAACCGCCGACGCCGGTCAGCGAAATCGCGCCGGTCGCCGTCAGGCTCGCGGCGGAGGCCAACAGGATGCCCGCGCCGCCAGCGGTGCCCGCCGCCCCGTTCGCGCCCTGCCCGGACAACGTGATGCTTCCGGCTCCCGCATTGAGCGTCGCGCCTGTGAGCGCGATGCCGTTGACATTGGCACCGTTGCCGACGGCTGCCGTCGTGGCGGGGTTCGCCCCGCCCCCCATCAGGATGTTGCCGCCGTTGGTGAGGATGCCGGAGCCCGCATTCATCACGATCGCGCCGCCGCCGACTGCATCGCTATTGCTGTTCAACGTGACGTTCAATGCCCCCGACGAGGAGCTGATGTTGACCCCCGCCGCCACGACGATGTCGTTGTGCGCCTTGAGCAGCAGCGTAGCATTGCCGCCCGTCGTCTTGGCGATGCTGGCATTGACGTTGATGTTGCCTGCCTCCGCCAGTGTAGTGCCCGTCGTGACGGTGACGCTGGTGCCGGCATCCAACGCGGCTTCAATGGTGGCGTTGCTGATGTTCGAGCCGGTCGCGGAAGGCGTCCAGGTGCCGGTCGCGAACGCGCCACCCGCATTGGCCGCTGCGGTGATAGTGACGTTGATCGGGTCGAGCAACCATAGGCCACTTACGCCATTCGCCGCCGATGCGCTGGCATTAATGCCCGCCACGTCCAGCCAGTGGCCGGAGGTTTCGATCTGTCCGCCGTTGCCACTGTTTGCGCCGCCCTTTGCGAGGATCGTGCCGTAGGCGCGGGTCTGCGAGTTGGCGTTATGCACATCGCTCCACAACACCACCTTGCCGCCGTCGCCGTTTTGCGTGGCGCTGGCGTCAATGACCGCACCCTGCGCCATCGTCACCTTGGTGGCCTGGTGCATGTTGCCGCTGCCCTGCCAGTCGCCGCCGACCAGCACCGAGCCGCCGCCGGTCGCACCGGAGGCGTCGAGTTTGCTGCCTGCGGCGAGGGTGATGTCGTCGCCTTCGAGGCGGATCACACCGCCCTTTTCGGTGAGGCTGCTGGCGGTCAATTCGCCGCTGTTGTTCACCACGCCGCCTTGCAGCGTGCTGGCCGCCAGCGCCGAGAGAATAATCAAACCGCCGGGAGCTTGGACCGCGTTGCCGTTTTCGACCAGCGCCCGGATGGTGGAAGGCTCAACTTGTACGCCCGCCAATTGCGCGCCCGCGAATTGCAGGGTGTAAGCCTCTCCGGCGGCGAGCGCCACCGTGCCGAGTTGCGCAACGACAACGCCCTGATTGCGGACTTCGGGCGCGAGCAACGCGATGTAACCGCCGAGACTCGCGATCAGGTTGCCTTCGTTGACA
Organism: Gallionella sp.; assembly: GCA_035654695.1. Classification (GTDB taxonomy): domain Bacteria; phylum Pseudomonadota; class Gammaproteobacteria; order Burkholderiales; family Gallionellaceae; genus Gallionella. Next base: position 110,779 of record DASRWG010000058.1, on the reverse strand, counting down.
ACGCTGCCGGTCGCGCCGTTACGGGTGAAGCTGAAATTGCCCGACATGAAATCGGCAAGCGAAATGCCGTGCGTGGTCGCCACCAAACCGCCGACATCGACGCTCGCGCTCGGTGAGAAATACACGCCGTTCGGGTTGGTCAAGAAGACCTGTCCGTTGGCCGTCATGCGTCCGAAAATCTGGCTGGGGTTGCTGTCGAGCACGCGGTTCAACGCGACCGAGCTGCTGGACGGCTGATTGAAATTCACCTGCGCCGCGCTGCCGATGTTGAAGGTCTGCCAATCGATTGCCGCACGCGCGGTGGTCTGCGTGATATTCATCGTCGCACCGCTCTGCACGATGCCCGCACTGCCGCCGACCACCTGTCCCCCGGTAGGCAATTCGGTGGCCACCGGCGGGGCCGCGAACGCAAACCCGGAGGCCGCCAGCAACACCGCGCCGGACGCGCGTTTGCCGCGTGCTTTCACGTTTTCGGCGACGGCGACCCAGGTGTTGCTCAGTTCGTTCCAGATGAGGCGGTAGGCGATATTCATGATCGTTATCTCTCGAATATTGTTCTTAAGGATGCCGTCAGAACGGCAGCATGACGCTGGCCCACAGGCGGTCCCGCACGAGGGAACCGTCCTGGTCCATGCCGGTTGCGGTGGGGTTGGGGTTGACGCCCATGCGGCGCGCCCAGGTCAGCTTCGCGCTCAAGCCGAAGTCGGCCTGCCAGCCCAGCGCGAGACCGCCTCCTTCGAGGGTTAAAGAGTTCAGCGCGGGTGCGCCGACGAAGTTGTTGTTGCGGTTGACCTGCACGCGCCCCCAATCGTAGAAAGGGATAACCGTGAAGCCGCCGGGCAGTCGCCAGCGCAGCTCCATGTTGAGCATCTTCCCTTCCGAGCCGCCAACTTCGGAGGCGGGATAGGCGCGCACGCCGGAGGCGCCGCCCAGATAAAATTTTTCGGATGAGTCGAGGTTCTTGCCGGCCAGTTGGCCGGACAGGGCGGCGTAGAGGGAGAGGCTTTCTGTGAGCACTTGTTGGCGGCTCGCGGAGTAGCGCAGCTTGCTGTAACGCCCTTCCGTTTTCGTGGTGGCGGCATCTGCGGCTTGATTCGGCGAACCGGCGAGGTTCAGCCTGCCTTCGATGTACGAGACGCTGGCGCTGCTGACGCCGCCGCCGCCGAAGTTGTCGAAAATATTGCCCGATAATCCGGCGGTGAGAGTGTCGGCGGAATAGCGGGTGGCGACCACGCCGCCGGAGCGGTTGTCGAATGTCTTGCGGTCCAGGTTGGCGCCGAAATACAGATTGTTCAGGCGCGAGCGGATCAGCGGGTATCTGGCCTGCACGCCGACGACATCGGACGAGCCGCTGCCGTTCAGGGCGAGAAATTCCGGGGCGACCAGCTTGTAAGTCAGGTACGAGGCATTGACGCCGATGCGCCAGCCGTCGCTGCCGACCGGCAGCGTGCCTTCCAGCCGCAGGTAGTCGCTGCCCCTGGTATGCACGGCGTTGGCAGTGACGAGATCGCCGAGGCCGAACGGGCTGTTGACGTTGAGGTTGGCGAGGATGCGATCCGCGCCGGTCGAGCGCGAGCCGGTGTTGTCTATGCCGACTTCGGCGCGCAACGGCGGTTCGTCCGCCAGTTTGAGCGCGAGCTCGGTTTCGCCCCTGGCTTGTCCTGCGCGCATGCTGCCCGTTGCGGAGACGCCCGGCAGATCGTCGAGCAGCAACAGCGCGCGATCGATGGCTTCGGCATTGAGATGTTCGCCCTTGCCCTGGGCGGCATCGATCATGCGCAAGGCGGTGTCGGCGGAGAAACGATGCGGCGATTTTCCGTCGAGCACTGCGCCGGCGAAAACGGCTTCGACGATCTGGATGGTGACGATGCCGTCCCGGATTTCCTGCTGCGGCAGGTAGGCGCGCACGACCCAGCCGGCCTGCCGATAGGCGTCGGCCACGGCGGCGGCGGCCTTGCGAAGTTCGGTCATGTCGAGGGGGCGGTCGAGATAGGACGCGACCGCAGGCGCAAGCTGCTCGGCGCTCAACAGGGTGTTGCCTGCGAAGCGGAACTCTTTGACGGTGACGCTCAGTCCGTCGGGAGCCTTGAGTGGCGCGGGTTCGAGCGGCTTGGACGGCTCGGCCTTGCGCGGCAATAACGGCTGCTGATCCTTCTCGATCTGTTGCAGCAACGTGCCCGCATCCGGCTGCGCATGCGCCGCACAGGAGAAAGACAGCAGCGCAACCAGAACGGCTAGCGCAAATGGCGGACGAATATGGTTTTGGTGAGACATGAGTACTATCCCTTTGGGGTCTATCAGGCGATGGGGGCATAGTGCAAGAAAATGCAAACACCCTATTTTTCAAAACGGAGCGAACCTTTATCGAATCCGGACTGTTTGATAGGGCACAACCGAAATCGCGAAAACGGCGATAGCCGAACGCACATTCGGGATGCGTCCGGTTTTGCTTGGCAGTTTTTTCGATGCCATTTGCGGGGATGCCGGTTATCGCTCCCGCTTTTTTGAGTTGCGGAGTTTCACAAAAGAATTCTCCTGAAAATAGTCAGACAATCTTGCTTTTCTTGTAGGCCCCGACAACCAGGGTAGGGTGTTCCCTACATGCGAGCATGCAGGTCGTGCCCCAGGCTCAAACCGCTCCAGCCCCATCTTCGGGAGGGGAACAAACCGATCATTTTTATGGCACGCGATGAAAACGGACCGCGATGTTTTTTCAAATCCGGATAAACTCTTTTCAAACCCGGACAAATCTTCCGCAAATCCGGATTCATTGGCGGCAGGCCGCCGAAACCGTCAAAATAGCGCCCTTTCCGATTAACGCTTCGATACTCCGATGACGCATGCATCCAATGCCGACGAACCTCCCAGCATTCTGCTGGTGGACGATTCGCCCGACGAACTGCGCCTGCTTTCCGACATGCTGCGCGCGGGGCGCTTTCGGCTGATCGTCGCAGGTGACGGGCGCCAAGGTTATCAGCGCGCAGTGAGCCGTCAGCCTGATCTGATCCTGATGGATGTGTCCATGCCCGATCTGGACGGTTTCACCGCCTGCCGCCTGCTCAAAGCCGACCCGGCGACGCGCCATATCCCGGTGATTTTCCTCACCGCGAAAAATGCGCCGGAAGAGCGGCTGCACGGGTTCCGGCTGGGCGGGGTGGATTACGTTTCCAAACCCTTCCTGGCGGAGGAAGTCATCGCGCGCATCCGCATCCACCTCAATCGCCTGCCTCAACAGGCCGCGGCGCAACGGATCGAAGGATCGGGCGAGGCGCGCCGCCCTGACGAGGTGATCGCCCGTGCGGCGGTGCAATTGATCCAGGACCGGCTGGAAGAGTTGCCGCCATTGCCCGAATTGGCGCGCATGGTGGGCACGCACGAGAAGAAACTGGGGGAGATTTTCCATGCCCGTTTCGGCATGCCGGTTTCCTCCTTCGTCGGGGAAGAGCGCATCCGCGCGGCACGCAAGTTGCTGGAAGAAACCGACATCTCCGTCCAGAAGGTCGCCGAGCAAGTCGGCTTCCAGACCGGCGCGGGCTTCGCCACGCTGTTCCGCAAACGCATGGGCATGACGCCGTCGATGTACCGGCAATCGCTGCAAGAGAAAAGCGACGAAGCATGATGTTGCGCGCCTTCCGATCAGGGCTGTGGATCTGCTTATGCCTGTTCGCCGCGATGGCGAACGCCGTAGAACTCCGGCTTGCGGGCGACGAGATTAAAGTCCCGCTCACGCCGCTGCTGGAAGTCTACGAAGACAAGAGCGCCGCAATGGATATCGATGAGGTCGTGCGTCAAGACGGCTTTGCGGCGAATGCGGAGATGCTGCGTCCCGGTCACACCCACTCGGCGATTTGGCTGAAGCTCGATGTCGCCAACGCGTCGCCCGGAACGCTGACGCGCTGGCTCGAAATACAAGCGTCACACGTACGGGAAGTCAGCCTGTTCCAGCATCGGGACGGACAATGGCGACGCTTCGAAGGCGGGACGAATCAACCTTTCTCGCAACGCCCCGTGATGGCGGTGAATGCGGTATTCCCCATCCGTCTGGAGCCGCGGGAAGCGACGACGGTGTATTTGCGCGTCGCCAGTCCGCAGCCTATCGCACTTGCCCCCGTCCTGTGGGATCCGCTGGCGTTCCGCACCGACGAAAGCCGCACGCGACTGCTAGACGGGCTCATGCTCGGCGGCCTGGTCATCATGGCACTGCTGGGCGTCGTGCTGCTGTTCATGTTCCGCGACCGCGCCTTCCTGTTCAACGCGCTCGCCACCGCGACCTATTTTTTCGGCGAGCTGAGCGCCAAAGGCTACAGCTTCATGTACCTGTGGCCGAATGCCACCGACTGGGTAATGCGCGGCCTGCCCATGTACGCCCTGCTCGGCATCGGCTTCCACCTGCTGTTCCTGCGCGATCTGCTGGTCACCCGCCGCGATTTTCCGCGCATCAACCGCTTGCTGCTGGTGCTGCTCGCCGCCGAATGGTTGCCCGCCCCCGGGATCCTGTTCGGCGATACGGAGTTCTGGGCGCGGCTCTCGTTTCCGCAGCATTTCCCGATCACCGTGGTGATGATGCTGATCGGTATTTATGCGGCGAGCAAAGGCATCCGGGCGGCGCGCTATTACACCGCGGGCTATGCCGTGCTCGCCCTCGGCAGCTTGATCCAGGGCCTGTCCATGTCCGGCTTCGACCTGCCGCAGGACGTCAGCCGCTACGCCTTGCCCGTCGGCATGATGATCAACAACATGTTCCTGCTGACCTCGGTGGTCGGTCGCATCATGCAGGTGCGCAAGGAAAAAGACGACGCGCAGCAAGCCCTGCTGACCGCCCTCGCCGCGCACGAGTCGCATCTGGGACAACAGGTGAGAGAGCGCACCGCCGACCTCAACGCGGCGCTGATCGAAACCCGCAAGGCCAATCAGACGCAAAGCCGGCTGGTGGCCTACATCGGCCACGACCTGCGCGCGCCGCTGGCGACCATCGTCAACTACGTTCACCTGCTCGGCGCGCATGTCGTCGATGCCGGCGCCAAACGCTACCAGGCCACCATCGAGCGCAGCGCCATGCACCAACTGGAACTGATCGACGACCTGGTGGAATATGCGCGCGGCGAACTGGAACATCTGGAACTGACGCCCGCCCCCACCTATTTGCACGACTGGCTGAACGACATCGCCGCGCAGGCGGAACTGCTGGCGATGCAATACGGCAACCGCTTCGAACTGAAGATCTCCGGCGACATGCCGCCCGTGGTCGTATTCGATCCCAAACGCTTGCGGCAAATCCTGATTAACCTGCTGCAGAATGCGGCGAAATTCACCAACGAGGGAGATATCCGCCTCTGTCTGCATGCCGCGCCCGCCGTCGACGGCAAAGTGAAACTTGCGTTCGCGGTGGAAGACACCGGCCCCGGCATTCCGCCGGAAGATATGGAGCGCATCTTCCTGCCCTTCGAGCGGCGCGAATCCGAGCGGGAAGGATCGGGACTGGGGTTGACCATCGCCCGAAAACTGGCGCAAGCCATGGGTGGCAAACTGGCGCTGGAAAGCGAGCCGAACAAAGGCAGCCGTTTCAGCTTCAGCCTGACGGTGGACACCGCCGACGAGGCCGAGGTACTGCAACCCATGCAGGCATTCGCGTTCCCGGAACCTTTCGGATCCGGGAAAACGCTGCTGGTCGCCGACGACAACGCGGCCAATCTGGATTACCTGCGCGAAGTGCTCTCCACCGCGGACTTCGATTGCGTCTATGCCCATAACGGCATCGAAGCCCTGCAACTGGCGCGCGAACGCCGTTTCGACGCCCTCATCCTCGACCAATTCATGCCTGGCATGAGCGGCTGGGACGTGCTGCGCGAACTGCATCAAACCAATCCTGAATCGGCGCCACCGGCCATCCTGTGCTCCGCCATGCCGCCACAACGGCCCGAGGACTTCCCGCCCGGGCTCGATTTTTATGCTGCACTGCTCAAGCCGGTCAGCGCGGACAAACTGTTGCAAACGCTGCAATCGCTGTTCGAGCAGATGCGCCCCACTATGCAACCGCCCCCGATGCCATCGCCCGCGGAGCAGTCGCCCCCGGAACAACTAACCGAAATCCCCGCCGCCATCTTGAATCCGCTACGCGACATGATCGCCGACGGCTGCATCACCGAAATCGAAGAATGGGCCGAGTCGCTAGCAAACGCTCACCCGGAACACGCCGACTTCGCCCATCGCATCCGCGATGCCGCGCAACAGTGCGACATGGGGATGCTGGCGCGATTGCTGGATAGAGTCTCGGTCGCGTAGTCGGGAAAAGCCAAAACCGCAACCGGGAAGCCGCGTTTTTCGCAGGATCGGCTTTAGCCGCGAAAGTGGAGAGGAGATGTCACGCGCCCAATGGCGACTGTAATCAGGGCGCAATACCGGAGCTCAGGCGCCATCCGTCCCGCTACGGGCGAGGCAGATGCGATTGCGTCCGGTTTGTTTGGCTTCGTACAGCGCCTTGTCCGCCTGTGCGACGAGTTGTTCGGGGTCGGTTGTCGTTCCGTCGAATTCGACGAGTCCGGCGCTCATGGTGACGGTCAGGTTATCTGCCGGATTCGAAAAAGTCAGCCGGGTCACGGCGATGCGGATGCGCTCGATCACGCTCATGGCTTGGGCTGCCGACGTTTCCGGCATCAGCACGACAAACTCTTCGCCGCCCCAGCGACCCGCCACATCGATGGTGCGCAAGTCGTGCCTGAGGACATCGGCGAAACGCTTGAGCACCAGGTCGCCTATCGCGTGGCCGTAAGTGTCGTTCACATGCTTGAAGTGGTCGAGATCGACGACGACCATAGACAGGGGGCGATCCTGTCGCCGCGCGCGTTCGATTTCCGCGACGCAGCGTTCGAGGAAGGCGCGCCGCACCAGCAAACCGGTGAGGGAATCCGTGCTCGCGGTGGTTTGCAATTCGAGGTTCGACTGTTCCAGCGCGCGCGTCTGGCCGATCAGGCGGACATTGTGTCGGCTCAGCATGCCCTGCTGGCGGACGGTGAACAGCAGCCAGCCCAAGCCGATCAGCAAGAGCGGGAACAGCAGCACGCTCTGCTGCTGGCGGGACAGGAGCAGCAGGTTCGCGGCATAAACGGCGGCGATGCCGGAGAGCATGACCATCGCGACGCGGCCCGGCTCGCGGCGGAAGACGAGAATCGAAACCAGCAAAGGCAGCAGCGCCAGCGCGATCATCGCCCCGTTCCATGTCGCGCGTTGCGGCGCGAGCAGCATGTTCTGCTTCAGGCTCTGGTGGGCGATGGCCAGCACCGCGGTTCCCGACATCACGCCGCGCGGGGTGACGACCCGGTCGGCGAGTTGCGCCGAACTGCCGATGAAGATCGTCTTGCCCTTGAAGAATTTCGCTTCGTCTTCGAGATGCACCGCGCCAAGTGCTGCCTCGGCCACTTGCCGGAAAGGCATCGTCATCACGGAGTTGGCGTTTTTCGGATAGGCCAGATGGAAATTTCCCGCCTCATCGACGGGCCACGACGCGCCGCCGAACAGCGCGCGCCCCGCCGCCGCATCGTATTCGAGCGAACGTTCGCGCTTGTGTGCCAAGACCGCGAGGGGCAGCGACGGCAGGCGCACGCCCGCGATGTCGTGCATCAGGGGAATGCGCCGCAGCACGCCGTCGGCATCTTCGTTGAACGACACCATGCCCAGTTGCATGTCGCCGGAAAGTTTTTCGGTCAGCGCCGGTGCGGGCATCAGCACCGTCGGCCACGCGTGCGCGGCAAAGTTGGGCGGGGTGCGCCATGCGAACTGCCGCAAACGCTCCTGATCGGGGGCGCTCATCATTGCCCCCGAGGTCGGCGCGGTAGCGACCAGCACGGCATTGCCGTTGCGCCGCATCGCGGCGGCGAACGCATCGTCCTTGTCGCGCGGCGTGGCGAGTTGAATGTCGAAGACCACGGCCTCGGCGCCCATGTCGCTCAAATAGTCGAGCACCAGCGCATAGGCGTCACGGCTATAGGGCCATGCACCGAGATGCGGCTCCAGAGCCGTCAACGACGCCTCGTCGATATCGATCACAAAGGCATCCCGGAAATAGGTTTCGCGGGCAACCAGCGATTGCTGGGCATCGCCCAGCCAGGCATCGAGCCGCTGATACGGCGGCGCGAGCGACACCAGCCACGCCAGCACAAACGCGGCGGCGAGTATCCACAAGTCGCTCAGCGACTTTTTGCTCATCTTGATCCCGTGGCCCTTGCTCACGGAGTCTGAGACAGCATGAATTGCTGGGCCGGCTCGAATGCGCCGTAAGAGCCGTCGTCCTCGATACGCAGGATGCGAACGAAGTAAGGACCGCTGCCGCGTTGCAGGAAGATGGCCTCGGTTCCGGCTTGCTCTGCATCCAGAATCGGAGCGCGGAAATCCGCTTCGAGCGCGACTTGCACCCGGCAGCGCTGACCGGCCAGACCCGCGTTCCAGCGCAACGTCACCACGCCTGCGCGGTCGAGCGGGACGGCGATATTCTTGCCGCTGTCGGCCATGACGAAGGTCTGCGTGTCGCTGTTCGCGCCGAAGTCGCCCTCACCGCCGGCTGCCGCAACGCGCCAGAAATACCGGCCCGGCGGCATGCGCAGATCGATGCCCTGCGGGCTTTCCGACACTTGCAGCAACCGGGTATCCGCATTCGCGAAAGTGGCGGAATCCGCAATCTGGAAGCGGTAGCGTTGTGCGCCCTGCGGGCGCGTCCAGCGGAACGACACCTTGTCGCCCTCGACGCGGCTGTCGGCAACCGGCAGACGCAACAGCGGCGTCTTCGGTCGCGCGTTGAGCGCGAACGCGTGAACGACCTCCCTGCCTTCCAGTCCTGCGCTATCGATGCCCCGCACCCGCAACTGGTAATCGCCATCGGGAATATCCGCCCAGCCGACGCTCGGGGTGGCGGAGAACACTTCGCCGAACTGGATGCGTCCGGTGCGGTCGAGCAACTCGGCGCGATACTCCCTCGCATCCGTCAACGGTTGCCAGGCAAACTGCACGGGGAGTTTTTCCAGCGCAGCCGCAGGCGCATCCATGACCGGCGCTTGCAACAGCTCGCGCGGCGCGGACGGCGCTTCGCCGCGCACGGCCATCGTTCCCGTTCCTTCGGTCAGGACTACCGTTGTACCCTCGGCGGCGGCGGCGACCACGCCATTGGAAACCGTGGTCCGCGTCGTCTCCGCAGCGCTATCGACGGCGACGCGGAAGCGGGTGCCGCGCACGGCCAGACTCAACGCGGGCGTTTTGACTTCGTAATGCGCGCCCACTTTCTGCTGCGGCGTAACGATGGATTCCGCAGCCCCGGCATCCAGCGCAATCCGCGCTTCGCCGCGCCCCGACTTGCGGTCGTGCGCCATGCGCGTCAGCGTGATTTTGCTATTGGCGGAAATCAGCAGTCGCGATTGATCGGAAAAACGCAACGTAACCGAACCGTCCGGCCCGGTTTGCACCTTGTCGCCCATCTTCAATTGCGCCCCGCGCTGCAACGGCTTCGAACCTGTCTCGCCGATGCTGCGGGCATCGCCCTGAGCCCACACGACCTCCGCGAACACGGCGGCGCGACGGCCCCACGCGGCAGGCATGCGCAAGACGCTACCCGGCATCAAGCGCTCGGGATCGGCCACGTTGTTCAGCGCCTGCAACTCCCGCCAGGCGCTTGCCCGGCCAAGCTGCTGCGCCGCGATCTGCGACAGCGTATCCCCTGCGCGCACGGTGTAATTCCGCTCGCCCCCGATGGCACTCGCCGATGCAAACAGCGAGAACGCGCACAGTAACGGCAATACAATTTTGCTCATACCAAACATATCGTTTTCCTCCCTGAAGAACAGCGCAAAGCGAACGATGCAAACTGCGTCGGCTAAATATTTACCCGAATCATCCAATAGCGCAGAACCTGTTCCCTCCCCCTTGCAGGGGGAAGGAACAAAAAACCAAAACATCACTCAATGCGCCAGTTGCTGTATCTCGTTCTCGATCCACGCCTCGACCTCGGCGTTGATCTCGTCGGCCTTGCGACCCTGCGTGACGATGGGCTTGCCTATGCTCATCGTGACCAGTCCCGGATGCTTGCTGAACGCGTTGCGTCCCCACAACCGGCCTGCGTTGTGCGCCACCGGCACCACCGGCGTGCCGCTGCTCGCCGCCAGCAGCGCGCCGCCGATCTTGTACTTGCCGCGCTGGCCGTAGGGCACGCGCGTGCCCTCGGGAAAGATCACCACATAGAAGCCCTGCGCCAGCCGCTCCTTGCCCTGCTTCAGCAACTGTTTCATTGCGCCCTTGCCGTCGCTACGATCGATCGCGATCGGGCTGGTCATCGCCAGTCCCCAGCCGAAGAACGGCAGCCACAGCAGCTCGCGCTTCAGCACCCACGCCTGCGGCGGGAAGATCACCTGCAACGCCAGCGTCTCCCAGGCCGACTGGTGCTTGCACAGCACGATGCACGGCTCCTTCGGCAGGTTCTCGATGCCGCGTACCTCGTGGCGAATGCCGCACACGACGCGCAACAGCCAGATCATCGTGCGCGCATACGACGAGATCAGCCGGTAACGCGTCAGCGGAGAGAACGGAAACGTGAATATCGCCAGCGTCGAGAAGATCGGCGTGAGTATCAGTTGCAGCAGCAGGAAGATCAGCGAACGAATCGCGGTCATTTCACCAGCTCCACCGCCACCGCCGCGAGATCGGGCAGCACGATGGTTCCTTCCGGAAGATGGCCCGCCGCCTGCGTCTTCTCGCCCTTGCCGGTCAACACCAGATACGGCTGCGCGCCAACTGCCGCACCGCACTGCAAGTCGCGCAGCGAATCACCGACAACCGGCACGCCTTCGAGGCCGATACAGTAACGCGCCGCGATCTCTTCCAGCATGCCGCTCTTGGGCTTGCGGCAATTGCACTGGTGCTCGCTGGTGTGCGGGCAGAAGAACACCGCGTCGATGCGCGCGCCGACCAGCGCGCAGGCCTTGTGCATCTTGTCGTGGATGGCGTTCAGCATCGCCATGTCGAACAGCCCGCGCCCGATGCCCGACTGGTTGGTCGCGACGACCACGCGATAGTCGGCCTGGTTCAGCCGCGCGATCGCCTCCAGACTTCCGGGGATGGGCTTCCATTCCTCCGGGTTCTTGATGAACTGGTCGGAGTCGAAGTTGATGACGCCGTCGCGATCGAGGATGACGAGATTCATATGAGCTCCGGGAAATGGGAAACGGGAAACGGGAAACGGAACCCTCCCGGCAGGGAGGGTGGCGCGTAGCGCCGGGAGGGCATCTCTTTTCCCGTTTCCCGTTTCACAATGGTCAGGCCGCCAGCTTGGAGATGTCCGCGACGCGGTTCATCGCGGCATGCAATTGCGCCAGCAGCGCCAGACGGTTCGCGCGCAGCTTCTCGTCCTCGGCGTTCACCATCACGTTGTCGAAGAACGCGTCGACCGGCACGCGCAATGCGGCCAGCGCCTGCAGCGAACCGGTGTAATCGCCCGTAGCGAACGCGGCATCGGCTTTGGGTACGATTGCGCCCAACGCCTGATACAGCGCCTGCTCGGCGGCTTCCGGCAGCAGCGCGGCATCGACCTTGTCGCCGACCGCGCCTTCGACCTTCTTCAGGATGTTGCCGACGCGCTTGTTCGCGGCGGCGAGCGCGGCAGCCTCGGACAACGCAGCGAAGGCGCGCACAGCTTCGAGTTGTTTCGGCACCAGATGGAACTGCATCGGGCGCATGCACAACACGGCCTCGACTTCGTTGGTCGTATAGCCTTCTTCGCGCATCACGCCGCCGAGACGCTCGAACACGAAGGTCTCGACCTCGGCATGCGCATCGGCCAGCAGGCTGTTCGGGAAGCCGGCGAACGCGGCCTTAACCAGATCGAACAGGCTAAGAGGCAGTTTCTTCTCGACCAACATCCGGATCACGCCCAGCGCATGACGGCGCAGCGCGAACGGGTCCTTGTCGCCGGTCGGGATCTGGCCGATGCCGAACATGCCGACCAGCGTCTCCAGCTTGTCCGCCAGCGCGACGCAAGTACCCGCCATGTTGCGCGGCAGTTCGTCGCCGGCAAAGCGCGGCTTGTAGTGGTCCTCGATGGCGAAAGCGATGTCGTCGGACAGGCCGTCATGCTGCGCGTAATAGCGGCCCATGATGCCCTGCAGTTCCGGGAACTCGCCGACCATATCGGTCAGCAGATCGGCCTTGGCCAGCAGCGCGGCCTGATCGGCCTGCGCCGCCAGCGCGTCGCCGCCGAGCTGCGCACCGATCGCGCGCGCGATCGCCTGCACGCGCTGCACGCGCTCGCCCTGCGTGCCGAGCTTGTTGTGGTACACGACTTTGGACAGGCCAAGAACGCGCGCGTCCAGCGGCTTCTTGCGATCCTGGTCGAAGAAGAATTTCGCATCGGCCAAGCGCGGGCGCACCACGCGCTCATTGCCGCCGATCACGAGACTCGCATCCGCAGGACGGATGTTCGACACGATCAGGAACTTGTTGGTCAGACGGCCGTTCGCATCCAGCAGCGGGAAATATTTCTGGTTCGCCTTCATCGTCAGGATCAGGCATTCCTGCGGCACCGCGAGGAACTCGGTCTCGAACTGGCCGAGCAGCACGTTAGGACGCTCGACCAGCGCGGTCACTTCGTCCAGCAGCGCATCGTCCTCGATGGGCTTCAGGCCTTCCTTCGCGGCGGCTGCCGTCAACTGGCGCACGATCTCGGCACGGCGCGCGGCGAAACTCGCCACGACCGCGCCTTCGCTTTCCAGTTGCTGCGCGTAGCTGTCGGCATCCTTCAACGACACCGTCGCTTTGGCCGCTTCGAAGCGGTGGCCATGCGTCTCGCGTCCGGCTTTCAGGCCCAGCGTGGAGACAGGCACGATGTCCGCACCGTGCAGCGCGACCAGCCCGTGCGCCGGGCGCACGAAGTTGACGCTGCTCCAGCCGTCGGCCAACTGGTAAGTCATCACCTTGGCGATGGGCAGTTTCGCGAGCGCGTCTTCCAGCGCCTTCTGCAATCCGTCTGCCAGCAACGCGCCCTTCGCGACGCTGTCGTAGAACAGCGCTTCGTTCTTGCCGTCCTGCGCGCGCTTCAACTGCGGCACCGCCGACGCGTCCGCACCCAGTGCGGCGAGGCGCTTCAACAGCGCGGGCGTCGCATTGCCTTCCGCATCCAGCCCCACGCTGACCGGCATCAGCTTCTGCGATACCGGCTTGTCCGCAGCCTGTGCCGTGACATTCGCGACATGCACCGCAAGACGGCGCGGTGACGCATAGGACACCACCGCAGCATCGGCAGCCGCCAACCCCTGCGCCTTCAGGCTCGCGGACAGAGTCTCGGCGAAACTCTCGCCCAGCTTCTTCAGCGACTTGGGCGGGAACTCCTCGACAAACAACTCGACCAACAAATTCTTCGTACTCATGCTGCCGCCTTCTTTTCAATTTGTGCCAACACTTCGTCCGCCCATTCCTTCGGCGCCATCGGGAAGCCCAAGCGGGCGCGGCTGTCGTAATAGCTCTGCGCGACGCTGCGCGCGAGGTTGCGGATGCGACCAATGTAAGCCGCGCGCTCGGTCACCGAGATCGCGCCGCGCGCATCCAGCAGGTTGAAGCTGTGCGCGGCCTTCAACACTTGTTCGTAGGCCGGCAACGCGAGCTGCTGTTCCATCAGGTGCTTGGCCTGCTTCTCGTGCGCACCGAACGCGGTGAACAGGAAGTCGGCGTCGGAATGCTCGAAGTTGTAAGTGGACTGCTCGACCTCGTTCTGGTGGAACACGTCGCCGTAGCTCACGCCCGGCGAATAGGTCAGGTCGTACACGTTCTCCACGCCCTGCAGATACATCGCGAGGCGTTCCAGGCCGTAGGTGATCTCGCCGGTGATCGGCTTGCAGTCGATGCCGCCGACCTGCTGGAAATAGGTGAACTGCGTCACTTCCATACCGTTCAGCCAGACCTCCCAGCCCAGCCCCCACGCGCCCAGCGTCGGGTTCTCCCAGTCGTCCTCGACGAAGCGGATGTCGTTCTGCTTGAGGTCGAAGCCCAGCGCCTCCAGCGAGCCAAGATACAGGTCGAGGATGTTCGCCGGCGCGGGCTTGAGCACCACCTGGAACTGGTAGTAGTGCTGCAAGCGGTTCGGGTTCTCGCCGTAACGCCCGTCCTTGGGGCGGCGCGAAGGCTGCACGTAGGCGGCCTTCCACGGCTCGGGCCCGAGCGCGCGCAAAAAGGTCGCGGTGTGCGAAGTACCCGCGCCGACTTCCATGTCGTACGGTTGCAGCAGCGTGCAGCCCTGCTTGTCCCAATAGTTTTGCAGGGTCAGGATGATTTGTTGGAATGTGAGCATCGGTATGAGGCCAGCAATTTCGAAGTCGCGCATTTTACCGGTTTTCGCCCGCTGCCGCAGGTCGAATCCACCCGCCCGCCCCGCAGCAACCGCGGCTTTCGACAGCCCGAAAAAAACTTCCCCTCAAGGTTGGGCGGGCATCGCCGATATAGCACTTGAAAGGAGAAACATCATGCTCAAAGTATTCCTTACCAAAGACCCGCAGACATTGCGGGGACTTTACGACAACGAGTCGAAGCTGCTTGGTGTCTTCCCCTCGATGGGGGCAGCCGAAGAAGCCCTCGGAGACCTGCTGAACTTTTGCAGCATCCGCTACACCAGCTACTCGATCCATTAACCCCAACCCCGCGCGGCGACCGACCACCGCCGCGCAATCCCCGCACTGCCGGATTCGTGGATAATACGCCGCAAGCCCCGCCCGCCGCGGAAGCGGCGCCACGATCCGACGACATATGAAAACCATCACCCTCGCCTTCACCGGCGCCTCCGGCCTGCCCTACGGCATGCGCCTGCTCGAATGCCTGCTCGCCAGCGGACAGCGCGTGCACCTCGTCTACTCACAAGCCGCGCAGATCGTCGCCAAACAGGAACTGGACCTCACCCTCCCCAGCCGCCCGCAGGACTCGGAGCAGATGTTCAGGGAACGCTTCGGCGACTTCAGCGGCGAACTGAAAATATTCGGCATCCAGGACTGGTACGCCCCCATGGCCTCCGGCTCCAACCCCGGCGACGCGATGGTGGTCTGCCCCTGCACCATGGGCACGCTGGGCAAGATCGCCGGCGGCATCAGCGACGACCTGATCTGCCGCGCGGCGGATGTGATGCTGAAGGAAAAACGCACGCTGATATTAGTACCGCGGGAGATGCCCTTCTCCGCGATCCATCTGGAGAACATGCTGAAGCTGTCGCATGCGGGCGCGGTCATCATGCCGCCGAATCCGGGGTTCTATCACCATCCGCAGAGCGTGCAGGACATCGTGGATTTTGTGGTGGCGAGGGTGATGGATCATCTGGGGGTCGAGCAGGAGTTGATGAAGAAGTGGGGAACTGATTAGCGAGTTAAATCCGTTCGTGCTGAGTAGGCCGAAGGCCGTATCGAAGCATGAACGGATTTAGTCGGCACTCAACGAAAACCGTCGGGGGTTGCCCGACAGCAAGTTACTTTTCTCGTCTTGCCCGGAATTATGTAGCAATCGCACAAAACCAATAAAAACAGGCCTGTACATCACCTGCTGAAGTGGGCTTGTTTTCGTAAAAACCCTTTGGGGACACCACTCCCCACTGGAGAATGGTTGTCTCCATTTTCTTAACAAAGGAGATAACCATGAAAATTGCAATCAACATCGCGACACGCGAATTGTTGCAAATATTGCTTTCTGAATATGCCAGTAGCCATTACTCATGGCCGCTATGCATGAGGAAAGTAACTAATTGCAGAGGCAATGACGCAGCAGCTACTTTGCTTAACCAATTACAGGAACAACAAGTCGAGCGGATTTACATCGACGGATATGAACGAACCTTGTTAATACAGCTATTGGCGTGGGAGATACAGATAAAGCAACGAGTTAATCTGCTGTCCTGCGCTAATGGATTATTTGAACTGATCCAACCTCAAGGCCTTCCACTTGGAGCTGATGTCGGCGACATTTTGGAATCAGTCGAGGATGGTACTGAATATGAGATAGTGCATTTCGATGGGGTCCTGTGCTACGACGATTACTGTATTGGGACTGCTACAACAGAAGTCATCGTTTGTGGAACTAAATCGAATCAATGGACAGAACCAGAGTTCCAGCACTTCAACATTCAGCAGCTGAAGTGGCCCTCGAAAATTTCAGCGCAACAAGCAATTTGGGGGCAGCCGCCGCATAAAGCTGCTGCATAAAATATCAAAGCAATCTTAAGCCAACCTTCGGGTTGGCTTTTTTTGTTTATTTATGACTTAAGATGCTCAAACTTGAAAAAAGAGGCAAACACCAATGGCTCAATCAGCCGCAAGCCCAGGTCAACTCCGGTACATTGATGGTATTACCAAAAATTCTGGTCTTCGACCTCCAAAAATTGTTCTTGATAGTACGTCTTCAACAGGATCGTGGATAACGATTGCCCTCCACGTTCTGACTGAGAATGAAGATGTCAATCTTCACGGGAAGATAAGCGAAAAACAATCCAAGTCTAAGATCGCGTCGAGCCTACAGAAGTTGGCAACTGTTGTAGAGATCTCGGCTCCAGATTCGGAAGAAATATTGCCAATTCGCACTTGGCTGCAGGAATTGCCAAAGGCATTTTCTATCCCATCATCCGACAAAATGCTCCAGTATTGGAATCGGGCGCTGCTGTACCGAAATCTCAATGCGTTGGCCTCGGAATCCGAACCAGCTATTACCTCACGGTTGATGCCAGAAAAGCTGGCAGCGGGCCTCCCAAAGTTAAAGGCAGATTTTGAGCCTCCAAGAACTTCATTCCCTGAGGAGCCCGTTGCTCTTTTAATTGCTTATATCGCAAATAAGAATGGAAATGCTACGGTACTGTTAGGAATTCCGCTCGCGTACGAACGGCAATCAGGAGATCTCATTCCACCACCTCAAGGCGTAGCCCCATTTTTTAATCGAGAGTGGCTGGAACCGCCAGATCCTGATGCAACAAAAGATGCTTATTTTGGCAGCATGCCAGACTGCGATGAGTTCTTCAGCAACAATCCACCTGCGAAAGATGTGTCATGGCCGGACTATTGGGGCTATGTCGAAAGTTTTGTTCAGGCGATCACCGGCACCTCCAATTCGCTTCCGAATCTCGCTCCCATAATTGGAAAGCGAGATACAGTCTGGAAAATCGTCAAGTGGGATACTGGCGGAGCATCGAAGAGGATTGCGGATACTTATCAGCGTGCGATCACGAAATCGCCGCCTCTTCTTGCTGCTGTATGTGACAAACAGAAAACTCCAAGAACGCAGGATTTGGCAGCAACACTTCAGGCATCAAATGTTTTATTAGGACACATTGATACCTTTGATGCAAAGAAGGCGAAACGCGAGGGTTTTTCACTTGAGCGCAGCCAACGTATTGCAGCCACAGCAATGACACAGGTTGGGCATGGCGAATTGCTTGCGGTAAACGGCCCGCCTGGCACAGGAAAAACCAGTTTTCTCCGAGCTGTCATAGGAACAGAGTACGTTCAGGCTGCGTTACAGGGGAAGACTCCTTTGATGATTCTTGCGACCGCAGCTACCAACAAGGCGGTCACCAACATCATCGAATCCTTTGCTGGAATTGCTGGCCCTGAAATGCTCCCAGATTGGTCAAGCCGCTGGTTGCCTCACCTTCCTTCATACGGATGGTTCTACCCGGCTGCCTCTAAATCGGATGCGGACCTAGAAGGATTCATGGTACTTAAGCGTGACGGAGGGAAAGATGGGCAGCCTTTTCGGCTGAACATGACGATAGCGGCTAGAAAGTTTTCGTCGGTTGTTGAACAGCAACGTAATTGGATGTTAGATACTTATCTGGATCTACATCGGCAGGTTTTTGGCTTGCAGCAAAAAGTGGGATCAGCAGATGCCGCGGCGCAAATGATTCATCGTTCACTCGTATATTCTGTTGGCCGCATGCATGGAATGCAGATATTGTTTCAGCAGTGCATTGAGTATCCAATTCGGAACGAGGGATGCCGGCAGTCAATGACTAAATGGCATCAGACTATCGCTCTACATACCGACGCGCAGAATCATTGGCTCCAAGAGAGTGAACAACTTATTGGTGCTCTCCGGAAATGGAATGACATTCGACTGACGCTGCGCGAATCCATCAACCTTCGAAATAAGCAGGAAAGATGGAGATACCGAATCTGGAGTTTTTTCTTTGGAGATAAAGCAGGGGAGCAGGCGCAAGTACTTGAGAGCACAGCCGCCCGGCAAATGGCTTCGCTTGATCCTACGGTATCTGTTTATCGCAAAGATACTTTAGAAGTGGCTGAGCGACAGCATGCTCTTGTCGCCAAAATGCTTTCAGAAACAAAAAGTCAGATTCGTATTGAAGAGGAGAAAGCAGAATCCGCCAGAACGAAGCTCGGACACTGGCTAGAGTGGCACTCACTCCTGGATAAACTTGCCGTCGGATTGGGAAATGATGGCAATGCGCTACAGCAAAGCATGGTTGAGTGGGCGGAATCTGGATTCCCATCAGATCATCAACTTCATCTTCAATTCGAAGAAGCGTTAGACAAAGCTTTTCGGTTCATCCACTTCCATATGGCGGCCCGTTATTGGGAAGCCCGCTGGCTTGCTGATACTCCCGCACCAAAGGATGTCGGTGATATGCGTCTGGCTCTTCAGCGTGCAGCGATGCTTGCTCCGGTTATTGTTGCTACGGTTTATACGCTCCCTGGAATTCTGGATGAATTCGAATTTGCAGATCTTCTGATCTTCGATGAGGCGGGGCAGGCATCCCCAGAAATTGGGGGGGCGAGTTTCGCATTTGCCAAGCGGGCTATTGTCGTTGGAGACATCTATCAACTAAAGCCGATTTGGAACGTAGGAAAAGAGGCCGATGCCAGACTGAGGCGCGATCTTGAGATTGCCGAGTTGCCAGAGGAATTTTGCGTGTCCGCCGGCTCAATTATGAAAGTTGCCCAACACCATACCTCCTTGGTCGATAAGGAACCAGGAAGACTTGGGCCAGGAATTGGACTCGTTGCCCACTACCGCTGTCGTGCCGAAATAATCGAATATTGCCGTCGTCTTATTTATCGTGATGGGCTGGCGCCTCTTCGTATTGAGCGCCCGCCCAATGGGCAACGCGACTTTCTTTATCCCCCGATGGCATGGGTGGCTGTCAAGAGAAACGTATCGGCTCAAAAACAAGGAGGCTCGTGGATCAACGTTGACCAAATTAAAGAGATCGTTCGCTGGATTGAACACGATGGCCAGCGAATCATTGAACATTATGGCGTTGCGCGAATATCAGATGCCGTTGCATTGATTGCTCCTTTCAGCGCCCAAGCACTTGCGCTCAAAAAGGCAGTTGCCGAGTTACTTGGTGACGAAGAGGCTAAGGCGATGATCATCAATACCGTACATGCCTTGCAAGGAGCGGAGAAACCGATCATTGCGTTTTCATTAACTCAAGATGAGGGGAGGTTCTTCGTTAACCGTGATGGACCAAACCTGCTGAACGTCGCAGTCAGTCGTGCAAAAGACTGCTTTATCCTGTTTGCGGCCCCCAATGTTTTGCAACCCGTAATGGATGCCAAAGCAGCATATTCGGCACGCCATACTTCCAACGAAGAGCCGCTTGCTGTCTTGGTTGCTTACATGAATGAAGCTGGCAGACGCCTCTATCCGCGGGAAGTCGTGATCATCGAGGCGCCTGGCAAGGCGGGTCGCATAAGTGAGGCCTTGGGATTGTCGGCTCAGGTGATAGCTACCGGAGGACACTTCCGGCGCATCGTTTTAGCCGATGGCAAGTTGCAAGCCGAAGTCATTGAGAACGGTGAGTCGACAGTAAAGTCTCTTCAAGAGGTGTCCTCAGACCTCCGGCAAATTGATGCGTTTTACTTGGCTACCGATGATGATGATGACGGCGAAGAAATAGCATGGCATGTGCAAGAGATTCTTCGTGCCCAAGGAGTTATAAGTCCTGAGCGCATCCGTCGCATGAGATTTTATTCTCTTACCCCAGGTGATATTCGAAAAGCTAGAGAATTGGCCTTGTCAGGCATTGACGCACGGCGAGTACGCGCCAATATTCTTCGCTCACTCTTCGAGCGGGAATTGCATCAACACCTTGCTAAGGCCGGTGTTCAGGCATCTCGACCGCAGATTGCGTTGCTTAGAGAAATTGCTGAAAGGCAGCGAGAGCCGGGCTATTGGCGGGTAAAAGTTAACGGCAATGTTGGCGGAGCGTCATTTTCCGGCTACCTGCTTGATAAGCAAGCCAACTTACCCGCACGATATTTAAATGTCATTGAGGCACGGGAAGTGGCAAATGCAACCTCAGTTGGCGCGGATACGCCATCTGCTGGGCGTGTTTGCCGGCAAATAATGTTGCCTAGATATCCGGCATCTACAACATCGCAGACCATCATTGCCGCGTATAAACGCTATAGATGGATGCCGAAGAGAACAACCGAAGCGCTAAATGCGCTCTATCTCGGACATTCTGCACCGACAGCCTATGGAGTCGGGTGCGATGAAGACAAAACAGCATCATCTGGAGTGAAATCATGAATGGCGTGACTAGCTATCCTCGTACAGGTGGGAGTTACGTTTCGCCAGAAACCATTCAGGCACTTCTTGCCGCAGGGTATCTCTCGGAAGATGATGTGCGCGACTATCGCGAAGACCTTAAGGCTCAACCACCTTCCGGCCGAGAGTTGATTAAGGAGATTGTACGGATTGCACTCAAAGACAGACGTCATGATGCAGAGTTTTTAGATAGGGTAAACGGCAAATTGTTTGAGCGGCAAACAACTCTTGGTAATGCAAGTGGAAGTATCACAACTTATCACCACACCGGTGCGCGCGAGTTGGCAGGTTTCCAATATGAGCGAATCAGCTATACACGACGCTCAGACCGCGATCACTACAAAGCGCTCCGTGCGGAGTTTGATCGGAAAGAGCGAGCTGAGTGGTTAAAAGAGATTGG
The DNA here is from genome assembly GCA_035654695.1 of Gallionella sp. GTDB lineage: Bacteria > Pseudomonadota > Gammaproteobacteria > Burkholderiales > Gallionellaceae > Gallionella. Next base: position 89,820 of record DASRWG010000058.1, on the reverse strand, counting down.
CACACACCGTCGAACAGAATTGATTGCGGCGGGAATTGCCTCCAAGGAAGTTGACCGGATGACCAAAGATGGGAAGGTGCCGGAAGGCTACCAAGTTCATCACCGCATCCCATTAGATGACGGAGGAACCAATAGTCGCGACAACTTCATCATCATACGTAATGACATTGAACATCGTGCGTTGCATGGATATTACAATCCAGCAGAACTACGCATCCGACTCCTGGCTTATGGCGAAACTGCAGAAATAGCACTGCCAGTCCCACCGAAAGATACCTTGGTCTATCCCAATCCTTCGATGAACTACGTATCCCAATCCGTTGGGTATGTAAAATTCTTGGAGATGTTCGATGAGCATTGATTCCCTCGTGAGATCCATTCAGGAAAACCGCGCCAAATATGAAATGTTCAATCCGAACGGTGCCCCTCCAGAGATAGTTGAGGCCGCCGCGACTGCATTCGCGCGCAATTTCCAACACCCGCTTCCGGAAGCCTATCGCCGCCTTCTCCTTTTGTCCGATGGAATTCTGGAGAATGGTCTTACGATATGGCCATGTGCTCCACATTGGAAATTTCATGAGTCAATTTTGACAGCCAATCAGGATTTACGTGAGAACGTCTCGGAAGACTTCCTGTACTTTGGTCTGCGTGATGATTCTGCGTTCGTGCTGCAAATTCTTACTGGGCGCTACCTTGCTGTTGAACTAAATGGCATGTCGGATTGGGAGGAGTTCCCAAACTGCGAGGCGATGATCGAATTCATGCTCGAACGCGCCCTTGATTGAAGGAGTTGCCATGCACGCCCATCCAATGATTACGCCACTTTTACCACTCAGATTGCCCGAGCAGGTTGAAGGTGAATATCAATCAGACTCTGCCAAGGCTTACGCTCTTATATGGGCCAACACGCTGGCTCATCTTAAATCACCGCAAATGGCCGAAGAATGTATTTGCCGTTATCAAGCTGGAACCCAGACTCTCGGAATACGTACATTATCCACGAGTGACAAATTGATCGAGGCCGTGTTGCCAGAACTTGATGAGCACAGAATAGATGTTCCTCTATTCCCTGCGGGAGGTCTGAGCGTACCGAATGATGAGGCCATGACTATTCAGTCCGTTGAGATTGAGTTCGTACCCAGAAGCGGCAGGGGGACTGATGTCGCCGCTTTAATTGATTGGGCAAGTGCGCTCCGCATCGTATCTCCGGGCCGACTAGGTAGCATCATCGAAGAGTTGGAGGAGGCCAGATGGATCGCGCGGGATGGTCTGCAATACAGACTGGCCCAAGCTGGGGAAGCCCAACTCAATGCCGTTGACTCAATGGATGGAATCCAAGTCGATGGCTTGGCTATAGCTCGTTGGCGCTCATTGTTTGATGAATATCCATCAAATGGCGATGGGCTAGAACAACTTCTTTCCGGCAGCAATAAGATTTTCGGAACGTCGCTCACAGTCCCGCTGGGTGAACTCGAAAATCTAGTCACGGGGACTTATTCTGCAGAGGATGCCTATGCACTGCGTGACCAAGAGGCACTAAAAGCATCGTTATCAGTAAAGTTCCCCGCCGGGATGGATCCAGAAAGGCTAATTGCCAGTGATGATCCTTTGCGTGCAAAACGCAACCGTCTTGAAGATCGGCTGTCCTCTGGCAGGGCGCACATCTGGCTTTGCTTATCCGCGGCAGAACGGACAGCGATCCGCCTTGGTGCCGAACTTGCCGGGTTGCCAACTGATGAAGAGCGTCAGAAGTTTATGGAGTCTGTCCTATTTGACGTACGGTTTCGGTGGCTAATCGGGCTGAGTGCAGAGCTATCATCTCCGTCCAAGGAATGCGCTATGCGTGCCTACTTGGCATGGCAAGCGGGCGGAAGCGAGGCGTAGGAAGCAATAGCCTCCAATTTGTCGATCCGCAGATTTGCCATGGCCTAAACTTAAGTACTTCGGGTTAACTGGCTGCTATTCAACAGGGAGGAACGAGCTGCCGTCGCCAGAACTCGACACCAACTCGACATACAGCGACTTCCGTCCGACGATAATTGCAAGTAATGGTCGCTTGTCCCGTCGCCCCGCCGATAAACGCTGCCATTCCGTTCTATCGAGACTCGAAGGATGAGGATAATCTTCTGGATGGGTATGCCATTCACCCAGATAGCGGACTGTTCCCTGACTCGCCGCCCATCGAGAGAGGGCGATGGCCTCATGACCAAACGGGACCCGCTCGAACAAATAGCGGAACCGTTTGTCCCATGCCGTAGGAACGGTCGCTTGCTCAATGAGCATATGAGCTCCATGAACTGAGCCGAGCAAAAGCCCACCTGCTTCGCAAGCATCATCACTGTTCTGAATATACTGACAGAACGTTTCCAGTGTGGCCGTCGAAAGATGCAGTAGTGTTCTCCTGTCACCGGTCGCCCAGGAATTCAGGAATTGCATATAGGGCACTCCTGGTCCAGTTGCGGATCGCAATCAGGTGTTGCAAGCTGTTGCGTCCGGTCGATCAGCCTAGTTCGTAATGCAGGGGAATAAATACCGTTAGCCCAATCAAGTGCCATTTCAGCCCCCAAGCTGGCAGCATGCACCGACACTGATGCAGGGAATGGCACATATAGTCCCTCGCATCCATGGCCTGCCAGGATCTCAGGAAGGGGGGCAAGAGTGGAGCGAAGCTCTCCTCTTCTGTTGCTATGCCAAAGACATCGGTAGCACGCTCCAGATGCATTGGTTCTCATGAGCGCGCGGACTGCCGTTCCTGGCCCCTCGATCCAGACCGAAAGCATGGGAATGGGATGGGGATAGTGGTTGCACAGCCAATGCCCGAGAGACTCTTCCCCTGTGGCATCTATAAGGATATCCAGTTCACCCAATTGGGCCAGCCTGACATCTACAGGGAGTGCACGAATCTCGGCTCCTGGTGCTTGGCGCTTGAGCTCCTTCGCCATAGCCACGGCTTTGTTTAACAATACGTCCGGAAATCCCAAGCGATGACGCCCGATGTTTTGCGGGAGAAGTCGGTCGAAATCCACCAGCGTTAGTTTTCCGCCACATGTCCCCGCCCCAGCCTTGACCAACATATCTGACAGATATCCGCCGATCGTTCCGCATCCAACAACGGCCAAGTTCTTTCCCGCTAGCGTCTTCAACTCAGGCATGTTCCGCTGGGCAAGGTACCGATCGTCAATTTTGACCACCGAGACTGGAAGTATCTTTAATCCATAACTTGAATCCCTGCGGTCTGCGAACTTGTTCTTTTTGGCAGGAGTTTGGCGGTCATATAAAACCACAAAGCCATAGGGCATCAGAGGAGACTCGATGATAATCAGAGCGCCATTGGCCTTCTTCCTCTCCCCCTCCTTGATACGATCATGAATCTTGCGCCGACACCGGGGGTCAAGCGTGCTTTGCCACGACAAGATATCCCCAACGGTTTCAGGCGGCCAATGACTGGTTAATGGGCGAGGTTGAGCGCTGGTCTTGATCCGGTAAGTCAGCACCGTTTTATCAGTGACTTGGAGGCCGAGTGACTTCAGCTTCTTCGTTGTTCGATCTTCGTTGTCGGTGATGAACCACCAATAATCACCTTGGGTCTGCGCGACTATGCAGTTTTGTTGGCCCAAGCCTTGGCCCTGTATGTCCACGAAGCAAGGCAAGCCATCCCAATAGGCGAAGAATTCCTCAGCAAGATCTTCAATCATCTCCCCGCTCATAATCTGCCCAAGCACTTTGGCTGCGCGTTGCAAACACGCAAGCGACTGTCCGACAGGATCGTAAATATCCAGAACGACCGTCCCCTTGGCGAGATAGCAAAGTTCTCCTCCCACACCAAGATGTGGAACCGTAACGGGTAGCTCAGGAGGAATCTCAAGCAACAAAATGCGAGGCAAATCGAAGAATGTTGAGTCGATCTGAACTTCACATAGATAGCCCTTGGCCACTTGGGGGGGCCTCAACTGGCCGTGCAGTCTGAACCAGCCCTCATCCGTTTTGCCAACAAACGTGAAGCCTTGCTGCTTGAAGGCATCGATCACATCTGCAGCCTTTGCGGTGCTGCTCATCCAGCCTTTGATCGCCCAACAAGTTCGCTCGGGCCGGCTGTTGCAGGAGCTGCAGCAATGGTGGCGGCAACGGATACCTCCTTGACACGATCTGGCTCGTTTGGAAAGCGCGGGCCGAACTCCCCTTGCATCCAGATACAGGCTTGTGAAGCACTACCGGCGCTGGTTGCTCCACGAAGTACTTTCTCAAATTCTCCGAATGCCTTCGCTGCCTCTTCGACTCCAGCTTGGCCCAGTCGCTCCGTGAGCGATTCGGACTCATCCACGGGGTTGTTCACACCCCCACGCAATCTGGCTGGCAGTGCCGCGACGACATCCAGCAGGGCGAGATCATCACGCCTATCACGTTTCTCAAAAAGCGGGGCAGCGGCAGCCATCAACAAGATCGAGGCGGGGCCTCCACTGGACCACCTCCAATCGCGGAACGCCTTCAAGTAACGAACTACGCGGCGGAGCTGCTCTCCCTTGGCCTCCACTTCGCCTAGAAACCAGTCTTTAACGGGCCTAGGGTCCGATGGCATCCAGTTGCACTCACGATGGGCAAGCAGCACCTTGTCGCGAGGCAATGCTGTCCAGGCATCCCTCTCCGATTTAATCACCGCGTCCCTCACCGATTCAAAGCCATATCGCCTCATTGAGGCTTCTGCCAGACTTATAAATTCTTCGTCAGGGATCGCGTACAGCGGGATGTCAATATGGGCATACGCTGAAATGACAATACGAATGCAAGTTGGTTTGTCAGTGACAACCTTCCACTGCCTTGCCTCGACCAGCGGTTTCAAGGCTTCTTCAGCAGCGGCAAAGAACACCGTTGTTGCGGTGCTTGGGCGCTTCGTCTGCGCCACAAAACTCATTGGCAGATAACAACCGTCATCCACGTCTGCCTGCTGCGGATGTTGAGCTGGCGAGTTCAGCGTCTTGTATGCCCACGAACCTTGAGTGAAGAAACGCGGCTGTGGCACGACTTCGGTGAAGCCGTTCGCTTTCAGCACGCGGGGGATTCCTGTGCGGAGGCAATCCCTGACATCAGTGCGTGCACTGGCGATCCAAGCGCGTTGCTCTGGCCTCAGATCCAACTTGTCGTGCATGCACGATTCGCCATCAGCAGTAGTAAAGAAAAGCGAGCTCAGGTTCAGCATGCAGCCTCCGGAACATTCTTGTTGGGGCCGTGATAGAAGATGGGGGTGCCGGCCTGGTGCGCTCGAAACGGTTGGAAATGAGGATCGCCAAGCGCTCGCTGTGCAGCGTGATTGCCTCGATCCTTGAGCGTATTGGTGGCTCCGATGGAAACCCGATCCAGTTCCTTTACGTCCTTGCTCTGATCGGGTGTCGCCTTGTCATCAATCTGGAAGTAGTTGTTCCCCAGCGACTGCCGCAGCATGTAGTCTACAGACGACTCCTGGGCGGAAATCACCAGATCGAAAAGCCCCCCTCGCCATTTGCCGAACCCACGGTCAAGGCTGGCACCACCACGGACGGTTGCACCAATTGTCATCGTGCCGATTGCGAGAACCCGAATCAGGGCATCTTGATTCGGTGCCAGGAACGTCTTTACTTCGTGCAATCCGAACAGACCAGGGGCATTTCCCACGAGTCCCCCATCTGCGAAGACACCGCGGTCGTTGCGCGCCAAAGGAAAGTAGATGGGCGCGGCTGCGGTCGCCAACGCCACATCAACGACCGTCATGCGGTGGTCCAGCTCAAAGGAAGGATGGTGAGGCGTCTTGAAGAACTGCCCGCGCCCCGTCGAGTAGTTGACTGCCGGCACGAGGACACGATGCTTAAGGTCACCCATCGTGGTTCCTTGAAAGCGTTCGGTCAGTACTTCTCGCAGCCCTGTTGAGTCATGTTTTGCAGTCAGCCAGAACCCCAGAAGCCGCCGCGGCAGACTGCGACAACCAAAGATGCGGCTACCATGTTCTTCAAACAGGGCCTTGAGTTCGATGGCCGGAATTTCCGCGGCCAGTCCCAAAGCCAGCATCCCTCCAGCCGATGTGCCGCAAATCAGATCAAAGTGCGAAGCGATAGGACGGCCCAGCACAGTTTCGAGTTCGGCGAGAACCGTGGCAGTGTACAGTCCGCGATAACCGCCCCCTGACAGAGCGAGCACATGGTAGGTAGGGATGTCCGTCATGGCACTTCAGCCTTTAGGCGGGAAGGGATCGTTGCCGTGGCTATCTTTGTCACGAATACGGCCATCGGGGCGATGGACGACGAGTTCGGACTGTTGATTGCGCGCGATCTCTCTCGCCGCATCGATGGCCTGTTGCTGCGTGTCATGCACGGAAGTTGCCCGCTGATTTCCGGCACCCTTAACAGCCCATCCGTCTTGGTGGGGAACAACATGCTGATTTTTGCCTGCCATGGTAAATCTCCTGGAGTTGAACCATTGAAAGTCATCTGCGCTGCTGGGTTGCAAGTAGCGATCCGCTTTTTTACGATGTCCGCCATATGCGTTAGCACTCTAACCTGTCGAGTGCCAATGAACTATAGGTAGTGTTTGCGGGGCTGTCAAGTACTGCATATAGTGGTTTTCGATGACACCTAAGTCGTTATATCCAAGTGCGCCGCCGCATACATTCTAGCCATTGTTGATCGCTATGCGACAAGGGGACACTTCTGCTAAGGCCGCTTTGGCCGAAAAACAAACTTCCGTGAACAAGCGACAGGCGGCATAAGTATGAGAGAGGACTACGTTAGTGATTAGCCAAAATTTGGCTTCGGGAAATAATCGACTTAGGCAAGCTTTTGAGCAGTAGAAAATCTAAGCAGGGACCTGTAGGCCCAATTTTTGGCCAAACTAAATGCCCGCATACTGCGGGCATATTTCGTGATCGTCCCAGAGTCGCAAATAACTTTCCAATTTACAACTGTGCCAAGAAAGGGCTGGGAATGATTGCGTATGCAATGTCGGTCGTTTGTCAGAGTAATGGCATTCGCGAATTTCTACAGCATCCCCGTTGATGACATCTCGCGGGATGGTTCACATATCGCAATGGATCTCTGCGAATTTATAACTGCTTTATCAACCATTCTTCAATTTGAGCGGGAGTCAATTTACTCGTGAGCTTGTTTATCGTGCCAGGAGTGAAATAAAAATCTGCACGAATATTGTTATAGCTCGGCGATTCCATAGAATTGCGAACCAAATCACGGCTGGTATCCGCTCGCTGAAGGTATATGGAGAAATTCAGTATAGAGACAATATCTCCATACGAAGAATATTCAATAAATGTTTTGTCGTTCCTGAAATAATCGTTGCTGCTGGTTGAGAATAACTGACCGGCAAGGCCTTCCTTGTATACCTTGACATGGTTCCCTCTACTCTTTGCCAAATTGGTATATTTCTCGGCAAACTGCTTCATATTTGTAGTAGCTGTGGGGTAATTCATCAATTCACGCTTCGCATCAGCAACCTCCCGAAAGAATCCAAGTTGTTTTCTGATCGTTAACTGATCCGGCCATAAAGTGGCCTCATATTTTTCAGCATTATTTTTATCCGCATCCAGTAAATTTGGAGCCACCATTGAGCGCGTTCCGTCATCAGAAAGCACATAGAATGAGTCGATAAGCTGCTTATCCTGTATTCCTGAATAGATTTCTCTTTTGGATTGCTTTGTCCCATCCGGGCCTTCTTCTCCAGCTTTTGTATATTTCCCGCCAGAGGATATTGTCGTAAGCACATCAAATAATCCTGCTGGATATGCAGTTTCCGAGGTCAAGCTCATCAATAGTGCAATCAACATCACATAGCTTTTCATCAAACGTCCCTATAGTCATTCTTGTCATCCGCCCCCGATCTGAAATCAATCATGGGCCGCCCTATAGCCAATGTTATTTGTTGACTATCGACAAATAATATCATTCTTCATTATTTGTTGAAGCACGACCATATCTGACGTCGCACTCATGGGGTCGGACTATGGCATCGGCCAAAGGGAATCAAAGCAACAAACTTGGAATAGCGCTTGGAACCAACATTGCTGAGCGCCGCAAAAAGCTCGGCTGGACTCAAGCTGAACTGGCTGAACGCATTGGGGTAGATACGGAAACCGTCTCTCGATTCGAGCGAGGCAGCAACCTCCCTTCCTTACAACGCTTGGAAAAGCTAGCCGACGCACTCAAGCTACCTCTCTATCGACTGGTGGCCGCATCCTCTCCCAGAGCAGATGATCAGGCTCTCATTCTGAATGAATGGATTTCTGAGTTGACTCCGAAGGATCGGGAATTCGCGCTGAATACACTCAAACAGCTTTGTATTCACCTGGCCAGTTCAAACAAGAAGACGCGAACCTAAGGATGACCGCCTTTTCGCTATAGCCGCGAAGGGGCACTTCCCTACAGAGAGTCCAAACCATATGAAGGTCTGTTCCTCGGCCAATGCAGGCGTTACGTGGTGGCCAGAAGTGCGACCGCTTTGCTACATGAAGCAGACTATGATGACTTTGTCCCCACTACAGACGGTTCATCTTGAGCACCTCCCATCTCCTGTAGGCAATCCTGCCCTATGATTGGGCAGGCTGGCTCAGGCCCCTAGTTTTTTACGGTTATTGAGGATCCGTCAGACGGTATCGGCCAGTGTCGATCTTCACCAGTATCTTCTGCGCGCAGAGGCTGCTAATCGTGCGGCCCGCAAGGGCCTCGATGGAATCATCTAACTCGTTGGCTACCAAAACTTCTCGTAGCCATTGCTCTATCTGAGATTTTGTGGCAACTATCGCCTCGCGGCGCATCCGAAATTCGACGATCGTGGTGGCGAGATCCAAGACAGGTACTTTGGTTATTCCACGCACATCGTCATTGAAGCGCGGAAAACGAAATTCGCCGACCAATGCCGCCACTTTGATTAGCGATTGCCCTCGCGCACTCGATCGCACAACGTCCAATTCGGCAGCCTGCAAGACGATTTCGGAAGACTGGGCTTCGTCCAATGGCGATGCCTGGCAAGTCAGACAACATCTACTATGCCAGTCATGCGGTGTCGTAGTGTCGCACTCTGCGCAAGGCTGGAGATAACAATCAGTCAGTCCATTGCGCTCCGGGTTGATCCCTGAGATGGGAAGGCTTGTCGATAGCGAGAGCCACCAGCCCCAAAGCTGAACTCCTCGGTTGGTCCACTGGGCTCCGCCTTCATAGACCCATCGTCTCCATTTGCTTGCGTAGAAAAATTCTTCGCCGAAAATTTCATGCCTCCCGATTGCGCCTGCGAATTTCCGTACCTTGTTGGCGACGAATCGCGGGGCCGGATCACAAGCATCCTGATCGAGCACGCTTGAGAGATCGATCTTCTCCAAGCCCTTGCGCAGGAAATCCGACTTCACTCTGCTCAGGCACGCGAGCAATTCGATAGGTACGATGATGTAAGCGCGCGTGGTGGCCCGCCCAAGTGCGCAGGCCAATGTGGTGTCGTCCATTTCGATGCCCGCAACGACGATGACGACGGGCTTCTCCATGCCACGATAGGCCGAGATCGTTGATCGCGAGGCATCGCCCCCCTCAAGCGACAAGGAGAACTGACTGAGTACGATCAAGTCCTGCGTCATGACACCGGCCTTTGAGAGCTCCGCCGTTAGGGCCTGGATACTCGTGGAGACATCCCTGCTGATGCTTCTGAACAAGTCATCCTTGGAGGTCGGGCGAGGGCAGTTCACCTCATGTCGTGGCGGTCGCATCTCCGTCATCACCTGAGTGATGCCTCCAGGATTCCGGTAGACCGTCGCCAGATAAAAGAATTGCTCGCTGTAGGTTTCCTCCAGAAAACGATAGGAACTGCCCTTCTCGATACCGGGAAGTACCTGGAGTTCATCGGCGAACACGAACTTGCGCGCATTGGCGAAATGGTCGCGCAACGCCAGATGATCGGCCTCGTTAAGCGCCTGGGCCTCGTCGACGATCAGGATCTCGTACTGTCGATCTACCTTCCCATGCAGTGCCAGATGATGCGCGTCATAGTTGGGCTCGCCGAAGCTGCCGCCCCTGTTCCGCGTGCCTTGGGATTCGCAGTAGGAATGGAAGGTCTGAACGGTGATCTCCTGGCCGAGATGGCTCAATTGAGCGGCCACCTTCTGCGTGATCTGGCGGTTCTTCAGAAGGAAGAGCACCTTAAGGCCTCGTGCCGCAAATTGCTCGGCAAGACAGCGCGCAATGAGCGTCTTGCCGCTACCCGAGAACCCCGCTATCAGCCTTTTATCGGTGTCGAGGCACAAAGCCACCTGATTCGCTTGCTTGTCGTCGAGTCGAAGCCATAACTCGCCGTCCGCGACGATCTTACGTCCGAGATGCCCGACCTGCATTTCTTGTGGCCAGACTGCGTCGAGGAATCGATTGATCTCAAGGCTGAAGTCATCCTGTTTGCCGTAGTTCAGTGCGGCCTTCCAGTGCGCCATCAGTTGCATGATGCGCGAGGACATGTCCCGACGATGTTTCTGTAGGATCAGAATTCCGTCGGGGATAGGTCGGTCAAGTGGCACGTACGCACTGGCGATCTGTGAGCTTTCGAGGTCGAAGTCTGGAAAGTGAACCGCGTAGCCGACCGGGCACTTAAGCTGCCACGACTTTAGCATCTCGACGAGGGCAAAGGTGTTGTCCTTGACCTGATTCAGGGGATCGATTTCGTATCCGTCACGCTCGTGGATAAATCGAATGCCCGATGGCTTGTACAACCCCGATTTTGTCTCGATGCAAAGCATGCCCAGCTTTGAATGTAGGATCACGAAGTCCACCTCGCCGGACAGATGCTTCCTGTCCAAGGAGACCTGCAAGTAATCCTGCAGTTCCTGCGAGTACACACGCTTGGTCCTACCTCGCAGCCAAGGTAGTGAGTGGATGACGGTAAACCCATCGTCGAGTGTCGCTAGTTCCTGAAAGAGAGCGAATTCGCCTTTGCTGCAGAATTCCGCGTCATCGAGTGCTGGAAAGAATCTGGCCATGGAAGGAGGAAACTCTGTGTCGGTTCAAAGTATTCAGTAGACCGCCGATTGTTTGTGCATGGTAGCTTAAAATGACACGAGGATGGGTCAACTCCAGAATGGCGGCTAACTGGCACTTAGCTGCCCGATTCAGGCTAGAGATCCAAGGTCAGCTTTGGTCGAAGAGTAGGAGCTTATTGGCGACAGAACTGCGCTCTGTATTGTGGGTGCAATATTGGAAATCTTCTTGGCAACACCATGGTGGGCTTTCTAGATCAGCGTTGGAATTGCAGCTCAGGCTAGAACGTCTCTCATCTTGGAAGATTATTTGAAGGAAGTGAGTCATAAATCGCCACCTTGTCCGTTACGGACGATGTGCGTTGAATAGTCTGATTTTCTGAAAAATATCGCTTTGGGAAATAGTCGAGATAGGCAGAATTTGTTTCTTAACGAAACGAATTCAGGATGCCACAGCACTTTCTCTTATCAGCCCAAGCCAGGACGCTTTCAGCTCGTCAGGTGTTTGCCTTGACTGATGATGAGGCATTTGCCTTGTTTCGGGAGGTGCGTTGGGGCAAAGGCGAAGAAGTGGCATGTCCGGCGTGCGGGGTGATTGGAAAGCACTACTTTAAAGCCACTCGTAAGCAATGGTGCTGCCGCGATTGCAAACACACATTTTCCGTCACAAGCGGAACGATCTTCGCCTTCCACAAGCTGCCGCTGAAGGTGTACCTCGCGGCCATCGCTATCTTCACCAATGCAGTAAAGGGCATTTCCGCTTTGCAGTTAAGCCGAGACCTTGGCGTTCAGTACAAGACAGCTTTCGTGCTGGCCCACAAGATTCGTGAATCGCTGATGGAGCAACGCGAGATGGGAATGTTGGAGGGCGAAGTCCACATGGATGGAGCCTATGTCAACGGCCATATTCGACCCAAGAACAAGAAGAAGGATCGCATCGACCGCCGCCTAGCGAAACACCAGAAACCCAGCAAGCGGTGCGTGTTCGTCATGCGCCAGAAGCGTCAGGAGCTGGATGCAGGTGCTAGCAAGACACTGACCTTTGTGTTGAAGGGCGAAAATCAGGAGGACGTGGGCAAGCTTGCCGCAGCGCATATCCAGCCCAGTGCCACGATCTGCGCCGACGAATCGAATGCCTACGACCCGCTGCATGCCAAGTTCAATACCCGTCGCGTGAATCACAGCATCGAATACAAGGCCGATGACGGCACCACGAACAATCTGGCCGAATCCTATTTTGCCCGCTTCCGCCGGATGCAGTATGGGCAAGTCCACAAGTTCGGAAATCTGTACCTCGCCAACTATGCCAATGAAGCTGCCTACCGCGAAGACACGCGCCGCTGGGCGAATGGCCGGATATTCACCGACATCATGAAGAAGTGCGCCCGCACGCTGACCAATCGTGACTGGTGTGGCTACTGGCAGGGCAACAAGCGACAGCAGGAACGGCTAGCGACTTAGGCGATCTGCCAGATCATCGGGCCGTTGCCGACACACTTAACGCGCCCGAGCATTTTGATGAGCTTTTTCCGCTCAAGCCGCTGGGCGGCACCATGCACCATTTTCAACATCCAGTCCCATTCCTTGGGGCCATCAATACGCAGCTTTCTTTCCGCAACGATCAACTCGCCGAGCTGTCGGGTTGAGAGGGGTTCGCCGGATTTCCTCAGCGTTTCCAGCACCAGCCGACCAATCTCTCCATGCTCAAACCACGGATTGACCGTGTACCGCGCCTTGGCTTTGATACGACGCAGATCGAAATCAGGATCGAACAGCTTGATTGCATTATCGAGACTATCGACGGCTGCTTGCAGTTGCTGAACTTCCTCCTGGCGCTCGGCAAGTAGTCGTCCGAGCTCACTGCGCTTGGTCACAAGACCAGATATGACGGGAGAGATAGCCATGATGCACCTGTTGCAAATTGGAACAGGTGCGATTGTAGGTGCGCTCCAGCCGGGAGGCTTGTGCGGTTGCTACATAATTCCGGTCTTGCCGAGAAAAGTAACCAAAAGAGGGCGCCCCCGGTTTGCCGCCCGCTGCGCGGGTTCCCTGCGTTGCTCGACTGGTCAGGCGGCTGCGGAACTCGCGCTTCGCGCTCAGACAGTCCTCGCCGACATCCCCTGACCAGCCTCCGCTACTCGGCGGCGCACAGGGGAATATCCCAAACCCCAAACCATTAAGGCATGACGGGCTGTCGCCCGCCATGCCTTAAATCAAATGCGATTCTGACCCGTTTTATTTCCACCATGCCTTCAAATGCGACCCAAGATCATGTTGGCAGCAATACCCATTGGTTATTGCGTTCTACGCATGTTCAAAAAATGTTTTAATTTAACCAGCCGGCTTTTGCTAACTCATCTATTAGGGCAATAGAAAAATTGTCCAACATAGCCTGATCTGTTTCATTGCGCTGCCCAAATACGCTAATCGTTACAGACCATACTTCTGCTGTAGCCACATCCTTTTTAATTGATGCTCGTATGTCCAACCTTCTTCCGCCGGCGCCATTAAGGACGTAATAAGCAGCAACTGGAGTAAGTTCCAAAAACGCGTGTTTTCCGTTCAATGCATATTTTTTTGCTAATTGCTCCCGGACCCGCATTCCGGTGGATTCACGGAATAAAGAAAGCAGTTGGCCAATTGCCTTATGAGTCTGCGCTTTTTCTGCATCACTCATGTCGAATGATTCCCCTCGCCCTGCAGCATAAATTTTATAAGGAATAGAGGCGGAATCTGTCCAATTAACTTGAGCTGAGCCCAGCCTATAGACTGAATCGTGAAGCGCAGTTTTTGAAATAACTAGAGTTTTTGCGGCACATCCAGACAATACAAGAAGTACACATAACAACGCACAATGTTTTATGAACCTAAGCATGACAAACATTAAACCGAGCTAGTTGAGAAGAAATAAACGGTAATCATTTTTCAAAATATCGTCAATGTGTTTTACACCTGTACCCTTGTGCGCTGGATGATGGTCACTCCCTTCATCCAGTTCAATGTTTTAGATTTTTTGTCTCCCCTGTGCGCCGCCGAGTAGCGAAGAACGGTCAAGAGTAGTCGGCGAGGACTGATTTCCGCAGCCGCCTGACCGTTTGACAACACGCCGCGTAGCGGCTTGTTGCGGCGGAGACTAACCTTCAGGTTATGTCGTAGCCAACAACGCAGGGGACCCGCGCAGCGGGCGGCAAACCGGGGTCGCCTTTTCTTTGGTTCCTTTCTTTTGGCGAAGCAAAAGAAAGGAACTTGCTGTCGGGCAACCCCCGACGGTTTTGATTTTGAATTAGCAAACCAGCGGGCTACGCCCATCCTTCGATACGGCTACGCCTACTCAGGACGAACGGTTTCTGTTGCTCAGTGCGAACGGCTCAAATTTTCCAACACCTTCCGCACCGGCGTCGGTATCGCCCCCCTCAACGCCTCTTCCACATCTATCCATAAACTGCCCGCCTGCTGCACCCGCACAGGCTTGCTCGCCACCCGCAACAGCACCGGGGTGATGTGCAACCTGAAATGCGTGAAGGTATGCGAGAACTCCGGCAGATCGATGCGCTCGCTCACTTCCATTCCGTTGCGCTGCAGATAATCCTCCGCGACACCCTGCCCGTCGTCGATCTGGGGCGGGCACCACAGCCCGCCCCAGATGCCGCTGCCGGGGCGCTTCTCCAGCAGGATGTCGCTGTCGTGCATCAGCAATAAAAACGTGGCGTGCCGCTCCGGCACGGCCTTCTTCGGGCGCGGCGTTGGGAGTTCGGCGGTGCGGTTCGTATTCGATGCGACGCAGTCGGCGTTCACCGGGCACTCGCCGCACTTCGGCTTGCCGCGCGTGCAGACGGTCGCGCCGATGTCCATCAGCGCCTGGGTGTAGGTGGCGACATCGCGCGGCGGCAGCAATGACTCGGCCTGCTGCCACAACTGTTCCTCGACCTTCTTGTTTCCCGCCCAGCCTTCGATGCCGCACCAGCGCGCGAGCACGCGCTTGACGTTGCCGTCGAGGATCGCGCGGCGCTCGTGATACGCCAACGCGCAGATCGCGGCGGCGGTGGAGCGGCCTATACCGGGGAGTTCGAGGATGTCTTCTATCTTGCGCGGAAATTCGCCGTTGAATTTTTCGACGACGATGCGCGCCGCCTTGTGCAGATTGCGGCCTCTGGCGTAGTAGCCGAGGCCGCTCCAGTGCGCGAGCACTTCGTCCTCGGTCGCGGCGGCGAGCGCGGCGACGGTCGGGAACGAGGCGACGAAGCGCTGGTAATACGGGATGACGGTGGCGACCTGCGTCTGCTGCAGCATGATCTCGGACAGCCACACGCGGTAGGCATCCTGGCCCTGCCAAGGCAGGTCGTGGCGGCCGTGTTTGCGTTGCCAGCGGATGAGGCGGGAGGCGAAATTCATAAGCCCCCTCTCCCCCGCCCCTCTCCCCTGCGGGGCGAGGGGAATGTTTGCATCACCGGAACAAGCCCTTGAGACTGTCCTTCAGTTGCTCCTGCACCCTGCTCTTGATCTCTTCCTTCTTGGCTTCGACCTTCTGCTTCGCGGCTTCGCCTACCATCGCGCCGAAGTCCAGCGTGTATTTCAGGTCGGCGAATGGGCCGCTGACACGCACTGGCACGGTGAGGCCGCCGACCGTGTCCTTGCCGCCCTGGCCTTCCAGCGTCTTCGCCAGCGTGGCCTTGGCGAGGTAGTTCATGCTGTCGCGGCCGATGTCGATATCGCCGTTGCCGGAGAGGCGCAACAGCGGCGATTTCAGCGACAGGTCGTCGTTGTGCGCAACGCCGTTGTTCACCCTGAAGCTGGCCTTGAGTTCGCTGAAGTCGGTCTTCTCGGTATTGTCGGCAGAGGTTGTCTGCGCACTCCCCTTGCCCAGCATGCCCTGCGCCTCGCGCAGTTTCTTCGCGATGTTGATGCCCTTGATCGCGCCGTCGGCGAGGTTCAGCGACATCGTGCCGTTCAGCGCCTGCTTCATCGCGCTGACGGTGTCGCCGCGCATCGTCAGGTTCATGCCGACGTTGCCGCGGCCTTCCAGCGTGTCGAAGTCGGCGGCATCCTTGGTCAGCGCGGCAATGTCGATGCCAGAGAGCGTCTGGTTGACCGCGATCACCGGCGTGGCCTGTGCATTGACGCTGACGCTGCCGTTGACGCTGCCCTGGTACAGGTTGGCCGACAGGGGCGCGATGTTGAGCTGGCCGTTGTGCGCCTTCATCTCCAGTTTCAGGTTGGTGGTCTTCACGTTCGCGACCTTCAGCGCACCAATATGCAGGCGTCCTTCGAGGTTCAGCTTGCGCAGCGCGGACAGGTCGATGGGCTGCTCTGGCCCGCTCTCCTTTGCCGCACCTGCTTCCTTCTTCGGCATGTAGAGGTCTGCGTCGAACTGGTCGACATCCACATCGAAACGGATCGCCGGATCGGCAAAGCCGTTCACCGCGACCCTAGCCTTGACCTGGCTTTGCAGCAGTCCGCCCGCCAACTCGACATCGACATGCTCCTTGCCCGCATCGAACGCGAAACTGCCCTTCATCTCGCTCTTGACCTGTTTGCCGGGCAGCGCGTCGCCCTTGGCGTCGAAGGACAGCGTCAGCGCCTTGCTGCCGAACGCGCGCGCGTTGCCCTGTATCGACGGCAACGACAGCGTCGCGGTGATGTCGTTCGCTCCGTTCAGGCGCGCGGAAAGCGCGAGCTTGTCGCCGCTGAAGCTGTCCCTGGTCACTGCGATCTTCGGCGCATCGAGCGCGACTTCGAACGCATCCTTGCCCTTGGTTCCGCTGGCCTTAACGGAGAAATTCTGTGTGCCGTACTGCTGCGCGGAAACATCCGCGCTCACGTCGCCGCCGGCTTGCAGCTTCAGCCCCTGCATGTCCAGCGCGCTACCGCTGGCCTGCAGGTCCAGTCCTTCCAGCTTGTAGAGCTGCTTGTCGAGATCGAAGGTCAGCGAGGTCTTCAACTGGGTGGCGATGTCGAGCTTGGGCTGGTTGGCCTGCACCGCGGCCGACAGGTCGATCTTGCTCGACACGCCGTTGGCGATGCGCCCGGTGTGCAGGTTGAAATCCTTGATCGCATATTGCGCGCCGGTACCCTCGTCGCGATAAGCCAGCGCGGTCTTCTCGATGGACACCGCGGCGATGTCGAACTCGACCTGCTGTTTCTGCTCTGTCTTCTGTTCGCTCTTGGACAGCAGGTCGTCGATGTTGGTCGTACCATCACGGCGCTTGATCAGCGTGGCCTGCAGGCCGCTGACCGCGACCTCGTCGACGACCGCGCGGCCGGAGAGCAGCGGCATCAGCGCCAGCGAGACGTGCGCCGAGTCGATGGCCGCGAACTGCTCCGTGCTCTTGAATTCCGACAGCGACACCTTGCCCAGATTCGCGCCGATGTTGGGGAAGAACGACAGCGTGATGTCGCCGTCGATGCGCAGGTCGCGCTGCTTGCTGTCCTTCACCGCCTTGACGATCTCGTCCTTGTAGTCATTCGGGTTAAAGGTCGCCGCAACATAGGCCGCGCCCGCGACGGCGACGCCGACCACCGAGCCCGTGCCGATCAGGGAGTATTTAAGGATTTTGTTCATGATTGCCCCGCAATGAAAGACCTAGGGCGATTATAGCGGAGGGAATACCTTGTTACCGCCCGCCCAAAACCGTAGCGAGCGGCCCGAGTGCAAGGCGCACGGAACGCAGAAACCGGAACGTACTTAAAGTTTGCCGCTACGCGGCCCCGGATTTCGACAACAAAGTTGCGGTGAAGGCTAACCTCCGCAAAGCGGAGGTTAAACGAAGTGGCCGCAACCAATACCGCGCAACGCCGCAATCGGGTCGCGCAGTAGGTTTTCAGATGACTTTTGAATACTTGGCGTGCTCGGTGCGGGTGCGCAGATACTTGTCGAACACCATGCAGATGTTGCGGATCAGCATGCGCCCCTTGGGCGTAACGACGATGCGCTGCGGCGACAATTGCAGCAGGCCTTCGCGCTCGTATTCGCGCAGCTCGTCCTGCTCGGTCGCGAAATAGCTGTCGAATTCGATCCCGAACTCGCGCTCGAACGCCGGCTTGTCGAGCTCGAAGTGACACATCAGCGCCTGGATGATCTCGCGGCGCACGATATCGTCGTGATCCAGCACGATGCCGCGCATGACCGGCAGTTCGTTGCGATCGAGCGCGTCGTAGTACTGTTCCAGTTCGCGGAAGTTGCCGCTGTAGGTCGGACCGATCTTGCCGATGGCACTGACGCCGAGCGCGACCAAGTCGCAATCCGCGTGGGTCGAATAGCCCTGGAAGTTGCGGTGCAACTGGCCCTGACGCTGCGCGACGGCGAGTTCGTCCTCGGGCTTGGCGAAATGGTCCATGCCGATGTAGACGTAGCCGGCGGCCGTCAGCTTGTTGACCGCCATGCTGAGGATGTCGAGCTTCATCTGTCCGCTCGGCAGGTCGGATTCGTGGATGCGGCGCTGCGGCATGAACAGGGTCGGCATGTGCGCGTAGTTGTAGATAGACAGGCGATCCGGGTTCGCGGCGATGATGCGGTCCAGCGTGCGGCCGAAGCCCTCCAGCGTCTGCTTCGGCAGGCCGTAGATCAGGTCGATGCTGACCGACTTGAAGCCGTTGGCGCGCGCGGTGCGGATGATGCGCAGCGTCTCTTCCTCGCTCTGGATGCGGTTGACCGCCTTCTGCACCTCTTCGTCGAAGTCCTGCACGCCGATGCTGATGCGGTTGAAACCGGTCTGGCCCAGCAGCGCGATGGTGTCGTCGCTGACCTTGCGCGGGTCGATCTCGATGGAGTATTCGCCGTCCGGCACCAGCTTGAAGTGCTTGCCGATGGCGGCCATCACCTCGCGGATCTCATCGTCGGACAGGAAGGTCGGCGTGCCGCCGCCGAAGTGCAGCTGTTCCAGGGTCTGGCCGGGGCCGAGCAGTTCGGCCTGCATCGCCATTTCCTTGAGCAGGTAACGCACGTATTCGGCGGACTTGCTGCGGTCCTTGGTGATGACCTTGTTGCAGGCGCAGTAGAAGCACAGCGTGTTGCAGAACGGGATATGGATATACAGCGACAGCGGACCGCCGCCGGATGCGCGGCGCTGGGCGACCCAGTGCCGGTAGCTGTCGGCGTTGAAGTCCTTGGCGAAACGGTCGGCGGTCGGATAGGAGGTGTAGCGCGGGCCATTCTTGTCCAGCCGGCGTATCAGCTCCAGGTCGACGACCAGTTGGTTGACTGCATTTTCCATAAAAACTCCCCAAAAATCGGCCCGCATTATGCCATTTATAGCGCCCCATTTGGGACGCAAAACCGCTGCGACGTTTTGCCTCATTCCCATCCCGCCGCAAAATCGGTATGCTGCGCGACGCTTGGCCATATAAAACCATATCGAAGGAGGGGAAAAATGAGTAACCATCAATTCGACATCTCGACGGAAGTCATGACGCGCGCCAAATGGCCGCACGAGATTTTCCTGATCAACCTGGTGTTCAACCATATCCTGGTGTTCGCCTCCACCTTTGGCGTGTTCAGCACCTTCCCGCTGATGGTGCTGATCGTGCCGGTCACCTCGTTCGCGATCACCGCCTACATCATCATCAAGGGCAAGCAGGTCGCACAAAGCGACGAGATCATGTTCGTCAAGGCGCACTGGGACATCGCCGTAAAGCGCAACAAGAAATTCATGTGGCTGCTGAGTGTGACCTGCGTGGTGGTCGGCGGCGGCTTCTGGCTGTCCAAGATCATGGGCTGGTCCAAGATCGCCACGATCGCTCTGCTCGGCGGCGTTGGCCTGCTGCCGTTCATGGTCTCGCTGCTGGTGCTGATCGTGCTCGGCAACCAGTCGATGTACGACGCCCGCCACGGCAAGGTACCGAAACGCTACGTCGAACAGGCACCCGTCACCGCATCCGCCCAAGCCTGATCCCGAGAATGAAAACAGAGAACAAAATCTATCTGATCGTCGCTGCCGTTTCCGTCCTGCTCTTCGTGGGTTCGTTCCTGATCCCGGGCGAGCCCATGATGAAGGACGACCTTCCCTGGCACATCGAGCATCCGACGCCCGATTCCGTGCGCGTGTTCGGCCTGACGATGGGGCTATCGACCACCGATGACGCCCAGAAGAAGTTCAGGGAAGAGGCAATACCCAGCCTGTTCAAGGCGCCCGGCGGCCAGATGATCGCCGAGGTGTTCTTCGAGCAGGTCGATCTCGCCGGATTGCGCTCCAAGATCGTGCTGACTGTCGACGTTCCGGAAACCGAACTGAAGGGGATGTACGAACGCGGCCTGCGCATGGCGGCCACCGGCAGCGGCAAGAAGATCACGATGGCGCCGGAGGATGTCGCCCGGCTGCGCACCTACCCGATCTCCAGCCTGACCTATATACCTGGTTTCCGCGTCGAGGATGAGATGTTCCTGAAACGCTTCGGCCAGCCGGCCCAGCGCGTGAAGGAAAAGGAGAACGGCGCGATCCACTGGCTGTACCCGCAAAACGGCCTGGACATCACGCTGGGCGGGGAAAACAAGCCGCTGTTGCAATATGTCTCGCCCACCCAGTTCCACAAGCTTTCCGAGCCGCTGCTGGCGCACGGCGAGGTCCTCAAGTAAGCGCAAGAGCGGCCAACGCCGCTCTTGCGATCAATCCGCAGTCTTGTCGTCCGCATCCCGCTTGGCCGCACTCTCGCGGCGGGTCGGATGCGGCATCATATCCTCGTCGTCGTCCATCAGGATGCGGTTGCCGCCGCCCTCCATGTCCTCGTACTGGCCTTTCCTGACCGCCCACACCAGCACCACGACGAAGATCACCCCGAAGAACATCATGCCCGGGATCAAACCGTAAATCACTTCCATAGCGTCACCTTATCCCTTGTTGAACAGCGTGCGTATCCGCGCCGCGTTGCCGATTACCACCAGCGAGCTGAGCGGCATCGTGATCGCCGCAACCAGGGGGCCGACCATGGCCATCATCGCCAGCGGCACCATGACCGCGTTATACACGAAAGACAGCCCGATATTCTGCTTGATGGTCTGCAGCGTGCGGCGCGACAGCAACACCGCCTGACGCACCTTGTTCAGTTCGTTGTGCATCAGCACGATGTCGGCGCTTTCCACCGATACATCGGTACCGGAGCCCAGCGCGATGCCGACGTCGGCGCGGATCAGCGCCGGCGCATCGTTGATGCCGTCGCCCACCATCGCCACCACCGCGCCCTTATGCTGCAGCTCCTGGATCACCCTGTCCTTGTCCTGCGGCAGCACCTCGGCGATCACCTCCATGCCGCCCAGTTGGCGCGCGATCGCCTCGGCCACGGTACGACGATCGCCGGACAGCAGCGTCATCGCGATGCCTTCGGCACGCAATTCGTTCACCAATTGCAACGCGTCCTCGCGCAGCCTGTCGGCCAGCGCCAAAATCGCGACATGTTTTCCGTCCTGCGCGACATGCACGCAGCTCATCGCCTGCGCTTCCAGCTCGTGCGCCTGCGCCTGCAATCCCGCATCCAGCTCAACCGCGTTGCGCGTCAGCCATTCGGCGCTGCCCAGCAGCACCGGTTGCCCGGCGACATTGGCCTCGACGCCCAGCCCTGCCGTGGCATGAAAGCCGCTGACCGCGATGTCGCGATAGCCGAGCTGCCGCTCTTCGGCGTCCGCGACGATGGCCTTGGCCACGCTGTGCTCGCTGTAGCGTTCGACCGCGGCCGCATCGCGCAGCACTTGCTGCAAATCGCTGCCGGCGGCGACATGCACTTGCGCGACGCTCATCCTGCCTTCGGTTAGCGTGCCGGTCTTGTCGAACACGAAATGCGTGACCTTGGACAGCGTTTCCAGCACCAGCCCGTTCTTGACCAGGATGCCGTGTTTCGCGCCCAACCCGGAGGCCACCGCGATGGACATCGGCGTCGCCATGCCCAGCGCGCAGGGGCAGGTGATAATCAGCACCGAGGTCGCCGCCATCAGTGCGACCTCGAAGTTCTCCCCATGCCAGAGGAAGAAGGTGATTGCCGCGCAGATCAGCGTGACCAGCACGAACCAGGGCACAATGGTGTCGGCCAGACGCTGGATCGGCGCCTTGGAAGACTGTGCCTCCTCGACCAGACGGATGATGCGCGACAGCGTGGTGTCCTGCAGCAACGTGCGCACTTCGACCAGCAGCGCACCGGTGGTGTTCACCGTGCCGGCAGAAACCTGCGCGCCGGCCGACTTGCTCACCGGCGCAGACTCGCCGCTCAGCATGGCCTCGTCCACGGCGCTGTGCCCTTCGAGCACCACGCCGTCCACCGGCACCTTGTGGCCGGGCTTGATCAGCACATGGTCGCCGGGCTTCACGCCGCGTATCGGCGTCATCTGCTCCTGCCCGTCGCGCATCACGATCGCGACGCGCGGCTGCAGCTCCATCAGCCGCTTGGTCGCGGACAAGGCCTGATGTCGGAACATGCCTTCGAGATAGCGGCCGATCAGGATGATGAAGGTCAGGTTGGTGACGATGTCGAAATACACTTCGCCGACGGTGCTGGCCGTGACCGTCACGTACACGGAATAGGCATAGGTGACCGACAGGCCGAACGCGATCGGCATGTCCATCGTCAGGTGGCCGGCGCGCAGGCCGCCCAGCGCGCCGCGGTAGAACGGGTAGCCCGCATAGAACAGCGTCGGCGTCGCCAGCGCCATCCCCATCCAGTGGAAGAACTGGCGGAACTCGTCCTCGTTCGCGCCGCTGTACAGCGCGATCGAGATCCACATCATGTTCATCATCGCGAAACCGGCGAAGAACAGGCGGTAGAGCATCGAGCGATTGGTCTTCTTGATCGACCCCTCGGCGCTCTCGGGATCGTAGGGAACCGCGGAATATCCTATCCGGGCCAGTGAGCGGATCAGGTCGGAAAGCTTGCTTTGGCGGTTGTCCCAGCGCAGATGCAGCCGCTTGGCGGCCAAATTGACGTCGGCCGAGATCACACCGGGCGCGCGCTTCAGGCTGCGCTCGATCAGCCAGACGCAGGCGGCGCAGTGTATGCCTTCGACCAGCAGATGGATGTCGCGGATATCGCCTGAGCAGGTGGTGAATTCGCATTGCACTTCGTCGAAGTCGTAGATTTCGACATCTTTGGGCGGCTCGGGCGGCGGCCCCAGCAGCGCTCCCTCCGGCGTGCGCTGGTAATAGCCCTGCAGGCCGGCCTCATGGATCGCCTCGCAGACGGACTGGCACGCAAAACAGCAGAAGCGGCGCTCCTCGCCTTCCAGTACCGAGCGATAGTCCGCATCGGCGGCGATCGGCTGGCCGCAGTGGTAACAAGCGCCGGCGGCGCACACGCTGTGCTGCGTCATCGATCCGCTACTGCGCCTTTTCGGCGACCATGAACCTGTCGGTGTTCACCCTGAATTCGTCTTCGCCGCGCTTGAGATGGACACGCAACTCCCAGTAGCCTTTCAGCGGGAAGCTGATGAATCCCTGGTAGTTGCCGGGCGAGACTTCCTTGAAGGCGGTGGTGAAATCCCGGCTGGCATCGGCCGCCCGGTAGGCTTCCACCTCCATCGCGCCGCTGACCGGCTTGCCGTCGCGATCCGCCACGCTGATCTCGTACGAGGTCGGCGTGTTCATCACCAGCTCCTTCGGCTTCCTGATCGTGGTCTGCCAGGCCAGCGCCTGCTGCTCGCGCAACTCCTTCAGCAGCTCTTCATTGGCCTTGCGGTCCTTGGTCTTGTAGTCCTGCTCGACCAAAGCGGAACGGCTGCTGTTTGCCGAGTACATGATGAACGTGATGTTGACGCCCAGCACCACGACGATCAGCGCTATCACCCCCCAGACCCACGGGTTGCGGAGGGCGGCCTTGTTGTTCTGTGAAATCATTGCTATAGCTCCTGTCTCATCAACGCTTCGGGCCATTGAACTTGGAGCCGTACTGGGCTGCCACCTGCGGATCTTCGACCGCCTGGATCCGGAATTCGATCGGCGTCACTTCCTTCCTGATCTTGTCGCCCGGCGCCTTCACAAAGATGGTGAAGGAAGTTCCACGTCCGTGGTGGGTCAGAAGCGGCTTCTCCGCACCGATGATCTGCTGCCCTTCGACACCGCCCTCTGCCGTCACGGTCACATACAGGTCCTTGTCGGTCTTGTTGAGCACCTTGAACTGGTACTTGTTCTGGATCGACCCGTCGCTGAGCGAAACGAACAACGGCTGGCGCTCCGGAATCACGCTCAATGTCATCGAACCCATATGGGTAAGCCCGTAGACGATGCCCGCCAGCGCGATCAGGATGATGGAGAGATACACCAGCGTGCGCGGATGCTGGTACAGCTTCTTGGCCGGCTTGCCCTCCAGCTCGTCCAGAGAGGCATAACGGATGAGTCCTTGCGGCTTGCCGATCTTGTCCATGATGGAATCGCAGGCATCGAGGCACAGGCCGCAGGTGATGCAGCCGAGCTGCTGGCCGTCGCGGATGTCCACGCCGGTCGGACACACCTGCACGCACTGGAAACAGTCGATGCAGTCGCCCTGCTGCGCCACCACTTCACCGCCGCGGCGCAACTTACCGCGAGGCTCGCCACGGGTGTAATCGTAGGTCGGCAGAATGGTCTGCGCATCGGTCATCGTGCCCTGGATGCGGGCATACGGGCAGAGCCACAGGCAGGTCTGCTCGCGCAGCATCCCGGCCAGGAGATAGGTACCGGCAAAGAACATCGCCAGCACGACCCAGCCGACCATAGGCAACTGGAAGCTCAGCAGCATCTTCCAGTAATCGAAAGCGTCGACGAACCAGATCGAGAAGCTGATTCCGGTCAGCAGCGCGATCGCCATCCAGGCGGCATGCTTGGCGACTTTTTTCTTGAACTTGTCGGCACCCCAAGGAGCCTCATCGAGCTTGCGCCGGGCGGCCGGGTTGCCCTCAATCTTGTCCTCGATCCAGGTGAACCAGTCGGTCCATGCGGTCTGGAAACAGAAATAGCCGCACCATACGCGCGAAGCGACAGAGGTCACCGCGAACAGCGTCATCGCCGCCACCAGCAGCACCAGCGACAGCATCCAGATATCCTGCGGCAGGACCGTCAGGTTGAAGAAGTGGAATTGGCGATGCTCGATATCGAACAGGATGGCCTGCTTGCCGTTCCAGCGCAGGTAGGGCAGCAGGAAAAACGGCAGCCACATCGCAAACTGCAGATTCGTCTTCACGGTCCGGAAGAAACCCGGCATCCGCTTGGCGTGGATCGTCTTGTCGCCCTTGTTCACCGTCCAGGTTTCGAATTCCTGATAAATTCCGGTGACAGCACCGACTTCCTTTTGCTCGACCTGATCGCTCACTTTCTCGCTCCTCGTTTATCCGGTCAACTGCCGGATTTAATAATTAAGATGACGCTGGATGGACTTTGCATCAGCCGCCGAACCCATCCAGAGACACCCTGATGCAGGATGAAAAAAGGAGGAGAGTATCCTCTCCTCCTCCTTGTTGCATATGCTGCTTACTGCTTGTCCTGGCCCTTGGTCGCGTTGCGGTAAGCCATGAAAAACAACCAGCCCACAACAGCGGCAGAACCCGCAACACAGATAATCACACCCCAGAAAACCATATCCTGATTCATCTCTTATCTCCTTTAAGTAAGTTCTGTGCGGGATCGCTCCCGCACAGACTGAGACAAATTACTGCGCAGCAGCAGGCGCGGCCGCTTCAACAGCGGAAGCCGCCTCGGCCGGAGCCTCGACCACTGCCGGTGCAGCAGCCTGACCGCCGCCGAACTTGTACACGTACACAGCCAGCTTCTTCATCTCGGCATCGCTCAGCTTGCCAGCAGCCTTGAAGGAAGGCATCACCGCGACGCGAGACTCCGGAGTACCGGCGTTCACACCGTTGGTGATGGTGTACTTGATACCCTCGACGGAACCGTCAAAGCGATACACCTTGTCGGTCAGGTTGGCGGAGCCCATTGCTGCCATGCCCTTGCCATCTTCACCGTGACAGGCGTTACAGCCCTTCTCCGCGAACAGCGGGGTGGCGGTCGGCGTGCCTGCTGCGACTGCGTTGGCCAGCGTGTCGATTTCGGCGGCGGACAGCATGTCCTTGTGCGCCGGCATCATGCCCTGACGGCCATCCATGATGGAGGTATGGATGTCGTCGATGGTGCCGCCATACAGCCAGTCGTCATCGTTCAGGATAGGCGCGAACAGCCCCTGCTTGTCGGTCGTACCCACGCCGTTCGTGCCGTGGCAGGCCGCGCAGTTGTCGCCGAACAGCACCTTGCCGGAACGGGTGACGTATTCGGTCAACTCGCCGTCAGCCAGGATGGCTGCCGGGGTCATGTCCTTGAGCTTGGCTTCATACTTGCCGCGCACTTCGTCAACGACACCCTTGTCGGCTTCCATCTCGTTGATCGCAGTCCAGCCACCGATCCCCTTGAAGAAGGTGCTCCCGGTCGAAACCGGCACCGACGGATAATACAGCCAGTAGACACACACCCAGATCGCGCTGGCGGTCAGGCCCAGCATCCACCACTTCGGCGGCTGGTTGACCAGATCCCCCAGATCGTCATCCCACACGTGGCCGGTTGTCGGCACGCCACCTGCTTGATTTTCACTCATCTTTTTTCTCCCACATTGATATGGTCTTCGTCGTCCAGGGCAAGGTTGCCCTGGGCTTCGAACGATTCCTTGTTAGACGGTCGAAATACCATGAAATAGACCGCCACCATGCCGATCGCAGAAACCAGGGCAAAGAACACCCCCAGCCAGTCGTTCGTGGTCATGGCCGCAACGTCCATCCCAAAGAATTCGAACAGCTTAGTCACGGTAGTTCACGCCTTCCTCGAACTTGACGTGGTTGCCCATTCCTTGCAGGTAGGCGATCAGCGCGTCCATGTCGGTCTTGCCTTCCAGCTGCGCGGCCGCACCGGCGATGTACTCATCCGTGTAGATGGTCTTCGGGATCGGGTTGAACGGCATGATGGTCAGCACTTCCATGGTCTTGACCGTTTCCGCAACGTTAACCGGCTTGTTTTCCAGCCAGAAGTAGTTGGGCATGACGGACTCAGGAACCACTTCACGTGGATACTTCAGATGGCGACGATGCCACTCATCCGAATACTTGCCGCCGACGCGAGCCAGATCCGGACCTGTACGCTTGGAGCCCCACTGGTAGGTGTGGTCGTACATGGACTCTTCTGCGATCGAGTAATGACCGTAGCGGTCCTTCTCGTCACGGAACGGGCGGATCATCTGCGAGTGGCACAGGAAGCAGCCTTCGCGGATGTACACATTGCGACCAGCCAGTTCCAGCGGCTTGTACGGACGAACGCCGTCGCCTGGCTGCCATGCATCCAGGGTCTTGTGCTCGGAAGTAGCCGGATTCCAGACGATTTTGTCCATGGAGATGACATTACCGTTCTGGTCCTTGTGCTGCGTGCCGTTGAACGTGCCGTCGCCACCGCTCATCGCGGTGTTCGGCAGGTAGAACAACGGGACGATTTCCACGATACCGCCGATCGCCACGGCGAAAGCGGACATCACAAACATCAGGAGCGTGCTGCGTTCGATCTTGTCCTGAAATTTGGTCGAATAGATTTTGTCGTGATCAGACATGTTTCACTCCTTATGCATTAGCCGGAACAGCGTTGGCTCCACGCACAGCACTAGCCGTACGCACAGTCATCACGATGTTGTAGAGAGCAATCCAGGCACCCAGGTTGAAGATCGCGCCGCCGATTGCACGCATCGCATAGTACGGATGCATTGCAGAGACGGATTCAACGAAGGTGTAGGTCAGAGTGCCGTACTCGTCGTAGTCGCGCCACATCAGACCCTGCATAATGCCGGAGACCCACATCGCCACGACGTAAACCACCGTACCGATAGTCGCCAGCCAGAAGTGCACGTTAACCAGGCTTTCGGAGTACATCTTCTCCACGCCCCACAGCTTCTTCACCATGTGATACATCGCGCCGTAGGCAACCATCGCCATCCAGCCCAATGCGCCGGAGTGCACGTGACCCACGGTCCAGTCGGTGTAGTGAGACAGAGCGTTAACAGTCTTGATGGACATCACCGGGCCTTCGAAGGTGGACATCGCGTAGAACGCCAGAGCCACAACCAGGAAGCGCAGGATGTAGTCGGTACGCAGACGATCCCATGCACCGGACAGAGTCATCATACCGTTCATCGCACCACCCCAGGACGGGATGATCATCGCCAGAGAGACGGCGGCGCCCAGGGAGCCGGTCCAGTCAGGCAATGCGGTGTATTGCAGGTGGTGCGCGCCCAGCCAGACGTAACCGAAGGTCAGCGCCCAGAAGTGCAACACGGACAGACGATACGAGAACACCGGCTTGCCCACTTGCTTGGGAACGAAGTAGTACATGATGCCCAGGAAGCCACCGGTCAGGTAGAAACCCACGGCATTGTGACCCCACCACCACTGGATCATTGCGTCTTGCACGCCAGTGTAGATAGAGAAGGAGTTGGTCAGACTGACCGGGATCGCCATGCTGTTCACAACATGCAGATAGGTGATCATGATGATCATGCCCATCGTGAACCAGTTGGACACGTAAATGTGCGAAGTCTTGCGGATCGCCACGGTCATGATGTGATTCAGACCAAAGGACAGCCAGACTACTGCGATCAGGATGTCGATCGGCCACTCCAGCTCGGCATATTCCTTACCGGTAGTCATACCCAGCGGCAGAGTGATCACAGCCGACACGATGATCAGGTTCCAGCCCCAGAAGGTGAACCATGCCAGGCTATTGCTCCACAGCTTGGTCGCACCGGTGCGCTGCACCATATAGAAACCGGTTGCCATCAACGCACAACCACCGAACGCAAAAATCACCGCATTGGTATGCAGCGGACGCAGACGACCGAAAGTGATGTATTCGGTGTCAAAGTTCAAAAACGGCCACGCCAATTCCGATGCCACATACACACCGATCAGCGTACCCACCACTGCATAAATGGCGGCGGCGATGGTAAACCAACGCACTACCTCCATGTCGTACTTTACTGGTGTCGCTTGAGTTGCTTCCACAGTATCTCCTCCCCAGAGAAAAGTTAAAAACAATGTGCCATCTACCAGATTCCCCCCCGGCAAACTACACACTTCTACTTACAGCTTTGTAAAGCTGCGCAATCATGTCATACCTGTCAGGGAGGCGTAAAGGGGAATATCGGGCTTATTTTGCGCATTCCCGCCTCGTTCGCTCGGGATTGAATTCCTTCCGTTACATGCAGGTGGCGAACAATGTTCAGATAAACTCTTTATGAATCAATCCGAAATGTCTGCATCGATATTTTTCGCAACTATTACGATATGAACATCCTCGCGGCGCCCCTATTCGGCTCATAGAAAAATGGAAAGATTTAGTCGATCAATGCCTGTCGACCAAACTGCAAGCTCTCGCCAACAATCCATGTCCGCAAAATGAAAGAACCGCCCACAAGGGGCGGTTCTTTCATTTGACGGAGAGGGGGGGGATTACTCGACTTTCGCATTGCATCCGCGAAAGCCTCGTTCCTCGCTTTCACTCGGAACCGCCCTGCGGGCGTCCTGCGCGAACGGTGCTCACTGGCGGCTACGGCCGCGCTGCCGCGCTTAACGTTCGCAAGCTCACGGTTAGCCTGCGCCGCAACAAGCTGCGAAGCGGTTTGTTGTCGAACCCGGAAGTCTCGTCCACAATTCCACTCAACCAAATACAAAACCGCCCACGAGGGGCGGTTTTGTATTTGGTTGAGTGGGAGGGATTGTTCGACTTGCGCGTTGCCTCCGCGCAACCCTCATCCCTCGCTTCGCTCGGGACCGCCTAACGGCGTCCTGCGCGAGCGATGCTCGCTGGTCGAACCCGGGATGACTCGTCCACACTTCCTGTCCATCAAATTAAAAAACCGCCCCTTGGGGGCGGTTTTTTAATTTGGCGGAGAGGGAGGGATTCGAACCCTCGGTACGGGGTTACCGTACGCCTGATTTCGAGTCAGGTACATTCGACCACTCTGCCACCTCTCCAGATGACTGTACTGCTCAGCGCCGAAATATTCGGGATGGACAGCGAATTGCGGCGCGCATTCTATCAGCATCCCGCGATTTCGTGCAGAATGTTCGCATGCTCAGCATGCCAATATATTTTCGCGCCACACTGTTCAGCCTCTGTCTGCTGCTGACTGCGTGCGATCAGAGCCTGCCGGAGTGGCGCAATGGCAAGCTGATTGCTATCGTCCCGGAAAGCTCGTGGGGCGCCAGGGCCGAGTTCGAACGGGAACTGGTACAGCTATTCGCCGAACATTTGCATAGCTCTGTCGAACTGATCCCCAGCCCACAAGACAAGATCGACCGTTCACTACGCCGGCATCATGCCCACCTCGCGGCCGCATCCCTGCGCAGCGAAGTCAACATCCATTCGCTGCATTTCGGCCCGAGCTATCAGACCGTGCGCGAGCAAGTGATCTGCGGACGCAACATCAAGCATCCCAGGAAGATCGCCGACCTGGCGGGCAAAAATCTGGCGGTGGTAGCCGGATCGGCCCAGGAAACGGCCCTGCGCGAACTGCAGGGCCGATCGCCCGAACTGCAGTGGGAAGTCCGTCGCGGACTGTCGGCAAGCGAATTATTGCAGGAAGTGGCCAGCGGCACGGTTGATTGCGCCGTCGCCAACGAACTGCAGGTCGCCGATGCGCGCAATTACTACGCCAATCTGGTGACCGCCTTCGACATCGGTACGCCTTCCAGACTCGCCTGGGCCTTCTCACGCGACGTAGACCCGGACCTGCTCAGGGAAGCGAAGACATTCTTTGCACACATCCAACAGGACGGCACGCTGAACCGCCTGCTGGATCGCTACTACGGCCATCGCAACCGCCTGAAGGCGGTAGACGCGGCGGCATTCGTCGCCAGCTCCGAGCGCGACCTGCCGGAATACCGCTCGTTGTTTCAGGAAGCCGCCGATCTGACCGGCTCTGACTGGCGGCTGCTCGCTGCACTTGCTTATCAGGAATCGCAATGGGATCCGCTCGCCACCTCCTTTACCAATGTGCGCGGCATGATGATGCTGACGGAGGACACCGCCGACCGCATGGGCGTGAAGAATCGTCTTGATCCGCGCGAAAGCATCATCGCCGGCGCAAAATATCTGGCACTGATCAAGGATCAGCTGCCCGACCGCATCCCGGAACCGGACCGCACCTGGCTGGCGCTGGCCGCCTACAACCAGGGCTATGGCCATCTGGAGGATGCGCGCATCCTGACGACACGCAACGGCGGCAATCCGGACAGCTGGACCGACATCAAGAAATGGATGCCGCTGCTGAACCAGCCCGGTTATTACGAGACGCTAAAGCACGGCTACGCGCGCGGCGGCGAGGCGGTGATCCTGGTGGAAAGCATCCGCAGCTATTACGACATGCTGAAAAGACTTGAATCCGAAAATGTCGTGGCCGAAACGGAGCCGATTTCGTATCGCCTGATCGAGCCGATCAAGCGGCTGTTGCGCTAATCCTTCTTGGGAGTACGCTGCTCTTCCAGCAGCCGCTCGACGCGCTCCAGCCGTGCCGCGATATCTTTAAGCAAGCGATCCGCTTCCTTCTCTTCTTGTTCGACCTTCTCGACTTCGCTGCCGATAAAAAATGCCGCAAGGTTAGCCGTCAGCAACGACAGCAGCACCACTCCGAACAGGATCAGCAGCGCGCCGAACAACCGTCCCGCCCCACTATGCGGAACCACATCGCCGTAGCCGACGGTGGCCATCGTCACCCAGGCCCACCACATCCCGTCCCATACGTTGCCTATCGAGGGATCGATGCGCGAGATCATCACACCGGACAGCACCATGGTGATGAACGCAACCGCCAGCGTGCTGCCCAGATTATGGCGGGCCAGCAGCTTGCGCGCGGTCTTGGACATGCGCGCCAACAGCATCACCACCAGCAACAGCCGGAAGCTGCGCAACAGGCCTATCAACGGAGCGAACTGCCAGAAGAAAGGGAAGCCGCCAACGATGATGACCAGATTCATCCAGTTTCCGGTCAGATAGGCGCGCTTGTCGCGCACCAGCGAACCCAGCAGCGCGGTCTCGAACAGGAACGCCAGCCACACCAGCCAGTCGGCGATGCGCGCCAGCTTGAATGGGATCGCCTGCGTCTCTTCCAGATACCATTGCAGCAATATCCACAGCGCCACCAGCAGCATCGGCCATTCCAGCCGTTTCGCCCATTGCAGCGCCGCCGGGTGTTCGTGTTGCCCGACGCCGGCGATGCCGAACAGGTGAACGATGCGCATCAGGCCGTGAGGCTGATCATGCCGCCCATGTAGGGGCGCAAGACTTCGGGAATGCGCACGCTGCCGTCGGACTGCTGGCAGTTCTCCAAAACAGCCACCAGCGTGCGGCCGACCGCGAGGCCGGAACCGTTCAGCGTGTGCAGCAACTCCGGCTTGCCTTGCGCGTTGCGGAAACGCGCCTGCATGCGTCGCGCCTGGAAGGCCTCGAAGTTGGAGCAGGAAGAAATCTCGCGATAGGTGTTCTGCGCCGGCAGCCACACCTCGATGTCGTAGGTCGTCGCGGCGGAGAAGCCCATGTCGCCGGTGCACAGCTTCACCACGCGATACGGCAAGCCCAGCTTCTGCAATATGGTCTCGGCATGGCCGAGCAGTTGTTCCAGCGCCGCATAGGATTCCTCGGGGCGCACCATCTGCACCAACTCCACCTTGTCGAACTGGTGCTGGCGGATCATGCCGCGCGTGTCGCGGCCATACGAACCCGCTTCGGAACGGAAGCAGGGCGTGTGCGCGACGAACTTCATCGGCAGCTTCTCCAACGGCACGATCTCGTCGCGCACGATGTTGGTCACCGGCACTTCGGCGGTCGGGATCAGGTAGAAATTTTCCTCGCCCTCGCCCATCTGGCGCGGCACTTTGAACAGATCTTCCTCGAACTTCGGCAACTGCCCGGTGCCGCGCATCGAGTCCGCATTCACCAGATACGGCACATAGGTCTCGGTGTAGCCGTGCTGTTCGGTGTGCGTGTCCAGCATGAACTGCGCGAGCGCGCGATGCAGCCGCGCCAGCGGGCCCTTCAACAGCATGAAGCGCGCGCCGGAGATTTTCGCTGCGGTCTCGAAATCCAGTCCGCCCAAGCCCTCGCCTATGCTGACGTGGTCCTGCACCTCGAAGCCGAACTGCGGAATGTCGCCGACGCGGCGCACCTCGGCGTTGTCTTCCTCCGACTTGCCGACCGGCACGCTCTCGTGCGGCACGTTCGGGATCACCGCGAGGAAGGCGTCCATCTCGGCGAGCACCTGCGGCAGCTTGGCTTCAAGCTGTTTCAGTTCGTCGCCGATGCCGGCCACCTCGGCCATGATCGGCGCTACGTCTTCGCCCTTGGCCTTGGCCTGCCCGATCAGCTTGGAGGTCGCATTGCGCTTCGCCTGCAGGTCCTGAGTGCGCGTCTGTATCGTCTTGCGCTCGGCTTCGAGTTGCTCGAACTTCGCGGTGTCCAGTTGATAGCCGCGCGTCGCCAGACGGGCGGCTACGTTGGCCAGGTCGGTGCGTAATGTTTGTATGTCCAGCATGTTCTACCTCTTCAGATTCATTCAGTTTTCGCGCGGACCAGGAACGGTCCCAGCACCAGCGCATCCAGCCCAGCGGCCTGATAGGCGCGTATCGCGTCTTCCGCGGTGCGCACGATGGGCTCCTCGTGCATATTGAAGCTGGTGTTGATCACGCTCGCGACGCCGGTGGCGGCGTGGTATTCCTTCAGGATGTCGTAGTAGCCCGGGTTGTCCTCGCGGCGTATCACTTGCGGGCGCGCGGTGCCGTCCACATGCACCGCGGCCGGGATGGCCTTCTTCGCGAGCTCGGACGCATCGCAGGTGATGGTCATGAAGCGCGCGGCGATCTGGTCCTCATCCCAGCTGGGGAAGTATTCCTTCGCATGTTCCTGCAATATCACCGGCGCGAACGGCATGAACTCGGTGCGCGCGAACTTCTTGTTCAGCCACTGGTTGATGGAAGGATCGTGACAGGGGGCCATCACGGTACGGTTGCCCAGCGCGCGCGGGCCGTATTCCATCTGGCCGTCGGCGCGCGCGACCACCTTGCCCTCGGCAAGCAAACGCCCGGCGGCCTGCGCCATGTTCTCCGGCTCCTCGTACGCGACGCCCAGCTTCTGCAATGCGGCCAGCGCGTTGTCGCGATTGATCCCGGTGCCGAGATAGACCGGTGCGAGTTCGGGACGCAAGCCGCCCTTCAGCCGCGAATAGACTTCGTACGCCGCACCGGTCGCCAAGCCGCCGTCGCCCATGTTCGGATGTACGTAGATGTTCGCCACACCCGGCAGCGCGAGGATGCGCTGGTTCAGCTTCACGTTGGAGAACACGCCGCCGGCCAGCGCCAGCTTGCTGACCTTCAGCGACGCCACTTGCCGCTGCACCCACTCGCAGATCATCTTCTCGGTATAGGCCTGCAAACCCGCAGCGATGTCTTCGCGCGACAGCTCGCCGCACAGTTCCGCGACCACTTCGCAGCCCATCGGCGACACCGGACGTAGCGGCACGCGCGTCAGCCGCGCATCGAACAGCGCGTCCCAATTCGATGCATCGGTGTGCGCCAGCAGGCGCGACAGGAAAGGCTCGGGGTTGCCGAACGCCGCAAGCCCCAGCACCTTGCCCTCGTGGCGTCCGGCGATGAAGCCGAGGTGATGCGTGACCGCGGAATAAAGCAGACCGATGCTGTTCAAGTAGGACAGGTGCGCGACCTCGCGCATCCTGCCGTTCTCGCCGATCCACACCGAGCCCCAGGAGAAATCGCCCGCGCCGTCCAGCGTGATCACGCCGACGCGCTCGTCGCCGAACGGGCTCGCGTAATAGGCCGAGGCGGCATGCGCCTCGTGGTGCTCGACCGCATGGAAAGGCTTGTCCGCGAGCTCGCCTTCCGGTTTCTTGCGCGGACGCAGCGCGCGGACGTAGCGCTCGAACTGGTGCTTCCAATAGAACTTGCGCAGTTCCGCATCCTGCTTGCCGAGCTGCCAGACGCGCGCAAACAGCTTGTCCAGATAAGGCTTCTGCTCGCGCCGCCCCAGGCCGGCCTGCGCAACAATGTCGACATCCTGCTCGCGCAGCCCTGCGATCCGCAGCACCTCGGCGATCGCGCCCGCAGGATAGGCGTTGTCGCCCTTGATGCGGGAGATGCGTTCCTCCTCGACCGAGGCGACCAGTTTGCCGTCGATCAGGATGGAGGCTGCGGAATTGTGTTCGCGCCGGTTGCCGTTGATGCCGAGTATGATCATAAAAAGTCCGTCAAGAATTTGTGCTGTGCGCGCTAGTTGTCGCGCTTTTTCCAGCTGCCGCATCCAGTGCCTTCAGGTGCGCCAGCTTCTCCGATATCTTCGCTTCCAGTCCGCGATCGACCGGCTCGTAGAGGCTCACTTCGGGCATGCCGTCCGGGAAATAATTCTCGCCCGCCGCATAACCGCCCGCCTCGTCGTGCGCGTAGCGGCAATCGCGGCCGTAACCCAGTTGCTTCATCAGCCTGGCGGTGCGTTGCGCAGATGCAGCGGCACTTCGCGCGAACCGTCCTGTGCCACGAAGGCGCGCGCGGCATTATACGCGATACCCAGGTTCGACCTCGCGGCAACGGCCAATATAGCTGCGCCTGCGCCACCTCGTTCGCCAGATGGATCGCACGCGGACCGGCTGCCAGGCAGAAGTCCTCCCGGGCCATGTTGTCGTGCTGATGAAGTCCGATCCGCAAACCGCTCATTCTCTATCAATGAACGGACGAATGCCTGCCCATGAAAAAGGGCGCAGCGAAATATCCCGCTGCGCCCCTTGATAAAACTGACTAGGTGTTAACGCAAGGCTCTGGCCCCACCCCTGCTCGGGCCTTGCGTAGCCGGCTGAATACTGAATGTAACGGAAGGGTCGCTGGTATTGATGTCGCCTCCCGGATATGAAGTGCCATTGACCGTGTAGGTTGTGCTCGACGAACCCTTCAGACAGGAAATCTGGCTTGGGGTCAGGCCACTAGCGTAACCCGCAGAAGATGCGGAAATCTTGGTATCTTCATCACGCTCTTTTCTTGCCGAGGGATCACTCTCTGCAGAATTTTCCTTGGCATCGAAATCCGAACAACGGCCAATGGTGTCCAGCGGATGTTTGGAATGCCCGCTCAGCCAACCGTCATTGGCGACCAGCAGGGAAACTTCTGCCCCCCCCATCCTGTGACAGACCGAAACCTTGCTACCCTCGGAATCGTGGGAGCGATCCCTGTGGTCGCGTTGGCCTTCCTCAGCGTAATCGCGATCATTTTTGTTCTGGCTGTCCTTGGCTTTTGATTCATGCTCGGCGTCGTCGTTTTCTTCGCTCTTGATGTCATAGCTCTTTGAAGAGCTTGCCGCACCGGCACAGGTAGTTTTGATGAGTTTGACGCCGCAAGCAGTTATCAGCATTCCCTTGCAACCCGATGTCGAGCTAGTGGATTTTGTTTCAGAATCTTTTGAGTCTTTCGAATCTTTTGAGTCTTTCGAATCTTTGGATTCGGGGGAAGCCCAGGCTGCGGTGGATACAAAAGCCAAACTACTGAACCCGAGCATGAGTGCCATCAAAAGTTTTGCCGGTTTGGTTTCCATAAATGCGTTCCTTGTTAAAGTTGATTTGAGGGGTATGCAATGCATTCGAAAATAGATGTCATTTCATCAAGCGCCCCTCCGCAAAAAGTACCACATTGATTAACTTACCGCGTCCTGAATTCCGTAAAAATACTGGGATACGCTCCGTGTATTTCTCGGCCCCTTGACTTGAACGGTCACTCTGTAAAAAATCTTGCCCAGCCCCGCCACCGGCGTTGCGCCCGAGACATCGTAAATCGGTGCCGCGGTACATTTTGCGAACGTGGGTGCCTCCTGGGCATTCGCTGTTGCCGTACACAGCCGCTCAATCACGTATTGCACCGTATAGGTTCCATTTCCAGTTGCTTCGCCGGGCAACAACACCTCCTGCTCATCACTCCACGTCAGGCCTCCCGTCGGAGCAGGCAATTTTGTTACCGCATCAATGCTGGAAATATTAGGGTAGTAATACGGTGGGCAGGAACCCAATTGATTGTTCAAATTACCAACCGGATCCGCACAATTGTTAGAAATGCCCTGCAAATTTCCGTTGACGAACCAATATGCCTGCTCCGCGCCAATATCGGCCAATTGAATCGCCGCTTCATTAAACGCCAGATTTCCCGAGACTACATTGCTGGTGTCCACTGTGCGCGCCAATGCAACGCCCGCCAGCGAAATGGCCACCAAGGCTATAAGCGCGATCACCATGGCCACACCTTGTTGCCTGATTCTGCATGTTGCATTCATCATAACCCGCCCCAAATAACGTTACGCACCGGAATAATGGTTTGGTAAACCTTATAGCGATAACAACCCCAATCAGGAATCGCAGTCAGGTCAATGACCGGCGGTACGCTCGAGCCGGTGCTATCCACCCAGGCAACGGGAGCCGTCGTCGTGGTAGTGCAGACCCCATTCGTCTTGGGCATCAACTGCGCGCTCCTCGCAACGATTGCGACACGAATCCCC
Organism: Gallionella sp.; assembly: GCA_035654695.1. Taxonomy (GTDB): domain Bacteria; phylum Pseudomonadota; class Gammaproteobacteria; order Burkholderiales; family Gallionellaceae; genus Gallionella. The sequence goes on along the minus strand of DASRWG010000058.1, from coordinate 52,338 downwards.
TTGATGCGCCTGAGTTCAGCACTGGCAGGTGCTGCCCAGTTTTTTCCGCCGGCGCAATCAGTTGCGCTGGTTTTGTCAACGGCATCCGTCCAGCAATTCACCGATTGTCCACCGACATCGGCAATCCCATATTGCGCGGCGACGGCGACGATGTTGCTCGCGACCGCATTCCAGTTTGCCCCCCCGTCTTCTGATCGTATCAGATCGTAATTGCCATTGATCTGGTATTTTGTCGTGGCAAATGCCGGGTCGCCCGGCCCCAGATTGGTAACAACCGCGCTTACTGCCGCACTGGCCCCATAGTTCGGGAACGCCGGATGTTGCGTCGTATCGCCACTCGCATTACCTGCTGGCACGACGTCCACGCCGCTGGCCCCGATGGTGGCAGAAGGGCTGGCCGATACTTTTAGCAACGAACAATCCAGTCCCGATTCCGACACAAGAATGAAATCATTCGTACGTAATGCCTTACTGGTATCCAATTGTATCGCTGTGGGGACGACGCCCGCGCCCAGCGCTGCGGACACTCTGGCTGCATGACCGCCGGTGACGATGCCGCCGGTGTCCGAATCCAGACGGTTGACAGTAATAATGTCGGTTCCGGCGCTGCCGTTCGCGATGAGTACCGGCGCGCTGCTGAATACACTGGCAGGACTGTAAGCGTCTATTCTGGTGCATGGCAAGTCACCCGGAGTGGTCGTGGTGTCAATCAGCCCGTATCCTGCCATGCGTATATCCTGCTCGATGGAATAAAGTGCCAACAACCCGTTTTGCTGCATATCCACGCCACTGCCGGTGACTCTGCGTTGCGACTCAAACGAAGAAACGGTTGAAAAAATCGCCAGCGTTGCAATCATGCCGAGCACCAATCCAACCATCAGTTCGATGAGCGTAAATCCATCCTGTGCATGAGTGCGGGACATGTTATCGCCTAGTTAAATTGAACTTGCGTTGATGCTGTGAAACTGTGCGAATTGGCACTTTGCTGTTGCTGTGGGGACTTCCAGCAGAGCACAATCATGACCTGGTTCGGCTCCAATGTCGCCGTGGTACTACCGTCGCACAATGCCGGATTGAAATTTCTCGACGTGGTGGCCGTCGTTGCGTTGACAAGGATAGTCGGCGCGTTGGTGCTATCGCTGACCCCGGGCAAAAAACCCGGCACACTGCTGGACGGCTGAATTTGCTTGACCCAATCGCTAATCTTGGCATTGCTGTTCGTGGATAGGCAGCCGCTTCCGCAGTCATAGCCGGACAAGTTGGCCGGACCATCCGCCCAGATTTGCGCGATCATCTGATTGGCGAGAAAGGCTGCATCGGTCCGATAACGCGCCTCCAGCGTAGTATTGATGGTTGAAGCCTGCAAGCCAATGACGCCCAATATGCCAACCGAAAAAATCAGGAACGAGATCAGCGCCTCGATCAGTATCGAACCGTGTTGCAGGTGTTTTAGCGGCAATACGGGCTGGGACACAATCATTCTCCTCAGTTGCAGCCTTGCGATTTCCCGACCATGGACGGATCGCACATCTTTGGCAAACCTGCATCGCTCACGGTAATCACCATTCTGCGCGCTTGCGGAGCTGTTGAATTGGTTACATCAATGCGGGTGATTCGGGTCACCGCCGCATTGGCCGTCGAATCAGTCGCAACCCGGCCAAATGCATCGAAAATGATACCCGGAGGAGGATTGCTACTCATTCCGCTCCCCCCACTGATGGCGACCGCAAAATTTTGCCCGGCGAGAATATCTGTGCTGACGCCAAGCCGGGCATTCTGCCCGGCTTCTTTTGAACTCCCCGTTTGAATGGTATTCGATGCGGGAAATGTTCCCGGCGCGCTTGAAGACTCAATGATAGCCGTCCAGCTGGCCTTGCCGCCGGAGTCGGTTAGCAATAACTGCGCACGCATGTTCTGCCTGACCGCCTCGGCACGGGCGAGCTGTATCGCACTCAACAGTGATTCTGCTGTGGCGCGCACCTGGGTGTTTTGCATCCAGGACGTCAGACTGGGAACGCCGATCCCGATCATGATCGCCAGAATCGCGACAGCGACCATGACTTCGATCATAGAAATACCCCGCTGCAATGAACGGCAGCACATCGGCATCAGCAGGTATCCCCTTTTTTCTTCAGCCAGCATGTCGCTGTGCTGGCTGCACCCGAAAATTTCGTTGTTGCCTTGGCGTTAGCCTGATTGATCGTAAACACATAATCTCCTGCCGCTCCCAATCCTTTCCCGGCAATGCTACGTGCGGTTACCGTAAAACCATCGGCAGACAGTGTGCAGGTATAAGAAAAATAGTCTGTCGGAGCCGGGCATGTGGCACCGACATAAGTGCGTTTATCCTGGTAGAACTGTTCCAGTTGCGTCCGTGCCATTGTCAATGCTGAATGCGCATCGACGACCTTGCCTCTGGAGAGATATTCGCTGTAAGCCGGAATGGCAACGACCGAAATGATCCCCACAATTGCAACCACAATCATCAGTTCGATCAGGGTAAATCCTATGTTCGTAAATATCTTCATACACTCTCCTGACAGAGTTGCATTCTCGAGCCTCAACTGGAAGCCGACCAGCGGAAACAATAACATATTGAACAGCAACTTAACATATTGAACAGCAACTTAACATATTGCCGGATGTTCACTACCATTTTCTTAAAAATTTGTTCAGTTCAAACTGGGCTTCGATGTCTTCCGGCGTTAGTTTCAACACCTCATGATAAGCTGCAAGCGCTTCATCTTTGCGCTCCAGTTGTTCCATGAGGCGTGCTTTCAGGTAATAGGCACTTTTCTGCGGCTGAATGCCCAGGGATTTATTGAGATAGCTTAATGACTGTGACGCATTCCCCAGCTTGTTATGAATCCTCGCTAGTCGATAATGAATGTCCGGGTCGTTCGGCGCCTGTTTCTCTGCCTGCAAATACGTGTCCAGCGCTGCCGGAATCTGCCCGGTATACTCCAAGCAGGCAGCGATATTAAACAGCGTGTCCTTGTGTTGCGGATCCATCTCGATGGCGGTTTGGTATTCGGCCAGCGCCTCGTTGTAGCGCTGGCGCAGGCGGTACTGGTCTCCCAGCTGATGGTGCGCCTCGGCATTGTTGACGGTGGCAGCGATGGTACGATAGGCGTTCAGGGCGGCCTCATCCGCGCGCACGTCGAAATTATCCACGAATATCCGCCCCTGCTGATCGAACCGGCTGGCAATCGAGGATGAGTCCAGTGCCATTTTGACATGCGCCACATGCTCGACAGGATCGTATTTCATGGCTGGTTCAATCGATTGCGCCACATCATCCAGGCTGAGCTTTGCAAAGACCTGTTTCTGGAAGTCGCTGAACTCCTTTTTTTTCAGGCTCGCCATTTCAAATTCCAGCACCGGACGATCCAGCGTGTTGACCGGCGCATCGAATTGATTGCCTGCGACGAATACCTCGCTGCTCATCACGTTGTATGCCAACAGGCGTGGAACGATTTTGTTTTGCATGAGGTCGAGTTTTAACGGCGGTGCCTTCTCGACCAAATCGGGATGGCGCAGCTTGACCGGTTGATCGGACGCGATGAGCAGGTAATAGCCTGATTTGACGAACAGCATCGAGCAGTGTTTGAAGCGTTGCTTCAGGGTATTCAGAATGATGCGCGCCCCCTGGCTGCCGACCCGCACATCCATCCAAGTAACGTAAGTGCCGTTCTGGTTTAAGCGCCGTTTGATTTTGTCAAAGAACTCGAGCGTGTAGAGCTTGGATGAGCTGAAATATAACGGCGAGGTAACGGTATTCAGGATCATGTCATAACGTTTTGGAACAGTCTGGATATAGTGGATGCCGTCATCCACTACGATATTGACCCGCGGATTGTGCTCAATATCGAAGTTCCAGCGCGTCATGCGGAACTGGTTCTCGCGCACGACCGGATTGATCTCGACCACGTCGGTATGACCGAACAGCAGGCCCACGGCTGAAGCGGTGGCGCCGCTCCCCAGACCGAGCACCAGTGCATCGTTCACGTCGGGCGAAAACATCGAACCCAGAGTACCGACGACCTTTTCAGACGGATTATTCATCGGGATGCTGATGTAACCGTTGATGAAGAAGTACGGCTTGCCGTTGGACCAGTTAATCGAGAACACATCCTGGTAGCCTTTGAATTTGTCCGGGAAGTTAAAGTCCTTGCGATCCTGTTCCATGTCTTTGGCCGAATGGAACGAGGTATAACTAAGATAGAGCAGATCCTCGTCCCATTTCCATTGGTGATAACCGATCGTCATCAACGTAACCGCCAGCCCCGTCAGCGGCAGCCGAAATTGACGCAATGAATAGTGTGGCTGCCATCTGTAGACGACCAACGCTGCCGTAACCAGTCCGGAAATCACCAGAAGCTGCACCCCGTAGTCCAGGAATTGATGCAGCAGCAACGCCATCAGCAGGAAACCCGCCACATTCGCCAGCGAGCCGAGGAACAGCAGCGAGCCGGACTCTCTGGCAACTTCGTTTTGCGTGTTGAGCAACGCCGGAATCGTCGCGCCAAAGGTGATGGCCTGCAGCCCCATCAGCAGAAACAGGATGCAGCCCTTCAGGAAAATAATGGCGCTGCCGTGCTCGACCGCCTTTTCATACAAATCCGCATAGACATACAGCAAGTCACGATACATCACCAGAAACAGCAACAGGCCGATGAGGTTGGCAAGCAACAGGCTGGTGTAACGGATCTTGAGACGCTGAACCAGATAGGAACCACACGCGATGCCGAAAAGAATAATGGCCAATACCAGCGCAAAGGACTCGCGGAACGGGCCGAACATCATTTCCGCAATTTTCACCATAAACAGCTGGAAAACCGCCGAGGCGACGCCCACCAGAATCAGCGATACGAGATAGGGGCGAGGCAGACCGATTGGCGTATCGGTATGCGCCGGCGGATTGGCTGCGACCTGTTTGCCTGCGACAAACAACATGGCGGCAGCCAGCAAGTTGACCAGACCGAATGCGATGACCGTTCCGGTAATGCCAAACTGTCGCACCAGCCAGAATTCGATCAGCAATGCGGTAACAGCCGCGCCGAAGTTGTAGACAGCATACACGCCGGAAAAAACCGGTTCGCCATCCATGCGCCCCAGATAACCGGCAAACAGCGGCACGCTGCAGCCAATCAGGAAGGCGGGCAACAGCAACAGCGCGGTACCCAGCAGAATAGGCCCAGAAAGATCCGGCAAGAACGCCAGCCCGTTATATAGCAGATGCTCGATACTGCCTCTGGCAAGCGCAAAGCCGATGCCGTAAACACCGATCAGCCCTTCGATCAGCCATAACCGCGACCACACACGATGCGCGTATTTGGCCCCCAACCCAATGCCCAGCAGGAAGGTGATCAGCACGGCTGCCGAGACCGCAAACTGGTCGCCCAATATGCTGCCTAAAATGCGGCCATACAGAATTTCATAGGAAATTCCGCTCAAACCGGACAGCAGCAATACAAAAGTAAATAGTATTTTTCGGCTCATTTTGGCGACTATCCGGGCTAATGCCTCAATCCCGCTCCCGCCTCTCCGCCCCCCATATTCGGCTGAATATGGATGCTTTCGACGCAGGAAAAGGCCAGCTTGCTGACTTTCAATTTGCCGTCCATAAGGACGAATGAGGCGGAGTCATGCTCTCGCTTACCGCCATTAATACCGAGGACTGTAAATTCCGATAAAAATTTTACATGGTCACCCATTTCAGGCTGCGCTCTCAATTTCTTTTCCGGGCCGCCGCATCGAGTTCCTTCAGATGCGCCAGCTTCTCCGATATCTTCGCTTCCAGCCCGCGATTCACCGGTTCGTAGAAACTCACTTCGGGCATCCCGTCCGGGAAATAATTCTCGCCCGCCGCGTAGCCGCCCGCCTCGTCGTGCGCGTAGCGGTAGTCGCGACCGTAATCGAGCTGTTTCATCAGCTTGGTCGGCGCGTTGCGCAGATGCAGCGGCACTTCGCGCGAGCCGTCCTTCGCTACGAAAGCGCGGGCGGCATTATACGCGACGTATCCGGCGTTCGACTTCGCGGCGACCGCGAGATACAGCACCGCCTGCGCCAGCGCCAGTTCACCCTCGGGCGAGCCCAGGCGTTCGTAGGTCGCGGCGGCCTCGTTGCACAACTGGATCGCGCGCGGATCGGCCAGGCCGATGTCCTCCCAAGCCATGCGCACGATGCGGCGTGAGAGGTAACGCGGGTCGGCGCCGCCGTCGAGCATGCGCACCAGCCAGTACAGCGCGGCATCCGGATTTGAGCCGCGCACCGACTTGTGCAGCGCGGAAATCTGGTCGTAGAAGGCCTCGCCGCCCTTGTCGAAACGGCGCATCTTCTGCGCCAGCGTGGCGTCGAGAAACTGGGGGTCGACCTTGCCCAGCTTCGCCGCGGCTGCGGCGGTCTGCAACTGCTCCAGCACATTGAGCAGGCGGCGCGCATCGCCGTCTGCGTACCCAATCACACGCTCCCGCGCCGCCGCATCGAACTCCAGTCCCTGCAACGCGACCTGCTGCGCGCGCTCGAACAATTGCCCCATCTCGGCTTCGGACAGCGATTGCAGCACATAAACCTGCGCCCGCGACAGCAGCGCGTTATTCAGTTCGAATGACGGATTCTCGGTGGTCGCGCCGATGAAGGTGACCAGCCCCTGTTCCACGTAGGGCAGGAACGCATCCTGCTGCGACTTGTTGAAACGGTGCACTTCGTCAACGAACAGGATGGTGTGGCGGCCGCTCTGCTGCAGCGTCAGCTCGGCCTGTGCGATCGCCTCGCGGATGTCCTTCACCCCGGACAGCACCGCCGACAGCGGCACGAACTCGGCGTCGAACGCCGAAGCCATCAGCCGCGCCAACGTGGTCTTGCCCACGCCCGGCGGCCCCCACAAAATCATCGAATGCAGCTTGCCGGACTGGAACGCGAGGCGCAGCGGCTTGCCCTCGCCCAGCAGATGGGATTGACCGATGACCTCGTCGATATGCTTCGGGCGCAGCCGCTCGGCGAGCGGCGCGGCAGGCTGATTGGCAGCGAACAGGTCGCTCATTATTCGCTCAGCACATCCGCGCCCTTCGGCGGCACGAACTTGAACAGGGACGGCGAGAGCTGCGGGTTGCGCTTCAGTCCGGAGAAGCGCAGCACGGTCTTGTGGCCGAACTGATCGTTCAGTTCCATGACCACCAGTTCGGACTGCGCGTTGAATGCCATCAGGATGCCGCTGAAGCTGCTGTCCTGCGCTTTGGGCGTAGCCTTCAGCCAGTCCAGCCCGTCCTGCGTGCCGCTCTCCTTCAGAACAAAACCACGCTCGATCTCGTTGCTGCCGGACAGCAGCGCCGCCGGACTGCTGCCCAGCGCGGCATCCAGCTTGCGCACCGTCACCTGATTCAGGTCGGTGTCATACAGCCAGAACTTCGCGCCGTCGCCGACGATGAGCTGTTCGTAGGGTTTGCTGTATTCCCAGCGGAACTTGCCGGGACGCACGAACCGCATCGTGCCGGACGCGCTCTGGATGCGCTTGCCGTTCTGATCCAGCACCACTTGGGTGAAATCGGCCTGCGCGGAACGCGTGGCGGCGATGAATTCCTTGAGCTTGTCTATGCCGCCAGCGTGAGCGGACAGCGAAGCACAACATAGCAGGACAGTAACGAATAACTTGATTGGCATAGGGTTCTTTTCAAAAAGGGGAAAAGGGAAATGAGAAACGGGATGCCCACCCGGCGCTTCGCGCCACCCGCCCTGCCGGGCTGGTATGTTTCCCATTTCACGTTTCCCGGTTAGGCGCGATCACCTCGCGGTTGCCGTTGCTCTGCATCGCGCTGACGATGCCCGCCGCTTCCATCTGCTCGATCAGTCGCGCGGCGCGGTTGTAACCGATGCGCAGCTGGCGCTGCACCGAAGAGATCGACGCGCGGCGCGACTTCAGCACGATGTCCACCGCCTGGTCGTACAACGGGTCGGCCTCGGCATCCAGCGCGGGGCCGCCTTCGCCGTCCTCGCCGCCGCCCTCCTCCAGCGAATTCAGCACGCCGTCGATGTACAGCGGCATGCCTTGTGCTTTGAGGTATTCGGTGACACGGTGCACTTCCTGGTCCGACACGAACGCGCCGTGCACGCGCTGCGGATAGCCGGTGCCCGGCGGCAGGTACAGCATGTCGCCCTGGCCCAGCAGCGCCTCCGCTCCCATCTGGTCCAGAATCGTGCGCGAATCGATCTTGGACGACACCTGGAACGCGACGCGCGTCGGCACGTTGGCCTTGATCAGGCCAGTGATCACGTCCACCGACGGACGCTGGGTCGCCAGCACCAGGTGGATGCCGGAGGCTCGCGCCTTCTGCGCGAGACGCGCGATCAGCTCCTCGATCTTCTTGCCGACCACCATCATCAGGTCGGCGAGTTCGTCGATGAACACCACGATCAGCGGCAGTTCTTCCAGCGGCTCCGGACTCTCCGGCGTGATCGTGAACGGGTTGGTCAGCGGTTTGCCGCTCTTCTCCGCCTCGCGCACCTTCTGGTTGTAGCCGGCGATGTTGCGCACGCCCAGCGCGGACATCAGCTTGTAGCGCCGATCCATCTCCTGCACGCACCAGTTGAGTCCGGATGCGGCCTGGCGCATGTCGGTGACCACCGGGCAGAGCAGATGCGGAATGCCTTCGTACACCGACAGCTCCAGCATCTTCGGGTCGACCAGCAGCAGACGAACCTGCTGCGGCGTGGCCTTGTACAGCAGCGACAATATCATCGCGTTGATCGCGACCGACTTGCCCGAACCTGTCGTGCCGGCGACCAGTACATGCGGCATCTTCGCGAGATCGGCGACCACGGCCTTGCCGGCGATGTCCTTGCCCATCGCCATCGTCAGCACGGAATGCATGTCGGCATAGACCTGCGAACCGAGTATCTCGGACAACTGCACCATCTGCCGTTTCGGGTTCGGCAGTTCCAGTGCCATGTAGGCCTTGCCGGGTATGGTCTCGACGACGCGTATGCTGACCACCGACAGCGCACGCGCGAGGTCCTTGATCAGATTGACGATCTGGCTGCCCTTCACGCCGATGGCCGGCTCGATCTCGTAGCGTGTAATCACAGGTCCCGGATAGGCACCGACCACCTTGACCTCGACTCCGAATTCCTTGAGCTTGCGTTCGATCAGGCGCGAGGTGAATTCCAGCGTATCGACCGAAACCGTTTCGACCTGCTGCGTCGGCTGATCCAGCAGATGCAGCGGCGGCAGCGGCGAATCCGGCATTTCCGAGAACAGCGGCGCCTGTTTCTCCTCGATCACCCGCGCGGACTTCACCACCTCCACGACCGGCATCTCGATATGGATGGGCTGATGCTCGACGACGCGCTTCTTTTCTTCCTCAACCACGGCGCTACGCTCCTGCGTCGCCTGCGCGCCGATGCGCTTGTCGCGGCGGGTCTGCCAGGTGCGCCATGCCCATTGCCAGCTATTTTCCAGCGCCGAACCCAGCCAGTCCATGAAGCGCAGCCAGGAAAGCCCGCTGAACACGCTCAAGCCCGTGGCGATCAGCGCCAGCAACAACAGCGTCGCACCGGTGAACCCGAGCAGATGGCTCAGCGCTTCGCCGACCAGCGCACCGAACATCCCGCCGGGAGCGAGCGGCAACACGGCTTGCAAGGTGTACAGACGTATCGATTCCAGTGCGCTGCTGGCCAGCAGCAGCACCGCAAAACCAGCGACGGAAACCTGGAAGGTACGCTTGCAGAAAACGCTGTCGGCGCGCAATTCGCGATAGCCCTCCCACACGCGTTGCAGCATGAACACCACCCACCACCAGGCGGAAACGCCAAACAGATAGAACAGCAGATCGGAGAGATAAGCCCCCAGCACACCGCCGGGGTTGGAGGTCAGCGCGCCGCTGGCGCTGTGCGACCAGGCCGGATCGGCCGGGTCGTAACCGTACAATGCCACGGTGAAATAGGCCGCAAGCGCGGCCAGCAGCAACCAGCGCGATTCGCGCAACAGCATGAGCAGCTTGTTGCCCGGCGATTCGCCGCGCGCATCAATCATTGGCGGCACTGATCAACCCCATTTGCTCGGCCAGGCGCACCGCTTCCATGCGATTGTTCACGCGTAGCGTCTGGTAAGTGGACGCAACGTGGATCTTGACCGTGCCTTCGGCCAGATTCAGGCGTTCGGCGATCTCCTTGTTGGACAGGCCGCCGGCGATGCACTGCAACACTTCCATCTGGCGCGCGGTCAGGCCGAATTCGTTGGTGCGCGTACTGCGCCGATCGAGACGGGCGACCTCCTGCCGGGATGCCTCCTCGCTCGGGCGCAACAGTTGCGGCGGAATGTAGACGCCGCCGGACAGCACCAGATTCAGCGCGCTCAGCATCACCGGCGCGCTGGAGTTCTTGCACACGAAACCAAGCGCCCCCGCCGCCATCACGCGCTCCATGATCGAGCGACTGTCCTCGCCGGACACCACCATCACCGGGATATGCGGATAACGCTGATTGAAGTAACGGATGGAGACCGCCCCGTCGCTACCGGGCATGTTCAGATCCATCAAAGCCAGATCCAGATCGGGATTATCCTCGGCCAACCTCAGTGCCTCGTTGAAGTTCCCCGCTTCGAGGACCTCCTGCACCTCCGGCAGTTGCTGCAATACCAGGCGCATCCCCTCGCGAAACAACGCGTGATCGTCTACCAGCATCAATCTCATACCATCTCCCTGTCCAGCCTATGCCGCTGGTTTATCCGCAATCATAACACCCGGTTCGCACGCCGGAATCACGAAACTGAAGCAGGTGCCTTCACCCAGGGTCGAACGTACCTGCATCCGGAAACCCAGCAATCTGGCCAGACGCTCGACGATGGCCAGACCGAGACCCAGCCCCTTGCTGCGGTCGCGCTGCCTGTTGCTGACCTGGTAATACTCCTCGAAGATATGCGGCAGATGCTCGGGCGAGATGCCGATACCGGTATCGCGCACTTCGATCCGCGCGCCTTCGTCCATCATCCTGCAAGTCACGGTTACGCCCCCCCGCTCGGTGTAACGAATGGCATTCGAAAGCAGGTTGCGCAGGATGCGCTCCAGCAGCAGCGGGTCGCTGCAAACCTTATCGAAACAGAAGCCCATCTCCAGCCACAGCCCCTTGTTCCGCGCCAGCATCCCGAACTCGCCGCGCAGCTTGTCGAGCAGGGGACCGAGCGCGAAGGGCTCGCAACTCGCCTGCACCACGCCGGCATCCAGCCTGGAGATGTCCAGCAGCGTATCGAACATGGCGCACATCACTTCGACCGAACGGTCCAGCTGCATCACGGTCGCCTTCGTCTGCTCGCCCAGTGCACTGTTCTTCAGCACCTCCACGTACATCGCCAGCGCATGCATGGGCTGGCGCAGGTCGTGGTTCGCGGCGGCGAAGAATTGCGATTTCATCCGGCTTGCCAGCTCGGCGTCCTGATGCGCCTGTTCTGCGCGTTCCTTCTGCTGCACCAGTTCCCCGACCAGCCTCGCGTTCTCCCACTCCCCGCGCAGCGATTGCTCGAAGGTGCGGCTCAATCCCCGTCCGGCGTTCAGCACAAACACCAGATAGATCGTCAGCATCACGGCCAGAATGGAATGGACCCGATCGCCGATCACGAGGTTGGTGAAAATGAAAGGCAGAATCAGTAATCCCACAAAAATATACAACGAAGGAGGAAATACCGGATTGAGCGTCACCGCACCGGCCGCAATCCCGAGGACGATGCAGATCAGCAGTGTCTGATAAGCCAGATCCCCCGGCACGAACATCAGTATGCCTGCCGACCCCCAGATCGCACCTACCATGCTGACCAGCAAGATGAAGCGGGCTCGCCATGCCTTGCATTCTTCCAGACTCTGCAGCCGATCACGATAACGCCACCAGTGCCAGACCTCGACCGTATGCGCCGCATACAATGCCGCCAGCCATCCCAGAAGCACGCGATGCGACACTACATCCCACATCAGCACACACAACAGCGCGGCGACCAGGAGCTGACTGACGATCATTATCGGATAATTGTTCAGCCGTTCGCGCAACTGACCCGCGCGGATCGGCAGGTTCTCCGCGCTGATGTCGCTGCCGGTCCAGGCATAGAATCGGTCGGCCAGCGTCATCGTTTGCTCCTGTCCAGAGCCAGCAACAGCCGGATATCGTCAGCCAGCCATTCGGCGCGCTGCCCGTAGGGCTCGAGCAGGCGCACCCTGCCCGCGGTGTCGATCAGGAAGGTTCCGGCGCTGTGATCCATGTTGTAGCCGGAACTGGTCGGTTGCTTCTGGTAGGCCACACTGAACGCCTTGGCGACCTGCGCGGTCGCCTGCGCGTCGCCGTACAGCGCGAGGAACGAGGGATCGAAGGCCGGCATGTATTGCGCCAGCATCTCCGGCCTGTCGCGCTCCGGATCGACCGTGACGAACAGCACCTGCACCCGCCCGGCATCCTTGCCCAGCAGTCGCATCGTCTGCGCCAGATCGGCCAATGTGGTGGGGCACACGTCCGGGCAATGGGTGTAGCCGAAGAACAGCACCGTCACCTTGCCGCGAAAATCCGCCAAGGTGCGGGGCTTGCCGTTGTGGTCGGTCAGCCGGAAGTCGGCCTGCGCGAACTTCGCACCCGCCTCGCTGGCGTGGAACGGGGACGGCAGCCTGGGCTCGCCGCAGCCGGCCAGCAGGCCGATCAACAACAGCAGCCACAGATTACGCAGCGACATGGCAACTCCCGCTCCATCCATATGAATAAAACGTGTAACCGACCTTGATCAGTCCGTACACCCCGAATCCCGCCACCATCAATCCCGCCGCCAGACGCACGCGCGACGACTGCACCCAGCCCCGGATGCGCTCCCAGAACAGGCCTATCGCCAACAGGTTGGGCAGCGTGCCCAGGCCGAACGCCAGCATGATGGCCGCGCCGTCCTGCGCGCTGCCGCTGGCCAGCGCCGTCAGCAGCACGCTGTACACCAGACCGCAGGGCATCCAGCCCCACAGCATGCCGAGCAGCAACGCGCGCTGCGGCGTGCTGAGCGGCAGCAGGCGCCTGGTCAGCGGCTGGATACGCCGCCACAGCCCGCCGCCCAGATGTTCGATGCGCCGCACCAGTGTGCCGCTGCCGGCCAGATACAGACCCAGCGCGACCAGCATCAGGCTGGACAGCGCGAACAACAGGTGCTGCACCGGCACCTGGTCGCGGAACAGCAGCCCTGCCTGCCCCACCATGCCGACCAGCGCGCCGGCGGCCGCATAGCTCGCCAGCCGCCCGCCATTGTAGGCCAGATGGAACGGCCAGCGCGCTCCATCCTTGGGGAGTTGGGCGGTGACGATGCCGACGATGCTGCCGCACATCCCGAGGCAATGCACGCCGCCCAGCAGACCGACGAAGAACACCGCGACGATGCCGAACTCGGTCATGCCCCCAGCTCCAGCGTATCGATATCCAGCAGCGCGGCGACTGCGTGCGCATCCGGCTGCGCGCCATGCGGCACGATGCCCAGCAGCGGCGCGGCGATGCGCTGTTCCAGCGCGGCGATATTCTCGTCCGGCATCGCCATGTCGGGATCGACCCTGTTCGCGACCCAGCCCGCCAGCGTCAGGCCGCGCGCGGCGATCGCCTCGGCGGTCAGCAGCGCATGGTTCAGGCAACCCAGCCGCATCCCGACCACCAGCACGACCGGGATGTTCATCTGCTGCACCAAGTCGGCGCTGTCCTGCTCGTCGTTCAGCGGCACGCGAAAACCGCCCGCGCCTTCGACGATCACCACCTCGGCCTGCGCGTTCAGCTCGGAATAAGCCTCCAGTATCCGGTCGAAGCTGATGCGGACGCCGGCAAAGCGCGCGGCCAGATGAGGAGCGGCCGCTCGAATAAAGCTGTAGGGATTGATCTGACCGAGTCCGGCCAGCACGTTGCTCGCCGCACGCAGCCGGCGCACGTCCTCGTGCATGTCGTCGTCGCAGCCTGCGGCGACCGGCTTCATGCCGACCACGCGGCGACCTCGCGCCGAAAAGGCATGCAGCAGCGCACAACTGACCAGCGTCTTGCCGACGCCGGTGTCGGTTCCGGTAACGAAATAGTTCATTTCAGTTTGAATGGTGTCTGGATGATGGCCGCGCCGTCGCGAGTAGTACGCGGCTGCGGCTTCCATGCGTGACCGTACACCACTTCGTAGGTCGCGGGCAACTTGCCGTTGCTGCGCAGCCGCTCGTAGTTGTCGACCAGCCGCGCCCAGGCCTGCTTGCCCATCAGCCCCTGGCCACGCCCGGCCGTTGCATTGTGCGCGCCGATGGCCTTAAGGTCCTGCAGCACGCCGCGCACATCGTCGTAGGTCAGCGTCAGATATTCCATCTCCATCACCGGGTCGGCGAAACCGGCCTGCATCAGCATGTCGCCGACATCGTGCATGTCGGCGAAACGGTTCAGGTGGTTGTGGCCGTCGACGCCGTCGAACGCACGCCGCAGCTCCTTCAGCGTATCCGGGCCGAAGGTGCTGAACATCAGCAAACCTTCCGTCTTCAGCACGCGATGCAGTTCGACGAAGGTCGCCGGCAAATCGTTGCACCACTGCAGCGCGAGGTTGGACCACACCATGTCGATGCTGCCGGAAGCGATCGGCAACGCCTCGACGTCGCCGCAGACATAGCCCTGCTTCGCGCCGCCGAACAGCTTGCGCCACCAGCCGGAATGGCCGCGCGCGTTCTGCAGCATGCCGAGCGCGATGTCGAGCGCGGCCAGTTGCGCCGCCGGATAGCGCTCGCCCAGCTGGCGCGTGCCCCAGCCGGTGCCGCTGCCGACGTCGAGAATGCGCGCCGGCTGCAACTTGATGCAATCCAGCCGTTCCAGCATGCGCGAGCACACCTCGCGCTGCATCACCGCCTCGGCGTCGTAGTCCGCCGCCGCGCGGCTGAAGGCACGGCGCACCCGGCGCTTGTCGATCTCGAATTCGTTCATGTCCGTTCTTCCAGAAAATCCTTGATGCATGCGACGAAGCGATCCAAGTGTGACAGGAACGGCGCATGCGCGGCGCCCTCCACCAGCGCCAGCCGCGCCTGCGGCATGCGCTCCGCGAGATGGCGCGACGCATCCGGCGGAGTCAGCGTATCGCGCTCGCCGGCGATCACCAGCGCGGGCTGCACGATCTGCGGCAACACTTCGCGCAAGTCGCAGTCGCGCAGGATATCCAGGCCCGATTGCAACGCGGCCAATTCCGGCTCGCCGCGGCTGAACAACGCATTGCGCAGCTCAGCCAGCAACTCGCGCTCGTCCTTGCTGCCGCGCACCTGCAGCGCGAGGAAGCGACGCAGCGTCAGCGCATAGTTCTGCTCCAGCGCGGCGGCGAATTCGGCCAGCGTCTGTTCCGCCATCGCACATTCCCAACCGGGTCGTCGCACGAAACATGGTGTGCTCGTCACCAGCACCAGACGCCGCACCTGCTGTGGATGCCGCTGCGCCCAGCGCAACGCAACCTGCCCGCCGAGAGACCAGCCGCAGAGATTCAGCGGTTCGCCGAATCGCTCAGACAGTTCGTCGACGATTTCATCCAGCGATCCTCCTTCCGCATTCCGCATTCCGGAATGCCCGTGCCCCGGCAGGTCCACCGACAGCACGCGGAAGTCCCGCGCCAATCGCGCAACGACATCAGCCCACATGCCCCCGTGCATGCCCCAGCCATGGATCAGCAGCAGCGGTTCGCCGCTGCCGGATTCTTCAACGTGCAAGGCTACCATTGCTCACCTGCATTTTCGTCCGCCTTGCACGTTTCCCTCACCCCAACCCTCTCCCGCAAGCGGTAGAGGGGGCAAACGAATCGCTGCGCGAATTTATGAATTCTGTGCAAGCTCATGCAGCGCCCCGATCAACCGTTCGACATCCGACTCGTTGTGGGCGGCGGACAGGGTGATGCGCAGCCGCGCCGTGCCCTGCGGCACGGTGGGTGTGCGGATGGCCACGACCCAGATGCCGCGCTCGCGCAATCCGTCGCTCAGTCTCATCGCCTCCTGGTTGTCGCCGATCAGCAGCGGCTGGATCGCGGTGTCCGACGGCATCAGCTGCCAGGGCAAGTCGGCCACCCCCGCGCGCAGTTGTTCGATCAGCCGGTGCAGATGTTCGCGCAGTTCGTCGCCCTGCTCGATCAGGTCCACGCTCTCCAGCAGCGCGACCGACAGCGCCGGCGGCGTGGCGGTAGTGTAGACGTAACTGTTCGCATGATTGACCAGCGTGTCGATGACCGCCTGCTCGGCGGCGACGATGGCGCCGAACACGCCCGCCGCCTTCCCCAGCGTCGCCATGTAGATGATGCGCGACGACGCGATGCCGAAATGCGAAAGCGAGCCGCGCCCCTTTTCGCCCAGCACGCCGAAGCCGTGCGCATCGTCCACATACAGCCAGGCATCGTGCTTCTCGCACAACGCCAGCAATTCGGGCAGCGGCGCGATGTCGCCGTCCATGCTGAACACCGTGTCGGTGACGACGAGTTTGCGCCCGCTCTTCGTCTGTTCCAGCAGTTGGGCCAGTTGCGCCATGTCGCCGTGGCGGTAGCGCTTCACGCCGGCGCGGCACAGCAGCATCGCATCGTTCAGCGAGGCATGGTTCAACTTGTCGGCGAACACGGTATCGCCTCGCCCGACCAGCGCCTGCACCGTGCCCAGGTTGGCCATGTAGCCGGTGGAAAACAGCAGTGCGGCCGGCTTGCCGACGAAATCGGCGATCCGCTGTTCGAGTTCGTGGTGCGCCGTGCTGTGGCCGCTCACCAGATGGGCCGCGCCCGCGCCCAGGCCATGCTTCAGCGCGCCCTCCTGCAGCACCCTGATGAGTTGCGGATGGTTCGCCAGGCCGAGGTAGTCGTTGCTGCTGAACGACAGCAGCAGCTTGCCGTCGACCTCGATATGGGGCGACTGCGGGCTGGAGACCATGCGCCGCTGGCGCAACAGGCCCTGTGCGGCGCGCTCGTTTAGTTCATTTTGAAGTTGGGTAAATGGCATCGGTTTCAGTAGGTTGGGTGGAGCGCAGCGATACCCAACAATAAGTTCACGATTTTCCTGATCGATGGGTATCGCTATGCTCCACCCATCCTACATTCGGAAAACGGCATCAGTGTTTTTCGGCGAAAGGATACATACCGAGTTTGTCCAGCAAAGCGCGGTCGCGTTCCACGTCCGGATTGCCGGTGGTCAGCAGCTGGTCGCCGTAGAAGATGGAGTTCGCGCCGGCGAGGAAGCACAAGGCCTGTATCGCTTCAGACATCTGCTGACGCCCCGCGGACAGGCGCACGCGCGCGGTCGGCATGGTGATGCGCGCGACCGCGATGGTGCGCACGAAATCCAGCGGGTCCAGGTCTTCCTGGTCGGCCAGCGGCGTGCCCTCGACCTTGACCAGGTTGTTGATCGGCACGCTCTCCGGATACGGGTCCATGTTCGCCAGCTGCGCGACCAGACCGGCGCGCTGCGTCAGGTTCTCGCCCATGCCGACGATGCCGCCACTGCACACATGCATGCCCGCGCGGCGCACGCGCTCCAGCGTGTCGAGGCGATCCTGGTAGTCGCGCGTGGTGATGATGTTGCCGTAGAACTCCGGCGTGGTGTCGAGGTTGTGGTTGTAATAGTCGAGTCCGGCGGCGCGCAGCTGCTCGGTCTGTTCGTCGTTCAGCATGCCCAGCGTCGCGCAGGTCTCCATGCCCAGCGCGCGCACTTCCTTCACCATCTCGACCACCGCAGCCATGTCTTCCTCGGTCGGCTCGCGCCAAGCCGCGCCCATGCAGAAACGGTCGGCGCCGGCATCCTGCGCGGCCTTCGCGGCCTTCACCACCTCGCTCACGTCCAGCATCTTGCGGTTCTCGACGCCGGCGTTGTGGAACGCCGACTGCGGGCAGTAGCCGCAATCCTCGGAACAGCCTCCGGTCTTGATCGACAGCAGCGTGGAAAGCTGCACCGCGTTCGGGTCAAAATGCTCGCGATGGATTTGCTGGGCGCGATACAGCAGGTCGGCGAACGGCAGCTTGAACAGCGCCTCGACATCCTCGACACTCCAGCGTTGCGGAGTGTTGCTCGGCTTGAGTGGACGGACGAATTCTATGGTCTGGGTGGTCATGGCAATCCGGATCAGCGTTGATGGAACGATGCACTATGAAGGTGGATTTCTCCCGCCCCCCTGATACTTGGGTATCATGAAACGGAAGCGGCGCATCATCCTAGAAAGGGCGACAGCTTGTCAATTTTTCACGGCGCATACCTGAACATTCGCGCAATTATTCGGCAGCTCTCACCAGCCCAGCCCTGCGTGCTGTGCGGCCGCATGAGCCACGACGGCCTGTGGTGCGCCGCCTGCGACCGCGCCCTCCCCTATCTTTCCGCGGCCCATTGCCCGAGTTGCGCGCTGCCGACGCCGTCCGGCGAGATATGCGGCCATTGCCTGAGACACCCTCCGCTGTTCGACCGCGCCACGGCCGCCTTCGCCTACGCCTTTCCGCTGGACCGGTTGGTGCAGGCGATGAAATATCGCGAACAACTCGCACTGGCCAATGCCTTCGCCGAAAAGCTGGTTCAGCGGATCGACCGCGACCGCCTGCCGGATCGCATGATCGCGATGCCGCTGCATCCTGCGAAATTGCGCGAACGCGGCTTCAACCAGTCGCTGCTGCTGGCCGCCGCGATTGCCCGCGCACTCGGGATCGAACTGCTGCCGCACGCCTGCCGGCGGGTCCGCGACACGCCGCCGCAATCGGCCCTGCCCTTCAAGGAACGCAAGAAGAACGTGCGCGATGCGTTCTGCTGCGACGCGGATCTGAGTGGCCTGCATGTCGCGCTGGTCGACGATGTGCTGACCACCGGCGCCAGCCTGAACGCACTCGCCGCCGCGGTGAAAAAACGCGGAGCAACGGAAATATCGGTGTGGGTGGCGGCGCGGACGCTGCCGCGCGCGCCTGTCCGGCAGAAGCGGACTACAACCCCTTAAGTTTGCGCTGGACGAACGCCTGGAGTTCCGGGCTGAGCGTCTTGCTGTCCAGCGCCTGCTGGTATGCTGCCTTGGCCTCTTCGTTGCGCCGCAACGCCTGCAGGGAGATGCCGCAACCCATCAGCCAGGCGCCATTGCCCGGCTGCAACTGCAGCGCAGACCGATAGTGCGCGACCGCCTCGGCATGGAAATTGTTGCGCTGCTGCAGCGCGGCCAGGAAAGCCAAATAGTCGCCCTTCGTCTCGCCAAAGGGCAGCGAGCGCTCCAGCGTGACCTGTGCCTCCCCCGTCGCGCCGCGCTCCACCTGCAGGCGCGCCCGCAACATCGCGAACCCGATGTGATCCGGATTGGCGTCCAGACGCTCCTGCAGCAAACGCTCGGCGTCGCTGCCGCGCTTCTCATCCAGCAACTGTGCGACTAACGCCTGACGGGCGGCATCGTGGCCGCTATCCAGTTGCAGCGCCGCCTGATAACTGGCGACCGCATCATTGCCGCGCCCCTGTTGCATCAACGCGATCCCCTTGCGGAACTCGGCTTCGGCCTGCTGGGCGCGGCTGACCTGTTTCATCGGAATGCGTTCAGACTCGGGAATATCTGTCGCCGGCAGACGCTTATCGGGACGCACAGCCTGATTCGGCGCAGCCTTGTTCGCCGACGGCGCGGCAACGGGCGGCTTGACTGTAGGCGGCTTGACTGGTGCCTTGACTTGAGGCGCCATTACCGCAGCCTTGGACGGCGCGCTTGCGGCTATTTCCGGGGTTGACGGCGACGGCGAATGAACAGCCGCGGCGGCGCTCGGCTTGGCCTTATCAGGCATCGCCAATGCGGCTGGTTTCGGCGACGCACTTGCTATCGCCACAGGAACAGGCACCGGTTTCGGCGCGGGCGGCAACACCGGTTTCGCCGCAGGCTGCATCTGCCCTGCAGTCTGCACGGCAGCGACAACTGGAACGGCGACCGGCACTGCAGACTGGCTTGCGACGACGTGCGGCACGGCCGACGCCGAAGCGGGCATAACGGGTGCGACGGGTACGGCTGGTACGGCGGCGGTCTCGGCTTGCCGAGGTTTCGCTCCGCCCGCGATGCCGCCGCGAACCTGCCACCACCATGCCGCCGCAGCCAGCAACAATATGAGCAGCAACAACGGCAGTCTGCGTGCGGGGCGGCGGTAAGACACGGCACGCACCATGTCCTGCTCCTGCTTGACATGCACGCCGCGCCGTTCGAGCTGGCTCAGCACCTGGTTGATGAGGCTCATCGCAGCAGGAACCAGCCCAGCCCCAGCGAAACGGCGACCGCCGCGACCGTCAATGCCAAGGCCCAAGGCAACCAGTCGCGATGCACTTCCGGCGTGTCGGTCGCGGCATCGCGGATGTGCCGCGACCGCACTTGCTGCTGCCCCTCGCTGTAAGCCAGCATCAGTGCCTTATGCGCAACGATATTGACCAGCCTCGGCGTGCCCCGCGTGATCCGGTGCAGCTTGGACACTGCCGCCTTGCCGAACAGCGCGTCTTCACCGGAATAGGCGGCAATGGAAAGACGATGATGCAGATAGCGCTCCAGTTCGTCGCGCTCCATCCCGCGCAGCTCGTACTGGAAACTGATGCGCTGGCGCAACTGGCGGATCGAATGATGCTGCAACCGCTCGTTCAGTTCCGGCTGACCGAACAGCACCACCTGCAGCAGCTTGCTCTTCTCCGTTTCGAGATTGGTGAGCAGCCGCAACACCTCCAGGCTTTCCAGCGGCATCGCCTGCGCCTCGTCCAGACATACCAGCGCATGCTGCCCCTTGCGGGCGCATTCCAGCAGCGCGAACGTCAATCCTTTCAGCAACTGGTGCTGGTCGGCATCCTTATCCATCGGCACGCGGAACTCGTCGGCAAGGGCGAGCAGCAGGCTGCGCGGTTCGAGATAGGGGTTGGGGATGTAGGCAGTGACGAAACGCGCCGTTGCCGCGACGGGGGCTTCGTGATCCTGCGTGCCGATCACGGTGGTGGGGCGCACATCCTGATTCAGCGCGGCAAGAAATTTTCGGCACAGCAGCGTCTTGCCGTACCCCACCTCGCCGGTGATCTTGATGAAGCCCTCGCCGCTACGCGCGGCCACCAGCAAGGTGTTGAGCGCCTCCTGATAGCTGCTGCAACTGAAGAAGAAACTGGTGTCGGGGGTCAATCCGAACGGAGGCTGGCGCAACCCGAAGTGTTCGAGATACATATCAAGGCCTGCCGCCCTGCCTGGACATGCCGCCAACCCTGTCGCGGCTTCCGGTGATGTCCTGCGACCAGTCCTTGTCGTTGTCCACCACGGTCGGCTTCAGCAGAATCACCAATTCGCGCTTCTCGCTGGTCTTGGAGGTCTGCCCGAACACCGGCTTCGGCATGCCGGGCAAACCGGACTGGTCGCTGATCGTCGCCTGGCGCATCAGGCCGCCGATCGCAACGATCTGTCCGTCGCGCGCGCGCACGATGCTGTCGGTCTCGGAAACCGAACTGGAGGCCAGCGGCAGGTTGTAGGTTCCGACACCCGTACCGAGATTCAGCGTTTTGTTCACCGTCGAAACCGTACTCACCGAAGGGTGAACATGCAGGATGATCTCGTTGTTCTGGTCGATGCGCGGCGTCACGTCCAGCGCGATGCCGGAGAAGAACGGCTGCACCTTGACCGTCGGCGCGGTCCCGGCGACATTCACCGTCGCCTGCGTGCCGCCCGATATCTCGGTAACGAAGAATTCGTCGGTGCCCACCTTGAGCACCGCCTTCTGGTTGTTCAACGTCGCGATACGCGGGCTGGACAGCACATGCACGTCGCCCTGAGATTCGAGAAAGCTCAACAAGGCCGCGAAGTTGCTGGTCTGGAACGCCAGTCCGAACAATGAGCCTGCCGCCTGACCCGCCGCAGTCGCGGCCAGCGACAGATTGGTCCCCGGCGTAGAGGTCACAGCGCCGTTCGTCATCGCACCATTCATGGAGAGAGTCGCCCCGGGGGACAATTGCCCGATCGAAGTCCGGCTGTTCGGACTATTCTTGAACGCCCCCCAGTTCACCCCGGACTGGAAGCCGTCGTTCAACTGCACCTCGATGATCTTCGCCTCCAGTATCACCTGACGCTCGATGGAAATCTGCGAAGCCTTGAGATAAGCCGCAACATTCTTCAGTTCGTCCGGCATCGCGCGCACCACGATCACGCCGGACATCGGGCTGATTACGACGCTACGCCCGTCTTCTTTGCCGACGATAGTGCTCAACGAGTTCGACAGCTCATCCCAGAAGTCGCTAGAAGTCGTCGTGGTGATCTTGCTGCTGTTGTCGTTTCCGCGCTCGAACTTGAGAGCCTTATCGCCACCGCCCACGATAGTCGCCCCTTGATTGGTCGCCGATCCTGTACCTGTCGAGCCGGTCGAACTGTCGGACAGCGCGCTGGAGGTGACTCTGACCGAAGAAGTGCCGGCCCTGCTTCCCGTCAGGTAGTTGACCTGGAAAATTCGCGTCTGCATCGTCAGCGGCTGAACATAGATCCGCTCGCCGCTCACTTTGTAGTCGTAGCCGTACATCTCGCGGATCGCCTCCAGCGCCTCGAACACGGTGACGTCTTTGAGATTGAGCGAGATGCTGCCTTCGACTTCGGGGTGCAGCAGCATGCTGTAGCGCGTGCCGGAAACGATAGCCATGAACACTTGCTGCACGGGGGTGGCGCTGACGACCAGATCGAAGCGCGGTTCCAGCGGCTTGTCTTCGACAGCGGGCATCTCGACGCTGAGGGGCGGCATCAGGGCGTTGTTGACTTCGGCGGGCTGGACGCTCTGCTGAACAGCCTGGTTCATCTCGCGCTGGATGGTTTCCGCCGCATTGTTGCGGCTATTGGGCGTCGCGCAGCCCGCAAGCAGCACCACAGCGCTCAGCACCCCCAGCAAGACTCTCATCAACTCTCCCCAAACACGGACGGCCAGCCCAATCGACCCGGCAACCCGGCCAGGGCGTCACGGTTCGGATCGGACTACTTTTTTCGATATCGACACGCCGGGAAACAGCGTCATTGTCCGTTTCCCTCGCGCGCCTTGCAAAATTACACCGGTATCGCTCACTTCAATCAGCCTAACATCGCCATATTTACCCCCCAATTCGATTGTTTGCCCATCGATGATCGCCGCGCTGCGTTTTTTGGAGATAATGACAGACTGCAATCCGACCGGTTTCGCGGGCTCTGCAACGGGCGAAGCGGAAGGCGCCATGACGCTCGCCGGCGGACGGGTCGGATCCGGCAAATCCTCAGCTAGCGCACATGTATTTGGCAGCAACATCGCCACGCCGCCGAGACAGGCGGACAAACAACGAGTCGCGAAAAATCTTGCTAGATGGTCAGCCACGTCTGATCCATGCTCAATGTGTAGACCGTCAGTGTCAGCACTGCATCCGGATATGCATCCACGCTGAGATTGACATCCCCCCAATACATCCTCTCCGGCAGACTTTCCAAAGCGCTGGCGTAGTCCAGCAGATCCAGATAGCGCCCGCGTACCGTGATCTGCACGCCATGCCTGAATATCTGCTGTTGTCCATCGGCAGCGGCCGGCTGCACGGCTTCACCCGCAGGCGGCGCTTCGATCAGCGGCCCCATCGGCAAAGTCTTGAGCTCGACCAGTTGCACCCCCTTGTTATCGCGCAGCACCCGCCCCAGCACCTCGGCCATTTGGCCCGGCGCGACGAGATGCTCGCGACGCCCTTCCAGATAATCCTCCTGCTCCCGCAATTGCTGGCGGAGCTGCTCCACGCGCACGCGCAGGGGAGAGTGCTCGTCGTCTTGCCGGGCCTGCAACAGTCCCTGCATCTGCGCCTGCAACTCTTTCGAGCGCTCCTGCTGCTGGACCACCTGATCGGCGAGCACTTTCCGCTTCGCATGCAGCGGTGCCAGCAACACTTCGCTGACCAGCGCCACCAGCACCATCGCGCACGCGGCAAACATGATCGCGCGTTCGCGCAACGAAAACGCATCGACCTTGTCGCGAGCAATGATCCAATAGCGCTTCATTCCTTCACCTCTTCCACGGTGGAACGCAACACGAACTCGACATAACGCGGCACGACTCCCGACTTGTCGGCCTTGGGCTGCCGCATTTGCAGCGCGGCGAAGTTCTTGCCCTGCATGACAACCTCGCGGCGCAGGCGCTGGATATATTGCGGCAACAAATCCGGATGCGTGACCGCGCCGCTCAAAACGAGCTGCGTTCCGTCACCGCTTACGCTGAAACCGGTCAGCCACAATCCCGGCACCACTTGGCGCGAAAAAGCGCGCATATATTCGGAATAGCCGTCGCTGTTGCCCAGCGCCCCTGTTTTAAGCACCTCGACCAGCCCGCTCTGCTCCTTCACCTGCTGCTCCAGCTCCTGAATCTCGTCTTGCAAAGCCTGGTTGCTGCGCTGCGGAGAAAAATCTGCGATTTGCTTGCTCAGCGCCAATTGCTGGCCATCGAACCGCCGCATATTTTCTGCGGACCGGAGTTCCAGTTGCCGAACCTGATAGTGAGCATAGCCATACATGCCCGCCGCCCCGACCACGATCAGCCCCAGCCCCTGCAATATCGTGACAAGAGAAAACTGCTTGCGCTGCCGGACGAACGACGGATCGAACAGATTGATCTGCTGGCTCATTGCCGCCCTCCCGTTTGGCGCAACGCCGCCCCCAACGTCGACAGGGCCTTGGCGACGAATTCGCTATCCCCCAGCTCCTCGACCGCGCTGATATCCATCGCCTGTGACAAATCGAGTTTTTCCAAACGGGCATCGCTGACCGAGCTCAGAAACTCGACCAGACGAGTGTCATCCGGCACACTCACCAGCACCCGGCTTACCGGAAGATGGTTGAACTGGCGATCAAAATAATCCAGGGAGCGCTGCAACTCCAGCTCCACGCGCCCTTGCGCCTGCTCGCGCAGATGGTCGCTCGCATCGCGCAACTGACCGACACCGACCTCGATGCGTCGCGCCAGATACAGCTCTCCGTCCGAGGTGAACGTCAGCAGCCCGCCATGATCGTCGAACGCGAGCATCGCCAGCGCCCGCGCTTCCTGCTCGAACATCATCGCGATATTGCGCTGCGCCATTTCCGGAATATCGATCACGGCCAGTTCCATGCCGGCCTGATGGAACATTTCGACGCGCTTCCTGACGATGTCGTTGGCGGCGCTGACCGCATAAACGGATTGCGCCCGATCTGCGCCGCCAAACTTGCCGGACGGTATCCGCAGCACATCGATCATCGCGTCCTCGACGGGATAGAGCAGGTTGTCCTTGATCTTCCAGCGTATCGCCGTCTTCAACTCTTCGGGAGGAACATTCGGCGCTTCCACCAGCGACAACTGATATTCGCCCGGCGACAACAGCGTGATGCAACCCTTGGTATCGAGGCGAGCGTTGCGACGCAACTTGTCGAGCGCAACCGTGGAAACGCTTTCCATCGAATGGAATTCGCAGCGCAACACGCTCGGCATCCCGCCAACCGATTTGACTTGCGCCAGATAGACACCGCCCTTGTCCAGACCGATAGCAAGCTTGCCATCGACATGGTTTTTTGACTTGAACAACTTGGAGATAAACGGGATTCCCATAATTGGCGCGAAGTTAATTCAACAACTCATTGTTGTCAATGAATTTTTTAATTACCACACAACCTAAAGCCTTCCCGATTGCTGCCGATAACCCGCAATTCAAAACTGCAAATACCCAATGTAATCAAAAATAAAGCCGCAAATGCGCTCAAACGCATTGCGGCTTTGTTTGCAGTTACGTCACATCAGGGCAATAGTTTGGGCTACCGCCGAAACTACTGATACGTTTTGCGCATCAATAGTTCTCTCGCAAATAAATAAACTCGTTGCTACCCCTATAGACGCCGAAAGTTGCCAATCCACCAGTCAGCGGCAAATAACCCGGCACAGTGGGATTCACCGTGGCGCTACCCGCTCCGCCGGTAGGCTTGGACAGGCTGATATTCAGAATGCCGTTCGCAACTGTTGCGGCTCCGGTTGGCGTCGGCGCTGTCGTCCCGGTGATCGATCCCGCCTTGTTCAGCACGTTATAAGTCGCAGCCAGCGTCAGGCTGGTCACACTGTCCGTCGCGCTGACACCCCAAAACGTACCGTTCCAGAATTGCACCGTCGCGGTCATCGGCAGCGGCAACAACTCGGAGCCGTGCGCATTGGATACCTTGATGCGACCACTGCGAATTGTTGTCGTCCCCTCCGCAAAACCGGATGAACTGACCGAAGCATTCACAGAATCAACTGCTCGCACCTTAACTACTGCAGGGGCCGTTGGAACAACATTGAAGATGTATGCAGGAACAGAGGTCAGCGTAGCCACGCCGGAAACAAAATCGGCCTTGGGTACGGTCAAGGTATCCCCGGCCACATTGACCGTCACGCCCATCGGCGTTGCAGACACGCCGAACTTGCCCACAGGCGTTGCCACCGCATTCGCATCTGTCAAAGAGACATCATTTGCAAAATTTGGCGTCGTCTTTGCGGAACCGTCGTAATTGAAAGTTTTTGCCGGAGTTGCTAGTCCATTCATTGCGGTCACAGCAACGGTAAACGGTTGTCCGGAATACGTAAATCCGCAGCCCGCGCAACCATCGGCAACTGTAGTAACGAAGTGATCGGGAATAAAACTCCCGACCTTGCCTGCAATGGGGTTGCCGCCGGCATCCTTGCAGACCGTCCCACTGACACTGGTATTGCCCGTTACCGTAAGACTGGAACCAAGATAAGTGCTGTTGGTCGCCACCAGGTCGCCGTTACCGACCTCATCCCAGTTCAAGGTTGCTGTCGCGACACCGCTGGCAAAGGCTCCGACGCTGCCGACGAATGCGCCATTGACCGCATTAGTGCCCGCAGGCTGGCATTTGCTGAACGAGAGTATGGCGCTTTCCGGCGAAGTTTCTTTACCGAAGTTGGGAGTGGCCGCGGGGGTAGCGCAGTTATTCATCGCAGTCACCGTTGCGCTGAAGTTCTTACCCGCCTTGATCGGCCCCGCCGTCACGCCGCTGAACACGAACGCGGCCGGTGCGACCACAAAGGTACCGCTACCGGTCATCGCCTTGCCGGTAGGTGCCGTGCCAGTCACGGTTACTGTCAATTGCCCTGCATCCTGATAATTCAGCAGAATCGTTGCCGTTCCGCTGGCATTGAACGCCAAGTCCGTTGACGCACCTGGTGAGGCGGTACTCACCGCAAACCAGTTGGTTCCACCATCCACCGAGGCGGTTGCCGCCATGGTGCCGGTGACCGGGCTGGCGTAAGCGGTATACAGATTCACCGCACGCGTGGCGTTTTTGTACGCAGGCACACAACGCCCCGTACCGGGTGCGGTTTGCACCGCCTCGATCGTGACCGACGCGTTGTTGCAGGAAACATGATCCGGTGCCGTCACGACGAAGCCGGAGTCGCTGAATGCCATCGCGCAACTCGCCGTCGAGGTTGCCGTATTCCAGCAAGTCGTCGGCGTTGCATCGGTGGCCGCCGGAACCGAGACCGCGCTCAGCGTGACCGGCCCCGTGGTTGATTGCTGCACGCTGGCCGCGCTGTTGATGCCCGTGGCATCTATAGCAAAAATCTGTCCGCCCGGCGTGAGGGTGACATTCGCCCCTGCCGTATAAGGCGTACAAGGATTCAAATTGTCCGCACATGCCTTGATGGTGACCGTCTCCGCGCTGCACGTCAGGCCGCCGCCATCATGCTCGATCTCGATATGGTGGGGACCTGCTCCGAGCGTATAAGTCACCGTAATCGGCATGTGGTCCACGCTGGCGGTAGTCGCGCCACCAGCGGCGCCCGCTTTTTGAGAGGCAAGAGCCGCACCGAAATTGCCCAAGTTGATATCGTCAGGCGTCCATATTCCACCCCAAAGATCAGTGGCTCCGCCATGCGCCTCGGTGGCCTCCGTAGCAGGATAAAAAGTGGCCGTGGAGCGATCCGTCGCTTGTATCGTGGCAGTGCCGGCCACATCCTTGACCAGTCGCATCGCCGCATCCTGCAGCCTGCCGGCAGTCCCGGCCATACGCTCGACATTGACCGTAATGCCGGTGATGGTCGCACCTGCCGGAATGGCAAATCCATAGCCAGTGCAGCGAAGGTATTGGCTTACCTGCCCATCATTGAGCGTCCTCGTTGCATAAGAAGCATTATTCGAAGTCGCATTGGTCGGGCTCGTCCACACCAGCGTGCTGCCGTTGCTCGCGTCACTCGCGCAAGTACCGGGACTGCGAGTCACCGAAACGGGGCCGCCGGCCGCACAAGGACTGCTGCCCAGGATAGTGAATCCGTGCGGACAGACCACCCCAGTCCCTGCCAGGTTGTAATAGGTATTGCCACTTGGCGTCAGCGGCGTCGCCGGAGAGTTGTAGGTAACCGTGTTGCCGGTCGCGGAGGCGTTAAACGTCCCAACCCATCCCTGTGCGGATTGCGAAAAAGTCAGGCTTGAATTGGCGCCTTGCGTCCAGGTCGAGGTCGCGTCGCCGTTGCCATCCAGATATTGCAGTGTCACCGTTCCGTTGTTGGTCACGGTTCCTCCCGCCTGAACTTCCACGAAAGAGTTCGGCGCATTGATCGTCCCGTTGATGACCACATTCGAGGTGTTGTTGTTGTCCGCCCGAATAATGCGATTGCCATTAGTTTGGGCAGTCCCCGTGATGGCCCCGTCTATGGTCAATGTGGCGGGATTCAGGTCTCCTACCCGAATCTCGCTTCGTAGCGTCAGGTTAAGATTCGAACCCGCCGGAATGGTGATATTGGCATCGACCTGGATACGACCGATATCGATAATCGTCCCCGTGCCGGAAAGGGTTTGACCGTTGCCGGTCATGATCAAATTGCCGTTATTGCCCGTCCCGTCATATGTTCCGTTGATTGTCACGCTGCCGGAAACTGTCAAATCCTGGCCATTATCATTCAGCGTTGCACCGGGATCGATTGTTAGCGATCCCGCGCTACGGTTGGCATTATTGAGTGAAACCGTATGCGGACTGGCGATGATGACAGTGTCTCCAGCTGCCGGGACGGTACCCGCCGTACAATTCCAAGTGGCAGCAACATTCCAGTTTCCGGTTGCCTTGCTGGTACACACCGCCGCCGCTGCTTCCCCGACCATGAACATCGACAAGAGCGCAAACAACCCCGCAACACGAATTTTCATTTGAGTCATTTTGACCATCCTTTGCCACTCCATCGGTATTGTCGCCGATAGCAGTGAAGCATGCTAATTCCCAACCGAAATCCTCGCAAACTTGCGCTTGCCCACTTGCGCCACCACCACCCGACCAACTTCCACTATAGCCGCCTTGTCGTTGACGCGCTCGCCGTCGAGCTTGACCGCGCCCTGCTGGATCATGCGCATCGCTTCGGAGGTGCTGTCGACCAGCCCGGCCTGCTTCAGCAGATGCGGCACGCCGATGCGGCCGTCCTGCGCCGCGACGCTGATCTCCGGCATATCGTCCGGCAACACGCCCTGCTTGAAGCGCGCCTCGAATTCGGCCAGCGCATCCTCCGCCGCCTTGCGGGAATGGAAGCGCGCGACGATCTCCTGCGCAAACAACACCTTGATGTCGCGCGGATTGCGTCCGCCTTCGATGTCTTCGCGCCATTTCGCAATCGTTGCGATCGATTCGAACGACAGCAGTTCCAGATAGCGCCACATCAGCGTGTCGGAGATCGACATCAGCTTGCCGAACATATCCTGCGGCGCATCGGTGATGCCGATGTAGTTGCCCAGCGATTTGGACATTTTGTTGACGCCGTCCAGCCCTTCCAGCAGCGGCATGGTGAGCACGCACTGCGACGGTTGACCGTAATGCTTCTGTAGCTCGCGCCCCATCAGCAGGTTGAATTTCTGGTCGGTGCCGCCCAGCTCGATGTCGGCCTTGAGCGCGACGGAGTCGTAGCCCTGCACCAGCGGGTAGACGAATTCGTGGATCGCGATGGGCTGGTTGCCCTTGTAGCGCTTGGAGAAGTCGTCGCGCTCCAGCATCTGCGCGACGGTGTGGGTCGCGGCCAGACGGATCAGATCGACCGCGCTGAATTTATCCATCCAGGTCGAGTTGAACACAATCTCGGTCTTTTCCGGATCGAGCACCTTGAACACCTGGTCGCGGTAGGACTGGGCGTTCTCCAGCACCTGTTCGCGCGACAGCGGCGGACGGGTGGCGTTCTTGCCGGTCGGGTCACCTATCATGCCGGTGAAGTCGCCGATCAGGAACAGCGCGTGGTGGCCCAAGTCCTGCAACTGGCGCATTTTGTTCAGCAGCACGGTGTGGCCGAGGTGCAAATCCGGCGCGGTCGGGTCGAAACCCGCCTTGACGCGCAACGGGCGACCCAGCGCCAGCTTCTGTTTCAGTTCGTGTTCGAGCAGCAGTTCGTGCGCGCCGCGCTTGATCGTCGCCAGCGCATCGGCCAGGGAAGGGTCCAGTTGTGTGGTTTCAGTCATGATTCTTGTTGTTCCAGTTTGAACGGACGCCGTCCGTTCCGGTTTTCATACCGCTCGTCGGGCGATACCTGCCGCCCGATTTTGCCTTCCCCCTGCCGTCGGTTCGGTTTTGAGGGCAGGCCGGTTTCTGTTAAAGTGCGCCCCAATCAGAAAAACAATACGTTAAAAGAAAAAAAGCAGCGACTTCAGGAGGCGCGAATGTTAACCCAAAACCGGCTCGTCCAAGAACGCAATACGCCAAATAATCAGGCTCTGGCAGGCAAATCGAAGCTGCGCTGGTTCGTCGCGCTGTCGACCATGCCGCTGCTGGGCGTCGTAACGGCTTTCGGTCTGGTGCCGGAAAGCGAACTGGGGCTGGACACCGGCAAGGTCGCATTCGAAGAAATCGCCCTGCCCAAGGTCACACCCGCCGCCTTTACCGAGAACCACTTCTGGCGCAACGAAAAGATGCAGCGCGGCGACACCGTCGCCGAACTGCTGCGCCGCCTGAACGTATCTGACAGCCAAGCCAGCGAATATCTGCGCACCGCCACCGAAGCCGAATCGTTCCGCAAACTGCCGGTCGGCCGCGAGGTTCAGGCCGAGACCGATGCCACCGGCAAGTTGGTTGCCCTGCGCTATCTGGGCGACCACAATTCCCAAGTGGTGATCGAGGCGCAAGGCGAGGGCTACACAACCAAGGTTCAGGAAGCTCAACTCGAGAAGCGTTTGTTCGTGCGCACCGGCGAAATCAAGACCAGCCTGTATGCGGCGACCGACGCCGCCGGTGTGCCTGAGGGTGCCGCCAATCAGCTGACCGAGATCTTCAGCGGCGATATCGACTTCCACCACGATCTGAAGCGCGGCGACAAGTTCACTGTGATCTACGAAATGACCTACAGCAACGGCGAACTGGTCAGCACCGGGCGTATCCAGGCAGCTGAGTTCATCAACCAGGGCACGGCCTATCGCGCGATCTACTTCCAGGGCGAAGGACAGGCTCAGGGCGACTACTACGCACAGGACGGCAGCAGCGTGCGCAAGGCGTTCCTGCGCTCCCCGATCGCCTTCTCGCGCATCAGTTCCGGTTTCAGCGGCTCGCGCTTCCACCCGGTGCTGAACAAATGGCGCGCACACAAGGGCGTCGATTTCGCCGCTCCGATCGGCACACCGGTCAAGGTCACTGCGGACGGCATCATCTCCACCTTCGGCAAACAGAACGGCTACGGCAACGTCATTGCTGTCAACCATCAGGGCCGCTATACCACGGTATACGGCCACCTGTCGCGCTTCGCCCGCCTGCAGCGCGGCCAGCGCGTGAAGCAGGGCGACGTGATCGGCTATGTCGGCATGACCGGTATCACCAGCGGCCCGCACCTGCATTACGAATTCAAGGTCGACGGCATGCAGCGCGACCCGTTGCGCGTCGCATTGCCGAACGCCCAACCGGTCAGGGCTGCAGACCGTGAAGCTTTCCTGGCCCAGGCCGACACTTTCGTGGCCCGCATCAACCAGCTGCGCAACACCAACCTCGCCAAGCTCGACTGATCCGGCCGTGCGCCAGCCTGAGCTCTATGTCGGGTTGATGTCGGGCACCAGCCTGGACGGTGTCGATGCCGTCCTCGCCGACTTGAGTGATTCTAGGCCACAACTGATCTCCAAACACTACCAGCCGTTCAATACTGAATTGAAGAACGAGCTGCTGGCGCTGCATCACCCAGACCACAACGAACTGCACCGCAGCCAATTGGTTGCCAACCGGCTGGCGCAGCTGTATGCGCAAAGCGTCGCGGAATTGCTGGCACAGCAGGACACCCCCGCAGCACGAATCGAAGCGATCGGCTGTCACGGCCAAACCATACGCCACTGCCCCGAGTACGGCTACACGCTGCAAATCGGCAACTCGGCGCTGCTGGCGGAACTGAGCGGCATCCGCGTGGTGAGCGACTTCCGCAGCCGCGACATCGCCGCCGGCGGACAAGGCGCCCCGCTGGTCCCGGCGTTCCACGACAAGGTGTTGCGCGATGCATCCCGCCACCGCGTAATCGTCAACATCGGCGGCATCAGCAACCTGACCGACCTTCCGCCGGACGGGCCCACATCCGGCTTCGACTGCGGCCCGGGCGGCCTGCTGATGGATGCCTGGTGCATGCGCCACCTCGGCCAGCCCTACGACGTCGACGGCGACTGGGCGGCCGCCGGAAAGGTGCTGCCGGTACTGCTGGAGCGAATGCTGGACGAGCCTTTCTTCGCGCTGCCACCGCCGAAGAGCAGCGGGCGCGACCTGTTCAACATGGCTTGGCTGGAGAGCCGACTGAAGGGCGATGAGGCTGCGGCAGACGTGCAGGCGACGCTGCTGGAACTGACTTGTCTGGGCATCGCTCGCGCGATCCGGAAACATTGCTCCGCCGCGCAAGAAATCTACCTGTGCGGTGGCGGAGCACACAATAGCACCCTGCAAACCCGCCTCGCCGCTCTGTTACCGGATAGCACGATAGCCCCAACCGACTGCCTGGGCGTCAGCGGCGACTTCCTGGAGGCCATCGCCTTCGCCTGGCTGGCGCAACAGACCCTGCACGGCCAGCCCGCCAACCTGCCCGCCGTCACCGGCGCGCGCCATCCCTGCGTGCTCGGCGCGATCTATCCGGCATAAAAAAAGCGAGAGGCTTGCGCCCCTCGCGTTCTGACTGCAAATCGCTTCGATCAGGCCGAGAACGACGAACCGCAACCGCAGGTGGTCGTGGCGTTCGGGTTCTTGATGACGAACTGCGAACCTTCCAGACCTTCGGTGTAATCGATCTCCGCGCCGACCAGGTACTGGAAGCTCATCGGGTCGATCAGCAACTGCACGCCGTTCTTGCTCATCACGGTGTCGTCGTCGTTAGCCACTTCGTCGAAAGTGAAGCCGTACTGGAAGCCGGAACAGCCGCCGCCACTGACGAACACGCGCAGCTTGAGGTCCGCATTGCCCTCTTCCTCGATCAGTTGCTTAACCTTGTTGGCCGCGCTGTCGGTAAAGATCAGCGGGTCCTGCATTTCAGTTGCTGCGTTCATATTACTCTCCTAAAGATTGATTATTCCCCGGCGCTCACCTTGAGCGCCACGACTTTTTCCTGGGCCGCGGCGGGAGTATTGACATGGATCAACCGTCCCTCGACGATGGCGCCCAGATGGATCTCCAGCGTTTTGTAGTGCACATCACCAGCGACCTTCGCTTTGTTCTGAAGTTCCAGATATTCGCTCGCAGTCACCGGGCCGCTGATCGTGCCGTTCACCACCAGATGCGTCACCCGCACCTCGCCGGTGATCCTGGCACGCTCGCTCAGCACCAGCGTAGCGGGCTTGTCCTGCACGGCGATGACGTTGCCGACCACCTGCCCGTCGATACGCATGCCGCCGGAGAAACTCACGTCGCCGTCGATGCTGGTTCCCTCGCCGATCAACGTATCGATACGGCTCATCGGCTTGCTGTGTTTGTTATTGAACATCGCCCTCCCCCCTGAAACGGCCTTAAACCTTGATCGGCATCAGGATAAATTCACGTTCTGACGCAACTTCGGTTCACGCACGCCCTGTTCGAATATGCGCACCTGGACGCTTTCCACTTCGGCCCCCGGTGGCAACTGCAGACTCTTTTCCACGCGCAGATAATACTTGAAAGCGAGCTGGAATTGGGCATTCCCGGACGCATTCTGGGGGAATAGGAGCGTGGAGCGCTGACCGCCATTAACTATCGTGGCAACCAGTTGATAGCTGCCGGCAAATTCCCGCGCCCGCTGCCCGCCCTGCACCAGCAGCATGCGCAAGCGATATTCTCCGGGCAAGCTGTCGCGCACAAGTTTCAGCCGGTGCACAGCCAGCTCGCCTTCCTTGCCGTGGACCGCGGTCAGATTCTGGAAAAACACCAAGTCTTCCTGCAGCGAGAGATTCTCGTCGGACAGGCTCTTCAGCTGTTTGGCCGTTTCCTGGTTGCTGGACTGCTCGATCTGTATCGCCCGCTCGTACTGCACCAACTGCTCCTTCAGGCCGGCGTTCTCGGCACTCAAAGCCCCGACCCGTTCGCGCAACTCCACCAGTTCCTGCTCGGCCTGGCTGCGATGGAAACCGGCCAGCTCAAGACCGCTGCCATACGCCCACCATGCTAAAGCCAGCGCGCCGATCAGGAACGGAATGACCATGCTCCAGCGCAGATACCAGGGAACATGCAGCCGCACCGTCAGCCGCGGAGCGGCGATACCGAATCTGCGTTTAACGCGCCGCCACAACATCAGGGCAACAGCGGCACATTATCGAGCGCCATCGACTCCGGCAGTCCGAACATGATGTTCATGTTCTGCACCGCCTGCCCTGCCGCGCCCTTGACCAGATTGTCGATCACCGACAGCACCACCACGGTGTCGCCGCCCTGCGGACGGTGCACCGCGATGCGGCAGC
The DNA here is from genome assembly GCA_035654695.1 of Gallionella sp. GTDB lineage: Bacteria > Pseudomonadota > Gammaproteobacteria > Burkholderiales > Gallionellaceae > Gallionella. The sequence goes on along the minus strand of DASRWG010000058.1, from coordinate 17,521 downwards.
GGTTCGCGCCGCGCACCGAGCGCGTCTCGGGATGGCTGCCGACCGGCATCACATCGACGAACGGCTCGTTCGCGTAACGCTGCTCGTACAGCGCCTGCAGATCGACATCGCGCGTCAGCCTGCCGTACAGCGTGGCGTGGATGCCGCGGATCATCGGCGTCAGGTGCGGCACGAAGGTCAGCCCGACCGGACTGCTCTTCACGCGCGCCAGCCCCTGCCTGATCTCCGGCAGATGGCGATGGCCCGCCACGCCGTAGGCCTTGAAGTTGTCGGACGCTTCGGAGAACAGCGTCGGAATCTCCGCCTTCCGTCCCGCGCCGGAGACGCCGGACTTGGCGTCGGCGATCAGGCTACCCAACTCGATCACGCCGGCTTCCAGCAAGGGAATGAAACCCAGCTGCACCGCGGTCGGGTAGCAGCCGGGATTGGCGACCAACCTCGCCTTTTCGATCTGCGCGCGATTCACCTCCGGCAGGCCGTACACCGCCTCGGCGACCAGATCCGGGCAGGCATGGGTCATGCCGTACCACTTCTCCCACTCGGCAATATCCTTGATGCGAAAGTCCGCAGCGAGGTCGATCACCTTCACGCCCGCGTCGAGCAGGGCGCGCGTCTGTTGCATCGCGATGCCGTTCGGCGTGGCGAAGAACACCAGGTCGCACTGTTCCAGTCTGGCCTCGTCGGGATGAGTGAACGGCAGGTCCACATAGCCGCGCAGGCTGGGAAACATCTGGCTGACCAGCGTGCCGGCATCGGCGCGCGAAGTAATCACCTGCAATGCAACCTGCGGATGAGCCGCCAACAGGCGCAGCAACTCCACGCCGGTGTAGCCTGTGCCGCCAACTATGCCAACTTTAATCATCTTGAATCACCCTCGAAAACGACCCGCATCATACAACAAACCCCAAAGCAAAAGCCGCCCGGAGGCGGCTTTGCACTGATACAACCCAGCGATTAACGCTTGGAGAACTGCTTGCGACGGCGGGCCTTGCGCAGACCGACCTTCTTACGCTCGACTTCGCGGGCATCGCGGGTCACCAGACCTGCCGCCTTCAGCGCCGGCTTGAATTCGGCGTTGTAGTCGATCAGCGCGCGGGTGATGCCGTGACGAACCGCACCAGCCTGGCCGGCTTCGCCGCCACCGGTGACGTTCACCATGATATCGAACTTGCCCAGCGTCTCGGTCAGCGTCAGCGGCTGGCGCACGATCATGCGACCGGTTTCGCGGGAGAAGAACACGTCCACCGGCTTGTCGTTGACGACGATGTCGCCCTTGCCCGGCTTGATAAACACACGTGCCACCGCGCTCTTGCGACGACCGGTTCCGTAGTTGTAATTTGCGCTCATGATTAAGCCTTCAACAGATTAACGGGTTTCGGCTGCTGCGCGACATGCGGATGATCCGCGCCGGCATAGACCTTCATCTTGCGCAGCATCGCGTAGCCCAGCGGGCCCTTCGGCAGCATGCCCTTGACGGCCTTTTCCAGCACGCGCTGCGGATGACGCTGTTGCAGCTTGGTGAAGTTGGTCGTGTACAGGCCGCCCGGGTAGGTAGTGTGGCGATGGTACAACTTGGCTTCCGCCTTGTTGCCGGTCACGCGCAGCTTGTCCGCGTTGACTACCACGACGAAGTCGCCGGTGTCCACGTGCGGTGTGTAGATCGCCTTGTGCTTGCCACGCAGACGCGAAGCGATTTGGGCAGCCAAACGGCCCAGCACTTGATCAGCTGCGTCAACCAGAAGCCAGTCGTGCTGGACTTCATGGGGCTTAGCGGAAAATGTTTTCATAGCCACTATTCCTAAAAATTCAATAAGTAAACCTCGAAGGGCGCGCATTCTATGTCAGCCGCCCCGCCCATGTCAAACGAAAGTTGTCCCGACCGCAAAATAGCCGCCGGGACTGCACTACGGGGCGGCTCGCCGGTTCAATAGCCCGTCCAGCCAGACCTTCCAGCACGCATATTTTTCTAGCAACCTCAAAGGGGCGCGGATTATAGCGATCTTCCCGGCGCCGTGCTCGACAACAAGAGGCGCGCCCGCCGCGAGACGCGCCGCTCCGCCCAGCCCGGCATCGGACTGCGGCAACAGATAAACCTCCGAAAACGGCGCGCACCTGGCAATGCCCTGCTGCAGACAAGGCAAATTGGACAATCCTCCAGACAGATAGACGCGCCCGATGCCGAATTCACGCTGCATATCCTCCAGCATGCGCGCCACACGAAAGACGATGCCCTCCAGCAACAGCGTAGCAACGCATTGCGGCGACAAGCCTTCGACCGATGCCGAGAACGTCAACCCGATATCTTTACGGAAGTACGGCGCACCCAGTCCGCTCGGTTCTGCAAGACAGAAGATGTCGTCGCGCGCCATATCTTCCGCGCGGCAATCCGCCACCGGATACGGAGCCAGCGCAGAGGCGATGGAATTGAGCGTGCCCTCGCAGGCGAAATGTGCCTGTCCGTCGCCGCCCTGCCAGAGCAACGTCTGCAGATAGCCCTCCGGCGCGGCGCATCCGTCGGACAGATGGCAGATCACGAAACCGCCCGTCCCCAGATTGACCAGTGCCTCCGACGATCCAGCTGCGATGCTCGCAACCAGCGCCGCCGATTGATCCGCAACGCTCGCCATTAATGTCAGTCCATTGTTGAGCGGCAATGCCCATCCGGTGGAATCACATATCTCCGGCAGCACATCGCGCGGCACGCCGAACAATTCGCATAAGCGCGGCGACCACTGCCGGGTATGGACATCCATCAGCAAGATGCGCGCTGCCATCGACGCATCAGTCCGATAATACCTGCCATCGGTCCAGCGCCAGATCATAAAAGTATCCAGCGTACCCAGCAGCCACTCGCCGCTCGCCAGATGCTCGCGCCACGCAGGATGCTCCCGCAGCAGCACGCGCAGTTTGGGGGCGAGGTAATAGGGTGTGATCGGCAATCCGGCGAGCGCGCGTATCTCGACCTCAGCGAAGCGTAGCGCCTCGCAGCCGGCAGCACCGCGGTCATCCTGCCACGAGATCAACGGCATGACCGGCCGACCGGTGGCGCGCTCCCATATAAGGAAAGAAGAGCGCTGGCAGCACAACCCGAGCGGCGGACCCGCATCCGCCTGCGGCAAGCCGCCCATCTGAACAAGACACTCCGCCAGCACCTCATCGGCCACCTGGGCATAAGCCAGCGCATCGCTCTCGTAGCGTCCGCCGTCGGCATTCACCTCGGGGGCGGGTCGCGCAACGACACCGACCAGCTCACCATCCGCCGACAGCAAGCCGGCCTTGATCGAAGTCGTGCCGAGATCGAGTGCAACGGCTGCGGTCACAGCCAGCACGCCACGACCTCTTGCGCGATCCGCTCCTCGTTCCAGCCCAGCACGGGTGCGACCAACAAGGCGAGGTGGCGCAAATCGTCATCGTCGAGGCGCGCAAGAATCAGCAACGGCATCCGGCGACGCAACAGATCGGACAGATGCACGACCATCTCGTCGGTCGCACAGAACAGCAGATCGACCAAGGTCAGCGGCAGATCGTGAACGATGCGTTGTGCCAGTTCCGGACTCTTCTCGATCAGGCGAAATACCTGCCCGCAACGTCGCCCATGCCGGCGGGACAGCCACATCGCGCTGTCGGCGTCGATGCCGAGACGCTGCGCGGCGCTGCGCACCACGTCGTCCTGCGTCGGCTTCCACGGCAAGTCGCGCTCCCCGGTCGTGCAGCCAGCATCGACGCCAAGCGCCGCACACACCTCGTCGACAATGCTGCACGCATCCTCGCGCGCCGAAGTGATCTTGCCGCCGACGGAGCAATGCAGGCCGTTGCCCAGCGTCTTCAGCTCCCAATCGCGGCTGGCCGCGGAAGGCGACATATCGTCGCTGCGCTTCATCACGCGCAGTCCGGCATAGCTGCCGATCACATCCTTCCTGCACCAAGCCGTCTTCAGATAACGATTCGCCGCATCGAGCAGATATTCCACGTCGGCATTCTCGACGCTCACATGATCGAGGTCGCCGCGATAATCGGTATCGGTCGTGCCGAGCAGCGTGCGTCCGTACCACGGGATCACGAAGAACACGCGCCCGTCCGACTTCGCCGTCAGCAGCAACGCCTCGTTCGTGCTCAGCCCCGGCATCACCAGATGCACGCCCTTGGTCAGCCGGCACCATGTTCGCCCCGCGTCGTCTGCGGCTAGCCACTGCCCGGAAGTGGCAACGCATTGCCGCGCGCGCACCCGCACCGTGCCACCGCCGATCTCGTCGCGCACGGTCGCGCCGCACACCTGTCCGCCCTCTTCGTTCCACTCGAGCAGATGCGCATAGTTCACGCACACCGCGCCGTGCGCCATCGCGCCCGCGACCAGCTCCAGCACCAGCCGCGCATCGTCGGTCTGCGCGTCGCCATAGGTGAAGCCGCCCTTCAAGTTCATCTCGTCCAGCCAGGGAAAGTGTTCGGCAAAATGCGCGTGATCGTGACGGCGATGCCGCATCTGCTCGCCGGAAAATCCCGCGAGCATGTCATACAACGTCAACCCCGCCTCCAGCTTCAGCATGCCGTTGCGGCTGTCGGCATACACCGGCACGCCGAAACGCAACGGCCACACCCGGTGCGGCGCGATGCGCAGCAAATGCTCACGCTCCGCGAGCGCCTTCTTCACCAGCTTGAAATCGTAAGTCTCCAGATAGCGCAGCCCGCCGTGGATGAGCTTGCTCGACGCGGAAGAAGTCGCCCCCGCCCAGTCACCCTGCTCGACCAGTGCGACCTTCAACCCGCGCTGCGCCGCGTCGTAGGCCGTCCACGCACCATAGATGCCGCCGCCGCAGACCAGCAGGTCGAATTGGGTGTCGGCGAGGGAGGGGAAGGAGCGGTTCATGCAACGTTAGTCATTCGCGTATCGCATCGCAATTGGCGATCAAGACTAAGAGAGGGCGCATTACTGCAAGAACGGGTTGATGACGATCAGGGCGCTTTCAATCTTTTGCCCATGTTGCATGTCTTCGCTAAATAACGTCGTGCAGCCCGCATCAAGCGCTGCAGCAACAATCAGGCTGTCCCAATAACTGAATGAATATGATTCTCTGAGGCGCGATGCCAACAGGTGTTGGGATGCGTTCGAATGAACGACTTTACAGTCTTGGTGCCAGCCCTGAATCAGGGTGCGCAATTGCTGTTCCGGCATGCTCGTTTTTTTCTTCAGGTTGCTGCAAATTTCACGTATCACTTGCGAATTGATAACCGGCCTATCCAATCGCAGGAGGAAATCAGCCGCTTGCCGATGCCTGCCGTCATCGCCGCTCTGAACCAGCGAATACAGCCAGATATTGGTATCGACGAAAGCTTTAGCGGGCATTGGCCTCTTCCCTGCTCAAGGGAGTGAAACCAGTTACCCGCAGTGGATTTTTCATCGTCTCCGCCAAAACGGAATTCGCCAACGTATGCTCTTCGCCTCGTTCAGCCTGATTCCGCGCGGCCAAAAATTCCACAAAATCGAAAACCTCGGCCTGCTTGGCTTCGGGAAGTGCCTGCAACCTTTCGATCAATTCAGCGTAGCTCATTATTAACTCCATTCAACGGAATGTGACCCGTCAGCAAAATACCACATTACTCATGGGCCGGCATCGTACCGGATTTGTGCGGCGCATTCGGCGCTCTCCCGCTGAGCTGCGTCGCACGTCGTCCACGCGCCATAAATGCCGTCGCCGCAGATGAGCAGGTCGAAGTGGGTGTTGACGAGTGAGGGGAAGGAGCGGTCCATTATTTAACGGACCGCAAAGTCTCGATATATGGTGACTGTAATCTTACAGAAAATCCTCTGCTCCATCGGATAGGACAATAATTACCCGGCAGTTATACTGCATCGAATTTCATCGCGCACAGCAGGAGTCAGCATGGCAAAGAAACCAACCGTCCTTTCTGCCAAGAAACCCAAACCCGTCCTGAAACAACCTCTCAGCCTGGACATCAAGGGGTTTGCCACTGCGCTCGCCAAAGGAGCGGGGCATGTCGCTCTTGGAAAGTTCGATGAATTGACCGGCGATGGAGCGGATGCATTTGCCGCGCTCGGCCTGGAAGGCAACACACCTCAAGCCCTGCTCTACCTGCTGCTGCAACTCTCGATGCAATCGGCTCTGGGCGCACTGCTGGAAGATAGCAAAGAGCATCTGCCAGAAAACTTCAAAACCGATTCACTGGCAACCCATCTTCAGAAGTCGATCACGGATGCGGAAGTGGACAGCGACTTCTTCCAGCGCCCGGCACAACTCCCGCTTGTACAAAGTGTGGTGCAAGCCTTGCAAGCATGGCTCATCGCCGAAGGCGTCGAGAAAGCCATCGCCCAAACCATCGCACAACGCCTGCCCGGATTCTTCCCGTATGCCTTGCACCGCGAGTGGCAACGCAACGGGGCACATTACGACGCGATACGCCAGCACATACAGACGCCATTCGTACAGGCGGCGGAACGCGAAGCCGCCTGGGCCGCCTATGCCTCGCGTCTGCAACGGGTACTCGAAGAAGGGGTATTCGGCGAACCGTTCGGCCTGCGCCAGATTTACATCCCCCTGAACGCCTATTACGAAGAGAAAACAAAAAAATCCAAACCTGCCGATGAACCAGAACGACAAAGACGATGCGGTACGCGCCATCAGCGGCGGACCCGGCTGCGGCAAGTCGTCTTTCGCCAAGATATATGCCGCCCATGTTGCAGATCAGGGGCAGTTGAAAGTGCTGTACGTCCAACTGCACCTGATAGACCCGACCCGCGACTTCACCGACGAGATTGGGCGGTTCGTGCGTGAAGAACTCATCCAGAAACACAACCCCCTGCATCCGGACACCCTCGAATCGAATTTGCTGATCATTCTGGACGGCCTCGACGAGCTTGCCAGTCAGGGCCGGGCGGCGGCGGCCACCGCGCGGGATTTCATCAGAACCGTACAGCACACCGTCGACCGGCGCAATTCACGGGAGCTGGTGCTTCGCATCCTGTTTTGCGGCCGGGAAGTCGTCATGCAGGAAAGCGAATCCGAATTCCGCCGCCCGCGCCAGGTATTGACGGCGTTGCCGTACTTCGAGAAAAAGCCCGAACATCAAGATGCAACGGAAGATAAATACCGTGACCCGGCAAAGTTGCTGGAGCAGGACTTGCGGCAAGACTGGTGGAAAAACTACGGACGCCTGACCGGCCACAACTACAAGAAACTGCCGACGGAACTGGATCGAGACGACCTGCTGGAAATCACCGCACAACCCCTGCTCAATTACCTGCTGGCGCTGAGCTTTTGCCGGAAAACGCTGGACTTCTCTGCCGGGGTTAACCTCAACCAGATTTACCAGGATTTGGTGGAAGCCGTATACGAACGTGGCTACGAAAAGCGACGACATGCATCGGTGCAAGACCTGGAGCCCGAAGACTTCTTCCTGGTGCTGGAAGAAATCGGCCTCGCCGCCTGGCATGGCGACGGGCGCACCACCACCGTCGCGGAGATCGAAAAACATTGCCGCGACGGCGGGCTGGGCAAGCAGCTCGATGCCTTCCAGGAGGGAGCAAAGCTTGGCATCACGCGCCTGTTGGCCGCGTTTTTCTTCCGCCAGCATGGCGAGCGACCCAAGGGCGACCCCACATTCGTATTCACCCACAAGAGCTTCGGTGAATACCTGGCCGCCCGGCGTCTGGTGCATGCCATGCAGGACATCGTGGAAGAGCGGCAGCGGCGCCTGGACAGAGGAGGCAGCAAGGGGTGGAGCGAAGCGGATGCCCTGCAACACTGGGCCGAATGGTGCGGCCCAACCGCCCTGTCGCCATACATACACCGGTTCCTGATGGCGGAGGTCGCCTTGGTGGACAAGGCTGAGATCGCCAAATGGCAAGAGCACTTCGCGCACCTATTCAGCTACATGTTGCGCCACGGCATGCCCATGGAAAGGCTGCAACTCGCCACTTTCCAGGATGCACTCTTCCAGTCGCGCAACGCGGAAGAAGCCTTGCTTGCAGCCCTCAATGCCTGCGCTAGAGTGACAAAACAGGTAAGCCCAATAGATCTGCCAGCAAGCTCATCTTTTTCTACATGGCAGAAACGCATCCAAGGTCAGCGAGTAGGGGGCGACATCCCCTTAGCGACTTATTGTTTTTCATGGCTGTCGCTGGATGATTCAACTATGTACGCATCTGATTTTGTACGTGCAGATTTTTCGGGGGCTGAGCTAAACGGCACATTTCTCACTATGAGTGTACTGGGAGAAGCCAAATTTGTTGCAGCCAAACTTACTGGGGCAAATCTCTTTGGAACCTATTGCGGAGATACCAACTTTTTTCGAGCAGAACTTAGAAATTCGGAGTTTTTGAATGCCAACCTCAGCGATGCCAACCTCAGTGAAGCCGACCTCAGTGAATCCAACCTCACCAGAGCCAACCTTAGCAAGGCTAACCTCAGCGATGCCAACCTCAGCGATGCCAACCTCAGTGAAGCCGACCTCATTGAAGCCAACCTCACCGGAGCCAACCTCACCAGAGCCGACCTTAGCAAGGCTAACCTCAGCGGTGCCAAGATTTCCAACACCAACTTTGACGCTGCCAATCTGGAGGGAGCCATATTTGACGAAGGCATGCACCCTCATGACAAGAAAACCAAATCCAGCCGCAGGGTAAAAGACAGCAGCACCGCCTGATCGAGCAGGACTCATCCCTCAGTCTTGGCCCGAGAATGCCTCGCGGATATCGCAGATATGTCGTCGCCCCAGTTTCCCGCACCAGCGCATCGAATACGCGATCGACTTCCGTGAATTTCAACAAAGGGAATTCCGCCGTAAAAGCACGATCGGGATCGCACCAGTATGGCGTCTTCGTGAGCGTCACATGCCTGCGGCAAACGAAAGGTCGGTGCGCATAGATACTGCAAGTATCGTTGCGCAGGAAAGGGCAAGGTGCATCGCTTGGATGATCAGCCCTCCTGATGTGCTTCGCCCGTTTGATCCCCGCCCCACGTTCGATGAATTCTATTTCCAAGTTAATGATAGACACGGGGTAATGACAGCAAGAGGTACAGCCTTTCTTGCATGGCGTGTATCTTGCGACAGCGCCATAGAGTGCCGTCATAAAATCAAACAGCGCGCTCAGCTTGGTCAACGGGTTACCCTTCAGACGGACATACCAGTCGAACAGCTCCGCTTCTTTCTTCTCCAGTGATTTGGGAATGGATGAGGCCACAATTGCGTATGTCGCACGGGCATTCTCGGTTGCTACATCAATTGATTGTTCCGTCATTGCCTCTCCTTCTGGCGGAATCAGTCCTTCCGCGACTTACTGGTCGAAAGTTCTACATTCATCGCCTCATGCCACCCCGATAAAGATTGCCAGCGCACGGTTCACACCGCCACCAAGGGCAACGCTTATTGCATCATTCGTTCCCGCAACGCCAGCGCCTGCTGCGGCACATCGCTGATCAGGATGTCCACGCCCAGCGCCAGCGCGCGGTCTATCTCTTCGTCGCCGTTGCAGGTGTAGACCGCGATGCGCTTGCCGCGCTCGCGCACCGCGCCGACCATAGACTCGTCCAGCGTATCAATGTGCACGCACAGGCCGTGCAGGAAAGGCTGGGCGTCCAGCACCTCGCGCGCAAAGGCCGCATCGTGTTCCGGCTCAAGGTTGAACACCAGCGGGAAGTCCGGGCGCAGACTATGCGCATAGACGAGGCTCGCGAGATTGAACGACGACACCAACACATGATCGCCGCTCGCTGCGCCGGCCAGTTCCAGCGTCTGCCTGACTTTGGCTTCGTGCCGCTCGACCGGCTCCCAGTCGCGGTTCTTGATCTCCAGCAGCAGGCGGCAGCGCGTGCGGTACGCATCGAGGAACTCGCGCAGGCTCATCACGCCTTCGCTTCGTTCCGTACCGCCAAAGTGCGCCGCAAAATCCATCGCCCGCAATTCGGCATGATCGAAATCGTCGATGCGCTTATCTTTCATCCCGAGCTTGTCGAGAGAACGGTCGTGCCACAGCACCGCGACGCCGTCGCGCGTGAGCTGGACGTCGGTCTCGATGCCGTCGATGGGGTATGCGAACGCGCGGTCGAATGCGCTGCGCGTGTTCTCCGCCGCCTCGCGGTTTGCGCCGCGATGGGCGAATACATGGGTTGTTCCGGAACGATTCATATCGGACATCTTTAATTTCGAGAGCGCACACCTTAGCAGGAATGAGGGCGGCTGCAATATCCGGCACCGCACTATCGCCGTAGAATGCCGGGCAACATTTTATCCGCCATTCGCGATGTCAAAAATCGATCCATCGACCATTCAGTCCTATCTGGAAACCGACTATCGCGCGGACGCACCTGAACCGTTCGTGCTGCGCGTAGGCGTCGCCAGCGCACCGCTGGCTCGACTCTACCGCCAGCACCGCACAGACTGCTGCGCCTTTATCACCGCCTGCAATCCATACAGCTGGATCATCGGCGACGATGCGAACGCCAAGCGCCAACTCGAACTGGCGCAGGAATTGCGCGCGCTCGGGCTGAGCTTCTTTGACGGCGTCGCAGTTCATCCAGCGGAAGAATGGCCTGCGGAGGCTAGCTTTCTGGTGCTGGGACTTCCGCTCCCCGCCGCAAAAACGCTGGGCGAGAAATATGAGCAGAACGCGATCCTCTGGTGCGGCACGGAGGCGACGCCGGAACTGGTTCTGCTCAGATAAATTGACGAATTCTGTCTATTGCCCCTAAAGAACCGCTCGCCCCAGCCGAAATAGCCGAAATGAGTGGCCATCTCCAATCGGAAAACTATTCCCTGCGCCAGCAGCTTGAAAGCCTGCTGCACGAGGCGCGGCGAAACGAGGACAAGATGCGCCGCTTCGACCAGCTGCAGCGCCGGCTAATAGGCGCGGACTCGCTGCCGGAACTGATCCGCCTGCTGCTCTCGGAATACAAGCTCGCATTCGGCGTGGAGTTCGTCACCCTCGCGCTGGTCGATCACGAATACGAAATCACCCGGATACTGGAGAGCGAATGCGACAAGACGGATTGCAGCGGGCTGACGCTGCATCCTTCGACGGCCCCGCTGGAAGCGCTATACCAGGGCAGAACCGGCCCTTGCCTGGGCACGTTCGATGCGGTTATCCACCAGGCCCTGTTCAATAGCGCGCCGGGCGAGATCGCCTCGGTCGCGTTGCTGCCGCTGATGCGCCACGGCGAACTGATCGGCAGCCTGCATTTCGGCAGCGCCGATCCGGGCCGCTATGCCGCGGGTTGCGGCACGGATTTCCTCGAACGCCTGACCGAGATCATCGCGATCTGCCTGGAAAATGCGCTATCGCAGGAACAGTTGAAGATGCTGGGCATGACCGATGCGCTGACCGGCGTGAACAACCGCCGCTATTTCGACCACCGCTGCCAGATCGAGGTCAGCCAGTCGCGCCGGCAGCGCCGCCCGCTGGTCTGCATGCTGCTCGACATCGACAAGTTCAAGCGCATCAACGACACCTACGGCCACCAGACCGGCGACGACGCGCTGATGAGCACGGCCTCGGCGATCCAGTCGCAACTGCGCGCGGGCGATACGCTGGCCCGCTTCGGCGGCGAAGAATTCGTCGCCCTGCTGCCGCATACCGACATGCACCACGCCCGCCAGATCGCCGAGCGGATACGCTGCTGCATCGCGGCAAAGGAACTGCGCGCACCGAGCGGGGAGCCGATCAACCTGACCATCTCGATCGGCCTGTCGCTGTTGCCGGCCGACAGCCATACCGCCAAAAACCAGACGCTGATCGAACGCATGCTCGCCGCCGCGGACAAGGCGCTCTACCGCGCCAAGCACGAGGGCCGCAACCGCGTGATATGCGACGACAGCCTGCCGGGCGAGGAAGCAAACGCCACGAACCGGATGCAGTCGATCATCTCCACGCTGAGGCAGCTGCCCACGGCGGGATTGTCCATGCTGAAAGCCTTGAAACGCACTCTGGCGTTATCGAAATAACCCGCCTTACTGCCCCTCCGCCGTTCCCGGCGCAAGATCCGGCTCGCCGCAGCGGCGCGCAATTTCCGCGCGCGCCCGGTTGCGCAGGCGGATGGCGGCCTCCCAGCCCTTGCCTTCCGGCGCGATCGGCTCGCCTATCGTCACGGTGATCGTGCCGCGGTGCGGGAACCAGCTGCCGTCGCGCAGGATGGAGCGCGTGCCGCGCAGGCTCACCGGCACGACCGGTACGCCGGCCTCGGCGGCGACGACGAATGCGCCCATGCGGAAAGGCGTCAAGCCTGGAATGCGGCTGAACGTGCCTTCCGGAAAGAACACCGGGCTGCGGCCCGACTGCAGCGAGCGTGCCACCTGCTTCACGTCTTCCACACTGCGCTGCGATTCGTAACGCTCGACGAAGTCCGTGCCGATGCGCCGCAGATAGATGCGCGAGACGAAGCTGTCCAGCAGCTCGCGCTTGGCGACGAAGCTGAAATGCCCCGCGCCGGCCAATCGCCCCGGCAGCGCGGCGACCAGCACGATGCCGTCCAGATAGCTCGCGTGGTTCGCCACCAGCACGCAGGGTTCTTGCGGCAGGTTTTCCAGGCCGCGCACGACCAGCGGCGTGCCGGTCAATCGCGCATACAGCCGCGCGCTGAAACGGCTGGCGGCCCAGCTCCATGCGGGCCGCGACAGCAGCGCGGCGACCAGCCAGGTGAAGAACGCCAGCAGCCAGAACAGCGCCCAGACCCAGGCGGCGTAGCCGTAGTCGGACACCACCCGGATGCCGCGGCGCAACTGCGGCAGCATGCCGCTCCACGCCAGCCGGACGACCTGCCACCACACCGCGCGCGCAGGCTGCGCGCCCCGCTCGAACAATTCGCGGCAGGCCGCGCGGCGTATCTTGCCGCTCGATGTCTTCAGCACGCTGTGAACGGGCGCCAGCACGATGTTATCGGGCGGCATCCCCAGCAGGTCCAGCGTCAGTTCGTTGATCCTGCCGCGCAATGCTTCCAGCCGGTCTGGCGCGGTCTCGCGCGTCTCGGCCATCACCACTAGGCGCTCGGTGCCGGTGGCCGGATCGGGGCTGCCGAACACCGCGACGCAACCCTTGCGTATGCCGGGGAGGTCGCCGACCGCCTCCTCCAGTTCGTAGGGATAGATGTTGCGGCCGGCGCGGATGATGATGTCCTTCGAACGCCCGGTCAGGTAGAGCTCGCCCTCGGCCAGATAGGCGTAGTCGCCGGAATCCAGCCAGTCGCCATGGAACAGCGCCCGCGTCTGCTCCGGGTTGCGGTAGTAGCCGGCGGTGGCGGAAGGCCCCCGGAATTCGAGATGCCCTTCCATGCGCTCTCCCAGTTCGCGGCCGGCGGCATCGACTATCCTGATTTCGTGGCCGGCGAGCGGCCGGCCGCATGCGGGGAAGCGCAATACATCCGCCTCGTCGCCGGTGGCAGGTTCGGCATGGCCGGTGCGCATGAAGGTGTCGCGCTTGATGCGGTCGATCAGCGGGCCGCGACCCGGCGGCGGGAACGCCAGCCCCACCGAACACTCGGCCAGCCCGTACACCGGCGACATCGCCTGCGGGCGCAAGCCGTAGCTGCCGAAGCGTTGCGCGAAATTCGCGAGAGTCTCCGGGCTGACCGGCTCGGCACCGTTGAACGCCATGCGCCAGCTCGACAGATCCAGCCCTTCGAGCGCCGCGTCCGAAATCTTGCGCAGGCAAAGTTCGTAGCCGAAGTTGGGCGAGGCCGACAGCGTGCCGCGATACTTGTGGATCGCCCACAGCCAGCGCTCCGGGCGGGCGAGGAAGGTCAGCGGCGACATCGCCACCAGCGGGAACGCGTGGTACAGGCTGCCCAGCCACGCGCCGATCAGTCCCATGTCGTGGTACAGCGGCAGCCAACTGACAAACACATCGGTGGAATCGGCCCGCACCGCCTGCCCCATAGCGCGGATGTTGGCCAGCAGGTTCGCGTGGGTCAGCACCGTGCCCTTGGGGTTGCCGGTGCTGCCGGAGGTGTATTGCAGCAGCGCGATGTCCTCCGGCCGGCGCGGAATGCCGGCCGCGCGCCCGCTACCGCACAGCTCCGCCGCGGTGACCACGCTGCGCAACGACTCCACCTGCGCCTGCAGCAGCCGCGCCACCAGCTTGGCCTCGGGCACCGTGACCAGCATCGCGGCGAGCGCATTGGCGAGTATGCCCGCATGCCGGCGCAGGTGGTCCTCGATCTGCGAGGGACGGGCCGGAGGATAGATTGGAACGGGAATGCCGCCTGCGAGCAGCACGCCCATGAAGCAGCAGAAATAGTCTCGGCCCGTCGGCAGCATCATCGCCACCGACTGGCCGGGCTGCAGGCCGCGCTCCAGCAGCCCCGCCGCGACTTCTTCCGCGCCGTCGCGCAGCATGGCATAGGTCAGTGTAGCTTCGCCGCCTTCCGCATCCAGCAAGATGATATGTGTGCGATCCGGATGGGCGCGCACATGCCAGTCCAGCACCTCGGTCAGCGTCGGCGCATCCACCGGCATCGCCTGCACCGGGGCGGGAGCTTCTTCCCGCCGCTCGCCCGAGTGCTTCGCCATTGAAGGAGCTGCGGCCAGCACCGCCTGCAACAGGTCGCGCGGCGTCTCGGCGGTGGCGAACACCCGCTCCGGCAGGCTGATGCCGAACGCCTGCTCGATGCGCGCGAGCAGCTCGACGCGCCCGAGGCTGTCTATGCCCAGGTCGCGCTCCAGCGCGCTGTCCAGCGTGACTTGAATGGCTTCTTCGGGGCGCGAGTGCAACTCGGCGGCGAGCCGCCGGACGATAGCCAGCAATGCAGTGTCATTCATAGCGTCCACCATGAACTCCCCGTTAGTCTGCCCGGCGCGGGCAGGCGGCAGCCGATAGACAAAATTCCGACGGACAATATCCCCCCGCCATCCGCGCCCGTCAATGAGGTGCTGCCCCCATGGCGGCACAAGGGAAATGTCAGGCGAAGCGGTTACGAATCACGACAGATTGTCGATGAAGCGTTTCAGCGAAACCTTCAACGCCGCGAAGTTGGGGTTGTACATCAGCCGCCGCAGAATGCCGGCCCTGAGGTTTGTTTCGGTGATCTCGCCCAGCAGCACGCTTTCATGGCCGTTGTTGCAGGCCTCGTATTTCTCCATGTCGCCCGGGAAGTAATGGATCGCGTTGCAGTAATCCCCGTTCGCGCCGTAGTGCTTGTCGTCCGGCGGCAGCACGATGGCGGTATGGGACGAGCTCAGTATTCCCTGCTCCGGCAGCGCGCTGTTCACCAGTTCCACCTTCTCCGCCGGTATGCCGGGCGGAACGTTCCCGGTGTCGGTGGTGTACAGCACCAGTCTGCTGGACGGATGGCGCGCATGCGCGATGAATTCCAGCGTCGCCGGCGTATGGGCGGTGGTGTCGTCCCGACTGGCGGCGGCGAACACCGGGATGTCCATCTGTCGTCCGCGCGACATCGACTCCAGTTCCCTGGTCAGCGCATACATCTGGGCCGCGGCGTTCTTGGGCAGCGACTCGTACTTGTACAGGCTGCGGTCCGGCCTGATGCCCACCCATGCGGCCTCCGGCAGCAGCCAGCTGTAGAACTTGTGCAGATTGGCCCAGCGCGCGCGCGGACTGATCTCCAACGCCGGCGAAAACAAAAACAGTCCGCGCACTCGGATGTCTCGCAGGCTATGGCGAATGCTAAGCGTGCCGCCGGCGGAGAACCCGGCGAGATAAAGTTCGTCGGCTTCCTCAAACAAGCGGTCGGCACCGTACGCCACCGCCTTAGCCCATTCCTTCCAGCGCACGTCCAGCAGATCGCCCGGCCTTGTGCCGTGCCCCGGCAGCAGGATCGCCATCACCCGAAAGCCGTTCTGCGCGTAGAACTCGGCCAGCGGACGCATGAAATACGGCGAGTCGGTCAGCCCGTGCACCAGCAGCACGCCGCGGCGATAAGGCTTGCTCCGCCCGCGGCAATCGTCGCCTGCAGGAAGCAATTCGAACGGTGCATTGCCGGCGACGATCTTCTCCGCATCGGCGGCTCCGGCATGCACGCGCCGCAGCATGTCCGTCGTGCGCCGCACATACTCGCCGAACGGCAACCCGTCGCCGGCGAAACGGGAGTTCTCGCCGGATGGAGAATGCCTCGCTTCCAGTTTCGCTTCGCCGTTCATCGTCGTCGTTTTCATGACGGGCATTCTACCCGCTCACCCCATCGTGGCGGCAGCAACGCATGCGATAATGCCGCCGTTCTTCATCGCGCTTACATCATGTCCTGGTTCGTCACCAACGCCATCGCCGCCCTGCTGTTGCCGCCGCTGAGCCTGTTGCTGCTGCTGGCATTCGGCCTGTTCCTGCTGTATCGCCGCCGCAAACCGGCCTGGCCGCTGATCGGCTCCTCATTCCTGCTGCTGTGGCTCTCCGCCACGCCCTATGTCGCGGAAGGCGGATTGCATCTGCTGGAAGCGCGCACCGCGCCGTTGGGGAAGCAGGATGCTGACGCGATCGTGATTCTCGGCGGCGGAACCTATTTCCATGCGCCGGAATACGGCGGACAGGACACCGTCAGCCAACACACACTGGAACGGCTGCGCTACGGCACGCAACTGCAACGCACGACCGGCAAACCGATACTGGTCACCGGCGGCAAGCCGCTGGGCAACTCGCTCTCCGAGGCGCAGCAGATGAAGGCCGTGCTGGAGCAAGACTTCGGCATGCCGGTGCGCTGGACCGAAGACTCGTCCGACAACACCTACGAGAATGCCTATCACTCGCGGCAGATGCTGCAGGCGCAGGGCATCCGCAAGATCTATCTGGTGACCCATGCATGGCACATGCCGCGTGCTGCCGAAGTATTCCGTAGCGCGGGCTTCGAGGTCATCGAGGCGCCGACGGCCTTCACTACGCGCTATCGGAACGACCTGCTCGCCTTCCTGCCGCGCGGGGACGCCATGCGCGACAGCCGGATATTCACGCACGAACTCATCGGACTGCTCTGGTATCGGGTAAAGTCCGCACTCTCATAACCATTCAGGAGAAATCATGAAAGCTCGCGTCAAATGGGTGGAACAAGTCTCGTTCCTGGGCGAAACCGAAAGCGGCCATGCCGTGCTGATGGACGGCTCACCCGCCGCCGGCGGACGCAACCTCGGGCCGCGCCCGATGGAGATGCTGCTGCTGGGCGCGGGCGGCTGCACCAGCTTCGACGTGATCGCGATCCTGAAGAAGAGCCGCCAGGCGGTGTCGGATTGCTACGTGGAGATCGAAGCGGAACGTGCGGAGACCGACCCCAAGGTGTTCACGAAGATACACATGCACTTCGTCGTGAAGGGCCGTGACATCAAGCCCGAAGCGGTCGAGAAGGCGATCAAACTGTCGGCGGAGAAATACTGCTCGGCATCCATCATGCTGGGCGCGACCGCAGCGATGACGCATGATTTCGAGGTGGTGCAGGAGTAACTGCGGGAAATGGGAAAAGAGAAACGGGAAACGTAGAAGCGGTGGCGTTTCCCGTTTCCCGTTTCCCGTTTCCCGTTTCCCGTTTCCCGTTTCCCGTTTCCCGTTTCCCGTTTCCCGTTTCCCGTTTCCCGTTTCCCG
>DASRWG010000057.1:0-41182 GCA_035654695.1 Gallionella sp. | reverse complement strand
GATGAAGACAAGTCCAAGGATGAAGACAAGTCCAAGGATGAAGACAAGTCCAAGGATGAAGACAAGTCCAAGGATGAAGACAAGTCCAAGAATGAACAAGACGCCAAGGAGAACAATGGTTATGGCAATGGTGACCAGTCTGCCCCCGGCTCTTCCGACTCGCATAACAATGCCGAAAATGCGATGGACGGCAGCGACAGTGGCAGCAATGACCTGTTCGACCTAGGGGATCTTTCAGACTCTCTGGATGGGGCTGGCGGGCAATCCGGCTGGAACGAAATGATCGAAGTCGATGTCGTCTCCGGTAACACAACATCAGAATATGGTGGATGGACATCAGAAATCGAAGGGCCTCAATCCGACAGCGGCCATGCTGGCTCTGATCCATTCCAGGAAGGCGGACCGACAAGTTCTGATAGCAGCGACATTGGAAGTGACGACAAGATCGAATGGTAGTCTTCTAACCCTTTCCAACTAAACTAACGGGATTCCGAATTCGGAATCCCGTATTTTTTAAATAGGCTAGAATGAAAACGTTTATAGCGTGGTGTGCTTTTGCTCTCGCGAGCTTCCATTTTTGAAGGTATCCGCTCAAACTCCAGCACTTTTTCAGTTACTGTTGCCGCATTAATAGCCGCAATTAGACAAACCAGAATCACAAACAGGAACATCATGGGAATAATGACGCGTCTTTACCACCGGTCCGGTGGTCTTACAGAGAATCCGCACAAATACTTTTTTATGGATATGGGCGAGAATATCCATATTCATTACCGCGATCTCAGAATCGAATTGAGCGTTCCCGAGTTCCTGGAATTTGCCGAAGCATTCGAGCGGTGTGCTCCCACCGTCAAGAGCAAGATTAGCCAAGGCTATAAAGATGGGGTATTGCCGAACACAAACGACGTGGACTCATGGACATCGATTTCCCTCGATGCGCCGCTAAAAAATCCCGTGAAGTACAACGCGAACCGGATTTCCATTGAGGAAAATCTCGACGGTTACCATATCCATTTCAGGAACTACAAACTGCTGTTCGACAGGAAATCGTTCGACAACATTCTTCAGGCAATGAACGATGTCGTCGAGCGAAGGGGACGCAAGCGCGATCTGGACGAAGTCCTTCACCTGATCGAGTACAACGATCTGGAATACCGCGTAATTGAGGCAAACCGCGATACCTTACCCCATACTGCGATAGTCGAAATCAAGCCGCAATATCTCGGCAAAATCAAGCAGATGTTCAAGGCGCTTGGATTTTCTAGTACCGAGGAAGGAGGAAGGACCTTATTTCGTGGCGACAACATGGAAGTTCGGATTCGAGTCGGCGATAGCAACGCTCAAAATCTCTCGACAGCCATACCAGCCTCTCCGTACGTACTCCTTGCAGACTATCTATCTGCCATGAAAGGAGAGATTACGCACAAAGAGGTCAACCTGCTTCTGTTGCCGGTTCTGAATGCATACGGCATGGTTCGCTCCGGCAAAAATCCTTATATCAATCTTGATTTCCGTTCCTTCCTTGTAGACCGCACGAACCAACGCGTTATTTTCCAGAGCCTGGACACACCTTACAGCGGGAATATCGATGAAGATTCCATGAATTTATCTAGGTTCACGTACAGCCTAGGCCTTTTCCTCGCCAAACCGAACAGAATCCTGTTCTCTGAGGAGGAAGGCAAAACGCTACAAGACCTTTTCATGAAATATATGCTGGAAAAAGTAGCGGCACACCCATGCGTCAACAAGATCTATGTTCTCGGCTCCTCTACTCGAAACAATCTAGGCAAATACGAGGTGCCTTTGGTGCATTTTGATTGGGTGAAATTGGCTTCTGACTTCGATATCCTGGTCGAAATCGACGAAGGACACCCCGTTCCGAAAGACTGGGAAAGGAAGCTCTTCGCTGATTTTAACGGATGCTTTTACTCTCATTTGGGCGACTTACCCCATCCGATTGATTCGCCCTACATAAAGCAATATCCCCATGTGAAATACTTCAACCACCTCATCGAGGCCTACCTTTTCTTCCCATCGGAATGTAACAGGGAGATTAAAGACAAGTATCTGACCGCAATAAAAGCAGAACTGATCTATGAAAAGGGCCAAGCCTCGGTAAAAAAGGCCGCGGAGACGAAAGAACGTCAAAAAAAAAAACCGAAGACGAATGGATAGAGCCCACGATAGAGTTGATGCTGAATAGCTATGGCATTAATGCACCGGTCATTTCAAAAATCGACGTTCCAAGCCACAATATTATTTACAAAATACAAGATGTGGATGCTTCATATGTCGTCAAAATATACTACGCTGCCAATTTCACGCCACCAAGAGCAGGCAGCCAAGCAGAGCACATTTATTACGAAGACGAGATTCTGAGACGACTGGAAAACTGCGAAACCCCTGTCATTCCGGTTGCCCGTGACATACAGGGCCGCTCCATACTCGACATCGGATCGCGCAAGGCAATGGTCTTTCGCTATATAGATGGCTCTCGATTCGACGATAGCGTCATACAGATCACCCGTTCCGCAGAGGCTTTGGCAAAGATTCATCACTGCCTGCCCAAAGATGCGATAGCCACAAGAGATTTCGACTACAAGTCCTTCATCTCTCTATGGATAAACCGATTGCCTGTGCTGTGCGCTAGCCCGCGCTTCACCGAACTCATCTACGACACCGCCAGTTTTAACAAGGTATCCAAACAAATCGCAAGCTGGCTGGAACACGAACCCGATTGGCAGATCCTACCTTGGGTCCATGGCCATGGAGATATGCATCCAAGAAACTTCCTATACAAGGACGATGCCGTGTTCGTGTTCGACTTTCAGGCCGCTCGATTCATGCCCAGACTTGGAGATATCGCAGATGGCATGATCGAATTCGGTATTTTCAAAGATGCCTTGATTCCGGAGCGAATGAAATGCTTTCTTGACCATTACGAAGCGGTCTTTCCATTGACCGAGATCGAACGAAGTCATATGAAAGAATTCCTTCTGACCGAGGCTGTAACCAAGATAATCACGACACTAGAAGCCGATTTTTCACAAGGTTACAAAGCAAGTCCAGACAGAATGAAGGCATTGCTCGATTTCTGCCTGAACTCAGCAGACTTCTTGCGGATTGCCGGGGATACGACCACTAGGCAGGCATAATCAGGCATGAATGAACAGCCCCATGGTATAGATGGTCGCGACACCGGCACCTATGAGCAGCACCTGTTGCACCGTATCGCGCAAGCTGGCACGCTTGTGCAGCCCGGGGATGAGGTCGGCCACCGCCACATAGAGCATGCTCGCCGCCGCCAGCGATAACAGCGTCGGCACGATCTCCTGCACCGATTGCAGCGCGAAATAGGCCAGCACACCGCCGACCAGCGTCGCCAGACTGGACAGCAGGTTGACCCGCAACGCCTGCATCTTGCTGTATCCGGAATGCAGCAGGATCAGAAAGTCGCCGACCTCCTGGGGAATCTCGTGCGCGATGATCGCCAGCGCGGTGACGATGCCCAGATGCACGTCGGTGAGAAATGCCGCCGCGATGATGATGCCGTCGACGAAATTATGGAAGGAGTCGCCGACCATGATCATGGTGCCGCTGCGCCCATGGCTATGCTCCACCTCATGGGCCTCGCAATGGTCGTGGTGGCAGTGGCGCCACAGCAGCACTTTCTCCAGCGTGAAGAAAACCAGGATGCCCGCCAGTACCGTACCGCTGACCGCCGACATGTCGCCGCTCAGTTCCACCGCCTCCGGCAGGATATTGAGGAACACCGCGCCGAGCAGGGCTCCGATGGCATAACTGACCAGCGCGTTGATCCACTTCATGCTCGCGTTCAACGCGAACAATGCAGCACCGAGCACGCTCAACGCACCGCCGAAGATGCTGGCCGTAA
The DNA here is from genome assembly GCA_035654695.1 of Gallionella sp. Classification (GTDB taxonomy): domain Bacteria; phylum Pseudomonadota; class Gammaproteobacteria; order Burkholderiales; family Gallionellaceae; genus Gallionella. The sequence continues at coordinate 37,287 of DASRWG010000057.1, read as the reverse complement.
TGATCCAGAGCAGAACAGACATGGGATGCTTCCGAAAAGGTCAGGGGCGCGGATTATAGCCGGTTGATGCGCAAATCGCCGGATCTAGCCGGTGCGCCCTACTCCAGCCAGATGAAACTGCCCATGCGCCCGGTCGCGCCGTCGCGCCGGTAAGAGAAGAAATCTTCTCGTTCGCGATAGGTGCAGCGGCCTCCGCCGTGGACACGCGTGATGCCGAGCGCAGCGAGCCGCAGCCGCGCAAGCGCGTGGATATCGGCGAACCACTTGCCCGGCTGCCCTGCAACAAAGGCAGCCGCCGCCTGCGGATCGGCGGCGACGAACGCGGTGCGCACCTCGTCGCCGACCTCGAAGGCGTCCGGCCCGATCGCCGGACCGAGCCAGGCCATCAGCTTGTGCGACTCGACCGCCATCTCCTGCACGGTGGCCTCGATCACACCGGCCGCCAGCCCCTTCCAGCCGGCATGGGCCGCGCCGACCACCGTTCCCCGCTCGTCGCACAACAGCACCGGCAAGCAATCGGCGGTCATCACCACGCAGACCGACCCGCGATGCCGCGCGATACAGGCGTCGGCCTGGATCCGGCAACCGGCCATGTCCGCATTCGCGACCGCCGTGCCGTGCACCTGTTCCAGCCATACCGGTTCGCTGGGCAGCAAGGTGTTGAGCAGCATGCGGTTGCGCGCCACCGCCAGCGGCGCGTCGCCGACATGGCTGCCGAGGTTCAGGCTGTCGTAGGGGGCGGCGCTCACGCCGCCATGCCGCGTGGTCTGCAGCGTCCTGACGTTGGCGGGCACGGGCCAGTCCGGGAGGATGCAGTGCTCAATCAGACTCATGGCTGGCCTCGCGTATCTGCCGCAACAACTGCAGCATGTCTTCCGGCAGCGGCACATGCCACTCCATCGTCTCGCCGGTCACCGGGTGCTCCAGCGCCAGCCTTGTCGCATGCAGCGCCTGACGCGGAAAACTGTGCAGCAGTTCGCGCAGCCCCGCCGGACATTTCGGCGGCCCCTTCATATACACGCTATCGCCGACCAGCGGATGGCCGATGGAGCTCAGATGCACGCGGATCTGGTGGGTGCGCCCGGTCTCCAGTCGGCAACGCAACAGGGTGCAACCGGGAAATCTTTCCTCGACCTGGTAATGCGTGACCGCCGGCTTGCCGCCCTCCACCACCGCCATCTTGACGCGCTGGGTCGGGTGGCGACCGATGGGCTCGTCCACATAACCGCCATGCCGCAGTTCGCCCCAGGCCAGCGCGAGGTATTCGCGTTTCACGCTGCGCGCCTGCAACTGGCGCACCAGCGCGGTCTGCGCCGTCAGCGTCTTGGCCACCACCAGCAGGCCGCTGGTATCCTTGTCCAGCCGATGCACGATGCCGGCGCGCGGCACGCCCTCCAGTTGCGGCGAGTGGTGCAACAACGCGTTGAGCAGCGTGCCTTCCCAGTTGCCGCTGCCCGGATGCACCACCAGCCCGACCGGCTTGTTGATCACCAGCAGCGCATCGTCCTCGTACACGATGTCGAGCGCGATGTCCTCGGCGGCATAAGGTTGCTCGGCGGGATGCGACTGCGGCGCAACCGAAACGGCCTCGCCGCCCCAAACCTTGTGCTTGGCCGTGACGGTCTCCCCTTCGAGAGTGGCCAGTCCCGTCGCGATCCAGTCTTGCAGGCGGCTGCGCGAATACTCGGGCAGCAACCGGACCAGCGCCTGGTCGAAGCGCATGCCGGCGCAGTCGTCCGGCACGACTAAATGGAGGTCATGGATGTTTAAGCTATAATCGCGCAAATTTTTTTCGGATTCAGTCATGCGCCATAGTTTAGCCGTAATCCTGCTGTTGACGTTAACTGCCTGCAGTCTGCTCGAGCCTCTGCCGGACGGATCGGAGCCGACGGCCCTGCTGTCCGCTGAACAACTCTACGATCAGGCCAAGACCGAACTGAACGACGGCAACTACAGTACGGCGGTCACGCTGTACGAGAAACTGCAGTCGCGGTACCCCTACGGGCGCTATGCACAACAGGCGCTGCTGGAGACGGCTTACGCCAACTACCGGCAAGGCGAAACGGAAGCCGCCGTTTCCGCCTCTGACCGTTTCATCAAGCAATACCCCAACCATCCCCACGTGGACTATGCCTACTACGTGAAAGGATTGGCCAATTTCGGCGGTGAGATCAGCCTGCTCAAATCGCTGGGCGGACAGGATCCCACCGAGCGCGACCCCAAGGCTGCACAGGAATCCTTTGCCGCATTCAAAGACCTGGTGACGCGATTTCCGAACAGCAAATACGCGCCAGATTCCAAATTGCGTATGCAATATCTGCTGAACGCGCTGGCCAAACACGAAGTGCATGTCGCGCGCTATTACCTGCGCCGCGGCGCGCATATCGCCGCGGTCAACCGTGCACAAAGCATATTGACCCAATACCCCAACAGCCCGTCTACCCGCGATGCGCTGGAGATCATGGTGAAAGGCTATGACGCGATGGGCATGACCGATCTGCGAGACGATGCCAGGCGCGTGCTGGCGAAGAACACATCCGCGGCCGAGGCTGCGGCCGTCGAATCCAAACCGGAAAAGTCCTGGTGGCAGTTCTGGAAATAAACTATTGCCCCTCCTGCGGCGCGGCGGTCGAACTGCGCTGCCCGGACGACGACAATCGTCCGCGCCACATCTGCACGGCCTGCGGAACCATCCACTACCAGAACCCCAACCTGGTGATCGGCTCCATCCCGGAATGGGAAGACAAGATACTGCTGTGCCGCCGCGCGATCGAACCGCGCCACGGCCTGTGGACACTCCCCGGCGGCTTCATGGAGAACGGCGAATCAACCACCGAGGCAGCGATCCGGGAAACGCAGGAAGAAGCCAACGCGCGCATAGCGATCGGCGACCTGTATTCGATGTACAGTCTGCCTTACATCAACCAGGTGCACTTGCTGTTCCGCGCCCGCCTGCTGGACCTGGACTTCGGTCCCGGCCCCGAAAGCCTGGAAGTCAGGCTGTTCGCCGAGAACGATATCCCGTGGGACGAGATCGCGTTCCGTCCGGTCAAGTACAGCCTGGAACACTATTTCGCCGATCGTCGCAAAGGCCACTTCAGCTTTCACATCGGATCACTGGAACGTCCACCTAAACAAGCATGACAGCAGCTTTGCCGAAAACCTGCCGTACCGATATAATCACCCACAATCTTTGAGCGAAGAAGAACCAAATGAAACACTTTCGCCTCCTTATGGCGCTGGCTGCCGTCGCGCTAACCAGCGGATGCGCCACACCCCGCGCCGGCACGGCTTCCGATCCGCTTGAGTCGTTCAATCGCGGCGTATACCAATTCAACGACGCTGTGGACAAGGCCATCGCCAAACCCGTCGCACAAGGCTATGACGCCGTGATGCCGGTTCCCGGCAAAATGATGGTGAGCAACTTTTTCTCCAATCTGGACGACGTCATCGTCACCGCCAACGACCTGTTGCAACTGAAATTCAACCAGGCCGCCTCCGATGGTTCGCGTTTCCTGTTCAACAGCACGTTCGGCGTATTTGGCCTGCTCGAAGTCACTTCTCGACTGGAAAAGCACGACGAAGATTTCGGCCAGACGCTAGGCTACTGGGGCATAAGCAGCGGCCCGTATATCGTTCTGCCCCTTTTAGGCCCCAGCACGCTACGCGACGGCGTCGGCTTATATGCGGACAGCCGCCCGAGCAAACTGCGCCGCATCAGCCACATGCGCACCCGCAATCAACTATATATCACCAAGGCCATCAGTCGCCGCGCCGAACTGCTGGAACAGGAGAAATTGCTCGACGAGGCTGTGATCGACCGCTACGCATTCATCCGCGATGCCTACCTGCTGCGCCGCCAGAGCCTGGTCCACGACGGCAATCCGCCGCGCCAGAAGTACGACGAATATGACGAGGAAGAGGATATCGAACAGAAACCGGTACCTATCCCCACGGTCCCGTCTTCAAAGCTGGAACAGATGCCAACCATCCAGCCCGCGTCGGTCGAGTCGAAGCAGCCTGCGATTCTTCCTGTCGGGCCGCAGACCAACTCAGACCAAACCAGCCTCGACGTCCCGCACCGCAATATCCTCAAGGTGTGGGTGGCTCAGCAAGACGCCATCCGTTAGCCAACTCCGCATCCGACGAAAAAGGCCCGCATCGCGGGCCTTTTTTACATCGTCACCAACAACCGCTAATTCTTGCCGCTAGCTGGCTGCGCTGCTTGCACCTGCACTTGAGACTTGGCCTCTTTATCGTTGCCTTGCTTCTGTTGCTCACCGGCCACCATGCACTTATGTTTTATTTGTGCAGTTTCAATGGCTCCGACCTCGCCTTCCCACTTATCTCCACTCAATTTACTGAAAGGAACGCCCGATAGGCCCCCCAAGCATCGCCAGTCGCTTTGGAATTCTGCATGTCCGACACTTTGGAAAGTTCTGCACGAGCATTCGACATTTGTGTATTCAACGCAACACAATTCTCGCCTCGGCAGTGCTTGTTTTTGTAAGCGCATTGCGCCAATCGTCCTGAAAGCATAAGCGCGTCTTATGTTTCCCACGAAAAATATATGGATGGCGATTGTTTTATGCAAAAAAAGATGCCAGCGACATCGCCAGCATCTTTTAAAAGAACCTACTCGTTTCAGCGTCCGGAACGCAACGCCTCGATACGCTCCTCCAGTGGCGGATGAGTCATGAACAACTTGGCGAAACCTTTTCCACCGGAGATTCCGAACGCGGCCATCTGTTCCGGCAGGGTCGCCTGCTCGTGATTGATCTTCAGGCGCTCCAGCGCAGCAATCATTTTCTCGCGACTAGCCAAGTTGGCACCGCCGGCATCCGCACGGAACTCGCGCTGGCGCGAGAACCACATCACGATGGTGCTGGCCAGCACGCCCAGCACCAGTTGCGCGGCAATCTCGGCGACGAATGCGCCGATGCCGGGGCCGTCTCGACCGTCGTTCTTCAGCAGTACGCGATCCACAAAATAACCGAACAGCTTGGACAAGAAGATCACGAAGGTGTTGACCACGCCCTGGATCAGCGCCAGCGTCACCATGTCGCCGTTGGCCACGTGGCTGATTTCATGCGCCAGCACCGCCTCGATCTCGTCGCGGCTCATGTTGTGCAGCAGGCCGGAACTTACCGCGACCAAGGCAGCATTACGGTTCCAGCCGGTCGCAAATGCATTCACGTCCGGCGCATCGTAGATCGCCACTTCCGGCATGCCAATACCTGCAGCTTGCGCCTGGCGGCGCACCGTCTCCACCAGCCAGCGCTCGGTAGGATCGGAAGGGCTCTCGATCACCTGTGCGCCGACCATGCGCTTGGCCGACCACTTGGACATCAACAGCGAAATGATGGAACCGGCAAAGCCGATCACCGCAGACATCACCAGCAAGGCGCCGAAGTCGATTCCACCGGTCTCGGTCACCCAGCGATCCACGCCTAACAGCCGCAAAGTGACGCTGATGACGGCAACCACCGCCAGGTTGGTCAGAACAAACAGGAAAATCCGTTTCATATCTACTTAACTCCCTCCGAAAAAATTACGGCGCGCAGTGTAACACCATGGAACTTATCTCCAGCCGACCCGTCACATACCGCGATTCGAGTTGCGGATCGACCTGCACCGCGGAATGTGACATGGGGGAAGCATAAAAGTTTTCAAGTCCCCGCCTCTGCATAATTATTTATCGAAACTCGCGCTTATAATGCGCGCCCTTATCTGAGGAATAACCAACCCGGCCATGCTGTACAAAGTCGCCTTCTGGATAACATGCCTGCTCCTCGTCTCGACGGGAGCCATGGCCGCGCCCCGCGCATTGGTCCGGGACGGCAGCCAGATCGGCTTCATCTCCAAGGAGATGGGCATGCCGGCATCGAGTGCATACTTGGGCGTCGATGCCGCGGAACCTCAACAAATCACAGCCCCGTCTCGGCTCGGGTTCGGTTCACCATCCACCGACAGCGACGAAACCGATGTAACCGGTGCGGGACGATTCGAGGTGATAGGAAAACTCAGGAACCGCTCCCGGGATATCCTTGTATCTCCCTCCTCTCAAGATCACGCTGCAACCATCGGCGGTTTTACCAGCAGAGGCGCCGGGTTCGGCATAGCCAGCGGCCTCCGGGAGGATGCAAACCTCGTAGCACAACATATCCCGGCGAACATCCGATTGATACTGGCCCAACCGGCGGCGCCGCCCGCCATCCGAAAACAATGCCCGGCCCCGCGTCTGGCTTGATGAACTCATGCCTATAAACACCCTCTCCCCCCAAGCTCGCATCCTGAGCACCCGCAACCTCTCGCTGCACTTCGACGAAGGCCAGACCAGGGCACTCGACGGCGTCGATATCGAGATCGGCGAAGGCGAATTCGTCGCGATCACCGGCCCCAGCGGCTGCGGCAAATCCAGCTTGCTGAACCTGATCGGCACGCTGGACACCCCGACCTCGGGAGACATCCATTTCCGCTCCCGCCCCTATTCCGCGCTCGGCGACCTGTCGCTGTTCCGCCGCGAGAACATCGGCTTCATCTTCCAGTCGTTCCACCTGCTGCCGACCTTATCCGCACTGGACAACGTGCTGGTGCCGACGATAGGCCGCCCCGGCGCATCCGCCGATCACGAAGAGCGCGCCCGTGCACTGCTTTCCAGGCTCGGGCTGTCCAACCGGCTGGACCACTTCCCCGGCCGGATGTCCGGCGGCGAGCGCCAGCGCGTCGCCATCGCGCGCGCGCTGATCAACGATCCCGACCTCATCCTCGCCGACGAACCGACCGGCAGCCTGGACAGCGCCAATGCCGCCCATGTGCTGGACCTGCTCGACTGCATCCGCCACGAAAAGGAACTGACCGTGATCATGGTCACCCATGACGCCGGCGTCTCCGCCCGCGCCGACCGCGTGATCAAGATGCGCGACGGCAAGATAGCAGCGGAGGTGCTCGCATGAACCTGCTCCGCTTCGCACTCGACAACCTGTATCGCCGTCCGGCGCGCACCGCGCTGACCGTCTCGGCGATCTCGCTCGGCATCGCCGCCGTCGTCGCACTGACCAGCATCGCCTGGGGGTTCGAGGCCAGCTGGCAGAAGGCCAACGACGCGCGCGGCACCGACCTGATCGTCACCCGCATCGCCAGCGAGAACACCATGCCCTCGCCCTTCGTCGCCGAACAGGTCAGGCCCGCGCTGTCGGCGCTGCCGCATGTGCAGCAAGTAGTCGGGCTGCTCAGCGAAATGCTGACCGTCAGCGAAGACGCGCCGCCGGTATTCGTGTTCGGCTGGGCGCACGGCAGCTACCTGTGGGAGCATCTCAAGCTGAAGGATGGCCGCTGGCCCGCCGACGACGGCGAAGCGGTGATCGCAATCGGTTCGCTGGCGGCGGAGATGCTGCAAAAGCAGGTCGGCGACGACATCGAGATCGAGGGCCGGCTGTTCAAGGTAGCCGGCGTCTTCGAGAGTGCAGCGCTGGTCGAGAACGGCGCGCTCATCATGACCTTGGCGCAGATGCAGCAGATCACCGACAAGCCCGGCAAGGTCAACATCCTGAACATCAAGCTCGACAATCAGGCCACCGACGCCGACATCGACGCCATCAAGGCGCAGGTGCGGTCGACGATGCCCGGCTTCGTCGCGATCACCTCCGGCGAACTGGTGCAGAAGAACGCCGTGGTGCGCATCTCCAAGGCAATGAGCAACGCCACCATCCTGATCGCCGGGCTGGTCGGCGCGCTGGTGGTGTTCAACACCATGTTGATGAGCATTAACGAGCGCACCCGCGAGATCGGCATCCTGCTGGCGCTGGGCTGGCAGCGGCGCACGGTGATCAAACTGATCGTCGGCGAATCCGTGATCCTGACGCTGGCCGGCGGCGCGATCGGCATCCTGCTCGGCATCGCCATCGCCTCGGGGCTGGGGCATCTGGAGCTGATGCGCGGCAAGATCTACGCCGTGTTCTCGTTGCCGTTCCTGTTCGCGGTGCTCGGATTGTCGGTATTCCTCGGCATCTGCGGCGGCCTCTATCCGGCGATCAAGGCGGCACGTTTGCTGCCGTCGCAGGCATTGAGACAGGAGTGACCATGCGGCGCTTTGCGATCCTCCTGCTGCTGGCAACATTCGCGCAGACGACCCATGCCGCGGATGCCGGCGCGCTCGTCGAAACAATGAGGCAGGCACGCCTGTCGGAAGGTTTCGAGGCGCGCATGGAAGTCGCCACCGTCGCCGCCAACGGTCACCGCGCGATGCCGTTCAAGCTCTCGGTCGTCGGCCAGGTCAGCAAAGACCGCCAGCGCCTGCGGATACGCGGCATTTCGCCGGACAAGGTGCGCGGACGTTACGTTACCGCGGAACGCAATGCCGACGGACGCATCCGCGCTATCGGATACGGCGAACCGGTGTCCGGCAATATTGAAAAAGCCGATCCCGCCGCCAGATTGTTCGACTCCGGATTGGTGCTGTGGGACATGTTCGGTGCGTGGTGGAACTGGCCGCAACAATCCATCGAAGGAACGGACGAGATCGATGGCCGCGCATGCACGCTGGTGCGCTCGCGCACAAACGACGGAGCATCGCCCGTCCGCGAAGTGCTCAGCTGCGTCAACGGTGACGCGAAGCTGGCGCTGCGCACGCAACTGTACGATCGCCGCCATGCGCTGCTGCGCAGCATCGCGGTAAAGCAGACGATGCGCAAGAAATCCGGCGCGCTGGCAGCGAAGAAGCTGACGGTCACGGAAGCGGACCGCACGGTGACCGAGGTCGAGGTCTACAGCGGCGACGAGCATTACCTCGTCAACGCCGACACCTTTGCCCCGCTGGATAACGGCAAGTAGAGCCGCATTGGAATACGGCAAGAAGAGGAAAGCATGAAAGACCTGAATCATCCGACAACGCACGAAGACCTGTCCGGCGCCTGGTGCAACGACAACGAGGTGACTTCCAGCATCATGGAGGCAGTCAGCTTCGTCACGCCGGTCATGGAAAAATTCTTTATCCGCACCGTGTCCGAAGGCCTGTCGCCGCAAACGCCGGCATCGCTGAAAGAACGCTGCACGGCTTTCATCCACGAGGAGGCCGACCATACCCGTGTGCACAGAAAATTCAACGCATCGCTGACCGGATATCTGGGCGGCACGCCGCCGGGTCTCGCCCTGCTCGACACCCTGCTCGAAGGCACGCGGAAATATCTGTCGCTGTCCAGCCGCCTGCTGCTGGCCGCGGCGCTGGAGCACTACACCGCGGTGCTGTCGAAAGCCTATCTGGCCCAGGCGGACAAGATGGACATTCGCCCCGACTTCGCCCGGGAGCTGTTCATCCGGCATGCCCGCGAAGAGATCGCGCACCGCTCCGTGGTATTCGACCTGTGGCGCAGCCGATCGGGCGGCAGCAGTTTCAAACGCTCGCTGACCGTGCTGGCCATCCTGCTGGCCGGTGGCGCCTACCTCACGGTCGCCGTGCCGTGGATACTCCATCGCAAAACCGGCGGCCTGGGCCGCACGCTGGCCGCGATTGCCCGCTTCGCCGCGGGCAATCGCGCCGACATCACGGCCTATTCGCCGCTGCCGGAACTGTTCTCGTTCGCGCGCCGCGACTACCATCCGGACCATCTGGTCGAGGATGGCCTGGCCGGCGCGGCCCGCTGATCCCGATTCGAGAGGTGATCAATGAATAAGGAATACGACAATCCGCTTCCGGACAACGGCACCGTCAAAGTGTGGGACCGGTTCATCCGCCTGTTCCACTGGACGCTGGTGGCATGCTTCGCAACGGCCTATGTCTCGGGCGAGTTCTACGCCTCCGAGGTCCATGTGCTGGCCGGCTACACGCTGTGCGCGCTGGTCGCGGCGCGCATCTACTGGGGCTTCAAGGGAAGCCGCCATGCGCGTTTTCGCTCCTTCGTCTTCCCTCCCGGCGAGACATTGGCCTATGTGCGCTCGATGTTTACCGGCCGCCCGAAGCATTACCTCGGTCATAATCCGGCCGGCGCACTGATGGTGTTCACCTTGCTATGCATCGTGACCGCGCTGCTGGGGACCGGGCTGGCAACGCTGGCGGCGATCGACTTCGAGGGACCGCTGCTGTTCATCGCCAACTCCGTCAGCGACGAGACGGCCTACGCACTGCGCAGCCTGCACGAACTTCTTGCAAACATCGCCCTGACGCTGGTCGCGCTCCACATCGGCGGCGCGATACTCGGCAGCATCCAGCACCGCGAGAACCTCGTGAAGGCGATGTTCACCGGAAAGAAGGCCGCCCCACCCACCCCTGCAAACCAGAACGAGGAACATTGAATGAAGGTCATCGAATCGATCTGCGCCGCCGCACTCTGCATGGCCGCGCTTCAAGGAACCGCTGTGGCACAGGACCAGCCGGTCGAGCTGCCCAGCCTGTCCGACGCATACGTCAAGGACAAGGAGTCATTCAGGCTGGCCGTCAACGAAGCGGCCGCACAGAGTAAAGAACAGGAAGGCGCGGCTCCGGCGAAGCCGGCGGAATACGAATCGCAGCTGTTCACCGGCAGCAAGATGCACCAGTATCTCGGCATCGCCACCGTCGCCGCCGCGGCCGGAACCTTCCTGACCCATTTCCACCCTTGCGAAGCGCCCAACTGCGGCCCGCAGCCACCGCGCAAGACGCACGGCGCCCATGCGAATCTGGGCCGGGCCACGGCCATCCTCGCGCTGGCGACGGTCGCCAGCGGTGTGATATCGCACTGGGACGACTTCCATGCGGAAGACGGCTTTACCGACCCCGACAACATGCACGTCATGCTGGGCGTCACCGGCGCAGCGCTGATGGCCTACGCGATCAACAAGTCGGCTCGCTCATCTACGCCCACCAGCCATGCGGCCGTGGCCGAACTCGGCGCGATCGGCATGGTGACGGCGATCAAGCTGACCTGGTGACGAACGGCCCGAGAACCCAAGATCAAGACAGGAGAACACATGATGAAAAACGGATACAAGGCAGCATTGCTGGCCGCCGCACTGCTGACGAGCGGCGGCGCGATCGCCGAAGAAGAGAGCTTCACCCAATGGTGGATGAGCCCCTGGCGCCACAAGGAAGTGCAACCGGTCAACAACAAAGTTTACAAAGAGGAATGCGGCGGATGCCACCTGGCCTACCAGCCCGGCCTGCTGCCGACAAAATCCTGGGAGAAGCTGCTGACCGAAACCGCGCTGGCCGACCATTTCGGCGACGATGCCACGCTGGACGCGGAGACGCTGAAGGAAATCCGCGATTACGCGCTGGCAAATGCCGCGGACAAGTCCTACCATAAGCGCTCGCGCAAGATCGCACTGGCGACCGCAACGGGCGACGCGCCGCTGCGCATCACCGACGTGCGCTACATCAAGCGCAAGCACCACGGAATCCCGGAGAAGATGATCAAGGGCAACAAGGATGTGAAGTCGCTAAGCCATTGCAACAAGTGCCACACCAAGGCGGAAGAAGGCAATTACGACAACGACACCGTTTCCATCCCCAATTATCCGGACTGGAAAGACTAGCGCCTGAAGCGCGCGGTCCGGTCCGGCAGGAACGACAGGAGCCAGACTTGGATACACCCGCTGCCTACACCCGCACCGCGATCGGCCTGCATTGGCTAATCGCCCTGCTAATCTTCGCCGCCTTCCCGCTCGGCGTGTACATGCATGACCTGCCGCTGTCGCCAAACAAGCTGAAGCTCTACAGCTACCACAAGTGGATGGGCATCACCGTGCTGATGCTCGCTGCGGTGCGCGTGTCCTGGCGCGCCACCCACCGTCCACCCCCGTTGCCCGCAACGATGCCGGCATGGGAAAAGTTCGCCGCGCAATCCGTGCATATCCTTCTGTACGTGCTGCTGTTCGCGATACCGCTCTCCGGCTGGCTGATGAGCTCCGCCAAGGGCTTCCAGACCGTGTGGTTCGGCGTGCTGCCGCTGCCCGACCTGATCGGCAAGGACAAGGAACTCGGCAAGCTGCTGGAAGAGGTGCACGAGTCGCTGAACTTCGCCCTGCTCGGTCTGGTGGTCGCCCATGTGGCCGGCGCGCTGAAACACCACTTCATCGAGCGCGACGACATCCTCGCGCGCATGCTGCCGTTCCTGCGGAGAAGATCATGAAAAACTGGCTCGCCCTGCTGTTGCTTTGCATCGTCCTGCCAGCTAGTGCGGCAGACTTCACCGTGCTGCGCCCGCAACAGAGCAGCGTCGTCTTCATGTCGAAACAGATGGGCGTGCCGGTCGAAGGCAGCTTCCGCAAGTTCTCCGCCACCTTCAAGGTCGATCCCGCCAAGCCCGAGCAAGGCCGTGCGCGCATCGACATCGACCTCGCCAGCATCGACACCGGCAACGACGATGCCAATCAGGAAGTCGCCGGCAAGGCATGGTTCGACACCAAGGCCCATCCGACCGCGAGCTTCGTCTCCGGACAGGTCAAGGCGCTGGGCAAGGGACGCTTCGAGGTGCTGGGCGACATGACCATCAAGGGCAAGACACTGAAGGTCCGCGCACCGTTCACGCTGGAACAGAAGGCCGGCACGCTGGTCGTCGCCGGCAGCTTCCCGCTCAGGCGGCTCGATTACGGCATAGGCTCCGGCATCTGGGGCGACACCGAGGTCGTCGCCGACGAAGTCCGGCTCGATTTCCGTTTCACCCTGACGCCTTAACCCTGAAAGGAGAACCATGCTTAAACCACTCAGCCTGATCGCCGCCGCCCTGCTCGCCGTCCCCGCCTACGCGACCGACAACTACACGATAGACTCGCGCCATACTTTCCCGGTGTTCGAAGTGAACCACCTCGGTTTCTCCACCCAGCGCGGCCGCTTCAACAAGAGCAGCGGCAAGATCACGCTGGACATCGCCGCAAAGAAAGGCAGCGTCGACCTCACGATAGACACCGCCTCGCTGGACATGGGATTCGACAAGTGGGACGAACACATGAAAGCGGAAGATTTCTTCAACGTCGAGTTCTACCCGACGATGCGCTTCGTCTCCGACAAGCTGGTATTCGAAGGCGACAAGGTCGTTGCCGCCGAAGGAAAGTTCACGCTACTCGACGTGACCAGACCGATGAGACTGACCGTCAGCAACTTCCACTGCGCGCCGCACCCGATGAACAAGAAACAGGCCTGCGGCGCAGACATCTCCGCCACGCTGAAGCGCTCCGAATTCGGCATGACCAAATACGTGCCGGCAATCAGCGACGAGGTAAAAATTTCGGTTCCGGTGGAAGCGTTCAAGGACTGAGCGACGACACTCCGAAACAAAAGGGCTGGCCGTGATGCCAGCCCTTTTGCTTGTGGCAACGGATACGGATCGTTAAGCGGCCAACCGTTCCAGCCCCTCCCTGAGCCCCGCGAATCCCGTCAGTTTCTCGCTGTCGCCCACACCCAGCCGAGCGATGTTTTGCGAACCGGACGAGCTATATAACCCGAATGACGCAGTGCCCGCACCAGACTCGGCGAAGCTGCCTTCGTCGCCTCCGCTCTGCTCCAGATGTTGCTTGAGCCGCGCGTTCATCCGCTCCCATTCATCACTGACATCGCCGCCGACGCCCTCGGCGACATTCCGGCCCACCTGCCATTCGGTCTGGCTGCCGCGTCCGCCATTGTGCTCCATCAGGCTGAAGGACGAGAACTGTTCGCTTGCGCTTTCCCTGTCGAACCACGATTGGATCAGTTCGTCGGTATTCCGGCTGTCGTCTTCGCGATCCTTCGCATGCTCGTCGCTCCTGTCCTCGTTTCTATCGGATGAACGATTGTCGGATTCAGACTCTTGCGAATGCGATCCGGAATCCGTTGCATGATCATTGCCGCCCCGGCTTCCAGGATGACTGGAGCTTCCCGGCAGGCCGGGCGAACTGCCCGCGCCGTCGTTCGAGTTTTCATCATGACCCGGCGGTGGCGCGTCCTCTCCGTTGCCTTGTGCCTGCCCTGAGCCTGTCGAAGGGCCTTCGTTGCCGCGACTGACCGTGATCTGGAGTAACCGCTGCTGCACATCCGGCGCTTCCACATCCGGCGCTTCAAAGAAATATTCCGGTCAGACGTTGCGCCGCAAACTTGAATCCGCGTATCATCGGGCAGTTTTCCGAGTTCAAGCTCAGGGAGGAGCGGATCACTCAATGAAACATCTGCATTTATTGATTCTGTCTTGCATCGCGGCATATGGCCTGACGGCACAGGCGGCCGACGATGAGTTGTTCCCGGATAAAATCCACTTCCCCAGCGAACAGACCGTCGGCCGCGGTCAGACTGTGCTCTGGACCCTGCCCAACATCGCCACCCAATACCAGCCCCGGCAATCCGTCCAAGCGTTGCGTGACGCCATCGCCGCGCAATGGGACGGGCGCATCCTCGACGCGCAGATCATGCTGGATGAAGCCAGGAAGGCCGCGCAAGCCGGTTCGGCCGAACGCGCCGAGATCGACCTGCTGAACGTCAGCTTCCTGCTGCAAGGCGACAATCCGCGGAAGGCACTGGAACTGCTCCCACGCTACTTCGACGATGCCCGCTTTTCCGCCGATGCCCACGCGCAGGCCGCCATGGCGCATTTGGCGCTGGGACAAGCCGCGCCCGCGCTCAAACATGCGCAACTGGCACACGCTGCGGGCCGCAATGCCTTCCTGCCGAACATGGCGATGTCCTATGCCTTACAGAGCGTCGGTCAACTGGCGGAGGCGTACCGGCAGATGCACGACTTCAACCGGACCAACCCCGAGTCGGCCATGGCGCTGGCCCACGAAGCCGAACTCGCGCTGATGCTCGACCGATCGGAAGCCGGCAGGGATCACGCGATCCGCGCGCACGAACTGGATGCCACCAACCCCTATGTCAGCTCGGTATACGGCCTGATGCTACTGATCGACGGCCGCGGTGCGGAAGCCGCGAACGCATTCGACGCCGCACTGCGCCATGACCCGCACGATGCCAAAGCCCTGCTGGGCAAGGCGCTGGCCGAACTCCATCGCGGCGACAACAAGGCCGGGCTGCGGCTGCTCGAGGAGGCGCACGACGCCGATCCCGGCAACGCCATCATCCTCACCTATCTGGGCGCGGCGCAACAGCAAACCGATCAACGCGAAGCGGCGATGGCGAGCTGGCGCAGCGCCCGGCAGGCCGACCCGCTGGATCCCTCGCCATGGCTGTACCAGGCCCGGGCGGAATTGCAGGACAACCGCCCGATGGCGGCACGGGAATCGATGCGCGAAGCCCGTGGGCGGATGGACAACCGCTCGGTCTATCGCGGCGCGCGGCTGTTGCAACAGGACGCGCAGCTCTACCAGTCCATCCAGGCCGACATCCAGCGCCAGCTCGGCATGGCCCAGCGCGCCGCGCTCGACCTGGCCACGCTGCCAGGCAGGAAGGATGGCAACACGCTGCGCAACCTCGCCGACCTGCTGCAAGGGCAGCGCTTCGGCGAATCGGCGCGGCGCAGCCTGCTGCTGCAGAGCCTGTTCGACGCCGAACCCGGACGCCTGCCGGAAGAACTGGATATCTACGGCGACGGCGCCGGGCAGACCGGCGCCACCACCCCGCAGCACGGCGAGGTCAGCGGCTTGCACGCGCAGCGCCTCAGCTACAACGACTACGACAGCCTGTTTGCTTCACCTACCAAGCTGGCGGTCGACGCCACGGCCGGCAGCCGCAACAGCCTGGGTGGACAGCTCCGCTTCGGCACGGGCAACGACACCCTCGGCGTCTCGCTGGCCCACCGCCAGCACCGCACCGACGGCTTCGACCCCTACGATTCGCTCGACAACCACATCTCGCAAGGCGTGCTGCAATGGCGTCCGCGGGCGGACACCCAGTTCTTCCTGTCGCACCAGACCTTCGCCTCGCGCCGCGGCGAGACCTTCATGCCTGCCGACATCATTATGGGAGCCCATGCCGCGATCGCGGACGACAGCCAGGTGAGCCGAATCGGGCTGCGCCGGAGCATCGGCGAGGCCGGCGAGTTGCGCGCGCTGCTGAGCAGCCAGCGCACCGCCCAGCATATCGGCTTCGAAGATTTTTCCGTCCCGCCGTTTACGTTCACGCAGGACGGCAGCAGCCGTGCGGAAAGCATCGAGCTGCAATACCGCCACAGCAACGGGGCTTACACCACGCAATGGGGCGTGCAGCAGGTTCGCGGCCAGCTTTCCTTTTCCGGCGTCTCCGATACTAGCTTGGATGCACAGCACGCCTACGCCAAGGGGCAGATCAGCCTGCATCCGCACTGGCTGCTGGATGCCGGGCTAGGCTGGGGCCGCATCGTCAAACCGGACAATCTTAGAATATTTACCGACAACACCACCCGCCTCGAACGCTGGCTACCGCAACTCGGACTGGCCTGGATGCCGGACGACGCCACCCGGCTGAACTTCGCCGTCTGGCAGGGCATGGGCATACCTTCGGTCGGCGACGCCGCGCTGACGCCGACCACGCTGGCCGGCGTGGCGCTTTACCGTCCCGGAGATGAACGCAAGCTGGTGCAGGCGCTCGCGCTGGACGGCTGGCAACGGCTAGGCGCGGACTGGTCGCTGGAAGCCGGCGCGCAGCGCCGCGACAGAAACGAGCCGGCAATTACGATGGGAGTGCAACAGTTTATTAAGTATCGACAGGATGCCGGAAGACTGGCGCTGCACTGGCAGGCGGCGGAGCAGCCCTGGCAGGCGACGCTGGCGCAGGAATACGAGCGGTTCGATTGGCTTTCTTCTTGGTTCCCGCTGGATTCGGTGCGTAAACAGCGCCTGAATTCCAGCCAGTTGCGGCTGCGCTGGTTCGCCTCCGCGAACTGGACGCTGGGGCTGGACCTCAGCCACAACAAAGTAGATGGAATGCAGACCTCACTGCTGACGCCGGACATCCCCTATGGCGACCGCTTCGACCAGGCGGACGCCAGCCTGGGCTGGCAAGCGGGGCCGGCCTCGATCAGCGCCGGGGTGCGCAACGCGACCGCCGCCCGCTTCCAGTATGCCGACCCCGACCGCCTGAACCCGCGCTTCAGTCCGGATCGCCTGTATTACGCCAAGCTCAAGCTGGACTGGTGAGGCCGCGCCCGTCGCCACTCGCCCGATAAAACACCGTTTTTTTCAACCACCAAAGGGAGTACATCATGAAGAAATTGCTGTTGCTGTTGACCGTCCTGATTTTCGCCGCCGGCTGTAGCGGGGAAAGCACCACGGCCCCCGCCACAACGACGACCACCACCACGACGACCACGACGGCGGCCGCACCCGCTGCGGCCACGACCGAAGCCGCCAGCGCCGTCACTACGACCGAGACCGCAGCGCCGGCAACCGCCACGCTGAGCTGCCCGACCGGCTGTGTCATGATGAACTGCCCGCCGCCGGGCGGCCCTGCCGCCTGCTGCAAAAAGACGCCAGTCGGCTATCAAGCTTGTTAGCAGCAGCGCACATGATCGCTCGCGTTTCCTGAACTTCCGGAAACCGTCGTTCGCAAAAGGGCAGCCGCAAGGCTGCCCTTTTGTCTGGATACTAGCCCGGCGAGTGCGCCCGCGACCGAAACGGAATCCTGATCGCTAATGCGATAGCGCTATTGCAAGAGTCATCCCCGCTGTCGCGCCAGCGGGTCCTGCAGATAAAACCTCGCCAGTTGGCCGTACACCTCGGGATAGGACTGATGAAGCACCTCCGGCGCTTCAAAGAAATATTCGGAGAGGACGGCGAAGAACTCCGCCGGGCTCTCGGTCGCGTAAGGATCGATAGCGGTTTGCTCGCCGCTATCCACACGATGGCAGAGATCGTCATAAGCAGTCTGGAAGTCATGCGCCCAGGCCTGTGCGTCCATGCCGGAATGCAGCGGCGGGCGGCCGTTCGCGTCGCCGTTCTTCATGTCCAGCTTGTGGGCGAATTCGTGGATCACGACGTTGAAGCCTTCGCGGCGGCCTGACCACTCGACATCGTCCCAGGACAACACCATGGGACCGCCCTCCCAGGCCTCGCCGCTGCGCGCGTGGCGAACATGGTGGACGACGCCGGCCTCGTCCATCTGCTCCCCCTCATAGACGAACTCGCCGGGGTAGACCACGACCTCGTTCCAGCCTTCGTACCAGCCGTAGCCGAGATTGAGCACCGGCAGCGCGGCGAAGGCGGCGATGGCGGTGGCCATGCCGGCGTCCACCTCCGCTCCGCCGGCACCGGAGAATGCCTTGTCGGCAAGCAGCCTCACCGCCAGTTCGCGCAACCGCCCCCGCTCCTCCGGACTCAACCCGTCGAACAGCGGCAGGTCCGTGACCGCTTGCCAGGCACTCTCGTCGAGGGCAAGGCTACCGCCCCCTCCTCGGATCAGGCTGGCAAATAACGCCGACCAGTCCATCACTGCTCGTCGGAATAGAAACGGAAGGTGTTCTTGCCAGACGACTTCGCCCTGTACATCGCTTCGTCGGCGTTCCTCACCAGGGTATCTTCGTCGCTCGCCTCTTCGGTATAGCGGGCGATGCCTATGCTGACGCTGACGTGAGCCTCGCCTTCTTCCAGGTCGACAGGCGCGGCGATGGCTTCGACGATCTTGCGGGCGACCGCGGCGACATCGTCCTGCTGATGCGTCTCGTTCAGGATGATCGTGAACTCGTCGCCGCCCAGCCGGGCGACCGAATCGCTCTGGCGCACGCAACTCCGCAGCCGGCCAGCCACTTCCTTGAGCAACAGGTCGCCCGCGGCATGCCCCAGCGTATCGTTCACCTCCTTGAAACCGTCCAGATCGATGTACAGCAACGCCAGGCCGACCTCGTTGCGGCGCGCCATCGACAGCGCCTGCCGCAAGCGGTCGTAGAACAGCGTGCGATTCGCCAGTCCGGTCAGGGAATCGTAATGCGCCATATATTCCATGCGCGCTTCCATCTGTTCGCGCTCGGTGATGTCTTCGTTGGTGCCGACCATGCGTTGCGGCTTGCCGGATTCGTCGTAATGCACCCGCGCACGGGCATGAATGAAGCGTATCTGGCCATCCTTGCGGCGAATACGGAAACAGGCGTCATAGGGGATACTCTGCTCGATGGACGCTCGGGCCGCTTCATCCGCCTTGGCGGCATCTTCCGGCAGCAGGCAGCTCCGCCAGGCTGCATAGTCGGATGAGAACTCGCCGGGCGATATCCCGTAGATCGCAAACATCGAGTCGTCCCAGATCAGGCGCTGATTCACCAAATCGTATTCCCACACGCCCACGCCCGCGGCTTCGGTCGCCAGATGCAGTCGCTCGGCGCTCTTGCGCTGCTCTTCTTCCTGTTCGCCGATCAGCCGCAGGAACTCCCGCTGGCCGCGCTGATAGAAGGCCAGTCCCAGCGACGAAACCAGTGCCAATACGCCGAAGATCGCGCTCTTGATATAGAGCTCGCGATACCAGTTCTCGAATATAGACGACCGATTGCGCGTAGTCGCGACCACCAGGGGCTTGTCCATATGCAGCGCCTCGGGCCGGACCGTGCGCTGAGCCATCAACCTCCTCTCGCCCATTGCATAGACGGTATCGTCCATCAGGGTCACGGCTTGTCCGCTTTGCATGTGACGGCTGAACATCGTGCCGGGCCGGGCCAGGTCCATGCCGGCACGGCCCTCGCGCGCGGGAACCATCATGAACAGTTTGCCATCGCCGTGCGCCATGGCAGTCCACATGTCCGGCGCATAACGCACCGAAGCCATCAACACCGCGAATTCACCGGGTTCCAGCGATGCGGAAATCACCCCGGCAAACTTGCCGTCTGCATCGATGATGGCGCGCGAGATGTTCATCGTCAGGACGCCGAGCTGGGTGACAAACGGCGGACTGATATACAGGGTATCCGGATGCGGATCGCGCAACGGCGCCTGGAAATAGTCGCGATAACGGTAATTCTGTCCGACGAGGTTCTTGCGGCTCGCCGCAAGCGCATTGCCCTCGGCGTCGAGAACCAGCATGGTGCGTACGCCCGGCATCGCCTCCGTCAGGAACGTGAAACGCTGCTCTATCCGCTCCCGTCCGTCCCGCAGCGGCATCCATTCGATCAGGTCGTTGCGGGTGCTCTGCAACACCCGGTTGATCGCGTCCAGCTGGCGCACCAGATTCTGTTCCACGACATGCGCCTGTTGCGCCAGCTGCATGCGCTCCTGGGCTTCGATGTGAACATGCTCCCGATAGATCTCCTGCACGAGCAGCAGCCCCATCACCAAGAGCGCGATCCCCAGGATCAGCCATTGAACAAAAAAGGATTGCCCCTTCAGATGTTGCGCTTTCGTCATGCCAGATCCCTGCGGTGCGTTCGACTGTCGTAATTGTAAACGACAAGCTCCGCGACAGGCATCATTCCGGCGGGGTGCCCGCCGGAATGGTCATGAGATCACCAGCCCGATTCGCGCTCCGGGGTCGCGGTAATCTTGTGGATGCTCAAGTCCGCGCCGTTGAATTCTTCTTCCGGGTCGAGGCGGATGCCGACCAGTTTCTTGATCGCGCCGTACACCGCATAACCGCCGACGAAGGCGATCACGATGCCCATCATCGTGCCGATGAGTTGCGACATGAAGCTGACGCCGCCCAGGCCGCCCAGAGACTGCATGCCGAAGATGCCGGCGGCGATGCCGCCCCATGCGCCGCACAGGCCGTGCAGCGGCCACACGCCGAGCACGTCGTCGATCTTCCAACGGTTCTGCGTCAGCGTGAACATCACGACGAACAGGCCGCCGGCGACGCCGCCGACGACGAGCGCACCGAGCGGATGCATCAGGTCGGAGCCGGCGCACACGGCGACCAGCCCGGCCAGCGGGCCGTTATGCACGAAGCCGGGGTCGTTCTTGCCTGCCCAGAGCGCGACCAGCGTGCCGCCGACCATCGCCATCAGCGAGTTGACCGCGACCAGGCCGCTGATGCCGCCGACGGTCTGCGCGCTCATCACGTTGAAGCCGAACCAGCCCACCGTGAGTATCCATGCGCCCAGCGCGAGGAACGGAATGCTGGACGGCGGGTGCGCGGAGATGCGGCCTTCCTTGGTATAGCGTCCGCGCCGCGCGCCAAGCAGCAGCACCGCGGCGAGGCCGATCCAGCCGCCCACAGCATGCACCACAACGGAGCCCGCGAAGTCATGGAAGCCCGCGCCGAAAGTGGCCTTCAGCCAGTCCTGTATGCCGTAAGAACCGTTCCACGCGATGCCTTCGAAGAACGGATAGACGAAGCCGACCAGCATGAAGGTCGCGGCCAGCTGCGGGTTGAACTTGGAACGCTCGGCGATGCCGCCCGAAACGATGGCCGGGATCGCCGCAGCGAAGGTCATCAGGAAGAAGAACTTCACCAAGCCGTAACCGTTCTGCTGCGCCAACTGATCCGCACCGACGAAGAAATGCACGCCGTAGGCGATGCCGTAGCCGATGAAAAAGTAGGCCAGCGTCGAGACCGCCAAGTCGCTGAGTATCTTCACCAGCGCGTTGACCTGGTTCTTCTTGCGCACGGTGCCCAGTTCCAGGAACGCGAAACCGGCATGCATCGCCAGCACCATGATCGCGCCCAGCAACACGAACAGCACGTCACTCGCAGTTTTCAGTTCTTCCATCATTCCTCCTATTGGTGCAAATCGCGGTAACTACGCAGGAAACATGCCAAAGCGCCAAGTACTTGAAATTAAAAGAAGCAGAATATCCGCGGCGAATACACCAGCTAGAAAGAAGCCAAATTGGTGCGGAATTTTCAGGGTCGTGCAGCTTCGCGCACCAGCGAGGTGCATGAGATCAGTTGGCGCGCTGCTCCAGTTCTTCCCAGCGCGCCATCAATGTCAGCACCTGAGTCTCGATCTCCTCGCTGCGCGCCTGCAGTTGCTTGGCGCGCTTGGGGTCGTTGCGGAAGATGCTGCCGTCGGCGAAGTGCGCGGTGATCTCGATCTGCTCCTGCTCCAACGCTTCGATGCGCTTGGGCAATTCTTCCAGCTCGCGGGCATCCTTGTAACTGAGCTTGCTGGCGGCCTTGGGTTTTTCCGCAGGCGGCGGCGCGGCGGGGCGCGGCGGCGTAGCGACTGCGGGCTTGGCGGCGGCGACCGAGGCCTGGTATTTCTGCACCCGCACCCAGTCCTCGTAGCCGCCGACATATTCCATCAGCTTGCCGTCGCCCTCGAACGCGATCACCTGCGTCACCACGTTGTCGAGGAAGGCGCGGTCGTGACTGACCAGGAACAGCGTGCCGTCGTAGTTCGCCAGCAGTTCTTCCAACAGTTCCAGCGTCTCGATGTCGAGGTCGTTGGTCGGCTCGTCCAGCACCAGCACGTTGGCGGGGCGCGTGAACAAGCGCGCCAGCAACAGGCGATTGCGCTCGCCGCCGGAGCAGCTCTTCACCGGCGAACGCGCGCGCTCGGGTGCGAACAGGAAGTCGCCGAGGTAGCTGATGACATGCTTCTTCTGCCCGCCGATCTCGATGAAGTCCGAGCCCTGGCTGATGGTATCGGCCAGCGTCGCCTCGTCGTCGAGTTGCTCGCGCAACTGGTCGAAGTACGCCACGGAGATTTTGGTGCCCAGCTTCACCGTGCCGCTGTCCGGCGGCAGATCGCCGAGGATCATTTTCAGCAGCGTGCTCTTGCCCGCGCCGTTCGGCCCGAGCAGGCCGATCTTGTCGCCGCGCTGGATGCGGCAGGAGAAGTTGTCGACGATCTTCTTCGCGCCGAACGACTTGCTGACATCGACCAGCTCCGCGACCAGCTTGCCGGAACGCTCGCCGGTCTCGACGCTCATCTCGACCTTGCCCTGCTTCTCGCGCCTTGCCGCGCGCTCGCGGCGCAACTGTTCCAGCCGCAGCACGCGGCCTTCGTTGCGGGTGCGGCGCGCCTTGACGCCTTGGCGTATCCACACCTCTTCCTGCGCCAGCACCTTGTCGAACTTGGCGTTCACCACCGCCTCGTCCGCCAGCATGCGTTCCTTGATCGCCTGGTACGCGGAGAAATTGCCGGGAAAACTCGCCAGCTTGCCGCGATCCAGTTCGACGATGCGGGTGGTCACGTTGTCGAGGAAGCGCCGGTCGTGGGTGACGAACAGCACCGCGCCGCGGAATTCGTTGAGCAGGCCTTCCAGCCACTCGATGGAAGCGAAGTCCAGATGGTTGGTCGGCTCGTCCAGGATCAGCACGTCGGGTGAAGCCACCAGCGCCTGCGCCAGCGCGACGCGCTTGCGCTGCCCGCCGGACAGTGCGCCCACGCGGTCGTCCGGATTCAGGTCGAGCTTGGCGATCGCAGTCTCGATGCGCGCCTGCACCGACCAGCCGTCCTGCGCTTCGAGCTGAACCTGCAGGTGCTGCATCTCTTCCAGCAACTTGTCGTAGTCCGCATCCGGTTCGGAGAGTTGGTGGGATACGAGATGATAGTCGTGCAGCAGCTTCTGCAACTTGCCCAGACCTTTCGCCACCGCGTCGAACACCGAGTCGTCGGCATCCAGCACCGGCTCCTGGCTTACGAAGCAGATGCGCGCAGTCGGCGCGCGCCACACCAGCCCGTCGTCCAGATTCCCTTGCCCGGCCAGCACGCGCATCATGCTCGACTTGCCGCCGCCGTTGCGCCCGATCAGACCGACGCGCTCGCCCTCGTCGAGCTGAAAATCGGCGTGATCCAGCAGCGCGACATGCCCGAAGGCGAGACTGGCCTTATCCAGCGTGACCAACGGCATTATTTATTCCCCGTCGCTTCCTTCTCCGGCAGCGAGGATTGATAGAGGAACGAGAATCCGACCGCCCAGCAGGCCATCACCCAGTAACCGAACGCGGTGGTGAACTGATTCAGCACCAGATGGGTGTTGTAATCGCTGATGGAAGACGCGAAGAACTGGAACACGAACAGCGACGCCGCCAGCACGTTGCCCAGCAGCACCGCACGATGGCCGAAACGGTAGCCGTTGCCCCCGACCTTGCCCTCCGGCGGCAGCGAACCGCGGAAATGCATCACCAGGTAGACCACCATCAACAGCAACAGCGCGCCGACGATACGCCCCGGGATGTCGCCCTCGAACGTGGACACGCCGAGTGCCTCCAACAGCATGCGCCCCACCGCCGCCACCCAGCCCATCGCCAGCGTCTGCGGGATGAAGAACCACGCGAAAAACAGATTGATACGAGCCTGCATGTAATTTCCTCTTTGCGATATTTTTTCGAATGGCGCGCATGATACCAGTCAACACGGGTTCTGATTGCGGCGCATTTCCGTTAGAATGCGCGCCTGCATCGAAGGTCCTCGTAGTTAAATGGATATAACCGGCCCCTCCTAAGGGTCAATTACAGGTTCGATTCCTGTCGAGGACGCCACATTCAAAGATTCACGCCGCAAAAACATCCCTCTGCATTTTGCATCGATTGTCAGAGCGATCCGCCGGACGCTTTAACGAGACCCGCCATTTCGTCATGGCCGTGCTTGGCCAAACCATTTGCCACCGACTCGCGATCCTGTACCGAACGATTCTGGCTCACCTTCCACTTACCCTTGAGATCAGTGATGACAATCTCGATCCCGACAACGGCCTCCAGCAACTTGCTGGTGAATTCTTGCGGCGCATCCGCGACTGCCCACGGCTGCGCAAATCCGGCTTCGTTGTGCGCCGTCAGCGATTCCAGTTGCGCGCGTATCCAGCCGGCATCGTGAACGACGCGCAACTTGCCTTTGGCCTGCACGCTCACGTAATTCCAGGTCGGCACGACCTTGCCGGTTTCGGCCTTGGAGGCGTACCACGACGGCGAGATATAACTTTCCGCTCCGTGAAAGATCACCAGCACATCGGCATCCGCCGGATGCTCCTGCCAGAGCGGGTTCGACCGGGCGATGTGCCCGCTCAACACGCCATACGGCGCAGGCCCTGCCGTCAGCATCAGCGGGATGTGGTTTGCTTCCAGGCCATCGGCATTGAGCGTGACGAGTGTCGCCAAGGGCTTGGCACGAATCAGTTCGTGTATGACCTCGATGTTTGGCTCTTCAAATTGGCGGGGGATGTACATCGCTTTCTTATCCTTTAAACATGGCGCTGTTGTTCCAACTGACGGCGGCGATCATTTCCGTCTCTTCGACATCCGGCAGGTTCTCATACACCTGCGCTACTGTCGCGTTTTGCGTCAATGCCGAAATCACCGCAGGCAAAGGATCAACCCATATTCCCGGCAGATCCTTTTCCGATATGGACGCAATCGGAAAGGCCAACCGCTCCAGCGGCGGGATGAACTCGGCGGACACGCCCGGCTTGTTGCCGCGCGCATCGATCCTGTACCAGCCGTATTGCTTGAGGTACACCGCGTTCAGTCCGTGCAAACAATAGGGCGGTCCTTCCACGCCGACCGACAAGCGCTGGTAACACAGACCGGCGGGAATGCCGTTCGCCCTTAGCAACGCAGCCAGCAGATGGCTTTTCGCGTAGCAATAACCGGTGCCGTGCTGCAACACCGCCGAAGCTTTACAGGTAACCGGGTTCAGCCGGTGATCCCAACTGTGCTTGATGGAATCGCGAACAAACTCGAAACAGCGTCCGGCGATTGCTTCATCGCCCGCCGCACCCGCCGCGAGTTCGGCTGCCTTCGCCAAAACCAGCGGCTGCCGCCAGTCGATATGCTCGCTCTCCGCCAGATAGGGTTCCATGTTCACTTGCGCAAGATCGGTCATTGCAGCTCCTGCAATACTTGCCGCAACAAGCCCAGTCCCTCTTCCACCTCGGCCTGCGTGCTGTTCAGCGCCGGCATGAAGCGCAAACAATGTGGCCGAGGTGCATTCAGCAACAAGCCTTTTTCTCTGGCGGCGGTCACCACTTCCGGCCCGGCGTTGCTGCCAAGCTCCAATGCCAGCAACGCACCTTTCCCGCGCACCTCGCCCAGATTGAACTCTTGCGATAGCGCGACCAATCCTGCCGCCAATTGCGCACCGACCTGGCGGCTCTCTTCCAGAAAGCCAGCGGACAACAGCGTCCGCATCACCGCCACGCCGGCGGCGGTAGTCAGCGGGTTGCCGGAAAATGTTCCGCCCTGATCGCCGTACTCGAAGCAGGAGCATGACTGCCTGGACAGCAGCGCCGAAATCGGCAGACCGCCGCCCAGCCCCTTGCCCAGCGTCATGATGTCCGGCTCGATGCCATGCTGCTGATAGGCGAAGAGCGTCCCCGTGCGACCGCAGCCGGTTTGCACTTCATCGACGATCAGCAACAACTGGTGGTCATCGCAAAGCTGCCTCAATGCCTGAAGGAATCCGGCGTTGGCCGGTATGACGCCCGCCTCGCCCTGTATCGGCTCCAGCAAGATCGCCACCGTTTGATCGCCGATGAGCGCCCTGACCGACTCGATGTCGTTCAGTGTCGCCTTGGGAAAACCGCTGACCTGCGGAGCAAACATCGTGTCCCATCCGGCCTTTCCGCTCGCCGACATGGTCGCCAGGGTGCGCCCGTGGAAACCGTTCGTGAAGGTGATGATCTCGAAGGCTCCGCCCTTGTATTTCCGTCCCCACTTCCTTGCCAGCTTGATGGCGCCCTCATTGGCTTCCGCGCCGGAAGTGCCGAAAAACACCTGATCGAAACAGCTATGCGATGTCAAAAGACCGGCAAGCTCGAGCGCCGGTTCGTTGTAGAAAGCCGGCCCAACGTTGATCAGTTTTGCGGCTTGCGCACTCAGTGCCTGCACCACCACGCCGGGCGAATGCCCCAGGCAATTCACCGCCCAGCCCTGCATCCAGTCCAGATAGCGGCGATCATGTCGATCGAACAAGTACGATCCTTCGCCGCGCACGAACGCAATGTCCGGGCGCGGAGTCGTCGGCATCAGGCAATCCTTGGCGTACGCAAATTCAGTATTCATCGGCTCTCTTTCGTGAAGTAAAAAAACAAACAGGCGTGAAGTGAAAAACAAAAAGGCCACGGGGATGAGCCGTGGCCTTGTCGGGGAAACTTTCTATGTCAGTCTGGCAGATTCACCAGTCTTCCAATTGAAATATCGCAAGCGCAGCACGGCATGCCCGATTCCGCTCGGGCATGGGCGCTACGTCGCATATTTCTGGATGAGGTATTCATGGCGTGAGATGATGATGGCCGCACCCCGGTTTGTCAACGGCATCGTTAACCGCAGGACTCGCCTCATCCTGCCGCGCCATTCGAACATCCCGCTTGCACTGCGGCACGATAGCCATGCTAGTATCGCACCCACAAAAATTCCTAAAAGTTTTCAGGGGGCGGCATGCGCAATATCGTTTTGTACAGCGATGAGAATCACAAGTTCGTACTATTGAACGAGAGCGAGCCTGGCGAAGAGGATGGTGTCAGGTCCAATCAGTATCTGGTAACCCACCGCGATTGCGGTGTGCTGCTCGATCCGGGCGGCTTCGGTGTGATGCCGCGTGTGCTGGCCGAAATGCTGCGCTACATCGCCCCGGACAAACTGAAGGGCATCGTGCTGTCGCACCAGGATCCTGACATCGTCGGCGGCATCTCGACCTGGCTGGAGATCACCGATGCCGAAGTCTATGTGTCGCGCATCTGGACGCGCTTCCTGCCGCACTACGGCATCAGCGAGATGCACCGTTTCATCGGCGTGCCGGACGAAGGCATGCCCTACCCGGTATGCCCCGGCTTCGACCTGCAACTGCTGCCCGCCCACTTCCTTCATTCCGAGGGACAGATCAACGTCTACGACCCGGTCGCCAAGATCCTGTTCACCGGCGACATCGGCGCAGCGATGCTGCCGCTGGACAAGGATGTCGCCTATGTCGACGACTTCGCAGCTCACCTGCCGTATATCGAGGAATTCCACCGCCGCTACATGTGCTCCAACAAGGCCGCACGGCTGTGGGTCGACGCCGTCTCCGAGCTGGATATCGACATGATCGCCCCGCAGCACGGACCGGTGTATCGCGGCCAGGCGGCGCGCGACTTCCTCGCCTGGTTCAGGGAACTGCGCTGCGGAGTCGACCTGATGGTCAGCAGCGGACACTTCGAACAGGGCGCCTGAAGCATGACGCTGCCGACTTCCGTACTTCCCGCCGGACTGGAAGACTTCCGCTACCAGGGCTTGGTGCGCTTCGCCGCGCTGCTGGAGAGCCAGACGCGCTCGCGCCTGTTCGCGCGGAACATCGGCGATCTGGTCCGCAGCATCAACACCGAGATCGGAGAGAATCTCGATGCTTGCATCGACAAGTTGCATCAAACCAACCTCTCCGCCGACGAAAAGTCCGGCCTGATCGACCTGCTGAGCAACAGCGCAACCCGCTCTACCCGCCTGAACCTGACGATGGAGCTGCTGCTGAAGGAGCGCAACCGCCAGTGGCAGGAGAGCGAGAGCAATCTGAAACAGATCATGCTCGACTTCCGCGGCATGGTCGACGACCTGTCCCACACCCTGATCGAAAAGGATCTGTTCGAGCGCCAGAGCCATGTGCTGGAGAGCATCATCCTGTCGCACGAGAAAGTCGCGCAGTGGAAGCTGTTCGTGCAGGAGATCCTGTCCGGCTTCCATGCGATCTTCCCGTTCAACTTCTTCTTCATCGCCTTTGCCGAGGAGCACGGCCTTTCGCTGTTCGTGTATTTCCTCGGCGACTACAGCGATGAGGTCAAGGCCCAGGTGCGCGACCAGCTGGCGCAGGACATGCTGGCCAAACTCAAGTTGCCGGACGATGCGCCGCTGGACATCGAAGAATTCCAGATACCCGCCGAAGGCAAATACGACTCCATCGACGACGTGAAGATGATCACCGTTCCGGTGCCGGAACTGGAGATGCTCAACCTCGCCGGCCTGCTCGGCGTGGCCTACGGCTCGCTGCACAAACTGAGCTCGCAGGAAGCCAGCGTGATCCGCTCCATCCTCGCGGTGATGGTGATGGTGGTCGGCTCCAGCAAGGCGCTGGGCCGCACGATGTCCGAGCTTGAATACTATTCGACCCACGACCCGTTGACCGGCCTTTACAACCGGCGCTATTTCAACGAGATGCTGGACTACGAGGTCGGGCGTTCCGAGCGCCACAGCCACGAGTTCTCCATCCTGATGCTGGACCTCGACGACTTCAAGGACATCAACGACACCTATGGCCACCCCTGCGGCGACGCGGCGCTGATCGGCGTCGCCGACTCGCTGCGCGCGGTGGTGCGCAAGGGCGATCTGGCCACGCGCATCGGCGGCGACGAATTCACAATTATCCTGACCGAGACCAACAAGGCCGGCGGCATGGTCGTCGCCGAGAAACTGCGCGCGCAATTGCGCGATGCAACGTTCTCCGCACCGAACGGCAAAACCTTCCATATCACCACCTCGATCGGCTTGGTCTCCTATCCTGAGGATGCCCAGAACATTTCCGACCTGATGACCGGCGTCGACATCGGCCTGTACCGCGCCAAGAAGCTCGGCAAGGACACCGTCTGCACCGTCGAGCAGATCGAAACCCAGATTCAGGAAAGCCGCATCATCCGCGACCATGCCGAATCCCTGCGCAACTCGTTGCGCGAAGACCGCATTTTGCCGTTCTTCCAGCCCATCATCGACTGCAGGACCGGCAAGGTGTTCGCCTATGAGACGCTGGCGCGCCTGTGCGAGCCGGACGGCAGGACCGTCTCGGCCGGCATGTTCATCGAGACCATCGAGAAATACGGCTTGGGCCGCGAACTGGACCGAATCATCATCAGCAAGGCCCTGCAGGCGATGAAACAGAAGATCGACGGCGGCGACCCCGACATCAAGCTGTTCATCAACCTGTCCGCTCAGGAGATACAGGGGCGCGGCATCCTCGGCTACGCGGAACAGATGTGCCAGGAGGTCGGCATCCCGCCGAAGAACATCGTGTTCGAACTGCTGGAGCGCGACGCGGTCGGCGACATGACGCACATGCGAAAATTCCTGTCCGACCTGCGCAAGAAGGGATTTTCGTTCGCGCTGGACGACTTCGGCAGCGGTTACAACTCGTTCCACTATCTGCGCGAACTGCACTTCGACTTCGTCAAGCTCGACGGCGCCTTTGTCCGCAATATCCTGAATTCGAAGATCGACTATGCGCTGGTCAACAACCTGAGTCGTTTGTGCCAGGACCTGAACATCCTGATGGTCGCCGAATTCATCGAGTCCAAAGAGATCATGGAAGCGATCCAGGCGATGGGCGTGGACTACGCCCAGGGCTACTATCTCGGCCTGCCGGCTTCCGGCATGGGCTAAGCGCAAGGCCGGCTATCCGGCCTTGCGTTTGACCATCACGTAGTGCTTCCTCACCGGTTCGAGCACCTCGAACACACCGGTGTATCCCGCCGGGATCACGCAGGCCTCCCCGGCGCCGAATTCGCAGGCATTCCCCGCATCATCGGTGATGCGGATGCGCCCTTCCATCACGTGGAAATATTCGTCGCTTGTCTCGTCGAACGCGATGCGCCATGCGCCGACCTCGCAGGCCCATACGCCGCAGGAAACTTCGCCGCCAGGATTGGCATAGTGCTCCCAGGTGGTGCGCGCCGGATCGCCCCGCACCAGCCGTTCCGGCCTCGGCCGGTCGTAACTTGGCGCGCTGATTGCCTGCGAGAACGGGATCAGTCTATGCATCACTCTTCTCCGCCGCATAGAGCCGGCCCGACATCAGGCTGGCGGAGACGATCAGCGTGGCGCCTATCCAGTCGCGCAGCTCCATCAACTCGCCGGCGAGAAAATAGGACGCGATCGCGGCGACCACCAGTTCGGACAGGAACAGGACGATCGCGCGGTTCGCCGGCACCCGCGAAATGCCGTACTGCACCGCGAAGCTGACGGCGCACAACACGACGCCGAGCAGTATGAGCAACAGCCAGGAATCGCCGCCGACCGCAGCCACCCTGTCCGCGAGCCCGCCCTGGAAGGCCAGATACAGCAGGCTCAGCAGGGCTGTGCCTATCCATACGCCGAAGGACTTGGTCTCTACGCTCAGATGGTCGCAACGGCGCGCCACCACGTTGGACAGCGCGAAACCCATGCCCGCCGACAGGCCTATCCATTCGGCTGCGTTGTTCGGCAGCGGCATGCCCAGATGCGGCTCCCACAGCATCACCACCGCGCCGGCGAAGGACAGGAAGATGATCGCGTAGCCGTAGCGGTTGAGGTGCTCACCCAGCAGCCAGAACGAGAACAATATGGTCCACACCGGGGCGAGGTAGAACAGCAGCAGCACGCGCATCACCTCGCCCTCCAGTATCGCCAGCACATAGCCGAAGTTGGACCAGCCCGCGGTCAGCACCAGCACCAGGCCCCACCAGCCGACCTTGGGCAGATCCTGCCGCACGCGCGACCACAGGAAAACCCCGCAGACGGTGGCCAGCAGGTAGATCAGCAGCGTGGAAAGCGCGCCGCCCACGCCCGCGTTCTCCAACACGCGAAACGGATACCAGATCACTCCCCACACCAGCGCGCCGCTCAGCAAACCGGCGACCGGCATTACATTTTGTTTTGATGGCACTGCCCTGCCCCTTATAATCGCCGCCTGGCAAATTCCGCCGTTCCACAGGGGTGGAACGACATTGAGATGAATCCCGACCTGCAGAAGCTCCAACCCTACCCGTTCCAGAAACTCGCCGCACTGTTCGGCGAGGTGAAACCGAATCCGGACTACCGCGCGATCAGCCTGTCCATCGGCGAACCCAAACACGCCACGCCGCAGTTCATCAAGGATGCGCTGACCGCCGGACTCGACGGACTGGCGAATTATCCCACAACAGCGGGCAGCGACGCGCTGCGCGGCGCGATCTCGGAGTGGCTGGGCCGGCGCTACGGCATCCCCGCACCCGATGCGAAGACCCAGGTCCTGCCGGTGAACGGCAGCCGCGAGGCGCTGTTCGCGTTCGCACAGGCGGTGATCGACCGCAGCAGGCCCGATCCCGTCGTCGTCAGCCCCAACCCGTTCTACCAGATCTACGAAGGTGCCGCGCTGCTCGCCGGTGCGACACCGCATTTCCTGAACACGCTGCCGGAAGACGGCCATGTTCCGGACTATGCGCAGCTGTCGGAAGAGGTGTGGCGGCGCACACAGCTGATCTACGTGTGCTCGCCGGGCAACCCGAACGGACATGTGATGTCGCAGCAGGAATGGAACACGCTGTTCGAGATGTCAGACCGCTACGGCTTCGTGATCGCCTCGGACGAATGCTATTCCGAGATCTATTTCGACGAACCGCCGCTCGGCGCGCTGCAGGCTGCCCGCAACATCGGGCGCGACGATTATAAGAACCTCGTGGTGTTCTCCAGCCTGTCGAAACGTTCCAACGTGCCCGGCATGCGCTCCGGCTTCGTTGCCGGCGATGCCGCCATCATCGGCAAGTTCACGCTGTATCGCACCTACCACGGCTGCGCGATGAACCCGGCGATCCAGGCCGCCACCATCGCTGCGTGGGACGACGAGGCGCATGTCGCCGAGAACCGCCGGCTGTATGCGGAGAAGTTCGAACAAGTCGTAGCGATACTGAAGCCGGTACTGCCGGTCGCCCAGCCCGATGCGGGTTTTTACCTGTGGATACGCACGCCCATCGCCGACACCGCCTTCGCGCAAGCGCTGTATCGCGACTATAATGTGACCGCTCTGCCGGGCAGCTATCTGGCCCGCGAGGCGCACGGCGTCAATCCCGGCGCGAATTTCGTGCGCCTGGCGCTGGTCGCGAACACCGAAGAGACCGTGGAAGCCGCCCGGCGCATCGCCCGTTTCGTTTCATCGCTTTAACTAAAACTCTGACTGGAAACCATCATGGAACAATTGCAGCAAATCATCGAACAAGCCTTCGAACGCCGCGCCGAGATCACCCCGCGCAACGCAGACGCCCAGCTCAAGGAAGCCGTCGACACCGTCATCAATCTGCTCGACCAGGGCAAGCTGCGCGTCGCCGAGCGCCAGAGCGTGGGCCAGTGGGTCACCCACCAGTGGATCAAGAAGGCCGTGCTGCTGTCGTTCCGCCTCGAGGACAACTTCTTCATCAAGGGCGGTTTCACCAACTACTACGACAAGGTGCCATCCAAGTTCGCCGACTACAACAGCCGCGACTTCCGCGAAGGCGGCTTCCGCGTGGTGCCGCCTGCCGCGGCGCGCAAGGGCTCCTACATCGCGAAGAACGTGGTGCTGATGCCCTCCTACGTGAACATCGGCGGCTACGTCGACGAAGGCGCGATGGTCGACACCTGGGCGACCGTCGGCTCCTGCGCGCAGATCGGCAAGAACGTCCACCTGTCCGGCGGCGTCGGCATCGGCGGCGTGCTGGAGCCGGTGCAGGCCAACCCGACCATCATCGAGGACAACTGCTTCATCGGCGCGCGCTCCGAAGTGGTCGAAGGCGTGATCGTCGAGGAAGGCTCCGTCATCTCGATGGGCGTGTACATCGGCCAATCCACCAAGATCTATGACCGCGAGACCGGCGAAGTCCACTACGGCCGCGTGCCGGCGGGCTCCGTGGTGGTCTCCGGCAACCTGCCCTCCAGCGACGGCAAGTACAGCCTGTACTGTGCCGTGATCGTGAAAAAGGTCGACGCGAAGACGCTGGGCAAGGTCGGCATCAACGAACTGCTGCGCGGAATCTAAACCAGGATACGGGATACAGGATTCAGCCACTCGCCCTGAATCCCGCATCCTGTCTCCTGTATCCTGAAATCGAGGTGAAAAAATGATCATCACTCCGCTGTTGCAACTGGCTTCCGATAAAAAGGCCTCCGACCTGTTCTTCTCGGTCGGCGCGCCGGTCAACGTCAAGATCGACGGCATCGCAATGCCGGTGAATTCGCAGTTGCTCGATGCGGAGATGGTCAAACGCATCGCCTACGAGATGATGACGCCGAAACAGATCGCCGAATTCGAGGCGAAGATGGAGATGAACTTCTCCTTCCGCTACGACGGCATCGGCAACTTCCGCGTCAACATTTTCCGCCAGCGCAACGACATCGCCATCGTGGTGCGCCACGTCCGCGGCAAGATCGAGAATGTGGAGAACCTGCACCTGCCGACCGTGCTCAAGGAACTCATCATGGAGAAACGCGGCCTGGTGCTGGTGGTCGGCGCGACCGGCTCCGGCAAGTCCACCACGCTCGCGGCGATGCTCGAGCACCGCAACAACACCAAGAGCGGCCATATCCTGACGATCGAAGATCCGATCGAATACATCTTCAAGCACAACAAATCCATCGTGAACCAGCGCGAGATCGGCACCGACACGCTGAATTACGAAAGCGCGCTGGCCAGCGGCATGCGCGAGGCGCCGGACGTGCTGATGATAGGCGAGGTCCGCGACCGCGAGACGCTGAAGCACGCGCTGATCTTCGCCCAGACCGGCCACCTGTGCCTGACCACGCTGCACGCGAACAACAGCTACCACGCGCTGAACCGCATCGTGAACTTCTTCCCGTACGACTCGCGCCAGAGCGTGCTGTCCGACCTGTCGATGTGCCTGCGCGCGGTGATCTCTCAGCGGCTGGTGCGCAACGTAAACGGCAAGCAGGTGCCCGCGGTCGAGGTGCTGCTGAACACCGCGCTGATCGCCGACATGATCAAGAACGACGAGATCGACAAGATCCGCGAGGCCATCGAGAAGAGCGTCTCGCCCGGCTCCCAGACCTTCGAACAGGCGCTGTACAAGCTGTTCAAGACCGGACAGATCACCAAGGAAGAGGCCATGCGCAACGCCGACTCGGCGAGCAACCTGGCCAGCCTGGTCGACTTCTCCGAGCGCACCAGCACGATGCAGATCCCGGCCTACAAGCCCGAGCAGGAAGCGCAGCCGAAACCGGCTGCCGACTTCGGCGGCATCAAGCTGAATCTGGACGAGCCCAAATGAAGCTGTACGGCATCCCCAACTGCGGCACGGTGAAGAAGGCGCGCGCCGCGCTCGAAGCTCGGGGCATCGTTTACGAATTCCACGACTTCAAGAAACACGGCGTCACCGAAACCATGCTGTCCGGCTGGCTCAAACAGGTCGGCTGGCAGAAGCTGCTGAAGAAGACCGGCCCGACCTGGGGCAAACTGCCCGACGAAGTGAAAGCATCGATTAAGGATGACGCCTCCGCGCTGGCGCTGATGCTGGAACAGCCCAACGTCATCAGGCGTCCGGTGCTGGAACGCGATGGAAAAGTGCTGGCGACAGGCTACAACGAAACCGACTACGAAAAGCTGAACAAATGAGCGACACCCCCATCAGCGCAACATTGGCGCTGGCAAAACAACTGATCTCCCGCCGTTCGCTGACGCCCAACGACGACGGCTGTCTGGACATCATCGGCGCGCGCATGACCCCGCTCGACTTCAATCTGGAGAAGATGCGCTGCGGCGAGGTGGACAACCTGTGGGCGCGCCGCGGCAACGGCGGCCCGCTGGTCTGCTTCGCCGGCCACACCGACGTGGTGCCGTCCGGCCCGGTCGAAAAATGGGGCCGCGATCCCTTCACCCCCACCGTGCGCGACGGCATGCTGTACGGTCGCGGCGCGTCCGACATGAAGGGCTCGCTCGCCGCCTTCGTCACCGCCATCGAGAAATTCGTCGCCGAATTCCCGCAGCATCGCGGCTCCATCGCGCTGCTGCTGACCTCGGACGAGGAAGGTATCGCGGTGGACGGCACGGTGCGCGTGGTGGAGACCTTGCAGGCGCGGGGAGAGAAGATCGACTACTGCATCGTCGGCGAGCCGACCTCGGTAGCCAAGACCGGCGACACCATCAAGAACGGGCGGCGCGGCTCGCTGTCCGGTACGCTGACCGTCAAGGGCGTGCAGGGCCACATCGCCTACCCGCACCTGGTGAAGAACCCCATCCACCTGGCCGCGCCCGCCATCGCCGAACTGGCCGCGACGGTGTGGGACGAAGGCAACGAATATTTCCCGCCGACCTCCTGGCAGATCTCCAACATCCACGGCGGCACGGGGGCGACCAACGTCGTGCCGGGCACGGTCGAGATCCTGTTCAACTTCCGCCATTCGACCGCCAGCACCGTCGACAGCCTGAAGCAACGAGTCCACGCGATCCTCGACCGGCACAAGCTGGAATACGACCTCGAATGGGAAAAGTCCTCCGGCAAGCCCTACCTGACACCGCGCGGCGACCTGGTCGATGCGGTCGCCGCGGCGATCAAACAGGTCACCGGCCTCGATACCGAACTGTCCACCAGCGGCGGCACCTCCGACGGCCGCTTCATCGCCGACATCTGCCCGCAGGTGCTCGAAGTCGGCCCGCTGAACGCGACCATACACAAGATCAACGAATGCGTCGCAGTCGCCGACCTCGACGCGCTGTCCGAGATTTATTACCTGACCCTGCGCAAGCTGCTGGCCGAATGAAATACCTCGTGCTGATCCTGCTGGGCGCGCTGCTGCTGTGGCTGGTATCCGTCGCCCGGTCGAACCGGCGGAAATCGCCATATGACCGCGGCGGCGATGGCGGCAGTTCCGGCGATTCGGGCGGCTCGTCGCACTGCGACAGCGATGGAGGCTGCGGTGGCGGCGATGGCGGAGGTGGGGACTGATGGAGAATCAAATGAGCGACTATTTTTCCGGTACGGCAAATAATCTGGTGACGGTGCGCGACTGGCTGCGCTTCGCGGTGAGCCGCTTCAACCAAGCCAGGCTGTTCTTCGGCCACGGCAGCGAGAACGCCTACGACGAGGCCGCCTACCTGATCCTGCACACGCTGCACCTGCCTGTCGACAGGCTGGAACCCTTCCTCGACGCGCGCCTGACCGACAGCGAGCGCAGCGACGTGCTGAACATCATCCAGCGCCGCGTCGAGCAGCGCGTGCCCGCGGCCTACCTGACCCACGAGGCCTTCCTCGGCGACTTCAGCTTCTATGTCGACGAGCGCGTCATCGTGCCGCGCTCCTTCATCGCCGAACTGCTGCGCGAGCAGCTCAGCCCCTGGATCGCCGATCCGGAAGAGATCGGCAGCGTGCTCGACCTGTGCACCGGCAGCGGCTGCCTCGCGATCCTCGCCGCCCACGCCTTCCCCAACGCGCTCGTGGATGCGGTGGACCTGTCGCCGGACGCGCTGGCGGTGGCGGAACGCAACGTCGGCGACTACATGCTGCAGGACCGCATCGAGCTGATCGAATCGAACCTGTTCGCCAAGCTCGGCGGCCGCAAATACGACATCATCATCAGCAACCCGCCCTACGTCGACGCCCCCTCCGTCGCTGCACTACCGCAGGAATACCTGCATGAGCCCGAGATGTCGCTGGGTAGCGGCGAAGACGGGCTGGATGCGACGCGCGTCATCCTGGCACAGGCCGCCGACCACCTCACCGACAACGGCATCCTGATCGTCGAGATCGGCCACAACCGCGACGCGCTGGAAGCCGCCTACCCCGACCTGCCCTTCACTTGGCTGGACGTGACGGCGGGTGACCAGTTCGTGTTCATGCTGCACAGGAACGATCTGCTCTGATGTCGTCGGTCGAGCATTACGA
>DASRWG010000056.1:0-65648 GCA_035654695.1 Gallionella sp. | reverse complement strand
ACACCGACACCGACACCGACACCGACACCGACACCGACACCGACACCGACACCGACACCGACACCCCCGGTGCTTCAAGCCGGACGCGACGGCGTCACCATCATTGAGGATACCGAGGCCATCATTTCGAGCGCCGACCTGATCAGGAACGACACCGGACAAAACATCACCCTGACCAGCGTCTCCAATTTCACTCACGGCACGGGGACGCTGGTCAACGGCTACATCCACTACACGCCGGATGCGAATTATTTTGGGGCGGCGAGTTTCAATTACCAGATCAGCGGGGCTGGCGGACAGACCGCCACGGGGACGGTGGAGATGACGATCAATAACGTCAACGACGCGCCGGTGGCGACGCTGGATCAGCACATACGGGGGATTTACGGGTACCTGGGCGGCGGGCGTAGGTATGTTTGGGGAAAAGGGTGGGTGAACGTGCAAGGCACCCCGCAGTATGCCCCCTATACCACATACGATCCGGAGTACGGCACGCCGACATATCACAACACCATCGTCGGCTATGGCGACATAGACGGCCCCAACAATGCCAGCATCGTCGTCACCGACGTGGACAATACCAGCGGCTTTACCTTCAGCGTGGTTGCCCAAGCACAAAAGGGCTTGGGTGCGGTCGATGCCGCCGGCAATGTCAGCTATACCAACTGGTACGGGCCGAATATGCCGGGCCAGCAGCCTGATGGCTCGATTTACCGGAACGATACCGACATTCCTACTTATTCTACCCAGACAGACATTTTTACTGTGAGGGTGACCGATGCTGGAGGGGCCTTTACCGATATAGCACTGACCGCCGAACACACCGGTGCCTACTACCCCACCTTGGGCAGCGGTGGCGGCGGCAAAAAACCGATCTCCATCGACCTGGGCAACGACGGCTTCGGCTTCACCAACGTGGACGACTCGAACGTTTTCTTCGACATCAACAGCGACGGCTTCAAACATCGCACCGCATGGCCGTCGGCGGGCGACGGCCTGCTCGCATTCGATGCCAACGGCAACGGCAGCATCGATAACGGCAGCGAGATCAGTTTCACCCAATATCTGGACAGCGCGCAGACCGACCTGCAAGGGTTGGCGGCGTTCGATACCAACAATGACGGCATCTTCTCCGCGCTGGACGAGCGCTGGAGCAAATTCGGCGTGTGGCAGGATGCCAACCAGAACGGCATCACCGACGCAGGCGAATTCAGGTCGCTGGACGAACTGGGCGTGGCCTCTATCGCGCTGAATAGCGACGGACGCTTCCAGGTGATCAACGGCCAGACCGTGCACGGCATCGGCAAACTGACCAAAACGGATGGCAGCACCCTCAATATCGCCGACGTGACGCTGGAATATTCCGATCAAGTGCAAATCACCAGCAATGCGGACGGCACGGTCGGCATTGCGCTGAAGGCGCCATTCGCCCCGAGCGGCGAAACCGTCACCGGCACGGCGGGCAAAGACCTGCTGCTGGGCAACAACGGCAACACCGTCATCGACGGGCTGGAGGGCGACGATGTGGTGATGTCCGACATCGGCAACGATGTGATCGACGGGGGCGCGGGCAACGACCTGATCTACGCGGGCGGCGGCAACGACCTCGCGATAGGCGGTGCGGGCGACGACGTCGTGTTCGCCGGGCTGGGCAACGACATCGTGCTTGGCGGCGACGGACACGACGCACTGCTGGGCGAAGGCGGCAACGACGTGATCTTCGGCGGGGCCGGCAACGACATGGTTGCCGGCGGAGACGGCAACAACGTGCTCTCGGGCGATGCGGGCGACGACCAGGTTTATGGCGGCACGGGCAACGACGCATTGTTCGGCGGCGCGGGCAACGACGAATTGGCGGGCATGGAAGGCTACGACCGCCTGGACGGCGGCGCGGGCAACGACCTGCTGGACGGCGGCGCGGGCGGCGACACCATGATTGGCGGCGCGGGCGACGACACCTATGCGGTGGACACTCTCGACGATGTCGTGCTTGAAAATCTCGACGAGGGGATCGATACGGTGCGCGCCGGCATTGCTTATACACTGGGCGCGAACGTCGAAAACCTGACGCTGGCCGGCACCGAGAATATCGACGGCACGGGCAATGCGCTGGGCAACTTCATCACCGGCAACAGCGGGAACAACAGGCTGGAGGGCGGCGACGGAAACGATACCCTGAGCGGCGGCAAGGGGGCGGACACGATGCTGGGCGGCGCGGGTAACGATACTTACGTCGTGGACGACGCCGGCGACCTCGTTACCGAGGCTGCCGCTTCGGGCACGGATACGGTCGAATCCGGCATCGGCTATACGCTGGGCAACAATGTCGAGAACCTGACGCTCACCGGCGTTGCGAATATCGATGGCAAGGGCAATGCGCTGGACAATGCGATCGGCGGCAACCGCGGCAGCAACCGTATCGACGGAGGCCTGGGCGCGGACACGATGCAGGGCGGTGCGGGCAACGATACTTACGTGGTAGACAACGTCGGCGATGCCGTGATCGAAGCGCTCAATGCGGGTATCGATACGGTCGAATCCGGCATCGGTTATGCGCTGGCCGACAACGTCGAGAATCTCACCCTGACAGGCTCTGCAAGTATCGACGGCACGGGCAATGCGCTGGACAACGTCATCATCGGCAACGGCGGGAATAATCTCCTGGATGGCGGGGCAGGCAACGACACCCTGAACGGCGGTTTGGGCGCGGACACGATGCAGGGCGGCGCGGGCGACGACACCTATGTGGTGGAGAGTACCAGCGACCTCGTCGTGGAGAACCTCAATGCCGGTATCGATACGGTCGAATCCGGCATCGACTACAGGCTGACCGACAATGTCGAGCACCTGACGCTTACCGGCACTGCGGCTATCGACGGCACGGGTAATGCCATGGATAACCGCATCGACGGTAACAGCGGAAACAACCGCATCGACGGCGGATTGGGCGCGGACACGATGCGAGGCGGCGCGGGCGACGACACCTATGTGGTGGAGAGTACCGGCGACCTCGTTGTGGAAGGCCTTAATGCCGGTATCGATACGGTCGAATCCGGCATCGGTTACGCGCTGGGCGACAACGTCGAGAACCTGACGCTCACTGGTGCTGCGGCTATAGACGGTACGGGTAATGCCATGGATAACCGCATCGACGGTAACAGCGGAAACAACCGCATCGACGGCGGATTGGGCGCGGACACGATGAGAGGCGGCGCGGGCGACGACACCTATGTGGTGGAGAGTACCGGCGACCTCGTTGTGGAAGGCCTTAATGCCGGTATCGATACGGTCGAATCCGGCATCGGTTACACGTTGGGCGACAACGTCGAAAACCTGACGCTCACCGGTGTCGAGAATATCGACGCCATGGGCAATGCGCTGGATAACGTCATCGCTGGCAACGGCGGCGACAACCGTATTGACGGCGGATTGGGCGCAGACACGATGCTGGGCGGTGCGGGCAACGACACTTACGTCGTGGAGAACTCCGGCGACCTCGTCGTGGAGAACCTCAACGCCGGTATAGACACCGTTGAGTCGAGCATCGCTTACGCACTGACCGACAACGTCGAGAAGCTGACGCTCACAGGTACTGCGGCTATCGACGGCACGGGCAATGCGCTGGATAACATCATCCTGGGCAACAGCGGCGACAACCGCATCGATGGCGGATTGGGCGCAGATACGATGCAGGGCGGTGCGGGCGACGACACCTATGTGGTGGAAAGTTCCGGCGACCTCGTTGTAGAGAACTTCAATGCCGGTATCGATACGGTCGAATCCAGTATGGGCTACGCGCTGGGCGACAACGTCGAGAACCTGACGCTGACCGGTGCTGCGGCTATCGACGGAGTGGGCAACGCGCTGGATAACGTCATCGTCGGCAATAGCGGCAATAATCGC
Organism: Gallionella sp.; assembly: GCA_035654695.1. Taxonomy (GTDB): domain Bacteria; phylum Pseudomonadota; class Gammaproteobacteria; order Burkholderiales; family Gallionellaceae; genus Gallionella. The sequence goes on along the minus strand of DASRWG010000056.1, from coordinate 61,745 downwards.
ATCGCCGGCGGATTGGGCGCGGACACGATGCGAGGCGGCGCGGGCAACGACACTTACGTTGTGGAGAACGCCGGTGACCTCGTTGTGGAGAACCTCAATGCCGGTATAGACACCGTCGAGTCCAGCATCGCTTACGCACTGACCGACAACGTCGAAAACCTGACGCTCACCGGCGCCGAGAATATCGACGGCACGGGCAATGCGCTGGATAACGTCATTATCGGCAACGGCGGCGACAACCGCATCGACGGCGGTGCGGGAGCCGATACGATGCGAGGTGGCACGGGCGACGATACTTACGTCGTGGAGGACGCTGGCGACCTCGTTGTAGAGAACTTCAATGCCGGTATAGACACCGTCGAGTCGAGCATCGCTTACGCGCTGACCGACAACGTCGAGAACCTGACGCTCACCGGCCCTTCGACAGGCTCAGGACAGGCGGCATTTAATTTGAACGGCACGGGCAATGCACTGGATAACATCATTCTGGGCAACGGTGGCGACAACCGCATCGACGGCGGATTGGGGGCAGACACGATGCGTGGCGGCACGGGCAACGACACCTATGTGGTGGAGAGCTCCGGCGACCTCGTTGTGGAGAACCTCGATGCAGGTATCGATACGGTCGAATCCAGCATCGGCTACGCGCTGGGTGACAACGTCGAGAACCTGATGCTCACCGGTGTTGCGGCTATCGATGGCACGGGCAACACACTGGATAACGTCATCGACGGCAACCGCGGCAACAATCGAATCGACGGCGGATTGGGCGCGGACACGATGCGGGGCGGCACGGGCAACGACACTTACGTCGTGGAGAACGCCGGCGACCTCGTCGTGGAAAGCCTTAATGCCGGCATCGATGCGGTCGAATCCGGCATCACTTACGCATTGACCGATAACGTCGAGAACCTGACGCTCACCGGTGCTGCGGCTATCGACGGCACGGGCAATGCGCTGGATAACGTAATCGTCGGCAACGATGGCAGCAACATTCTGTCCGGCCTGGAAGGCAACGATACCTTGGTCGGAGGATTGGGCGCGGATACGATGCTGGGCGGTACAGGTGACGACATTTATGTCGTGGAGAATTCCGGCGATCTTGTCGTGGAGAGCCTTAATGCCGGCATTGATACGGTCGAATCCAGCATCGCTTACGCACTGACCGACAACGTTGAGAACCTGACGCTTACCGGCACTGCGGCTATCGACGGTACGGGCAATGCGCTGGACAACGTCATCATCGGCAACGGCGGCGACAACCGCATCGACGGCGGTGCGGGCGGCGACACGATGCAGGGCGGCGCGGGCAACGACACTTACGTCGTGGAGAACGCTGGCGACCTCGTCGTGGAAAGTCTTAATGCCGGCATCGATATCGTCGAATCCAGCATCGCTTACGCACTGACCGACAACGTCGAGAACCTGACGCTCACTGGAGCCGCGAATATCGACGGCACGGGCAATGCTTTGGATAACATCATCTTGGGCAACGGCGGCGACAACCGCATCGATGGCGGGTTGGGCGCTGACACGATGCAGGGCGGTGCGGGCGACGACACCTATGTGGTGGAGAGCTCCGGCGACCTCGTTGTGGAGAACCTCGATGCAGGTATCGATACGGTCGAAGCCAGCATTAGCTATGCGCTGGGCGACAACGTCGAAAACCTGACGCTCACCGGCGCCGAGAATATCGACGGCACAGGCAACGCGCTGGATAACGTCATCGACGGCAACCGCGGCAACAATCGCATCGACGGCGGCTTGGGCGCGGACACGATGCGAGGCGGTGCGGGTGACGACACTTACGTTGTTGAGAACTCCGGCGATCTCGTCGTGGAAAGCCTCAATGCCGGTATCGATAAGGTCGAATCCGCCATTACCTACACATTGACCGACAACGTCGAGAACCTGACGCTCACCGGTGTCGAGAATATCGATGGCACGGGCAATGCACTGGATAACATCATCCTGGGCAACGGTGGCGACAACCGCATCGACGGCGGGTTGGGCGCGGACACGATGCAGGGCGGCGCGGGCAACGATACTTACGTGGTGGAGAACTCCGGCGACCTGGTCGTGGAGAGCTTCAACGCCGGTATAGACACCGTCGAATCCAGCATCGCTTACGCGCTGACCGCCAACGTCGAAAACCTCATATTGACCGGAAGTGCGAATATAGCCGGCACAGGCAACGAGCTCGACAACATTATCGTCGGCAACAGCGGCGACAACCGCATCGACGGAGGTGAGGGGGCCGACACGATGCTGGGTGGCGCGGGTAACGACACTTACGTGGTGGAGAGTTCCGGCGATCTCGTCGTGGAAAACCTCGATGCTGGTATCGATACGGTCGAATCCAGCATTAGCTATGCGCTGGGCGACAACGTCGAGAATCTGACGCTGACCGGCGTTGCGAATATCGACGGCACGGGCAATGCGCTGAATAACATTATTCTGGGCAACAGCGGGAATAACGTTCTGGATGGCGGCGACGGCGACGATATTCTGGACGGCGGACTCGCTGCCGACACCATGCTGGGCGGCACGGGCAACGACGTTTACATTGTGGATAACATCGGCGATGCCGTGATCGAAGCGCTCGACGCAGGCATCGATAAGGTCGAATCCGGCATTAGCTATGCGCTGACCGACAATGTCGAGAACCTGACGCTCACCGGTGTCGAGAATATCGACGGCACGGGCAATGCGCTGGATAACATCATTCTTGGCAACGATGGCGCGAACAGTCTGTTCGGTCTGGAAGGAAACGACACGTTGCAAGCCAACGGCGGGGACGATTGGCTGGATGGCGGACTCGGCGCGGATGTCATGTCGGGCGGTTCGGGCAACGATATCTATGTCGTGGATAACGCATTCGATGTGGTGATGGAGCACCTGAACGAGGGCATCGACACCATCCTTGCCTCGGTCAGCCATCGGCTTTCTTCCAATGTCGAGCATCTCACGCTGACCGGTGCTGCCGATATCGATGGAACCGGCAATGAACTGGACAACGTAATCATCGGTAACGATGGGGCGAATATCCTGTCCGGTTTGGCTGGGAACGATGTTTTGCAGGGGAATGGCGGGAACGATCGCCTGGATGGCGGACGTGGTGCAGACATGATGGCGGGCGGCGTTGGCGACGATGCCTACGTGGTGGACGATGTCGGTGACATCGTTACCGAAGGGCTCGATGCCGGTGTCGACACGGTCGAGTCGAGCATCACTTATATCCTGACGGACAACGTCGAAAACCTGGCGTTGACGGGGACGGCTGCAATCAACGGTACGGGCAATGCACTCGACAACGTGATCACCGGTAACGGTGCAGCCAATATCCTGTCCGGCCTGGACGGTAACGACACCCTGATCGGAGGCGCGGGCGACGACACGCTGGATGGCGGCACCGGGGCAGACAGGCTGTATGGCGGAACGGGCAACGACATCTACGTGGTGGACAATCCTTCGACAGGCTCAGGACAGGCTCAAGGCGATCTTGCTGTTGAGGAATTGAATGCAGGCACCGACCTGGTCAGGGCGAGCATCACTTACACCCTGACGGACAACGTCGAGAATCTGACGCTGACGGGAGTCGATGCGATCGACGGTACGGGCAACGTGCTGGACAACGTCATCATCGGCAACGGTGCATCGAACGTTTTGAGCGGCTTGGCCGGTAACGACACCCTGATCGGAGGGGCAGGCAACGATCTGCTGGATGGCGGGATCGGCGCAGACAGGATGTCTGGCGGGACAGGGGACGATACCTATGTGGTCGACAATGCCGGAGATTCGGTGATGGAAGCGCTGGGCGAGGGGGTGGACCGGGTGCTTTCGTCGGTCAGCTATACGTTGACCGATAACGTGGAAAACCTGACGCTGACCGGGAGCGATCCGATTAATGGCACTGGCAATGCGCTGGACAACGAGATTGTCGGCAATGCCGCGAACAACGTTCTGGATGGCGCTGCCGGTGCGGATAGGCTGATCGGCGGAGCGGGTGACGACACGTATGTCGTGGATAACGTGTCCGATGTCGTCGTCGAGAATGTTAACGAAGGCGCAGATACCGTGTTTTCTTCGGTTAGCTACGCTTTGGCGGCCAACGTCGAGAATCTGACCCTGACCGGTACGGCGGACATCGATGGTTTCGGCAACGAGCTTGACAACATCATCGTCGGCAACGAGGGCGGCAACCGGTTGTTCGGATATGAGGGCAACGACATCCTGTTCGGCAACGGCGGGAACGATTTGCTGGAGGGCGGGACAGGCGCGGATGCGATGGCGGGCGGAACCGGCAACGATACCTATGTGGTTGACGATGTCGGCGACCGCGTCACCGAAGGCGTCAATGCCGGCATCGATATTGTGCTGTCAGGTATCACTTATACGCTGACCGATAATGTCGAAAACCTTACGCTGACCGGTACCGCAGACATCGACGGCACCGGCAACGAACTCGACAACGTGCTGATCGGCAACGTCGGAAACAACGTCCTGAGCGGCTTGGGCGGGAACGACTTCCTGGACGGCGGGATGGGGGCGGACATTATGATCGGAGGTGTCGGCAACGATACCTATGTGGTCGATAACGTTGGCGATCGCGTTGTGGAGGCCGAGGATGGGAAAGACGATGAAGAGCATCGCGATGCGAAGAAGAACCACATTTCCGGCGGTATCGACACCGTGCTTTCCAGCATCTCTTACATTCTCGGAAAGCACGTGGAAAATCTCACATTGACCGGTAGCGAGGCGATCGACGGTACAGGCAACGATCTGGACAATATCCTGATCGGCAATGCCGCAGCCAATGTGCTGAAGGGCAAGGATGGGAACGATACGCTGATCGGCGGCGGCGGGGCTGATACCTTGATTGGAGGCGAGGGCGACGATACCTATGTCATTGACAATGCGGGATGCATCCTGGTCGAGGAAAGGAGGCGTGGCACCGATACCGTGGTGAGCTCTGTCAGCCATGTCCTGCAAAATAACTTCGAAAACCTTACCCTGACCGGCGCACAATCCATCAACGGAACAGGAAACGATCTGGATAACGTTCTGGTCGGGAACAATGGCAACAACGTTCTGACTGCGGGCAAAGGCGACGACACGCTCGATGGCGGAGCAGGCGACGATACGCTGATCGGCGGCGACGGCGACGATGCCTACTCGGTGGATAGCACAGGCGATGTCGTTGTCGAGAACCGGAAGGGAGGAACGGATACGGTGCACGCCTCCGTTTCTTATGTGCTGTCCGACAATGTAGAGAACCTGGTCCTGACCGGGACTGCCGGTATCGAAGGGGCGGGCAATGCGCTCGATAACATTATTACCGGCAACAGCGGTTCAAACGTCCTGTACGGATGGGGAGGCGACGATACTTTACACGGCAACGGCGGCAACAACCTGCTGGATGGCGGAGATGGAAACGACAGCCTGACCGGTAGTGTCGGGAACGAGCTTTTCGCGGGCGGACGAGGAAGCGACACCATCCGTACCGGAGCTGGTACGGATATCATCGTTTTCAATCGGGGGGACGGCGAAGATACAGTCTACGGCGGAACCGGTACGGACGACACATTGAGTCTGGGCGGCGATATCCGATACAAGGATATTGGGCTATCCAAAGTGAACAAGGACTTGGTGGTGGAAATCGGCGACGGCGACCAGATCACCTTTAAGGACTGGTACAAAACCGATGCCAATTACAAGAACGTCCTTAACCTGCAGGTGGTGAGCGAGGCCATGAGCAGTTTCGATGCGACATCGAGCGACTCCTTGTTGAATCGCTCCATTCAGCAGTTCGACTTTACTGCTATTGTCAATGCGTTCGATCAGGCACGCACTGACAAGCATTCCGACCGCGAACATCGCGACGGCGACAACTTCAGGCATTGGAGTGCGATGAATGCCTTGCTGGGCGCTCGTCTGTCCGCGAGTGACACGGATGCGCTGGGCGGCGATCTCGCTTACCAGTACGGCAAAAATGGTTCCTTGGCGGGTGTCGGCCAAACGGCGACGCAGGAAGTTATCAACGCTGCGCAATTCGGTACGCAGACGCAGGTGTTGAAGACGTTCGTGGGTCTGTAATAACCGTTGTGAAAAGCAATATGGGGGTAGTGCACGAACAGGTGCCTGCCCCCCCAACTAATCCAAGTTCAGCAAGGAAATAAATGCACTATTCCAGGCAAGACCTGCTGTGGCTGATCGGCAGCCTGTCACGCGTATTCCGCCTTCCGTTCGATCCGCAACTCGTCCGCCAGCAGTTCCCTCCGCCGTATTCGCGTACTGCGTTGCTCAACGCGTTACAGTCGCTGGACTTCAAGGTCGGTGAGATGGAGCTGGACGAGGAGGGCATCGCCACGCTCGAACGCATTCCGTTCCCGGTGGTGGCGTTTGCGCGTGAAGATGAGCCCGTCGAACAAGAGAGCCATAACCAGGAGAGCACCGAAACTGTCGAACCGCAGCCATCGGCGGAAGAAGCTCCGCCCAAGCCTGCCAAACCCGTATTGCTGGTCAAGGCCGACGAGGAGCGCGTGCTGTTCTTCCGTGCCGGGGCCGAGCAACCGGAAACCATCCCGCTCGCCGAGTTCAGCCAACACTTCCGCAACGACATCCTGCTGGTCGCGCGAGACACCGCGCAATCCGCCCCCGAGCTCGAAGAGGAACAGTCCGCCTCCGCCCCGCAGCCTGGCCACACGCCGTTCGGCTTCCGCTGGTTCGTGCCCGAACTGATGAAGCACAAGCGCGTCTGGCGCGACATCCTGATCGCCTCGTTTGCGATCCAGATGGTCGGGCTGGTTACGCCGTTGTTCACCCAGGTCATCATCGACAAGGTCATCGTCCACCAGACCCAGAGCACGCTGATCGCCATCACTGCCGGGCTGGTGATGTTCATGCTGTTTTCCAGCGCGATGACCTGGCTGCGCCAGTACTTCGTGCTGCACACCGGCAACCGCATCGACGCGGTGCTCGGCAGCCAAGTGTTCCGCCACCTGTTGCATTTGCCGCTGCCGTATTTCGAGCACCGTCCCACTGGCACGCTGGTTGCCCGCCTGCATGGCGTCGAGACCGTGCGCGAGTTCATCTCTGGCGCGGCCGTCACCCTGTTGCTCGACCTGCCGTTCCTGTTCATCTTCATCGCGGTGATGTTCTGGTACAGCTGGCAGCTCACACTGATCTCGCTGCTGTTGCTGTCGCTGATCACCGCGCTGAGCTTTGCCGTCACGCCCGCGCTGCGCGACAAGCTTAACCACCAGTTCCTGCTGGGGGCGAAGAACCAGGCCTTCGTCACCGAATACGTCGCCGGCATGGAGACCGTCAAATCGTTGCAGATGGAACCCGTGCTGGAACAGAAGTACGGCGACCTGCTCTCGAACTATCTTGCCGCCGGATTCGCCACGCGCCAGCTCTCGAACAGCTACAACGTTGTCGCCAATGCGCTGGAACAGATCATGACCCTGTCCATCCTCGTGGTGGGCGCGCTGCTGGTGATGCGTAACGACGGCTTCACCATCGGCATGCTGGTCGCGTTCCAGATGTTCGCCGGGCGCATGAGCCAGCCGATGCTGCGGCTAGCCGGGCTGTGGCAGGAATTCCAGCAGGCCGACATCGCCGTCAAGCGCCTGGGCGACCTGATGGACGCACCCGCCGAACCGCATGCGCTGGTGCCCGCCCGCGCGCGCAGCGGGGCAGGGGGCAAGGTCGAACTGAGGAACGTCAGCTTCCGCTACAGCGACAAGCATCCCTACCTGTACCGCAACCTCGACCTGATGCTGCCCGCAGGCAAACTCAGCGTGCTGATGGGCCCGTCCGGCTGCGGCAAGAGCACGCTGGGCAAGATGCTGCAAGGCTTCTACTGGCCCACGGACGGCAGCATCCTGCTCGACGGCTACGATATCCGCCACCTCGCCGCGAACGAACTGCGCGCCAACTTCGGCGTCGTGCCGCAGGAGACGCGCTTGTTCTCCGGCACGCTGTTCGAGAATCTGCAATTGGCTAATCCTCACGCCAGCTTCGAAGAAATCGTCCACGCCTGCCAACTGGCCGAGATCCACGCGGTGATCGAACAACTGCCGCAGGGCTACCAGACCCCGGTGGGCGAGAACGGCATCGGCCTGTCCGGTGGACAGCGCCAGCGTATCGCGATTGCCCGCGCCTTGCTCAAGCGTCCGCGCGTGCTGATTTTCGACGAAGCGGTCAGCAACCTCGATCAAGTCACCGCCGAACACTTCGCCGGTACGATCAACAAACTCAAAGGCAAGGTCACGATGTTGTTTATCACCCACCAGTTGCCCAAGGCCTTGCAGGTGGACGAGGTGATCGAGTTCGGCAGGCCGGAGGCTGTATCGCAATAGCCTTGATTTCGTACTAGACGGCCCTATAGCGCATCTCTAAAGATTCGTCACACCGGCGAAGGCCGGTGTCCAGCATCGAGGTTGCAGGGTGCGACAAAATGACGCGCGACATCATGCCGCATTCCATAGCCGGCAAAACTTCGCTAGATTTCGTCTGCCAAGTCGATGGCGGATCGATGAAATCTCCTCCCTAAAGCCACAGTCCGTTTCCGCCATCGACTGGTGCTTGTCCGTCTTCGAATTATCCGAATTCCGGAGGATACGTGCGGCAATGCATCAGTCATGGCCGATCACGACTTGTTGTCAGCGTTTTTTTCATCGCATGCTGCTTCGCCTTGGTCGCCGCCGGATCGCGTCCGACATCATGGATCTGCGACATCTTGTGGTTCCGGCATAACGTCCCGCTTCGCAGGACATTAGCCTACACCGCAATATGTCGCAGCCGTTTTGGGGATTGTGGCTCCGGCATAACCTGAAGGTTAGCCTGCGCCGCAAAATGCCGCAGGCCGTTTTGATTTTTGTGGTTCAGACGTCACATCCGCTACGCGGATATGAGTCTTCACCGCAATTTGGCATAACCTGAAGGTTAGCCTGCGCCGCAAAATGTCGCACCAGGGTGCGACATTTTGTCGCGCGACAAAATGCCACATTCCCGTCGCGGTTTTACGTTTATAGAATCCGTTTCCTGATTTTTAACCATAACAAACTCAGGGGATCGAATATGAAAGGATCGCGACTGTTCGCGCTCAGCGTGCTTGCTTTGGCTGTCAGTCAGGCAGTCCATGCCGAGGTCGGAACATTGCCGGAGGTGACGGTGACTTCGACGACCATCGACGACCGTTTTGATTCCAAACGCGGCGAAGCCAGCAACGTCAACAATATCAGCGGCAGGAAGGTCGATGAGGAGCACGGCAAGAGCATAGTCGATGTGCTGGAGTCCATTCCCGGTGTGACGGCTGAAGTTCAGAGCGGAGATTCGGTGAAGATCATGCTGCGCGGTGTCGAGGCGCAGCGTTACATGGGCGAGAAGCCGGGCGTGGCCATTGTGATCGACGGCGTGCCGGTGCAGGAGCGCACCGGGCGCATCAATATCGATCTCGATAACATCGATTCGATCAAGGTCATCAAGGGCGGCGCTTCGTATCTGTTCGGCGAGGACGCGCTGTCCGGTGCGGTGATCATCACTACCAAGCGCGGCGCGAAGATGGCCGGACTCACCGCCAGCACCGAGGGGGGCAGCTTCCGCTACCGCAAGGGACTGGTGCGCGCCGGGTTCTCCCAGGGCAACTGGGTCGGCAATGTGCAGACCACGAATCGGCAGACGCTGGGATACCACGATCAGGGTGGATCATTCGCCGATTACCTGAACGGCAAGCTGCAATACCTGATCGACGAGACCAGCGACATCGCCTTCGGCTTTGAGCAATCCAAGCGCGCCAAGGACAGCCACGGTACGGTGAGGGGGGTGACACAGGCCTGGCTCGATCCGCGCAGCTTCAGCGGCGGCAAGGATTACGCGCGCAATTACGATGTCGGGCTGGACAAGATGAATGTCACCTATGCCAAGGATTTCGGCGAGGGCGGCAATCTGTTGGTGAACACTTATATGTTCAAAGACCATACTTTCAGTTGGTCCAACCCCAGCGGTTTTTTGCGCAATGTACCCGGTTGCGGCAATGGCGCAGTGACCGCTCTTGCCGCCTGCAATATGTCGAATATCAACGATGCCTATGTCACCGGCGGCGACACCATGCAAATCCAGAAAGGGTTGAAGGCGGAATGGCGCAAGGGGGGCGAGCAGGTCGGCATCATGGCCGGATTGGATTTGCAGGGATTTTCGGACAGGGCAGTGAACGTCAATCTGGTCGATTACACCGTGCGAGGCACAGCCGTTGGTGGGGCTAATCCATTGAATCGCGCCGGAACCGTCACCGCGGACAGCCGTTCCACGAGCGACACCAGGGCGCTCTACGGTGAATTCAAATGGCAGGCGACCGCACCGCTGACGGTGACACTGAATGCGCGTTACGACGACATCAAAGCGGGGTTCGAAAGTTTTATTCCGCTGACGGCGGCGCAACGTGCCGAGGGCCGGACATTGACGGGGCAGAAGAGTTTTCGTGTGATGTCCGAGCGGGCCGGACTGAACTATGCGCTGGCTCCGGATCGCGAGGTTTACGCCAATATTTCCACCGGCTTCCGAGTGCCTACGGTCAGCCAGTTGTTCGGCGGAACCATCACGCCGACCGGCGCGGTGGCGCCCAATCCCGGACTGACGCCGGAGAAATCGTGGAATCATGAGATCGGCCTGCGCGCGAAGAGCGAGCTGCTCGGCATGGCGCTGGACATGGATGTCGCAATGTTCCAGCTCGACCGCAACAACTTCATCCTGAACACCGGCGGCCAGTATCAGACGTCACCGGGTGCTACGCTGGCGAACGCGCTGGAGCAGTACCAGAACATCGGCGGCGTGCGCAATCGCGGGCTGGAATTCGGGCTGAAGACAGATGCGGGCCGCAGCCTGTCCGCTGACGTGGCCTACACCTATCTCGATGCGCGCTTTACCCGCAACGACAGCTACTGGATGGCGATGGGCTCGCGCACCGTTCCGCTGCCGTCGGTGCTGTACAACAACACCGGCAACGTCGTGCCGCGCACTTCGCGCCACAAGCTGAATTTGTCCACGCGCTACCGTCCTGCCGCGGGTTGGACTATCACCGCCGAGGCCAATGCACAAAGCGGGATTTTCGCCGACGAGGTGAACCAGGTCTGGGTGGGCGGCCGCACTCTGTTCAACCTGATGGCCAATTACGAGCTCAAGAGTGAGCGCGGCGTGAAGTGGTCGCTGTTCGGGCGGGTGGATAACCTGTTCGACCGCTTCTACTACTCCACGATACGCGGCGGTTCCGACGGTGACGGCAATGGCGTCTACAACGCCGAAGACATGTCCATCACCGTCGATCCGGGGCGTGTATTGACCGCCGGCCTGTCGGTTGTGTTCTAGGAGAGGCATATGAGAACGCTATCGATAATGTTCCTGCTGTTCGCCGGAATAGCCTGGGCGGAAGCCCCCCAGCCCGCAATGCCCGGAATGGAACACGCCCATCACGCCCACACGATGCGCTCGTGGACGGAGCTGCCGCTGCTGAAAGCCAAATCGGGCGGCGAGAGCCGCGAGCGCATGGTCGTCACCGTTGTGCCGCAGAACATCGTGGTCGATGGGATCGATGCCTGGTCCAATAAACTTGTGGACGAAGCCGGGCGTCGCCGTTTGCCGCTGGAGATGGCCGGTGCGAAGCTGGACAAGCCGGCGAGCGGCGGCTTCCACTGGCTGGCTGCGCGTGAGGAATCGGGCGATACGGTGCGCATCGCATCCACCGTGTATTACTTCGGCGAGCGCGGTGCGGAAAATCCGACGAACATGTTCATGACGCAGAAGCATGAACTGGAGATCGTGCCGCAGCCTTATCCGCGCGAGCACTCGCGTTATCGCGCGAACGAGGACTGGAAGTTTCTGGTGCGCTTCAACGGCCAGCCAGTGGCGGGGCAGATGGTCATACTGGAAACGCAGAACGGTACGAAGTCGGTCTGGGTGAGCGATGCGCAGGGCGTCGTCACGGTGCACCTGCCGGACGACTTCAAGGCGGAGACGGAAGGCAATGGGGGCGGCCATGGACATGGCAGGCCGGGTTCGGATTTCGTGCTGGCCGCTCGACGCGCAGATGGCGGTAAAACCTATCTGACTGCGTTCAACGCCGCTTATGGCAAGAATGCTTTCGATCAGCGCAGCATTGCGATGGGACTGGGTTTCACGTTGCTGGGGATGCTGGGGGCCGTGCCGTTGCTGCGCCATCGCAAGGCGAAGAAAAACGACGCGCCGAAACAGAAAGAGGGGATCTGACATGCTGAAGAAAATTTTCCCGACGCTGGGGCGCTTCCGCTTCACCGTGCAGATCGTCATGCTGTTCGTCACGGTCTACGGCGGTGCGCTGCTGGGCAGCTACACCGTGGACCGTATCTCGCAAGCGTTGCCTTCCTTGTCCTGCGCGTTCGACAAGACGACTGGCGATCACTGCATCCTGATTGTCAACCAGCACCAGTTGCACCACCGCATAGGCGAGGCGCTGGTCAAGGCGCAGGAGATTACGCTAAAGGTGTTCATCCCCACGCTGATCTCGGTGGCGACGTTCTTCGCATTCTTCTTTTTCCTCAACAAGGCGTTCTGCGGTTGGGTCTGTCCGATGGGCACGGTGCAGGAACTGCTATACCGCATCGGTCGCCGTCTGGGCCGTCCGCTCAACCGCTTCAAGCCGGAGAACGTCGAGCGCGTGCGTCCGGTGAAGTGGCTGATGCTGCTGGTGTTGGCGCTGGGCCTGCCGCTGGCTGCAGGCATGGGATTCGCGGCGAACGAACTGGGCGATCCTTATTGTCAGGTGTGTCCGTCGCGTTTGGCGACCACGCTGTTGACCACCGACACGGAACAGATCGCGCTGCGCACCGGGACGAACATCAACTTCTTTCTCGGCGCATTGGGCAACGCGATGTTCGGCTTCGTCGTCATCGCTGCACTCGCATCGCGCCAGCCGTTCTGCCGCATCTGCCCGCTGCTGTCGTGGAACGCGATGTTTCAGAAGCTCTCGCCGATGCGTCTGGTGAAGAAGCAATACGACAAGTGCGAGAAGTGCGGCGTGTGCGAGAAAGCCTGCCCGATGGACATCCACGAGATAGGCCGCGAGCACGGCAAGAAGGCGTTCCACGAAGACTGCACCCTGTGCGGACGCTGCGCCGAATACTGCCCGGACGACGACGTGATCCAGATCAAATTTTTCGGCATTAAATTGTTCGGCTCGTCGCGCGAGTATTACAAACGGCGCGTGAAGCAGGAGTCGCCGGAAGGCATGCCGAAGAACAAGGTGATCTGGTTAAAGCAGGAGAAATAATATGGGCGATTTTCTCGATCCTGCAATGTTGCCGCAACAGACCACGCTGTTCGCCGTCTGGCTGCTGGGCGTGTCGCTGGGCCTGACCGCCTGCACTGCGACCTGTCTGCCGTTCATGGGGACCTGGGTGCTGGGGCGCGTAGGTACGCAGTTGGAGGCAGTGCGTGACACCATGCTGTTCGCGAGCGGACGCATCGCAGCCTACGCGATGTTGGGCGCATTGGCGGGCGGGGCGGGGATGTGGTTGGCGGCGATGCTGAACGGCGGTACGGGCAACGTCGTGATCGGCCTCGCGTCCATCGCGGCAGGGCTGTGGCTGTTGCGTCCGATGGAAGCGCACAAACCTTGCAGCATCATGCGTAGGGCGGGGAGCACGCCGCCGTTGTTGCTTGGATTCTCGCTGAGCCTGACGCCCTGCGCGCCGCTGGCCTCGCTGCTGGCGGTGTGCGCGGCGGCGGGCAGCATCGGCTCGGGCATGGCGAACGGCGTGGCGTTCGGCCTGGGTGCCGCGCTGACGCCGCTGCTGATACTGCTGCCGCTGATTTGCGCCTTCGGTGCGAAGCTGCGCGAAAACCGCGACTGGCTCACCCGCTGGATACGCTGGGGCGCGGCGGCGGTGCTGATCCTGCTCGGGCTGCGGCGCATCCTGCTGGTCATGTGAGCCGAATGCGGCAGCTAAGCAATACCCTGTAGAAGGGCGGTAGGGTAATCAGGTGCGACAATATGCCGCATTCTCAATATCGGGCAGCTCCCATACCATCCTGCCTCCATAGAACTCTTTCGGGGAGAAGCAGGATGAAGACACGCCAGGCCAGGTTCGGCAGTTTTGCGTTGAGTCTGCTGGGCATCGCGCTCGGTCAGGCGGTGTATGCGGCGGAAGATGCGGCGATGCTGGACGACGTGGTGGTCACCGGCACGCGCGAGGCGCAGAAGAAGTCGGAGGTGGCCGCGACGGTGGGCAAGGTGTCCGGTGCGGATATCAGGGCGGCGAAGGCTGCGCACCCGTCGCAGATCATGGGGCGCGTGCCGGGCGTGTGGGTCAACGTCACCGGCGGCGAGGGCCACCAGACCGCGATCCGCCAGCCGCTGACCACCGCGCCGGTGTATGCCTATCTCGAAGACGGTATCCCGGTGCGCTCCACCGGCTTCTTCAACCACAACGCGCTGTATGAGGTGAACATGCCGCAGTCCGGCGGCGTCGAGGTGACCAAGGGGCCGGGTTCGGCGCTCTACGGTTCGGATGCGATCGGCGGCGTGGTGAATGTGCTGTCGCGGCGTCCGCCGAATGCCGCGGAAGTCGAGGCGAGCGGTGAACTGGGCAGCTTCGGCTGGAAGCGTTTGCTGGTTTCCGGCGGCAACGCGTTCGGCGACAACGGCGTGCGCGCCGACCTGAACCTGACCAAGACGGACGGCTGGCGCGATGCGACCGGCTACACGCGCAACAGCGGCACGGTGCGCTGGGACCGCGCGCTGGGCGACGACGCGACATTGAAGGTGCTGGCCACGTTCTCCAATATCGACCAGCAGACCGCGGGCAGTTCGGCAATTTCGCTGGCCGACTACCAGAACAACCCGACGATCAACTACACACCGATCTCGCTGCGCAAGGTGAATGCGTTGCGCCTGTCCGCCGCTTACGAGAAGGAAACGGCAAACACGCTGCTGAGCATCACGCCCTACGTGCGCGACGACAGCATGGATCTGCTGGCAAACTGGTCGCTGGGCTACGACCCGACCCTTTACAACACCAATAACCAGTCGTTCGGCGTGCTGGCGAAATACCGCATGGACTTCGAGCCGTACCGTGCGCGCGTCATCGTCGGCATGGACTTCGACCACAGTCCCGGCGGGCGCGGCGAGGACAGCATCCTGGTGACCAGGGTCGGCCAGGTCTACACCTCTTATGCGCTCGGCAACCGCATCTACGATTACAAGGTGAGTTACCAAGGCGTTTCGCCCTATGTGCATGGCGAGATGTCGCCGACCGGCGCGCTACGCCTGACTGGCGGGCTGCGTTACGACGACATGAGCTACGACTTCCGCAACAACCTGCCGGCGGCGGCGAGACGGGGAACCGGGACGGGCACGAAGTGGTACGGGCAGAGCGCCAGCACCAAAACGAATTACACCCACCTCAGTCCAAAGCTGGGCGCGACCTATGCGTTCAGCGACAGGCTGAACGGCTTCGCGACATACAACCACAGCTTCCGCGCGCCTTCCGAAGGCCAGCTGTTCCGTCCGGCGGCGGCCACGACCGCATTGCAGGCGCAGCAGATCGCCGCAGGCAATCTCGCGCTCAAGCCGATCAAGGTGGACAGCTACGAGGCCGGCCTGCGCGGCAAGTTCGCCGCCGCTATCTCATACGAGGCTTCGCTCTATCGCATGACCAAGCGCGACGACATCCTGACCCAGAAAGACCCGCTCACCAATGCGCCGGTGTCGACCAACGGCGGACGCACGCTGCACCAAGGGTTGGAACTGGGCGTATCCGCGCCCATCGTCGATACATTGAAACTCGACGTGGCATTCAGCTATGCCAAGCACAGCTACGACAACTGGGTGACCAACAACGCGAATTTCACCGGCAAGGAGATGGCGCTGGCTCCGCGCGTGATCGCCAACACGCGGCTGAGCTATACGCCGGGTTTCCTGCATGGCGGCAACATCGCCGCCGAGGCGGTCTCGCTCGGCAGCTACTGGATGGACGACGCCAACACCACGAAATACGGCGGGCACGACTTGCTGAACCTGTCGGCCAGTTACCACTTCGACGGCGAGCTGGAGCTTTTCGCCAAGGTCAACAACCTGACCGACCGCCGTTTCGCCGAGAGTACCTCGGGTACGACTACTTATGCGCCCGGTACGGCGCGTACCTTTTATCTCGGCATCCAGAACGCGTGGAAGTGATGTGATAGAGTCCGGGCGATGAAAAAGACACTTCTTTTGCTTTTCTTCGCGGCCTGTATCGGCCCGGCGCAGGCGGAAACCCCGCCCGCGCACGACATGACGCAGATGTGGCAGGCCATGCTGGCCAAGCCGGCGATGGCCGTCGGTGCGACGTTCGACGAGGACGGCCGGTTGTGGCGCGCGCAGGTCAAAGACGGCCATCTTTGGGTCAGCCGCTCCGACGATGCGGGCGCGAGCTATGGCGAGCCGGTGCGGGTGAATGCCGAGCCGGAGGCGATCGCGGCGGACGGCGAGAATCGTCCCAAGATTATTGCCAAAGCCGGCATGCTCTACGTCTCCTGGACGCGCAGCCTGGACAAGCCGATGACCGGCGACATCCGCTTCAGCCGCTCGACGGACGGCGGGCGCAGCTTCAGCGCTCCCGTCACCGTGAACGACAACCGCGAGATCATCAGCCATCGCTTCGACGCGATGACGGTGAATGCGAAGGGGCAGGTCCATATCGCATGGCTGGACAAGCGCGACCTGAGCGAGGCGCGCCGCGCGGGCAAGGAATACGCCGGTGCCGCGTTGTACTACGCGGTTTCGGACGACGGCGGAAAGAATTTCCGCCGCAACGTGAAGGTCGCGGACCACACCTGCGAATGCTGCCGCACCGCGATGGCGCTGGATATTGACGGCTTGCCGGTGGTCGCTTGGCGTCATGTTTACGATGGCAACATCCGCGATCACGCCATCGTCAAACTGGACGGCAAGGCGACGATGGCCAGACTCGGCCAGGAGAACTGGAACGTCGCGGCCTGTCCGCATCACGGGCCATCCGTTTCGATCGCGAAGGACGGCGCGTATCACGCGGCATGGTTCAGCAATGCGCCGGAAAAGCGCGGTCTGTTCTATGCGTATTCAACGGACCGGGGCAAGACCTTCTCGATGCCGCTGAACTTCGGCAAGCCTGCGGTGCAGGCCGCGCATCCCGCCGTGCTCAGCCTGGGCGAGCGCGTCTATCTGGCGTGGAAGGAATTCGACGGCGAGCACACCCGCATCGTCGCGATGAGTTCAGGCGACGGCGGAAAGAACTGGTCCGCACCGGCCAGTTTGGCTTCCACCGCGGACGCCTCCGACAGCCCGTTGCTGATCGAGCGCAAGGGGCGCGTCTACCTGTCGTGGAACACGAAGAACGAAGGCCACCGAGTGATCGAGGTGGGCAAATGAAGCGCTGGCTGGGCTACGCCTTAGTCGCGATGCTCCTCTCGTTGCAGTCCGTCGCGATGGCTGCGCAGGAGCTGAAACCGTTCGAGCGCGGCAGCCACCAGCAGATCGTCTCGGCACGCGCGGGCAAGCCGTTCATCGTCGCGTTCTGGTCAGTGAACTGCACCTATTGCGGCGGTGAACTGGCGATGTTCGGCAAGCTGCTGAAAAAATATCCGGCCCTCGATCTGGTGCTGGTCTCTACCGATGCGCCGGCGGACGGCAAGGAGATTGCTGCGGTGCTGGAAAAACATGCGCTGGGCCGGGCCGAGGCCTGGGTGTTCGCCGACAGCCATGCCGATCGCTTGCGCTTCGAGGTCGATCCGGAGTGGTACGGCGAATTGCCGCGCACCTATTTGCACGGTGCGCATGAAGGCGTGCGGGCCGTCAGCGGCAAGCTCGAACAGCCGGATGTGGAACGCTGGTTAAAACGTCAGCAGCGCTGAACGACGCGGCAAACCGGCATAGAATACGCGCCTTCTGATTTTCGAATATTCCAAGATGATCGCATCTGCCATCCCCCGGACTACGTTGCCAGCCGCCCCATGGGGCGAGCGCATGGCCGTCGTCTTGCTGGTCGTGGCGGTGCATGTCGCTCTGGTGCTGGTGTGGATGATGCGGCCGGAGCCGCCGGCGGTCGCGGTCAGCGAGATGTCGGTGTCGGTCGCGATCCGGCAGGCCGCAGTGGCGCAACCGCAGGCCCAGCCGGAGCCGCCGAAACCGCAGCCGCCCAAACCACAGCCACGGATTGAGCGCGCCGAGAAGCCTCTTCCGAAACCGCCGGTGCAGGAAGAGGCCAAAGCCGCCCCGCAGCCTGTGGCTGCAACGCCGGTAGCGCCTCCGGTGATGGCGGCGCCGCCTGTCGCAGCCGCGGCGCCGGTGACCGACACCGCGCCGGACTACAAGGCGGCCTACCTCAACAACCCGCGTCCGGCTTACCCGATGGCCGCCCGTCGCATGGGCTGGGAGGGCAGGGTGGTGCTGAACGTCGAGGTGCTGGCCGAGGGTTCCTGCGGCGACGCCAGCGTGTATCAGAGCAGCGGCCACGAGGTGCTCGACAATGCCGCATTGCGCACCGTGAAGGGCTGGCGTTTCGTGCCGGCGAGCCGCGCGGGACGTCCGATCACGCAATGGTTCAAGGTGCCTATTCAATTTTCACTGAAGGAAAACGAAGCATGAACGAGTTGTTCTCTACCGAATCTCCCATCGTCTCCGCCACGCTGGCATTGCTGGTGCTGCTGTCCGTGGCGACATGGTCCATCGCGCTGATGAAGCTGCGGCGGCAGATACAGGATCGCAGGCTCAACCGCATGTTCCTCGCGGAATTCTGGGCTGCGCGCGACTGGTCGTCCGCGGCGGATGTCGCCGCGCGCGGCGAGGGCGATGTCGCGCGGCTGGCGCAGGCCGGTTTCGCCGAGCTCAAGGCGCTGGGCGCGGAGCGCCAGGACCTGATGCACACCGGCGCGCCGCAGGAAGTGCTGGAGCGCCAGTTGCGCCAGCAGGCGCAGAACATCCAGCGCGGCCATGAGCGGGGACTGGCCGAGCTTGCGACGATAGGCTCGACCTCGCCCTTCGTCGGCCTGTTCGGCACGGTGTGGGGCATCATGCATGCGCTGCAAAACATCGGCCAGAGCGGCGCAGCTTCGCTGGACGTGGTCGCAGGCCCCATCGGCGAGGCGCTGGTCGCCACCGCAATCGGCATCGCGACCGCGCTGCCTGCGGTGATGGCCTACAACTATTTCCTGCGCAATCTGCGCCTGCGCGTCGCCGAGCTGGACAACTTCGCGCACGACTTTTTGCGCTTGGCGCTGAAGCACAACTTCAAGGGGTAGGCGATGGCCATCGGCAATAACCGCGGAAGTCATGATCCCGGCGGCGACATGATGAGCGAAATCAACGTCACGCCGCTGGTGGACGTGATGCTGGTGCTGCTGGTGGTGTTCATCATCACCGCACCCTTGCTCGCGCCGCAGTCGTTGAAGATCAGCCTGCCCAAGACGGATGCGGTGCAGAGCAACGACAAGCCGCAGCAGGTCAGCCTGGTGGTGGATGCACAGGGCAATCTCGAACTGGAAAACATGCACGTCAGCGATGAGGGACTGGCCGATCTGTTGCGCCAACGCGCCGCAGACCCGAAGTTTCAGCTGCAGATCGAGGCCGACGACAAGGTGCCTTATGGCCGCATCGCCGAACTGATGGCGCTGGCGCAGCATGCTGGGGTGGGCAAGCTGTCGTTCATCACATTGGCGAAATAGCGGCGAAAGGGTGGCCCGGATGAAATCCGGGACCGATCCTGAAAGACGGGGCGGTATTGCGGTTTTGCGAGGATATTCAGAAGTTGCGGTTGCTGTTTACGACTCGGGCCGGCTTGGTCGTCCTCTCGGTTTCGATGATCCAGTTGAGCACATGAGTGTCGCAGGATATGGGGTCTTCGCCGGCGAGATCCGGCCAGCGCCGCTTGATTTCATCCAGTATGCCGTGCAGTTGCCAGGTCACTTCTTCCAGCAGGGCCTGCATCTCGAAACAGGCATGGGGTGTTTCTTCGATCCCGTCAATGTTGTCGACTTCACCCTGCGGGGCGATTCCTGCATCGAGCATCTCCATCTTCAGGTTGCCTATCCGTTTGTCGATGCTCTCGAATGTGCGGTATCCCGGATGCCGCGCATCCCACAGTCTTTCCCAGTTCGAAATCGCGGAGAGTATGCCGTCCAGCTGATTCCTGATGGCCTGCTTGCTGGCTTCGGTGCAGGGAGGAACCTGGCCTCTGTCGCGATAGAACACGTCGAGATAGCCGATCAATTGATGGCCATAGCGTCTGGAGTTGAGTTTCAGGATGGCTTCCAGGCGCATTTTTTCGGAAGTCGAATTGGCGTCGCCATGCCGGCTGGAGATGATCTCGGCAACGGCGAGTATCCTGCCGTACAGGTCGAGGGCATTGCCTGCCCGTCCAAGGGGATAACCGCTGCCGTCGAGCCGCTCATGGTGTTGCAGCACCGCGTCGAGGACATCCTGCGGATAGTCGGTGCACTGCTTCAGGATCATCCAGGCGGTCAGCGGGTGGGCGTAGAGGTGGCGCCGTTCCGCATCGTTCAGGATATGGCCGCGTTCCAGCAGCGCCGGATCGATATGCAGGATGCCGATGTCGTGCAACAGGGCCGCGGAGGCGAGCTCCGCCAGCTTGCCGGAATCCAGTCCGTGGCGGGCGCCGATGTAGATACAGACCAGCGTGAGATGGAGGCTGTGCCGGAATAGCTCCGGATTTTTCTCGCGCATCACCGTCAGCTTGAAGGCCACCGTCGGATTCAGCGGCACCCTGGCCAGAATATTGCCGAACAGGTTGCGATCCGCTATGGCCGACTGCATCAGTTGCAGCCAACCATTCTGCGCAAGCAAGGACGGGAGTTCTGCGGTCAGGCTAGCGCTGGTGACCGTGTTTTCGATCGCCAGGCATTGATCCAGCGGTGGCGCCAGTTTGTGTTGCAGCAATTTCTGGTAGAGAGAACTGTCGAAACGAGTGCCGCAGCTGACCAGCTTGATGCCGGTCGATGAGCATACATCGCGGGTGGTTACCAGCTTGTGGTCGTCGCCGAGTTCGGTGACCGACTTCAGGTACAGCGGATCATGCAGCTGATTTTCGGCAATTTCGGCAAGGTTGGACATGATGCATGTGAATCGAAGAAGCGTGAATCACGTTATTGACACATTACCACTTGTCGTCACGGTTGTGGCTGCGTCCGGATAATATTTCGTGCGGCATCCGCGATACATTAATGGTCACAACATGACAAAGGCACGCGCGGGCGTGCCTTTGTCATGTTCCGGACGGCTATATGTTGCCGCAGGTCGCAGTCATCGGTGAGTCGATCACCAGAAGGCCTGCAGCAGCGACGGGCTGGTCAGCTGGATGCCGACGACATGGCTGCCGGGGTTCGCATCGCGTTCGGCCGGCGTCAGCGAGCTCGAGTTCCAGATGACGGTGCCGTTCAGTTTGAGATCGATCCCGTCAGCCTGGTAGCGGATCACCACATTCTCGCCGATTTCCGCCTGTGCATCGACCCTTAACCGTATCCCCATCGGGGATGAATCCAGCACTTCGGAGACATTGAGGGAGCGGGAGTCGCACAGGACATGCAACTTGCCTTTGGGTTGCCGGGAAAATACCGACCGTTCTTCCTTGCGCTTTTCTGGATACATGAGTCTGCTCCCTGGTTGGGCGGCATCCGGGATGATGTCCTGGCGGATTCTCGGTCAAGCAAGGGACAAGAGCAAGTGCAGAATCGAAAAGCGGAAGGGTTTGCCAATAAAAAAGCACGCCGGAGCGTGCTTTTTCTTTTAGTTCAGGGCGGTTAGCCCTGCGCTTTGTTGCTTACCACTTGTTGCCGCTGTTCGGACCGCGGCCTTGCGAGAAGGCTGGGCGGTCGCCGTTGCGGCGCGGGGCGCTGTTGCCGCCGCGGTTGTTGCCGAAGCTGCGCTCGGCGCTGCGCGGCTGTTGGCCTTGGCCGGCGAAGCCCTGGCTACGGCCTTGTCCTCCGAAGCCTGCGCCCTGGCCTTCAGGACGGGCATGGGTGTGACGGCTGTCCGGTGCGCTGTGGTGGAAGCCAGTGCCGCGAACCTGTCCGGAGCCTGCAGAAGGATTGCCGTTGCCGGTGAAAGCCGCGCTACGGTTGCCGCCGCCGAAGCCGCCGGCACTACTGCGATTGCCGCCGCCAAAACCGCCGCCATTGCCGCGATTGCCGCCGAAACCACCGCCGCCGTTGCCGCGATTACCGCCGAAGCCGCCACCGTTGCGCGGACGATCCGAAGACGGGCCGGTGCGCAGTTTGTACTTGGGCTCCAGGCCTTCGATGGTGTGCATCTTGATGCTCTGCTCGGTGTAACGCTCGATGCGCTTCAGCATCTGTGCGTCGCGGTTCGATGCGAACGAGATCGCGATGCCGGATGCGCCGCCGCGGCCGGTGCGGCCGATGCGGTGCACGTAGTCTTCGGCGAACTTGGGCAGGTCGAAGTTGATCACGTGCGAGATGCCGGGCACGTCGATGCCGCGCGCGGCGACGTCGGTGGCGACCAGCACGCGCACGTTGCCGTTGCGCAGGTTCAGCAGCGTGCGGTTACGCTCGCGCTGGTTCATGTCCCCGTGCAGCGCCGCGACGGCGTGGCCTTGCGACGACAGCTGGTCGGCGATGCTGTCTGCGTCGCGCTTGGTGGCGGTGAACACCACGGCCTGGTTGACGTCGGCATTGGTCAGGATATGGCTCAGCATCTTGTTCTTGTGCGCGACGTCGTCGGCGAACATCATGCGTTGCTCGATGTTCTCGTGCTTGTCCTTGGTCGCCGAGATGGAGATGCGCTTCGGTTCCTTCAGCAGGCGCGAGGCCAGGTTGCCGACCACGCCGTCCAGCGTGGCGGAGAACAGCAGGGTCTGGCGTGTTTTCGGTGTGGCTGCGGCGATCTGCTCGACTGCATCGACGAAGCCCATGTCCAGCATGCGGTCGGCTTCGTCGAGGATCAGCATTTCCAGGCGCGAGAAGTCGATGCGGCCGCGCTCCAGATGATCGATCAGACGGCCCGGGGTTGCGACCAGAATGTCCACGTGGCTGGACAGCAGACGGTTCTGCACCGGGTAAGGCATGCCGCCCAGGATGCTGATGATCTTGAAGCGCATGTGCTTGCCGTACTTGGTGGCGGCGTCGCACACCTGCTGCGCCAGTTCGCGCGTCGGGGTCAACACGAGTACGCGCGGGCCTTTGCTGTTCACGGCGGAAGGCGTAGCCAAGCGGTTCAGCGCGGGCAGGATGAAAGCTGCGGTCTTGCCGGTGCCGGTCTGGGCGGATGCCATCAGGTCGTGGCCTGCGACGACTTCGGGAATGGCCTGCGCCTGGATCGGCGTGGGCGTGGTATAGCCGGTCTCGGCGATAGCCTTGAGAATGGCGGGATGCAGATTGAGTGCTTCGAATGTCATGTTGCTTTCCTTATGAAAAAGGTAAGCGCAGGCAGAAAACTACACCTTGTATATGGGGTGACAGATTAACCGGCGCATAAAACATCGTTGCTAACCGGGAAACCCGCAGAAGATCTGGGAGTTCTTTAGACAGGCGCGATTGAATTCGCGCGAGAGATAGGTCAGATAACGATGAACCAAATGCCGCAATGGCTGCGGCAAGGCGCGCATTATACGGAGAGAAAAAATAAAAGCCAGCGGTATTTTTAGTCAACTGCAACATCCCCTCTCCCTTGCAGGGGGAGGGCTAGGGAGAGGGTAGAAACGTGGGTGCGCCACTTCTAACCACATCCTATGATGTCGAATCGATAAGAATCCGCCGAATTGTAGGCTGGCGGTGATGTACGAACTCCAGTGCTTGTTGACAGTGAATACGCTGGGGTTCGCGCTGCTCACCGCCAGCCTACTAAAACTATGACTCAATCCCCCTATTGAAAACCGCTGGACCATCCCCAGATACCGGGCTGCCTTTTTATTACCCCGTTAACTCAATGGAGACAACATGACTGACAGTGCTACCGCTAACCGCGAGACTATGGGCTTCCAGACCGAGGTGAAGCAGCTTTTGCAGCTGATGATCCATTCGCTGTACTCCAACCGCGAGATATTCCTGCGCGAACTGGTTTCCAACGCCTCCGACGCCTGCGACAAGCTGCGCTTCGAGGGGTTGCACAACGCGGCGCTGTTCGAGAGCGAATCCGATCTTTCCATCCGCATCGCCTACGACAAGACGGCGCGCACGCTGACCATAGCCGACAACGGCATCGGCATGAACCGCGACGAGGTCATCAACAATCTCGGCACGATTGCGAAATCCGGCACGCGCGAATTTTTCTCGCGCCTGTCCGGCGACCAGCAGAAGGATGCGAACCTGATCGGGCAGTTCGGCGTGGGCTTCTATTCCGCATTCATCGTCGCCGACAAGGTCACGGTGACGACGCGCCGCGCCGGCGAGAACGCCGACCAGGGCGTGCGCTGGGAATCCGACGGCGGCGGCGAATTCTCCATCGAGATGGTGGAGCGCGCCGCGCGCGGCACCGAGATCACGCTGCACCTGCGTGCAGACCAGGACGACCTGCTCGACGGCCATCGCCTGCGCGGCATCGTGCGCAAGTACTCCAACCACATCGTCCAGCCCATCGTGATGTTCAAGGAAGAATGGAAGGACGGCAAGCAGGAGATCACTTCCGAAGAGGAAACCGTGAATCAGGCTTCCGCCTTGTGGGCGCGCAGCAAGAGCGACATCACCGACGAGCAATACAAGGAGTTCTACAAACATGTCGGTCACGATTTCGATGATCCGCTGGCCTGGAGCCATGCGCGCGTTGAGGGCCGTCAGGAATACACGCAGCTGCTGTACATCCCGGCGCGTGCGCCGTTCGATCTGTGGGACCGCAACGCGCGCCACGGCATCAAGCTCTACGTGCGCCGCGTGTTCATCATGGACGACGCCGAGCAGCTGATGCCGCAATACCTGCGCTTCGTGCGCGGGGTGGTGGATTCCGCCGACCTTCCGCTGAACGTGTCGCGCGAAATCCTGCAGGAGTCCAAGGACATCGAGGCGATCCGCAAGGGCTGCACCGGCAAGGTGCTGGGCCTGCTGTCCGATATGGCAGAGAACGACAAGGAGAAGTACGCGAAATTCTGGGAGGCGTTCGGCAATGTATTGAAGGAAGGTGTCGGCGAAGATTTCGCCAACAAGGACAAGATCGCGGGGCTGCTGCGCTTCGCCTCGACCCATGCCGACACGCCGGAACAGGGCGTGTCGCTGAAGGACTATATCGGCCGCATGAAGGAAGGGCAGGACAAGATCTATTACGTCACCGCCGAGACCTTCAACGCCGCGAAGAACAGCCCGCACCTGGAGGTGTTCCGCAAGAAGGGCATCGAAGTGCTGTTGCTGTCCGACCGCGTGGACGAGTGGGCGCTGAGCTACCTGACCGAATTCGACGGCAAGCAATTGGCCTCGGTCGCGAAGGGTGACCTGGACTTGGGTAAGCTCGAGGACGAGAAAGAGAAGGAGGCGCAGCAGAAGGAAGCGGACGAGTTCAAGCCGCTGACCGACAGGATCAAGAGCAGTCTCGCCGAGCGCGTCAAGGAAGTGCGTGTCACGCACCGTCTGACCGACAGCCCCGCCTGTTTGGTGGCCGACGAGCACGATATGAGCGGCAACCTCGCGCGCCTGCTGAAAGCGGCGGGGCAGAAGGCGCCGGTGTCGCAGCCCATCCTCGAGATCAATCCGCAGCATCCGGTGGTGTTGCGCCTGAAGTCCGAAGAAGCGCGCTTCGACGACTGGGCCGCGGTGCTGTTCGACCAGGCGCTACTGGCCGAGGGCGGGCAGCTCGACGATCCGGCGACCTTCGTCAAACGCATTAACCAGTTGATGATGGCGCTGTAACGATGGCGGGTTGAGCCGCTAGCGGCTCGAATGCAGAGGGGCACGGAATTTCGTGCCCCTTTGTTTTTGGTGAGAGTCAAAGGCAAAACCGCCGGGGGTTGCCCGGCAGCAAGTTACTTCTTCTTGCATCGCCAAGAAGAAGTAACCAAGAAGAAGGCGACCCCGGTTTGCCGCCGCCTTCGGCGGTTCCCTCCGTTGCTCGACTGGCCGGGCCTCCTCATAAACTCGCACGATCCGCTACGCGGCCACGTGCTCAAACATATTCGTCGGACTACCCCCGCCCGTCCTCCGCTACTTGGCGGCGCACAGGGGAAGGGAAAGGCGGCGTTGTGTGCGCTGCGCACACGGTTTGTTTTGATGGCAGCGAGGCTGGCGCCACGCTGCGGATAAACGAATCGTTTCAGAGATAAATACTGCGCGGGTTGTTTTGATAACACCGAAGCATTTAGCAAAACAAATTGAAACCGCCTCTTTTATTTATTTTGCTGCATCATTTTTTTGACCCGCAGCTCAAAAAATCCACGCCATCCCGGTAGTTCGGGGTTAATACCTTCGGCTCGCATTTCTTCTTTGACTTTTTCTTCGGCCATGTAACGAGACATAACCGGTGGCGATGCCTTAACAACAGGAGGTGGTGCAATAGCTTTTGACTTTTGATACTCGCGCTCAAACGCTTCAATCAGTAGCCTCGTATTTTCGATTGGCAGTGCACGCTCAGCATCGGTTAGCAGTTTGCTATTCCCATATCCATAGTGAGGAGATGAGTCTGAACCATCACCACAGAGCTTTTTGAAGCACTCGGAGCCTAAGGCAATAAACCTGTCACCATCTCGTACCACATGAATTCTCTTGTAGACGGAATGCCCGCACCCTTCGGCTTGACACCGAATTTTCTTGTCCTCCGCTACTTCAACAATTGCCATAAGACGAAAGGACGACATGAGATTTACTAAAGAAAAGAAGACGGCAAAGTCGCCAATAGCACTAAGCATGTACTGGGCATAGCCAAAGGGCGTAGCGCGTTCCCCGTTTGGTATTGCATTCTATACAGACGTATAGGATTACGTTGGAGAGGTCGCATGTCGCAACGCTACACGACCCTCGCGCCGGAAACAATATGCCGAAATATATAGGCCTTCAGGCATATTGACTCGGGGGAGGGAAGTCATGAGACTGCCAGGGCGCGGCGCTATCGAGGGGGATACATGGACAGGCAGAAGTACGAGATGCTGGTTTGGAGTTTGCAGGGGGAAGCCCTGGATGCGCCGGATTCGTTCCGCACCAGGGTGCTGATGATCAGCATGACGGCCTATCTGGTGCTGTTCGGGATGCTCTCCTTGTTGCTGGTCAGCCTGTTGTTTTTGTGGAAGGTCGCCTCTACCGCCGTATACGTCAAGTACCTGCTGGTGACCTGGCTCGTGGCCCTCGTTCCCATCCTGTGGATGTTGTTGCGCATGTTTTTCATGCGCTCTCGTCCACCTGAGGAGCGCGAATTGACCGAGGCGGAGGCGCCGAAGCTGTTCGAGATGCTCGCGGAACTGCGCAAGCATGTTCAGGGGGCACCGGTCCATCATGTGCTGGTCACTAGCGAATTCATGGCGGGTGTCTTGCAGTATCCGCGCTTCGGCATGTTCGGCGGATATCGCAATTATCTGATCCTCGGGCTGCCGCTCATGTATGCCGTTTCGGTGGAGGAATTCAAGGCGGTACTTGCGCATGAGTACGGACATTTGGCGGGCGGTCACAACAAATTTTCGCGGTGGGTAGGGCGGCAGCGCGTCACCTTCGGGATGCTGCACAATCATGCGCGGGAGCGGCGCGATGACAATCTGGTCAATGGTTTTCTGGCCGGCATGCTCGACTGGTTCGCGCCTTACTTCAATGCGTACACCTTCGTGTTGCGCCGCCAGAATGAGTATGAGTCCGATGCGGTGTCCACATCTGTTGTCGGCGCACAAGCTGCAGCCTCGGCATTGGTGCGCACCGATCTGCTGGGCGGCTGGCTGCAGAACAATTTTTGGAAAAAGATGTACGACCAGGCGTCGAAACATGCGCCGCCTCCCTTCATGCCTTATGTTTCGATGAGCAAGCTGCTGGCGGTGACGATGGACGAGTGGGCGACCAAAGAGCGGCTAAATAAGGCCTGGAAGCTGGAGTCGGATGCCCATGACACCCATCCCTGCCTGCGCGAGCGTTTGATCGCGATGGAGCAGCATGCCGTCTTGCCGGGCATGGTAAAGGTCAGCGCGGCCGACGCCTTACTTGGGAAGTTTGCCCTGACGCTGGCGCGGGAGTTTGACGAGCAGTGGTGGCGAGAGGAGAAATCGAATTGGCAGAGCTACCATCGTCGTTATACCCGCTCGATCGAGCGCATTGCGGAATTGGAACAGAAGCCGCTGCTAGAGTTGAGCGTTATGGATGCCCAGGAGTTGGGGCTGTTGCTGTTCGAGTTCCGTTCGCTCGAATCCGCGAAGGTGGTGTTGCAGTCGCTGGTTAAGCGCCCCGGAGAGCGTTTCCCGAAACCGCTCTTTTACTATGGCCGTGTGCTGCTGGGCGAGGACAACGAAACCGGTCTGGATTACCTGAAAGAGGCCTGTTCCCTCGCTCCTTCGATGTGGGACGATTGTGCCCGGACAGGCTATCAGTGGTTGTGTGCGAACCGCAGCGAGGCGGCGGCCGATGATTGGTTGCATCGCATGTGCAAGCAGGTCGAGGAGTAGCCGTTTGCCATTAGATGTTCAGCGCCGTTCATTCTTTTGAGCATTTTTTGAGCAGTGCTTGTGATAGAATGCGCGCCCTTTGAATTTTGCACAGGTAGTCACCATGTCCCGCGCCCTCCGCAATATCGCCATCATCGCCCACGTTGACCACGGCAAGACCACGCTGGTCGATCAGCTTCTCCGCCAGTCCGGCACCTTCCGCGAGAACCAGAAGGTGGACAATCGCGTGATGGACAGCAACGATCTCGAAAAAGAGCGCGGCATTACCATTCTCGCGAAGAACACCGCGATCAAGTACGGCGACTACCACATCAACATCGTCGACACCCCGGGCCACGCCGACTTCGGCGGCGAGGTGGAGCGGGTGCTGGGCATGGTGAATGGCGTGCTGCTGCTGGTCGATGCGGTCGAAGGCCCGATGCCACAGACCCGCTTCGTGACCAAGAAGGCGCTGGCGCTGGGCCTGAAGCCCATCGTTGTGATCAACAAGGTCGACCGTCCGGGCGCGCGTCCGGACTGGGTCGTGAACCAGACTTTCGATCTGTTCGACAAGCTGGGCGCGACCGACGAGCAACTCGACTTCCCGATCATCTATGCATCCGGCCTGAACGGCTGGGCGTGCCTGGACCTGAAGGATGCGCCGTCTCAAGGTGGCACTGCCAACGACATGGTGCCGCTGTTCGAAACCGTGCTCGCGCATGTGCCGACCCCGCCGGGCAGCCCGGATGCGCCGCTGCAATTGCAGCTGGCTGCGCTGGACTACTCGACGTTCACCGGCCGCCTCGGCGTCGGTCGTGTGCTGAACGGCCGCATCAAGCCGGGCCAGCAGGTCGTGGTGATGAATCATGACCAGCAGGTCGGCTCGGGCCGCATCAACCAGGTGCTGGGCTTCCAGGGCCTGGATCGCGTGCCGGTCGAGAGCGCCGAAGCGGGCGACATCATCATCGTCTCCGGTCTGGAAGAGATCGGCATCGGCGTGACGATCTGCGACAAGGACAATCCGGTCGGTCTGCCGATGCTGACCGTGGACGAGCCGACGCTGACGATGGACTTCATGGTGAACACCTCGCCGCTGGCCGGCACCGAAGGCAAGTTCGTCACCAGCCGCCAGATCCGCGACCGCCTGACCAAGGAGCTGCTGACCAACGTCGCGCTGCGCGTCGAAGATACCGAGGACGCCGACGTGTTTCGCGTCTCCGGTCGCGGCGAATTGCACCTGACGATTTTGCTGGAAAACATGCGCCGCGAAGGTTTCGAAATGGCCGTGGCCAAGCCGCGCGTCGTTTACAAGGACATCAACGGCGAGAAGTGCGAGCCGTACGAGAACCTGTCGATCGACCTCGAAGACGGCCATCAGGGCGCGGTCATGGAAGAGATCGGTCGCCGTCGCGGTGAGTTGACCAACATGGAATCGGACGGCCAGGGCCGCACCCGCCTGGAGTACCACATCCCGGCGCGCGGCTTGATCGGCTTCCAGTCCGACTTCATGACCATGACGCGCGGCACCGGCCTGATCGGCCACGTGTTCGACGACTACGGTCCGGTCAAGGCCGACCTGCCGGGCCGCCACAACGGCGTGCTGATCTCGGCCGAAAACGGCGAGGCGGTGGCTTATGCGCTGTGGAACCTGGAAGATCGCGGCCGCATGTTCGTCTCCCCCGGCGACAAGCTGTACGAAGGCATGGTCATCGGCATCCACAGCCGCGACAACGACCTGATCGTCAACCCGATCAAGGGCAAGAAGCTCACCAACGTGCGCGCATCCGGCACCGACGAAGCCGTCCGCCTGACCCCGCCGATCCGCCTGACGCTGGAGTCCGCGGTCGAGTTCATCGACGACGACGAACTGGTCGAACTCACGCCGCAATCCATCCGGATTCGTAAACGTTTCCTGTCGGAAAACGAGCGCAAGCGCCAGGCTCGCGGCTTGTAATTCGCCGGTTGGCTTGAAGTAGAAAAAGGGATGCCGAGTGCATCCCTTTTTATTTGCGCAGGCTGCTGATTTATACTGCAACGCAATTTTGGGGAGTCGATACGCATGGAGCAGTTGGGCAGTATTCTCGTTTCTTTACTCGTCGGCCTGCTGGCCGGCGCTGCCGTATTCCGGCTGATCCAGCGCGAGCGAACCGCCGCTGCACTGGCGCAGGCCAAGGCAGAAAGCCAGATCGAACTGGCGCGACTGGGGGAGCGGCTGAGTGCGGCGCAGGAGGAGGCGAGGCGGCTGTCGGCAGAACATGCCGCTGCCGAGGCCGTCAGTCAAAAATTGGAGCAGGAGATCGGCGATCTGCGCGAGAAGCTTGGGGCGGCGGAATCGACGGTTGCCGGACAGCTTGAACAACTGACGCGGCTGCAACGCGAAAAAGAAGAACTCGGCGCGTTGCGCGACCAGCTCACCACGGAGAGGCAACGCTTGAACACCCAGGTCGCCGA
Source organism: Gallionella sp. (assembly GCA_035654695.1). GTDB lineage: Bacteria > Pseudomonadota > Gammaproteobacteria > Burkholderiales > Gallionellaceae > Gallionella. Next base: position 30,741 of record DASRWG010000056.1, on the reverse strand, counting down.
GTTGAACACGACACTCGAAGCGGAACGCACCCAGACCCAGGAGAAGTTGCAGTTGTTGCAGAATGCCGAGGCGCAGTTGACGGACCGTTTCAAGACGCTGGCCGGCGAGATCCTGGAAGACAAGACCAAGCGCTTCACCGAGCAGAACCAGACCAATCTCAACCAGTTGCTGGAGCCGCTGAAGGTGAAAATCACCGAGTTCCAGGGCAAGGTGGAGGAGGTCTATGTGCAGGAGGGCAAGGACCGTTCCGCGCTGGCCGAGCAGGTCAAGCAGCTGATGTCGCTGAACAACCAGTTGTCGAAGGACGCGCACAATCTCACAAGTGCGCTGAAGGGGCAGGCCAAGGCGCAGGGCAACTGGGGCGAGCTGATCCTGGAGCGGGTGCTGGAAGCTTCGGGGCTGCGCAAGGGGGTCGAATACGATGTGCAGGAGAGTCATACCCGCGCGGACGGCACGCGCGCGCAGCCGGACGTGGTGGTGCATCTGCCGGAAGAGCGCCATCTGATCGTCGACGCCAAGGTGTCGCTGACGGCTTACGAGGAACATGCGAATGCGGAGACCGACCACCAGCGCGAAGGGGCGTTGAAGCGCCATCTGGATTCGGTGCGTGCCCATATCAAGGAGCTGTCGGAGAAGAACTACCAGCAGCTCTACGGCCTGAAGTCGCTCGACTTCGTGCTGATGTTCATCCCGGTCGAGCCGGCCTTCATGCTGGCGATTTCGCACGACAGCGAGTTGTGGCAGGACGCATGGAAGAAAAACGTGCTGTTGGTCAGTCCGAGTACGCTGTTGTTCGTGGTGCGCACCGTGGCGCACCTGTGGCGGCAGGAACAGCAGAATCGCAACGCGCAGGACATCGCCAGCCGCGGCGCGGAACTCTATGACAAGCTGGTCGGCTTCGTCGCGGATCTGGAGAATCTGGGCGACAAGCTTGATCAGGCGAAGCGTTCCTACGACGGGGCGCTGAACAAATTTGCCAACGGCCGCGGCAACGTTATCCGCCAAGCCGAGATGCTCAAGGAACTGGGCGTCAAGCCCACCAAGCAATTGCCGCAGAAGCTGGTCGAACTGTCGCAGGACGAGCCGTTCGCCGACGATGTCCGGCGTTTGGGCGAACCGGGGCTGTAAATCGCTGTTTTCGCGGACGGGTAATGGGTACAGGGTATTGGCATCCATCCTGCTATTGGACTAGTATCCGTCCGGCGGGCTCGTCCCCATGACTATATCCAGGAGAAAAATATGAAAAAAACCGCAATGAATACTGTGTTGCTGGCAGCCCTGCTGGGCTCGGCTGCGGCACAGGCCGGAGAATTCGACGGCAGCTGGGTCGGCGCCAAGATCGGTTCCAACACTTCCGGCATGACTGGCGTGGATAGGCAGACTGCGGCCAGCTACGGCCTCGAAGGCGGCCATAACTGGAATATGGGGGGGAGTTTCCTGCTCGGTGTGGACGGCTTCGTCGATGTCAACAGCAAGGCTGCGCACAACCCGGCTCCGTCCAATTACGGCAGCAAAGTCTATGGTGTGGATGCCAAGCTCGGTCTGGATGCCGGTAGCTGGCTGCCCTATGCCAAGATCGGTTATGCGCGCACCAGCGGCAACGGCACCGCCGGCGCGGTCGGCAGCAGCGATGTCCATCTCGGTGTGGGGGTGGAATACAAGTTCGCGCCGAGCTGGAGTGTGTCCGGCGAGTTCACCAGCGGTCGCGGCAAGACCGGTGCGACCAACCTGCACAACAACAATCTCACCCTCGGCCTGAACTACTATTTCGGATCGCCGGCTCCGGTAGCCGCTCCGGTGGCCGCCCCGGTCGCGCCGAAGGCCGCACCCGTCGCGGCGCCCGCACCCGCACCCGCACCTGTCAAGGAAACCTGGAAGACGTTGCTGGAAGAGAAGCCGGTCAGCATCGAGGGTGCCAATTTCGACACCAACTCGGCCAAGCTGCGCGGTACCTCCATCCGGAAGCTGGATGAGGTGGTCGGCTTTGCAGCCAAGTACAAGGATGCGCAACTGGAAGTGAGCGGCCATACCGACAGCCGCGGCACCAAGGAATACAACCAGGGCCTGTCCGAGCGCCGTGCGGTTTCGGTCAAGAAATATCTGGTCAGGAAAGGCGTTGCCGCCTCGCGCATCAACACCAGGGGCTATGGTCTGGAACAGCCCGTGGCCGACAATAACACGGTTGAAGGTCGCGCACAGAACCGCCGCGTGGAGATTCGCTCGGTGCTGAAGGAAGAGAAGAAGGTTCGCGTGGTTGAGTAAATTGCCGCGCAGCTTTTCTGCAAGAGCGGGCCGGAGACGGCCCGCTTTTTTGTTGCCCGCAACAAGCCCGCATCGCGATGGTAAGATTCGCGTCCTTAACTTTTTTCATGTTTGACGATGAAACTGGCAATCGCACAAATCAACAGCGTGCTGGGCGACCTGTCGGGCAACGCTGCCCGGATTTTGGAGTACGCCGGGCAGGCCGAACGGCAGGGGGCGCGACTGCTGTTGACGCCGGAACTGGGGCTGTGCGGTTATCCGCCGGAAGACTTGCTGCTGCGTGCCGGTTTTTACGAGGCTTGCGCGCAGGCGCTGGAAGAACTCGCCGCGAAGCTGCCGGATATCGCCGTGGTGGTGGGGCACCCGCTGGCGCGGGGCGGAAAGCATTACAACGCGGCTTCGCTGCTGCGCGGCGGGCGTGTCGCCGCGACCTACCTCAAACACGACCTGCCGAACTACTCGGTGTTCGACGAGGAGCGTTACTTCGATCACGGCACGGAGTCATGCGTGTTCGAATTGGACGGCATCCGTTTCGGTCTGAACATCTGCGCCGATATATGGGAGCCTGAGGCTGCGCTTCAGGCGCGCGATGCGGGCGCGCAAGTGCTGCTGGTGCCCAATGCCTCGCCTTATGCCCTCGAAAAGCAGGAGGCGCGCTACGAAGTCATACGCGACCGCATCGCCGACACGGGTATGGCGGTGGTCTACGCCAATCTGGTCGGCGGACAGGACGAGCTGGTGTTCGACGGCGGCTCGTTTGCGATGGACGGCAACGGCGACCTGACTGCACAGGGCGCGCGCTTCGACGAGTCCCTGCTGATGCTGGAGATGGGGGCGGATCTGCGTCCAGTCGGCGAAATGGTTGCGCCGTTGATTGAGGAGGCCGAGGTCTACCGCGCGCTGTGCGTGGGCGTGCGCGATTACATAGGCAAGAACCGCTTCCCCGGCGTGTTGCTGGGCATGTCCGGCGGCATCGATTCGGCGCTGACGCTGGCGGTCGCGGTGGATGCGCTGGGCGCGGACAAGGTGCATGCGGTGATGATGCCGTCGGCCTATACCGCCGATATCAGCCTGGTCGATTCGCGCGAGATGGTCGCGAAGCTGGGAGTGCGTTACGACGAATTCCCGATCGCGACCATGTTGCAGAGCTACATGGATACCTTGCAGGCCAGTTTCGCCGGGCGCACCGCGGATACGACCGAGGAGAACCTGCAGGCGCGCATCCGCGGCACCTTGTTGATGGCGCTGTCGAACAAGTTCGGTTCGCTGGTGCTGACCACCGGCAACAAGTCCGAGATGGCGGTGGGCTATGCCACGCTGTACGGCGACATGGCCGGCGGCTTCGCGGTGCTGAAGGATGTCTGCAAGACGCTGGTGTACCGGCTGGCGCGCTACCGCAACACGCTGGGGGCGGTGATTCCGGAGCGCATCATCACGCGGCCGCCCAGCGCCGAACTGCGTCCCGACCAGACCGATCAGGACAGTCTGCCGCCCTATGACGTGCTGGACGCGATCCTGGGCTTCTATGTCGAGCAGGATATGCCCATTCCGGAGATCATCGCGCGCGGTTACGCGGAGGCGGATGTGCGCCGGGTGGTGCACATGATCCGCATCAGCGAATACAAGCGCCGCCAGTCCGCGATAGGCATACGCGTCACAGAACGGGGGTTCGGCAAGGATTGGCGCTACCCGGTCACGGTTCGTTATCAGGACCGATTCTAACGATTTTGGAATTTCGGGCGGTTTTGATACAATCGCCTCCGCTTTTTTAACTTAAACAGGGTAGGAGTCTTAAATGTCTATTGAACAACGCGTTAAGAAGATCGTGGCAGAACAACTCGGCGTGAACGAAACCGAAGTCAAGAACGAGTCCTCGTTCGTCAACGATCTGGGTGCTGACTCTCTGGACACCGTCGAACTGGTGATGGCGCTGGAAGAAGAATTCGAGTGCGAGATCCCTGACGAAGACGCGGAAAAGATCACAACCGTGCAGCAAGCCATCGACTACGTCCTGGCTCACCAAAAGTAATTCGTTGTTCCCCTTCTGTTTCTGAAACGGAGTCAGTTTGTCTAAGCGCAGAGTAGTTATTACCGGACTGGGGATCATCTCCCCGGTCGGGACGGGGATACCCGCGGCCTGGCAGAACATCGTCGCGGGTAAATCGGGCATCACCAGGATCAGTCATTTCGACCCCAGTCAGCTTGCCTGCCAGGTGGCCGGCGAGGTCAAGGATTTTGACGTGACGCAGTACCTGCCCGCCAAGGACGCACGCCGCATGGACCGTTTCATTCATTTCGGTCTCGTGGCTGGCATGGAGGCGTTCAAGGATTCCGGCCTGCAAGTCACCGAGCAGAACGCTGAGCGCATCGGCGTGAACATCGGTTCCGGCATCGGCGGCCTGCCGATGATCGAGGACACGCACAACGACTATCTGGCTTCCGGTCCGCGCAAAATCTCGCCGTTCTTCATCCCGGGCACCATCATCAACATGATCTCGGGCAACCTGTCGATCATGTTCGGGTTGAAGGGGCCGAATCTGGCCATGGTCACGGCCTGTACCACCGGTACGCACTGCATCGGCGAATCCGCCCGCATCATCGAGTATGGCGATGCCGACGTGATGGTGTGCGGCGGCGCCGAGGCGACGATCAGCCCGCTGGCCGTGGGCGGTTTCTCCGCCGCGCGCGCGCTGTCCACCCGCAACGACGATCCCGCGACGGCCAGCCGTCCATGGGACAAGGACAGGGACGGGTTCGTGATGGGCGAGGGCGCCGGCGTGCTGGTGCTGGAAGAATACGAACATGCCAAGGCGCGCGGCGCGAAGATCTACGCCGAGCTGGCCGGTTACGGCATGAGCGGCGATGCCTACCACATGACTTCGCCTTCGACCGACGGGCCGAAGCGCAGCATGCTGAACGCGCTGCGCAACGCCGGGCTGAATCCGCAGGACGTGAACTACGTCAACGCGCACGGCACTTCGACCCCGCTGGGCGACAAGAACGAGACCGACGCGATCAAGCTGGCGTTCGGCGACTATGCGAACAAGCTGGTGGTCAGCTCGACCAAGTCGATGACCGGCCACTTGCTGGGCGGCGCGGGGGGCGTGGAGTCGGTGTTCTGCGCGCTGGCGGTGCATCACCAGATCGCTCCGCCGACCATCAACGTCTTCGAGCAGGACCCGGAGTGCGATCTGGATGTCTGCGCGAACGAGGCACGCGACATGAAGATCGATGTCGCGGTCAACAACAACTTCGGTTTCGGCGGAACCAACGGCTCGCTGGTGTTCCGTAAAATCTAACTCTGTCCCTCGCGATGCTGGTCAACGGTCTACCCGGTAACACGATCAGCATCCGCGATCGCGGCCTGCTCTACGGCGACGGGGTGTTCCGCACCCTGAGCGTCGTACGCGGCAAAGCGCTGCACTGGTCCCTGCATTACCTCAAACTACAGCACGATTGCGCCAAGCTGGACATCGCCTGTCCGGACGAGGCCTTGCTGCTCGCCGAGCTGGATCGGGTGCTGGCGCAGCATCCGGACGGTGTGGTGAAGCTGATCGTCACCCGCGGCGAAGGCGCGCGCGGTTATGCGCCCGCGGTCGATGCAACGCCGACCCGCATCTGGGATTTTTCGCCTCAGCCTGATTACCCGAGGGAATGGGCGACACAAGGCATCAAGGCGCATATGTGCCAAATCCGCCTGCCCGCGCAACCTAGACTGGCCTGCGTCAAACACCTGAACCGGCTGGAGAACGTGCTGGCAGCGGCGGAGTTGCGCGATGTGCAGACGCACGACCGCGATATCGCCGAGGGGCTGCTGCTGGATGCCGAAGGCCATGTGATCGAAGGCACGCGCAGCAACCTGTTCGCGGTGTCGCAAGGACATCTGCTCACGCCCGACCTGTCGCGCTGCGGGGTCGCCGGCATCCAGCGCGGGCGGGTGATAGCCTGGGCGCTGCAGCATGGCATGCCGCTACAGGTGCGCGATATCGGGCTGGATGAGGCGCAGCATGCCGACGAGCTGTTCGTCGTGAATTCCGTGATCGGGCTGTGGCCGATACGCGCGCTGGGGCAGCGCCACTGGAGCCATTTCCCGGTCGCCGAAAAGATTCGTACGGCTCTTGAACGAGAGGAGTGTTGATGCTGCGCGCGTTTGCAATTGTCGTTTTGCTGTCGCTGGTGGCTGTCGGAAGCTTAGCCTATTATGCTTTGCGCCCCTTGCCGCTGCCCTCCACGCCGTTCGAGTTTACGCTGAAGCCGGGCAGCAGCGTGAAGGCCATGGCCAAGGAGATGGAACAGGGCGGGCTGCTGGAGCAGGATTGGGCCTTCGTCTGGCTGGTGCGAGTGCTCGGCAAATCCGGCCAGCTTCAGGCGGGCAGCTACGAGTTGCAACAGCCGGTATCGATGCTGGAGCTGGTGCGCATGATCGCCGAAGGCCGGGTCAGCCAGCGCCGCATCAGCGTGATCGAAGGCTGGACGTTCCGGCAGATGCGCGACGCGCTGAACGCCAGCCCCGATATCACGCACGACACGTTGAACATGAGCGATGCGGAAATCCTGCAGCGCATAGGCGCAGTCGAATCGCATCCGGAGGGGCTGTTTTTCCCCGACACCTACAGCTTCGCCAGCGGCAGCAGCGATCTGGCGATATTCCAGAGCGCCTACCAGTCAATGCAGCAGCATCTGCAGGACGCATGGGCGGCACGCGAACCGAACCTGCCTTTGCAGACGCCTTACCAGGCGCTGATCCTGGCCTCCATCGTCGAGAAGGAGACGGGGGCGGCCAGCGACCGGCCTATGATCGCCGGGGTTTTCGTCAACCGTTTGCGCCTCGGTATGCGGTTGCAGACCGACCCGACGGTGATCTACGGCGTGGGACAGAGTTTCGACGGCAACCTGCGCAAGAAAGACCTGCTGACCGACAATCCCTACAACACCTACATACGAGGCGGGCTGACGCCGACGCCGATTGCGCTGCCGGGCAAGGATGCGTTGCTGGCCGCGTTGCATCCGGCGCAGACCGACGCGTTATACTTCGTGGCGCGCGGGGATGGCAGTTCGCATTTCTCCAGCAGCCTTAACGAACACAATCGAGCCGTTAACGAATACCAAAAATGAGGAAAGGCAGTCTAAAGTTATTAGACATAGGTTGGTAGTTGGAAGCGATCGCCGCGCAGCGGTCATTTTTTAACTTACGTCTTACGACTAAAAACTGACAACAATGAGCAAATTCATCACCTTCGAAGGAATGGACGGCGCCGGCAAGAGCACGCACCTGGCCTGGTTCGCCGACCAGTTGCGGCAGCGCGGGCTGGATGTTGTCGTCACGCGCGAGCCGGGCGGCACGCCGCTGGGCGAGCAATTGCGCGAGATGCTGCTGAACCAGCCGATGAGCATGGGCACCGAGGCGCTGCTGATGTTCGCTTCGCGCATGGAGCATATCGATCAAGTCATCAAGCCGGCGCTGCAGGCGGGGAAGTGGGTGATCTCGGACCGCTTCAGCGATGCGAGTTTCGCCTATCAGGGGGCCGGGCGCGGCATGGACTGGGACAAGCTGGCCCGGCTCGAACAATGGGTGCATGCCGACCTGCAGCCCGACCTGACGCTGTTCTTCGACGTGCCGGTCGAGGTCGCGCGCGAACGCCTGTCGAACAACGTCTCGCTGGATCGCTTCGAGCAGGAGCAGGGCGATTTCTTCGAGCGCGTGCGCGGCGGATACCACCAGCGGGTGCGACAGAATCCGCAGCGCTACGCGGTGATCGATGCGGCGCAGAGCATGGCCGAGGTCAAGCGCCAGCTCGAAGAGATCGTCTTGTCCATCTGATATGCAAGAGATCTATCCCTGGCAGAAGAACGACTGGGCGAACTTGCAGGAGTTGCGCAAGCGTCCGCCGCACGGCCTGTTGCTGAAGGGCGCGCAAGGCATAGGCAAGTTCGATCTGGCGATGCGCTTCGCCCAGAGCCTGTTGTGCGAGCAGCCGGACGCGGCGGGTTTCGCCTGCGGAAGCTGCCCGTCTTGCCACTGGTTCTCGCAGGGCTCGCACCCTGACTTCCGGCTGTTGCAGCCGGATGCGTTGAGCCAGGACGGCGATGAGGGCGAGGAGGTCAAGTCCGCATCGGGCAAGAAACCCAGCAAGCAGATATCCGTCGACCAGGTGCGCAGCTTGGCCGACTTCTTCGGCATGTCGGCGCATCAGGGCGGGCGGCGCGCGGTCATGATCCATCCGGCCGAGGCGATGAACACCAATGCAGCGAACGCGCTGCTGAAGAACCTCGAAGAGCCGCCGGCGGGCCTGCTGTTCATCCTGGTGTCGCACAAACCGCAGCAACTGTTGCCGACCATATTGAGTCGCAGCCTGTCTTTCGCGCTGTCGCCGCCCGATACGGAGTCGGCGGTGCGCTGGCTGGCGGAGCAGGGCGTGAAGAATCCCGCCGAGGCGCTCGCGGCCTCCGGATTCTCGCCGTTGCAGACCGTCATGCTCGACGAACAGATCGGCAGCGAGGAGCGCGCCAAACTGCTGCGAGCCGTGCGCCAGCCGGAGTCGCTGGACGTGTTCGCGCTGGCCGAAATGTTGCAGAAGACCGAGCAGGTGCTGGTCGTGCAGTGGCTGCAGCAATGGAGCTACGACCTGAGTTCGATGAAGCTGGCCGGCAAGTTGCGCTACCACCTCGGCGAAGAGGCGGCGATCAGGAAACTGGTCGAGCCGATCACGCCGCTGAACCTCGCTCGCCTGCAGAAGTATTTGCAAGGCGCGAAACGCGAGGCGCAGCACACGCTGAACCCGAAGCTGTTCTTCGAATCATTGCTGTTCTCCTATCGCCAGCTGATGCTCGAGTAACCATGCCGTTCGTCGATTCGCACTGCCACATCAACTTCCCCGACCTGGTTTCCGACCTGCCCGGCGTGCTGCAGCGCATGCAGGAAAACGAGGTGGTCGCCGCGCTGTGCGTCGCGGTCAACCTGGCCGATTACCCGCAGGTGCTGGCGCTCGCCGAGCAGCATCCGAACGTCTATGCATCTGTCGGCGTGCATCCCGATTACGAGGATGTCGAAGAGCCCAGCGTGGCGCGGCTGGTCGAACTGGCGGCGCATCCCAGGGTCGTCGCGATCGGCGAGACCGGGCTAGACTACTTCCGTCTCAAAGGCGACCTGGAATGGCAGCGCGAGCGCTTCCGCAATCACATCCGCGCGGCCCGCGAAAGCGGCAAGCCGCTGATCATCCACACCCGCGAAGCGGCGGAAGATACCCTACGCATCATGCGGGAAGAGAATGCGGCCGAGATCGGCGGCGTGATGCATTGCTTCACCGAGACATGGGAAGTGGCCGAGGCCGCGCTGGCAATGGGCTTCCACATCTCCTTCTCCGGCATCGTCACGTTCAAGAACGCCAAACAGATCAAGGAAGTCGCGCAGCGTACGCCGATGGACCGCATCCTGATCGAGACCGACGCGCCTTATCTCGCGCCTGTGCCGTATCGCGGCAAGCTCAACCAGCCGGCCTATGTGAAGCATGTCGCCGAGGAGATCGCGACGCTGCGCGGCATGACGCTGGCGGATGTCGGTCAGTGCACCACCGAAAATTTCTTCCGGCTGTTCGAGCTTGATGCGGATCGCTAACATTCTTTAACGGAATTGTTGACAGAAATTCGAATATCCCTATAATGCGCAACTCGTTTTGCGGGAGTAGCTCAGTTGGTAGAGCGCAACCTTGCCAAGGTTGAGGTCGAGAGTTCGAGACTCTTCTCCCGCTCCAAAACGCAGGGTGTCACCTGAAATTGCGGGAATAGCTCAGTTGGTAGAGCGCAACCTTGCCAAGGTTGAGGTCGAGAGTTCGAGACTCTTTTCCCGCTCCAAATCCAAGGGAAAGCATCCTAGCTTTCCCTTAATCATTTAAAGCTAGTGTTCCGAAGCACGGCGCGATAGCAAAGCGGTTATGCCCCGGATTGCAAATCCGGTTAGTCCAGTTCGACTCTGGATCGCGCCTCCAGATACCCGCCCGGGTGGTGAAATTGGTAGACACAACGGACTTAAAATCCGTCGGGGAGAAATCTCCGTACCGGTTCAAGTCCGGTCCCGGGCACCATTCGGATATCTGCCGCATTTTTCCGCAATTCGTCTTGCGATACCTCATGCCAACGGCAGCGTCAACCGCTGGTCACTTCAATGCGCCCATGCGGGCGCGTCCGGGCATCAATAATCCGTATAACCTTTTTCGCCGGGCGTATAGAACGTGCCCGGGTCCGGGGCGGTCAGGGGGGCGTCGGTCCGGAGTTTCTGCACCAGGTCGGGATTGGAGATGAACGGCCGGCCGAACGCCACCAGGTCGCCGCGATTCGCATCGAGATCGGCGTTCGCGCGCGCGACATCGTAGCCGCCGGAGAGGATGTATCTGCCCTTGAACGTGCTGCGTATCTTCGCCTTCAGCACAGGGCTGACTTCCGGCGCGCCCATCGAGCTGTGGTCGACAATGTGTATGTAAACCAGTCCCAGCTTGTTCAGTTCCTCGATCAGGCGCAGGTACATTGCATCCATCTCGGCATCCGCAGCCGTCCCGTTGAATGCGCCATAAGGCGAGATGCGCATGCCGATGCGCTCCGCGCCGATCGCCGCGACCGCCGCCTTCGCCACCTCCACCGCAAAGCGGATGCGGTTCTCGATGCTGCCGCCCCAGCGGTCGGTACGCTGGTTGGTCGCCGTGTTGAAGAACTGGTCGATCAGGTAGCCATTCGCCCCATGCAGTTCGACGCCGTCGAATCCGGCCTGAAGGGCCAGTTTGGCGGCATGGGCATATTCGGCAATGGCTGCGGCGATGTCGGCCTCGCTCATCTCTTCCGGCACGGGATAGGGCTGCATTCCGTCGCTGTCCGTCCACATATCGCCGGCCAACGCGAGCGCGGAAGGCGCGACGATACGCGTTCCCGCCGCCATGTTCGCCGGATGGCTGACGCGCCCGGTGTGCATCAGCTGCACGAATATCCTGCCGCCGTTGGCATGCACGGCATCGGTCACCAGTTTCCATCCCTGCACCTGCTCGTCCGAAAACAGGCCGGGAATGCGCGCGTAGCCCAGACCGTTCGGAGAAGGCGACGTGCCCTCGGTGATGATCAGTCCGGCATCGGCGCGCATGCCGTAATACTTCGCCATCAGTTCGTTCGGGACATTGCCCGTCGCGCGCGAGCGCGTCAGCGGCGCCATCACCACGCGGTTTTTCAGTTGCAGATTGCCGAGGGTAGCGGGGGTGAACAGGGTGTTGCTCATGTGATGCTCCTTTTTTCTTAAAGTCGAAAATTATCCGGATGGGTTATTGCTTCACCGATTCCACCGGTATGGTCAGAGTGACCTCGTCGCTGACATAAGGCACATGCTTGCCCATGTTGAACTCCGAGCGTTTGATCACGGTCGTGGCGTTGGCGCCGCAGGCGTCTTTCTTGAGCATCGGATGGGGCATGCACTTGAACGAGGTGATCGTCAGCGTCACCGGCTTGGTGATGCCCTTGACGGTCAGGTTGCCGTCGACGGCAACCGGCCTGTCCCCGTCGAACTTCATCCTCTCCGACTTGAAGGTGATGGTCGGGTACTTCTGCGTGTCGAAGAAGTCTTCCGCCTGGATATGTTCGTTGAACAGTGCATAGCCGGTGTTGACCGATTTCGCGTCTATTATCACATCGACTGCGCCGGTCTTCGCGGCGCGGTCCAGCGTGATCGTGCCGCTGGTGGTGTCGAAGCGGCTGAGCTGCGTCGAGAATCCCAGGTGGTTGTACTCGAAGCGCGGCTTGGTGTGCGTGGTGTCGATGACGTAAGTCTCGGGCGCGGCAAAGGCGGCGGACGACATCAGGGTAACAATGGCAAAAGCGATCATTTTGTTCATGGTGCTCTCCTTATGTGCTTGGTGAAGGTGATGCGTGTCAGGCGAAGCGCCCGTTGCGGAAATCGTCTATCGCCTGGTGTATCTGCTGCTCGGTATTCATCACGAACGGGCCGTATTGCACGATGGGCTCGTTCAGCGGCTTGCCGGCGATCAGGATCAGGCGCGCATCCTCGGTCGCCGCGATCGTCACGCCGTCGGCTTCCGGCGCATTGTCCAGGATGCCCATGCGTTTTGCGTCCACCCTTGTGTCGCCGATCCGAACCGCGCCGCGATAGACGTAGATGAAGGCGTTGTGCGTCGCGGGCAGCGCGGTCGAGAATGATGCGCCCGCGGGGAGGTGAATGTCCAGATACACCGGCTCGGTGACCTCGCGCACGACCAGCCCCGCCACGCCGTTGCTGCTGCCGGCGATCACGCGCACGGTGACGTTCTCCGCAGTTGTGTATTCGGGGATCTTCTCGCTGGCATAATCCTGATACCAGGGTTCGGCCATTTTGCTCTGTGCCGGCAGGTTCAGCCATAACTGAAAACCCTCCATCAATCCGTCCTGCTGCTCGGGTATCTCGGAGTGGATCACGCCGTGACCGGCGACCATCCACTGCACACCGCCGTCGCCCAGTAGCCCTTCGTGGCCCGCGTTGTCGCGGTGGCGCATGCGGCCGGCGAGCATATAGGTCACGGTCTCGAAGCCGCGATGCGGGTGGTCGGGGAAACCGGCGATGTAGTCGTCCGGATCGTCGCTGCCGAACGCGTCCAGCATCAGGAAGGGATCGAGGCGGCGCTGCAGCTTGCCGGTCAGCACGCGGGTCAGCGTCACGCCCGCGCCGTCCGAGGTGGCGACGCCTTCGACGAGACGCTCGATGCCGCGCGATTGGCGCAAAGTGATTTGAGTCGTGGTATTCATGGCAACCTCCTTGGTTGACTGATTTGCTTGCATGTTAGCCATCGTGAAAGATTGGATAAAGCCACCTGTTCGGGATAGACTGTTCCGCAAATGGAACAAAAGAGCATCTCCGCCGACGACCTGATCCTGTTCGCCACCATCGCCGAACAGGCTAGTCTGGTGCGCGCCGCCGAACGGCTGGGCATGCCCAAGGCCACCGTTTCGCGCCGCCTGAGCAACCTGGAAGAACTGCTGGGGCAGAAGCTGCTGATACGCACCACCCGCCGCCAGACGCTGACCGAATTCGGGCTGGAGTTCCTCGACCACAGCCGGCGCGTGGAGGAAGAAGTCGCGACGGTGCAGGACTTTGTACGCAGCCAGGATGTGCAGCCGCGCGGTCGACTGCGAGTCTCGATGCCGGGAGATTATGCAAAGCTGCACTTCTCGCGTGCGATCGCGACCTTCATCGAGAGCCATCCCGAGATAGAGCTGGACATCGACCTGAGTTCGCGTCGAGTCGACCTGATAGGCGAACGCTACGACCTCGCGATTCGCATGGGCGCGCTGGCCGACGACGCGACGCTGGTCGCGCGCAAGATCGACGAGCAGCGCCTGGGTTTGTATGCCAGCCCGATCTATCTGGCCCTGCATCCGGCGCCGAAACATCCGGACGACCTCGTTCACCATGCGTCGATTCGCATGCTTTCCGCAGCGGGGAATGCGATCCCGTGGAGGCTGACGCGCGGCAAGGAAACATGGGAAGAAGTGCCGCCCGGGCGGCTGACGCTGAACTCGCCCGACATGATCCAGCAACTGTTGCTGGACGGCGCAGGCATAGGCGCGCTGCCTTGCCGGTTCGCGGTAGAAGACGTGGAACTCAAGCGGCTGGTGAGAGTGCTGCCGGAATGGTCGCTGCCGACGGTACCGGCATGGGCGGTGATGCCGATGCGGCGTTACCTGCCCGCCAAGACCCGGGCTTTCCTCGCGCATCTGGAGCAGTTCATGGAGAAGGGATGAAAGACGGGGCGGTCGTTCGATCCCGGCGGATTCGTATTATGATGCGGCCCAGTTTGGATATGGCGGATTAAACATGATCGTCGACGGATTTCGTTCTTCCCTGCGGGCCTATTGCATAACGATCGAGGAAGGGGCGGTCGATACCCTGCTTCTGGCATCGATGGATCGCAAGCTCTGCGATGTCGCCAACCATCTGGCTTTCTGCCACCGGAACTATGTCGAGAAACGGGCCGCGGCCAACTCGCTGTTGGCGATCATGACGCTGCGCAGGAAACACCTCGCTCGGGAGGCAGCACAGGCCGACAGGATGGTGGAGGAGACGCTGGAGATACAGGACCAGCTCATGGCGCTCAGGGCCAGTGTGCTCGTGCGCCTGTTCGACCGCATCTACGAGCAGATGCCGCTTTAGATCAGGCGGCTTTGCCAGTCACATCCGGTGCACGTTCCACTGCACCACACCCCACACGTCGAACTCCTGTTCAGGTCTGACAGGCATGTCTGAATAGTCCGGGTGGGCGGCGCGCAGCACCTTGCCGGACGGCGTGTGCAGCAGCTGTTTCACGGTGAATTCGCCGTCGAGCACAGCGATCACCACGCAGCCGTGGGTCGCGGGAACCGAGCGGTCCACGACAAGCAGGTCGCCGTCGAAGATGCCCAAACCGCGCATCGATTCTCCCGTCACGCGCATGAAGAAGGTCGTGTCCCGGTGCTGGATCAGCCGGTCATCCAGGCTGAATCGACGCTCTATGCTGTCGTCTGCGGCGGTCGGATAGCCGGCCGGAACCGCCTTGCGCAGCAGCGCGCGATGGCGCTGGAACATCTCCTTGCTGGGATGCGTCAGCGACAGCAGGGCGGGTGAGGGGCCTCGGCGGCCGAGGTGCAGGCTGGTCTGTTGCATTGCGTTATCTCCTGTACTTGCGGATCAGGCCGGTCAGCACGCCGAATATCTCCAGCGAGCCCTGCGGGCGTATCACCGGATAGGCCTGGTTGGCGGGGCGCAAAATGAACTGGCCGCGCTCCTTGTCCAGCGTCTTCAGCGTGAACTCGTTGTCGACGATCGCCACGACGATGTCGCCGATGTTGGCGTTCATGCGCTTCTCCACCACCGCGACGTCGCCGTCATGGATGCCCGCATCTATCATCGAATCGCCCTTGACCGGGATCAGCGTGGTCTTGGACGGGGTGTCGATCAGCATCTCGTCGATCACGAAATGCTCGCCCTGCGTGGCGGAGACCGTGATCGGCATGCCGGCCGGCACCGACGATTCCGCGAGCGGGCGGGCGAAGAACTGTTTCGTGGGTATCCACATCCCGTCCGGCGTGCGTTCCAGATAGCCGGCTTTTTCGAGCCGGTCGAGGATGGCCTTCACCCAGGACTTGGAGGCGATGCCGAACACCTCGCACAGCGAGGCGTAGGAGGGGATGCTCTTCCAGTCGGCGTAATAGTCCTGCAACTTGGCGAGGTACTCGGCATCCTTGGGATTGGATTCCGGTGTTGCATTATCGAAGTCGGTCATGGTCATATCCATACAGAACGAACGTGCTGAGCATCCTAAAGAACGAGCGTTCTGTTGTCAACCGTATTTATTCCGCACGATTTATAAATCCTCCCGAATGCCCGATCCGACGGGCATTGCGCTTGTTGCCCGCATGCTAGAATCCGAGACGGTCACACATAGAGGCGTATCGAATGAAGACGATGGATCCCTGTACGTTGGCGATTTTCGGCGCGGGCGGCAATCTCAGCCGCCGCAAACTGATTCCGGCGCTGTTCCGGCTGGAGGCGGCCAAGCGATTGCCCGAGCAGGCGGTGATCCTTGGTTGCGACATCGTTCCGCGCGAGCGCGCCGAATGGCTGGAGACGGTTTCCGGCATATTGAAGGCGCTGTATCCGCAGGGCATAGACGAAACTGCGCTGCAACGCTTCCTCGCGCGGTGGCATTACTTTGCGCTTCCGCCGGGCGACGATGCCGCCTACGGACGCCTGCTGCAGTACCTCGAACACGACGGTGGCTTTCCGGCGAACATCGTCTATTACATGGCGGTGCGCCCGGCGGACTATCCCCTTATCGTGGAGAAGCTCGGCGGCGTCGGGCTGCTGAAACAGAACAGCGGCTGGCGCCGCGTGGTGATCGAGAAGCCGTTCGGCTACGACCTGCTCTCCGCGCAGACGCTGCAAGCCAGCCTGTACCGTCATCTGCACGAGCCGCAGATCTTCCGCATCGACCATTACCTCGGCAAGGGCACGGTGCAGAACATCATGGTGTTCCGCTTCGCCAACATGCTGCTGGAGCCGCTGTGGAACCATCACTACATCGACCACGTGCAGATCACCCATTCCGAGACGCTGGGCGTCGAAGGCCGCGCCGATTACTACGAGGGTGCGGGCGCGTTGCGCGACATGATCCAGAGCCATCTGCTGCAACTGCTGGCGCTGGTCGCGATGGAGCCGCCGGTGTCGATGTCCGCCGAGCACCTGCGCGACGAGAAGGTCAAGGTGCTGCGCGCGATACGGCCGATCACGCAGAACTCGGTGCATGCCCATGCCTTCCGCGGCCAGTACGCCAGCGGCACCATCGACGGCAAGGCGGTTCCCGGCTATCTGGAAGAACCCGGCGTGGCGGAGGACAGCACCACTGAGACCTATGCGGCGCTGAAGCTGTTCATCGACAACTGGCGCTGGGCCGGCGTGCCGTTCTATGTCCGCACCGGCAAGCGAATGGCGGAGAACAGCTCGGCGGTCTGCATCCGTTTCAAGAGCCCGCCGCAGGACCTGATGCGCCACACCCGCCACGGCCCGGCGCAGCCCAACTGGATCATGCTCGGCATTCAGCCCGACGATTGCCTGAAGATGGAGATGCAGGTGAAGGTGCCCGGTCTCGATCTGCATACCCGCACCATCAGCCTGGACGCGACCTATCGCAAGGGCGACGAGGAGGATTACGAGGCCTACGAGGGGCTGCTGCTGGACGTGATGCTGGGCGACCATTCGCTGTTCCTGCGCATCGATGAAGTCGAAGCGGCCTGGCGCGTGGTCGACCCCATCCTCAAGGTGTGGGCGATGGAGCGCGACTTCATCAACGGCTACCAGGCCGGCAGCTGGGGGCCGCGCGGCACCTACCGGCTGTTCGACCGCGATGACCAGTTCTGGCGCCACTCGCTGAATCCGGGCGGGGCGGACCTGCAGGCGTACTGACATGGGCGATCGTTTCCTGGCGGGCGACATCGGCGGGACCAAGACGCGGCTAGCGCTGGTCGAGGTCGTCGGTGCGCGGGTGGGCATCGTGCACGAAGCCACTTTTCCGAGTAGCGAATATGTGACGTTCGAGGCACTGCTGGACAAGTTCCTCTCGACCGTCGAGTCGCCCTCGCATGCAGCATTCGGCATCGCCGGGCCGGTGCAGGGCAGGGCGGTGCAGACGACCAATCTGCCCTGGCGCATCGATGCCGACGAACTGCATTCACGCTACGGTTTTTCCTGCGCGCTGCTCAACGATCTGGAAGCGACCGCCTGCGGAATTCCCGCGCTGAGCGAGGCCGACCTGCTGACGCTGCAAGAAGGCGCGGCGGACGCCAGCGGCAACGCTGCGGTGATTGCCGCCGGCACGGGCTTGGGCGAGGCCGGGCTATACTGGGACGGGCGTCGCCACCAACCGTTCGCGACCGAAGGCGGCCATGCCAGTTTCTGCGCGAGTGACGAACTGGAGATGACCTTTTTCCTCTACCTGCAGCAGCAGTTCGGCCATGTCAGCTGGGAGCGCGTCGTGTCCGGCATGGGGCTGTTGAGCCTGTACCACTTCCTGTGCATGTATCGCCATGCGGAGGTGCCGCAATGGCTGCTCGACGAGATGCAGAACGACGATGCCGCGGCGGCGATTTCCAACGCCGCACTGGCTGGCAAGGACGCGCTCTGCGTCGAGACGCTGCAGCGCTTCGTGCGCCTGTACGGCGCGGAAGCTGGCAATCTCGCGCTCAAGACCATGAGTAGCGGCGGCCTGTATCTGGGCGGCGGCATTGCGCCGAAGATATTGCCGTTGCTGCGCGACGGCGCCTTCATCGAGGCCTTCCTGAACAAGGGGCGCATGCGGCCGCTGCTGGAAGCGATGCCGGTGCGCGTGATCCTGAACGACCGCACGGCCTTGCTGGGTGCGGCATTGCGCGCCGAACAACTGGCGAGGGAGGGCGCGTGAAGCGCCTCGTCTTCGAAGATATCGACAGCCTGAGCAGTGCTGCGGCACGCCGCATCGCGGAACTGGCCGCCGAGGCCATCGCTACGCGCGGCGTTTTCCGCATCGCGCTGGCCGGCGGCGAGACGCCGCGCCGCTGCTACGAACAACTGCGCGGGTTGCCGCTGGACTGGGCGCGGGTGCAGGTCTATTTCGGCGACGAGCGCTGCCTGCCGGTAGGCGACGCACAACGCAACGACACCATGGCGCGCGAGACGCTGCTGGATAACGTCGCGATCCCGGCCGCGAACGTGCACGGCATCCCGGCCGAACTCGGCGCGGTCGCCGCCGCGACGAACTATGCGGCGACGCTGGGCAGCGAACCGCTCGATCTGGCGCTGCTGGGCATGGGCGAAGATGGCCACACCGCGAGCCTGTTTCCCGGCAATCCGGCGACCGCCAGCCGCGACGCTGTCGTTGCGGTGTTCGGTGCGCCCAAGCCGCCGCCGGAACGCGTCTCGCTGGGCATGGCTACGCTGAACGCAGCGCGCCACAAACTGTTTCTGGTCGCGGGTGCGGGCAAGCGCGCGGCGCTGGAACGGATAGAGCAAGGCGAGCCGCTGCCCGCGGCAATCGTCAAGGATGCGGAGTGGTACTTGGACCGAGCGGCGCGAACGAATTGAATTAACTACGAACCGGAGGTTGTGATGCAGATCGGAATGATAGGGTTGGGACGCATGGGCGCGAACATGGTACGCCGTTTGCAAAAGGCCGGGCATCAGTGCGTGGTGTACGACCGCAACCAGGATGCGGTGCAGACGCTGGCGAAGGAAGGCGCCACGCCCGCCGCCAGCTTGCAGGAATTCGTGAACATGCTCGCCGCGCCGCGAGCGGTGTGGCTGATGCTTCCGGCCGCGATTGTCGACGGCAGCATCGCCGAACTGGAACCGCTGTTAAGTGCGGACGACATCCTGATCGATGGCGGCAACTCCTACTACAAGGACGACATCATCCGCGCGCGGCGGCTCTCGGCCAAGGGAATCCATTATGTCGATGTCGGCGTCAGCGGCGGCGTATGGGGACTGGAACGCGGCTATTGCCTGATGATAGGCGGCGAACATCACGCGGTCGGCCGGCTGCAGCCGGTCTTCGCCGCGCTGGCGCCCGGCGTCGGAACCGCCCCGCGCACCGAAGGGCGCAGCGGCGAGCCGGGCACGGCCGAGCAGGGCTACCTGCATTGCGGCGTCTCGGGAGCGGGGCACTTCGTCAAGATGGTGCACAACGGTATCGAATACGGCCTGATGGCGGCCTACGCCGAGGGCTTCAACCTGCTTCGCCACGCCAATGTCGGCGGCGCCACGCATCACGCGGATGCCGAGACATCGCCCTTGCGTGAACCGGAGGCGTTCCGCTACGACATCGACGTCGCGGAGGTCGCCGAACTGTGGCGTCGCGGCAGCGTGGTTGGCTCCTGGCTGCTCGACCTGACCGCGCACGCGCTGCAGGACGATCCGGAACTGCAGCACTTCGGCGGCAGGGTGTCGGATTCCGGCGAAGGGCGCTGGACCAGCATCGCCGCGATCGAGTCCGGCACGCCCGCGCCGGTGCTGACGGCGGCGCTGTTCAACCGCTTCTCGTCGCGGGGCGAAGGAGACTACGGCGACAAACTGCTCTCCGCGCTGCGCGCCGAGTTCGGCGGTCACGCCGAGAAGCGCTGAGCGCCGCGAGGTACTATAATTCCGCGATTCCGGCCACTCGGCCCCACCAGAGAACAAGAAACATGCCTGAACTGAAAGTCCTGTTCGCGACTTCCGAAATCGCTCCACTCATCAAGACCGGCGGCCTCGCCGACGTCAGCGGTGCGCTGCCCGCCGCCTTGCGAGCGCTCGGCGTCGACGTGCGCGTGCTGTTGCCGGGCTATACGCCGGTGCTCGCGCAGATGTCGCAGCACGAGGTCGTCGCAACATTCGATACCTTGCCGGGCTTCCCGCCCGCGCGCCTGCTGGCGGGAGACACCGAGAACGACATACCGCTGCTGGTGCTCGATTGTCCCGAGCTTTACCAGCGCGCCGGCGGCCCGTACCAGGACACCGCGGGACAGGACTGGGGCGACAACGCGCGGCGTTTCGCGCTGCTGTCCCGCGTCGCCGCGATCCTCGCCAGCGGCGATACGCCGCTACCCTGGCGGGCGGACATCCTGCACTGCAACGACTGGCAGACCGGCCTTGCGCCGGCCTACCTGCATCATTGGCACAGCAGGACGCCGAGCGTGATGACCATCCACAACATGGCGTTCCAGGGCGTGTTCCCGTCGCATCTGCTGAACGAGCTGCACCTGCCGCCGTCCAGCTTCGGCATCGACGGCGTCGAGTATTACGGCAACCTGTCGTTCCTCAAGGCGGGCCTGTATTACGCCGACCACATCACTACGGTCAGCCCGAACTACGCGAACGAGATCCAGCACGAGAGGCTGGGCTTCGGAATGCAGGGCTTGCTGGCGCAACGGCGCGACCACCTCACCGGCATCCTCAACGGCATCGATACCGGCGAGTGGAATCCGGCCGACGACGGCTATCTCGCGAAGAAATACAGTGCCGCGCGCATAACCGGCAAGGCGGCCAACAAGCAGGCGGTGCAGCAGCGCATGGGGTTGGCCGTCGAAGCGGACACGCCGCTGCTCGGCGTGATCAGCCGCCTGACCTACCAGAAGGGGCTGGACCTGCTGCTGGAGATCGCGCCGCGTCTGGTCGAACTGCCAGTGCAGATCGCGATATTGGGCTCCGGTGAGGCGGGCATGCAGGACACCGCGCGCGAACTGGCCGCGCGTTATCCGGGCAAGATTGCCGCGCACATCGGCTACAGCGAAGAACTCTCGCACCTGATCGAGGCCGGCGCGGACATGTTCGTGATGCCTTCGCGCTTCGAGCCCTGTGGCCTGAACCAGCTCTACAGCCAGCGCTACGGCACGCCGCCGATAGTCCACGCCACCGGCGGCTTGGCCGATTCGGTGACCGATTGCACGCCGGAAACATTGAAGGATGGCAGCGCCAGCGGTTTCGTGTTCAACGGCATGACCGCCGACAACCTCCATGCGACCATTCTGCGTGCGGTCGAACTCTACCGCGACGACAAACGCTGGAAAGCGCTGTGCAAGAATTGCATGGGCAAGGACTTCAGTTGGAAGCGTAGCGCGGGAGCTTACATCGAGGTATATCGTAAAGTGCTGGGGTGATGAATGGTGTCGGTATCGCTCGCACGAAACTAACCGGGGTAGTTTGATCTTGGAAAAATCTGCGGAAAATCTGGTCGAGGTCAGTGATCTTCACTTCGCCTACGGCCCGCACAAGGTGCTCAACGGGATCAATCTCACGATCCCGCGCGGCAAGGTCGTCGCTATCCTGGGCAGCAGCGGCTGCGGCAAGAGCACGCTGCTGCGCCATTTCGGCGGCCAGCTCAAGCCGTCGCAGGGCAGCGTGAAGTTCATGGGGCAGACGGTCCACGAACTGGATAACGACGCGCTGTACAAACTGCGTCTGAAGATGGGCATGATGTTCCAGGTGAGCGGCCTGTTCACCGACATGACGGTGTACGACAATCTGGCTTTTCCGATGCGCGAGCACACCGATCTGTCCGAGGAAATGATCCGCGACCTGGTGCTGATGAAGCTGCATGCGGTCGGGCTGCGCAACGCCCGCAACCTGAAGCCGGGCGAACTGTCAGGCGGCATGGAGCGTCGCGTCGCGCTGGCCCGCGCGATCGCCACCGATCCCGCGCTGATCATCTACGACGAACCCTTCGCGGGCCTCGACCCGATCTCGCTCAGCACCATCGCAAACCTGATACGAAGCCTGAACGACGCGCTGGGCGTCACTTCGGTCGTGGTGACCTACGACCTGTCCGAGTCCCTCAAGATCGTCGACTATGCATACTTTATTCACGATGGCGTGGTCGTGGCGGAAGGGACTCCTGCCGAGATCGATATATCGCAGGACCCGTTCGTCCGCCAGTTTGTGCACGCCCAGCCGGACGGACCGGTCGCTTTCCAGTATCCCTGCGCGCCCTATGTGGATGACCTGGGCCTCAAGGGCTGAGAGCGCGGCTGCGTGATGCCGGGAAAATAAAAAAACCGTCCACAAGGGACGGTTTTGTATTTGGCGGAGAGGGCGGGATTGTTCGGGTTTCGCGTTGCCTCCGCGAAAACCTCATCCCTCGCAATGCTCGGGACTGCCTTCGGCATCCTGCGCGAGCGGTGCTCGCTAGTCGAACCCGAGGGTTCTCATCCCGCAAATGAAAAGACACCCTTGCGGGTGTCTTTGTTTATTTGGCGGAGAGGGCGGGATTCGAACCCGCGGTGGGGTATTACCCCACACACGCTTTCCAGGCGTGCGACTTAAACCGCTCATCCACCTCTCCAGATGGTTCTTTTGGAACAGGCCGGCGCTTGATGCTGCATCCGCCATTCCGAAAGGGCGCGCAGGATAAACCAGAACGCTCTTTCCCGCAATCGAAAATGATCCCCCGCAATCAAAAATGATTGCGCCACTCGCGCAGGGCGGTGAATACGGCGAGTTCGCCGGTACCGGCGAGGCCCCGGGCCTGCAGTGTGCGGGCGATTTCAGGTTCGTTGCAGCGCAGGAAGGGGTTAGTGGCTTTTTCGAGCGCGATGGTGGAGGGGAGCGAGGGCAGGCCGGCAGTGCGCAGTTGCCGGGTGGTTTCGATGCGCTGCCGGATCGCCGGATTGTCCGGCTCGCAGGCCAGCGCGAAGCGCAGGTTGGCGGCGGTGTATTCGTGGGCGCAGTAGACGTGGGTGTCGTCCGGCAGGCGGGCGAGGCGCTGCAGCGAGTCGTGCAGTTGCGCCAGCGTGCCTTCGAAGTTGCGCCCGCAGCCTGCACCGAACATCACGTCGCCGCAGAACAGCATGCCCGGTGCGAAATAGGCGATGTGGTCTTCCAGATGGCCGGGGATGTCCAGGATGTCTAGCGCCAGTTCCGGCGCATCCAGCCGCAGGCGGTCGCCTTCGTGCAGGTCGACGGTGATGTGGCGGTTCGCGGCGATGCGTAGTGTGCCGGGATGCCGCCGTCCGTGCACCGGTACGTTGTATACTCCGCGCAATTCCGCGATGCCGCCGATATGGTCGGGGTGGCGGTGGGTGCACAGGATGGCCGTCAGCACCAGGCCGCGGGTCTCGATGAATTCCAGCGCGGGCGCGGCCTCGCCGGGATCGACCAGCGCGACGTGGGTGTCGTCATGGATGGCCCAGATGTAGTTATCCTGCAGCGCGGGAATGGCGGCGATGGTCAACATGGAGTGGACGGGTGGTGGGCGATGCCGAATTGTAAGTCAACAGCGCAGAGTCTGAGCGAGTGGTTCGCCACCGAGCAGGGGGCTTACGTGCTGGCGCGCGAGCAGGCGTATTTCGACCGTACCGTGGGCGACATCTTCGGCTTCAATGCGATGCAGCTGGGCCTGCCCGAGCACGATTTCCTGCGCGGCAGCCGCATGCCGTTGCGTTTTACCGCCGGCAAACAGGCGGGCAGCGACGTGAGGCTGATCTGCGCCGAACTGCCGTTCGAGACCGGCAGCCTGGATCTGGTGCTGATGCCGCATGTGCTGGAGTTCTCCGAGCACCCGCACCACATCCTGCGCGAGGTGGAGCGGGTGCTGATGCCGGAGGGCAACCTGATCATCACCGGCTTCAATCCTTTCAGCCTGTGGGGAATGCGACGCATGCTGGGCTGCAAGCAGGGCTATCCGTGGAACGGACATTTCGTCAATCTGCTGAGGTTGAAGGACTGGCTGGCGCTGCTGGGTTTCGAGGTGGCGGGCGGGCGCTTCGCGGCATATGCGCCGCCGTTCCAGACCGGCAAATGGCTGGAGCGCTACGCCTTCATGGAGAAGGCGGGCGACCGCTGGTGGGCCGTGGGCGGTGGGGTGTATTGCCTGCATGCGGTGAAGCGCGTGCCGGGAATGCGGCTGATCAAGCCGCAATGGAACGAGGGGCTGGTGGGCAGGCTGCTGCCGTCCGCACCCAAACTGAACAACAGGATTACGCATTGCGAGGGCACGGCACGCCGTGCCCCTACGGAAACATTTGAATAGATATAAAGCATGGATAAAGAAATCGTGGAGATATTCACCGACGGCGCGTGCAAGGGCAATCCCGGCGTCGGCGGCTGGGGGGCGCTGCTGCGCACCAAGGGCAAGGAGCGCGAGCTGTTCGGCGGCGAGGCGCAGACCACCAACAACCGCATGGAGCTGATGGGCGCGATCTCGGCGCTGGAGGCGCTGAAGCGCCACTGCAGTATTAAATTGCATACCGATTCCAAGTATGTGCTGCAGGGCATCACCGAGTGGCTGGAAGGCTGGAAGAAACGCGGCTGGAAGACCGCGGACAAGAAGCCGGTGAAGAACGAAGACCTGTGGCGCAGGCTGGATGCGCTCGCGGCGCAGCACGAGATCGAATGGATCTGGGTCAAGGGCCATGCGGGCCACGACGGCAACGAACGCGCCGACCAGCTGGCGAACCGCGGCGTGGAATCGGTGCAAGGGAGCAAGCATGCGTAGGATCGTACTGGACACCGAAACCACCGGTCTGAGTCCCGCTGGCGGACACCGCATCATCGAAGTGGCGGCCATCGTGCTGGAGGGGCGCCGCGTGTCGAAGAATCACTTCCACCATTACCTCGACCCCGAGCGCGAGGTCGACGAGGACGCCGCGCGGGTGCACGGCTTTACCTGGGACATGCTGCGCGGGCGGGCGAAGTTCGCCGACATCGCGTCCAGCTTCCTGGAATTCATCGGCGACGCTGAGCTGATCATCCACAACGCGCCGTTCGACATGGGCTTCCTGAACCATGAGCTCAACCTGCTCGGGCTGCCGCCGCTGACCAACCCGGTGACCGACACGCTGAAGGTCGCGCGCGAGATGCATCCGGGCAAGAAGAACAGCCTGGACGCGTTATGCAGCCGCTACGAGATCGACAACGCGCACCGCACGCTGCACGGCGCGCTGCTGGATACCGAACTGCTGGCCGATGTCTACCTCGCGATGACGCGCGGGCAGGAGAGCCTGCTCGGCGACGACCAGCAGGCCCCCGCCGAACGCCAGGCCGCGGTGCGGGAACTGGACGGCACCCGCCCGCCGCTGCGCGTGCTGCAGCCGACCGAGGAGGAGCTGTCCGCCCATATGCAGCAGCTGGCCGACATCGACAAGGCCAGCAAGGGCGCGTGCCTGTGGAAGCAGCTGGAAGGCGCGGCGTGACGCTGAGACGCCTGATCGCCTGGGCCGGCATCGCCGCGGCGATGTCCTATCTCGCGGCCTGCGGTTACATGTGGTCGTCACAGACGCAGCAGGTGTTCGAACCCAGCCCGGAGATACAGACCACGCCGGCAAGGCTGGGGATGCCTTTCGAGGAGCTGCGCATCCCGGTCGGCAGCGCCGAGCTGCACGGCTGGTGGATCCCGGCGGAACAGCCGGGTGCGGTGACGATACTCTATTTCCACGGCAACTACCGCAACATCAGCCACAACCTCGACCATGTGCGGCGCCTGCACGATCTCGGGTACAACGTGATGCTGGCGGACTACCGCGGCTACGGCAAGAGCACCGGCGGCCCGCCCACCGAAGCAAAGGTGTACGAGGACGCCGAGGCGGCATGGCAATATATGCTCAAGGTGCGCGGCATCCATCCGCGGCGTGCCTTCATCTACGGCCATTCGCTGGGCGGCGCGGTCGCGATCGATCTGGCGACGCGCCATCCCGACGCGGCGGGGCTGATCGCCGAGAGCACCTTCACCTCGATGCAGGCGATGGGCGAACTGGAATACGGCTACCTGCCGGTCGGGGCGCTGCTGAACCAGCGCTTCGACTCGCTGCAGAAGATCGCAACGCTGAAGCTCCCGGTGCTGCTGATCCACGGCACCTGGGACCGGCGGGTGCCGGTGGCGATGGCGCAGCTGCTCTACGCTGCCGCACTGCAACCCAAGGCGCTGACCCTGATCGAGGGCGGCGAACACGGCAACAGCGGCATGGTCGGCTGGATCGAATATCGCGATGCGGTATCGGCCTTCGTCGGGCGATACGCACGTTAACGAAACTCGCGCAGCGATTCGTTCGCCTCCTCGCCCGCTTGCGGGAGAGGATTGAGGTGAGGGAAACGGGCATGGCAAGTTTCATAATCAGGGGTGGCATACTTGCCATGCCCGTTAATCCCAATCAACGCGCCCTTGCGGCGCAGGAAAGAAACCATGAAAACAGACGTAATCATTATCGGCGCAGGCGCCGCAGGCCTGATGTGCGCGATGCAGGCCGCGCAGCGCGGGCGCTCCGTGGTGCTGATCGACCACTCCAAGAAGCTCGCCGAGAAGATACGCATCTCCGGCGGCGGCAACTGCAACTTCACCAACCGCGACGTCGGCCCGGACAACTACATCTCGTCCAACCCGAACTTCTGCCGCTCCGCGCTGGCGCGCTACAAGCCGCAGGACTTCATCGCGCTGCTATACAAGCACAACATCGCCTTCCAGGAGAAGACGCTGGGCCAGTTGTTTTGCGACGACGGCTCCGAGGCCATCGTCACGATGCTGCGCAACGAATGCGACGAGGCAGGGGTCAAGCGCTTCATGGGCTGCGAAATCGAAGAGATCAAGTACGACGCACCGAAGGAAGAGGGCGCAAAGGGCAAGTTCCACGTCTCCGCCTCGCGCGGCGCATTCAGTGCGCCGTCACTGGTCGTCGCCACCGGTGGCCTGTCCATCCCCAAGGCCGGTGCCACGCCTTACGGCTACCATGTCGCCCAACAGTTCGGCATCCCCATCGTCAAGCCCAAGCCCGGCCTGGTGCCGCTGAGCGTCGCCCCCGACGACTGGAAGCCCTATGCCGACCTGACCGGCGTGTCGCTCGACGTCACGGTCAGCTTCGGCAAACGCAGCTTCCGCGAGAACATGCTGGTGACCCACCGAGGTCTCAGCGGCCCGGCGATCCTGCAGATCTCGTCCTACTGGCAACACGGCCAGCCGCTGCACATCGACCTGCTGCCGGACCTCGACATGCTGGAACAACTGACCGAACAGAAGGGCAGCAAGAAGCTGCTGAGCAACTACCTGACGCAATGGTGGCCGAAGAGCTTCGCCGATGCGTGGTGCGGCGAACTGGCCGGCGTCGAGAACCTGCCGCTGAACCAGTACAACGATAAGCAGCGCAAGCTGATCGCAGCAAGCATCCACGACTGGCAAGTCACCCCCAGCGGTACGCTGGGCTACACCAAGGCCGAAGTCACCTGCGGCGGCGTCGACACGCACGCGCTGTCGTCCAAGACCATGGAATGCAACGAAGTGCCGGGGCTGTATTTCATCGGCGAAGTCGTTGATGTCACCGGACAGCTCGGCGGGTATAACTTCCAGTGGGCGTGGGCGTCGGGGTACGCGGCGGGGCAGGCGGTTTAGAAAACCTACTGCGCGACTCGATTTACCCGCAAGGGGCAGGCCGGAGGGGCCCCGGCGGCTTCGCCGCCACCCATCCGCTCGCGGCGTTGCGCGGTGTTGGCTCCGGCATCACGCGCTTTGCGCATGAGCCTACGCCGCAACTTCGTTGTCGAAATCCGGGGTCGCAAGGCGACAGACTTAAGTACGTTCCGGTTTCTGTGCTCCGTGCGCCTTGCACTCGAGCCGCTCGCTACGGTTTTCGAGCGTGTAGTTGCGAAGGGGCTTATATATTTCGGTATATAGGTTTCGGGGGGATTTCCTGCTAGATTCGCAATTCAGCTTACATGGCACTCAACGTGAGGCTTTATGAACTCTCTAATTGCCTATTTTTCCATTCTATTGGGGATTTTTATTCTTTGGCTTTTGGCGCCCATCATTCATTTTGGCTTTACTGACTCGGCACTTCATGACTCGGGGTTTCGCATTGCATTTTCAGCTTCATTTCTTATCCCATATATTTTGCGGCTATTTTTCTCTCCTTCTCGTTGCAAGCCACAATGGCGCATAGCCGTCAATTTTTTAACTATTGCCCCAATGATTATCATGCCAGTTGGGGTATTACTATCACTTTTAGATATTGTGGTCGGATTGCTATTCCTTCTGCCTGCCGTGGCTTGCTCCGTGTTGATAATATTCTTGTGGCGAAAGGCGATCTCACCTGAGTATCGGAGCAGTCCCGCACGCGATGTATATGATTTGGGCCTTAATGAGTTATACAAAGAAAAGCAGCCGACGGAGAAACGCAAAATTGCAGTTGCCTTAAAAAGATTCAAAGATGATTGGCGACTGAAGTGATATTTCGTAGGACGCATTAGCAAGGCGTAATGCGCCGAATGTGCTGAAACCCGGCTACAGCATTCCCCCCATAACGGACTAGGCTCCTGTGCTCTATAGTGGACGGCATCTTCACATTGCACAGGAGGGAACATGATCCGCAACCCGATAGACATCTCCAGCCGCGTCAGCCCCGAGCTGTCGAACCTCATCGAAAACATTGTCAACTACCTGGAGACGGACGAGCCCATCACGCTGTCCATGGTCAAGTCGTTCATCGAGAACGACCTGCCGATCGAATTCAGCGAGGCCGAGGAGATGCACCACTTCGATGTCGACGAGTCGGTCGTGGACGAACTGGATGAGTTGATCGAGGGGTTCGGCGAATCGGCGGCTGCAGTCGACTTCATCCATGCCTTCGCGAGCGAGGCGCTGTCACGCGTAATCGAGACCGTCGCCGGCGAGGAGAGTCGCGAGAATCCGCTGACGCTGGGCGAGGTGAGGGACGAGCTCGCTTCGGGGCTGGCCGGACGGCTGGTGGGCGAGGGCGTGCTCGACGAGGAGGAGGACGACGTCCTGATGCCTGAGCTCGATGCGCTGATCCGGCGCTTCGGGGACGACGCGACGGCGGAGGATTTCCTGCGTTACGAGTAGGTAACGGGAGACCCAGGACATCTCCGGATGGGATTGGTGCTATATTTCCCGCGTGTTCAATCTTGAGGAGTCGACGATGCGTGTCTTGTGGATGGTTTTGCTGACGGTGCTGTTGAGCGGTTGCGGCTACAACCAATTTCAAACGACAGACGAGCAGATCAAGGCGAGCTGGGCGGAGGTGCTGAACCAGTACCAGCGGCGCGCCGACCTGATCCCCAATCTGGTGAACACGGTGAAGGGCTATGCGGCGCAGGAGCAGGCGGTGCTGCTGGGCGTCACCGAGGCGCGCGCGAAGGTCGGCAGCATCCAGGCGACGCCGGAGCTGGTCAACGATCCGCAGGCCTTCGCCAACTTCCAGGCGGCACAGGGGCAGCTGACCTCGGCGCTGAGCCGCTTGCTGGTGGTGTCGGAGAACTATCCGCAGCTGAAGTCCGACGCGAACTTCCGCGACCTGCAGGCGCAGCTCGAAGGGACGGAGAATCGCATCACCGTGGCGCGCAAGCGTTACATCGACGCGGTGCAGGAATACAACGTCGCGGTGCGCTCCTTCCCGACCAACCTGACGGCGATGCTGTTCGGCTACGCGGTCAAGCCGTCGTTCACCGTGGAGAACGAGAAGACGATCTCGGCGCCGCCGGCGGTGGATTTCGCAGCGCCTCAACCCGCCGCTTCCGCGCCGGCGAAGTAAATGAACTCCATTGACCGATTCCCTCGCCCGCTTGCGGGAGAGGGTTAGGGAGAGGGGGAACGTTGAGAACAGTCCAAGCCTTCGCGAACCCTCTCCCCCGGCCGGCTGCGCCCCCCTCGCTACGCTCTCCCCACAAGTGTGAGAGGGGAGGGTTGCATGAATGCTGCCAGTGGATTTTGGGTGTTCTGCTTGCTTTGCTGCTGGCCGGGGCGGTGCAGGCGGAGGTCGCCGTCCCGGCGCTGACCGCGCGCGTCACCGACCTCACTGCTACGCTGGACGCGCAACAGGTCCAGTCTCTTGAATCCAGACTCGCCGCATTCGAGGCGAAGAAGGGCGCGCAGGTCGCGGTGCTGCTCCTGCCGACCACCCAGCCCGAGACCATAGAGCAGTATTCCATTCGCGTCGCCGAGGCATGGAAGCTCGGGCGCAAGGGCGTGGACGACGGCGTGCTGCTGCTGGTCGCGAAGGAGGATCGCACGATGCGCATCGAGGTCGGCTACGGGCTGGAAGGCGCGCTGAACGATGCGACCGCGAAGCGCATCGTCGCCGAGATCATCACCCCGTTCTTCAAACGCGGCGAGTTCTACCAAGGGATAGACGCCGGCACGGCGGCGATCATCAAGGTCGTCGAGGGCGAGCCCTTGCCCGAGCCTCAGCGCGGCATCTCGGGCGACAAGGGCGACATCGAATCGCTGCTGTTCGTCGCCTTCGGTGCGGTGGTGGTCGTCGGCGGCATACTGCGCGCGCTGCTCGGACGCTTCCCCGCGGCGCTGCTGACCGGCGGCGGGCTGGGGCTGGTGGCATGGCTGACGGTCGCACCGTTGCTGGTGGCGCTGCTGGCCGGCGCGATGGCCTTCGTGTTCGTGCTGCTGGGCGGAACCCGCCACGGCTTAGGTGGTTTGGGCGGCGGGGGCGGTCACGGCGGGTTTGGAGGAGGCGGCTTCGGC
>DASRWG010000055.1:0-10786 GCA_035654695.1 Gallionella sp. | reverse complement strand
GCATGCGCTCGCGGGCAAGCCGCTGGTGCGCCATGTGCTGGACTGCGCGGCGACGCTGGCTCCGCAGCGCGTCTGCGTCGTGTATGGGCATGGCGGCGAGATGGTGCCGCAGGCGATGGCGCAATACGACGCGCAGTTCGTGATCCAGGAACCGCAGCTCGGCACCGGCCACGCGGTGCAGCAGGCGATGCCGCACCTGTCCGACGAAGGCCGCACGCTGGTGCTGTACGGCGACGTGCCGTTGATCCAGCACAGCACGTTGCACCAGATGCAGCAGGCCGGCGACGGGCTGGTGCTGCTGACGGTCACACTGGACAACCCCACCGGCTACGGCCGCATCGTGCGCGATTCGCAAGGCGATGTGCAGTGCATCGTCGAGGAGAAGGATGCGACCGCGGAGCAGCGCGAGATACGCGAGGTGAACACCGGCATCCTGCTCGCGCCGACCCCGCAGTTGCGCGACTGGCTGGGCAGGCTGGGCAACGACAATGCGCAGGGCGAGTACTACCTGACCGACATCGTCGGCATGGCGGTGCGGCAGGGCGTTGCGGTGCACACCGTTCAGCCAGCGCAGCGCTGGGAGGTCGAAGGCATCAACAACAAGATGCAGCTTGCCGTGCTGGAGCGCACCTGGCAGCGGGTCGAAGCCGAGCGCCTGCTGGCGCACGGGGTCACGCTGGCCGATCCGGCGCGCATCGATGTGCGCGGCCGGCTGGTCTGCGGGCGCGATGTCGAGATCGACGTCGGCTGCATCTTCGAGGGCGAGGTGACGCTGGGCGACAACGTGCGCGTGGGCGCTTACAGTGTGCTGCGCAACGCGACCATCGCCACCGGCACCGACATCGCACCCTACAGTCACATCGACAGCAGCGCGGTGGGAGCCAATTGTCACATCGGCCCCTATGCGCGGCTGCGTCCCGGCACGAAGCTGGCGGACGGTGCGCATATCGGCAACTTCGTCGAGATCAAGAACAGCGAGATCGGGGCGGGCAGCAAGGCCAACCACCTGAGCTACATCGGCGACAGCACGGTCGGCAGCCGCGTCAACATCGGCGCCGGCACGATCACCTGCAACTACGACGGCGCAAACAAATTCCGTACGGTGATTGGCGACGACGCCTTCATCGGCTCGGACACGCAACTGGTCGCGCCGGTGACGGTGGGCCGCGGCGCAACCATAGGCGCGGGCTCGACCATCACCAAGGACACGCCGGACAACGAACTGACGCTGTCGCGCAGCAAGCAACTCACCGTCACCGGCTGGAAACGCCCGGTGAAACAACAGAAGGGCGAGAAGTGATCGTCAGGCTTTTTGCTCTTTTCCCTTCCCTTTTCCCCGAGGTTTAAAAATGTGCGGAATCGTCGGCGCTATCGCCAACAACAACGTCGTGCCCTTGCTGGTCGAGGGGCTGAGCCGTCTGGAATACCGCGGCTATGATTCGGCGGGCATCGCAGTGATAAACGCGGACGGGATTCGGCGCGTGCGCGCGGTGGGCCGCGTCGCCGAGATGCAGGGGCGAGCCGACCGGGAAGGGCTCTCCGGCAATCTCGGCATCGGCCATACGCGCTGGGCGACCCATGGCGGCGTCACCGAATTCAACGCCCATCCGCATGTCTCCGGCGACGACATCGCCGTGGTGCACAACGGCATCATCGAGAACCACGACGAGCAGCGCACCCGTCTGAAACAACTGGGTTATGCGTTCGAGTCGCAGACCGATACCGAAGTCATCGCGCACCTGATCCATCACTATTTCCAGCAGAGCCGCGACCTGTTTGCCGCGACGCGGCAGGCCGCGGCCGAACTGACCGGCGCCTATGCCATCGCGGTCGTCAGCCGACAGGCGCCGGACCGTCTGGTGTGTGCGCGTATGGGCTGCCCGCTGCTGATCGGCCTGGGCGAGGGCGAGAATTTCATCGCCTCCGACGTATCGGCGCTGCTGTCCGCGACCCGTCGGGTGATCTATCTGGAAGACGGCGATTCCGCCGAGTTGACCCGCGGCGGAATCACGCTGCTCGACCGCAACGGCGACCGCATCGCGCGCCCGGTGCATGTCAGCGACGTGTCGCTGGCCTCGCTGGAGCTCGGGCCGTACAGCCACTTCATGCAGAAAGAGATCCACGAGCAGCCGCGCGCGTTGACCGACAGCATCGAGGCGGTGATCGACAGCAACGCATTCGACGTCGAGCTGTTCGGCGCAGAGGCCGCCGAAACGTTCCGCGACATCGACTCCATCCTGATCCTCGCCGCCGGCACCAGCTATTACGCAGGCCTCACCGCCAAATACTGGCTGGAAAGCATCGCCGGGCTGCCGACCTCGGTCGAGATCGCCAGCGAATACCGCTACCGCGTCTCGGTGCCGAACCCGCGCCAGCTGATCGTCACCATCTCGCAGTCCGGCGAGACGCTGGATACGATGGAGGCGCTGAAGCACGCCAAGTCGCTCGGCCAGACGCAGTCGCTGTCGATCTGCAACGTGCAGGAGAGCGCCATCCCGCGCGCTTCGAAACTGGTGTTCTACACCCGCGCCGGTGCTGAGATCGGCGTCGCCTCGACCAAGGCGTTCACCACCCAGCTGGTCGCTCTGTTCATCCTTACCGCGACGCTGGCGAAGCAGCGTCGCGCATTGTCGCAAGCGCAGGAGCATGAGATGCTGGAGGCGCTGCGCCAGATACCCGCCAGCGTGCAGCACGCGCTCAACCTCGAACCGCAGATACGCGAATGGGCCAAGGCCTTCGCCGACAAGCAGCATGCGCTGTTCCTCGGCCGCGGCATCCATTACCCGATCGCGCTGGAAGGCGCGCTCAAGCTCAAGGAAATCTCCTACATCCACGCCGAGGCGTACCCGGCGGGCGAACTGAAGCACGGCCCGCTGGCGCTGGTGGACGAGAACATGCCGGTGGTGGTGATCGCCCCGAACGACGCGCTGCTGGAAAAGGTGAAATCCAACATGCAGGAAGTGCGCGCGCGCGGCGGCCAGGTGTATGTGTTCGCCGACCTCGACAGCCACTTCGGCGAAAGCGAAGGCGTGCACGTCATCCGCACCCCGCGCCACGTCGGCCTGCTCTCGCCCATCCTGCATTCGATCCCGGTGCAACTGCTGGCTTATCACGCCGCCCTCCTCAAGGGCACGGATGTGGATAAACCGCGTAATTTGGCAAAGTCCGTCACCGTCGAGTGACGGAACTTTGCGCGCGGTTAACGGCGCAGGCTCTCGTACCCGAGGGTGAACTTGCGCAGCAGGTTAAGCCCGAAGGGCGTGCCGGAACCACAAACCCTGTATTCTTGCCAAGTCGGTAACTGTGGAACACCCGTCCTTCGCTTCAAACGCACGAGGACGGGGGATATTCAGCCCCTATTCCCAGCACAATCCGGCCGCGTCTCTGGCATATTAGGCAGCATCGAAAAGTGGGCGCGCAATCCCTGCGCCTTCCCGCAATGTCCTCAATCGTGGAGACCATAAGAACATGGCGGTGATCGCCGTATTCAATCAAAAGGGCGGGGTCGGCAAGACCACCACCTGTCTGAACGTGACCGCCGCGCTGAACCTCGCGCGGCAGAATCCGATCGCGCTCGATATGGACCCGCAGGGCCACCTGACGCTGGCCAGCGGTGCGGCGCGGATCGCCCCGGACGCGGGCATGGCGGGCTTCTTCAAGCACAAGACGCCGCTGTCGAATCTGCTGCACAAGACGCCGCGCGGCTGGCAGCTGATCCCGGCCTCGCTGGAGCTGGCCAAGATCGACGCGATGTTCGGCAGCGATCCCAAGGCGGCGACGCTGCTGCGCCGCGGCATGCAGGACGAGCTCGCGTTCGTCGGTTCGCCGGTGCTGATCGACTGCTGCCCGATGCTGGGCGTGCTGACGCTGAACGCGCTGCTGGCGACCGACCGCGTGCTGATCCCGGTGTCGGCGGACTTCCTGTCGCTGCAGGGCGTGCACCGTCTGGACAGCGCGCTGAACGTGCTGGAGAAGAAGCTCAACCGCCGCTTCGAGCGCAAGATCGTCGTGACCCGTTTTGATGCGCGGCGCAAGCTTGCGTTCGATGTGGACGAGAAGCTCAGGGAAAGGTACGGCAACCTGGTCTGCGCCACGCGCATCGGCGAGAACGCGGCGCTGGCCGCCAGCCCGATGCACGGCCAGGACGTGTTCGAGTTCGCGTCATTCAGCCCGGGTGCGGCGGACTACCGGACGCTGACCGAGGAGCTGTGGGAGAGCGGATTTTTTGTTTGATTCACCTGCGTCTGCCAATGAAAAAGACCCGCCGCGGCGGGTCTTTTTTCGTCTTGCCGATGTGGCGCTACATCCCGACGCGCAGCGTCTGCCAGGCCAGCAGACCCAGCACCACGACGATCGCGACCGACAGGCGGAAGTTGATCTTCTTCTGCCGCTCCAGCTCCTTGTGCAGGGTCGTGTCGTGCAGGCTGGTCTGGTGGCTGGTTTCCAGGTGGCGGTGCAGCAGGCGCGGCAGCTGCGGCAGCAGCGTCGCGTAGCGCGGCGCTTCCTCGCGCAGCGATTTCAGGAAGCCGCGCCAGCCGATCTGTTCGTTCATCCAGCTTTCCAGCCAGGGCTTGGCGGTCTTCCACAGGTCGAGTTCGGGATCGAGTTGCAGTCCCAGGCCTTCGATGTTCAGCAGCGTCTTCTGCAGCAGCACCAGTTGCGGCTGGACCTCGATTCCGAAGCGGCGCGAGATTTGGAACAGGCGCAGCAGCACGCGGCCGAACGACACCTCGCGCAGCGGCCGGTCGAAGATCGGTTCGCATACCGAGCGGATCGCGCCTTCGAGCTCGTCCACGCGGGTGTCGGCGGGCGCCCAGCCGGATTCGATGTGCACCTCGGCGACGCGCTTGTAGTCGCGGCGGAAGAAGGCGATGAAGTTCTGCGCGAGGTAGTGCTTGTCGCTGTCGGTCAGTGTGCCCATGATGCCGAAGTCCAGCGCGATGTAGCGGCCATCGAGCGCGACCTGCACGTTGCCCGGATGCATGTCGGCATGGAAGAAGCCGTCGCGGAACACCTGCGAATAGAAGATCTCGACGCCGTTCGCCGCCAGTCGTGGGACATCGATGCCGGCCTCGCGCAGCGCGTCGACCTGGCTGATCGGGATGCCGTACATGCGCTGCATTACCATCACTTCGCTGCTGCAGAAGTCCCAATAGATCTCCGGCACCACCAGCAGCGGCGAATTGGCGAAGTTGCGCTTCAGCTGGCTGGCGCTGGAGGCTTCGCGCATCAGGTCGAGCTCGTCGCGCAGCGACTTCTCGAATTCGCCCACGACCTCGTGCGGCTTGAGGCGGCGGCCTTCGGACCACAGGCGCTCGATCAGGTCCGCGCAGATGTCGAGCAGCGCGAGGTCGTGCTCGATCACGCTGGCGATACCGGGACGCAGGATCTTCACCGCCGCATCGCGACCGTCCGGCAGCACCGCGAAATGCACCTGCGCGACCGAGGCGCTGGCGACCGGCGTCTCGTCGAAGCTCCTGAACACCGCGCTCAGCGGCTTGCCGTAGGCGGCCTCCAGCATCGCGACCGCCTGTGAGGAAGGGAAGGGCGGAACCTGGTCCTGCAGCTTGGCCAGTTCGTCGGCGAGGTCGGCGGGCATCAGGTCGCGTCGCGTGGACAGCATCTGGCCGAACTTGACGAAGATGGGGCCCAGCGCCTCCAGCGCGAGCCGCAGCCGCTCCGCGCGCGGGCGCGAGGTGTCGCGGAAGAACAGCATCAGGTTCAGCGGCGGGCGCATCCAGCGCACCTTGGCGTGGGCGAGCAGGAACTCGTCCAGCCCGAAACGCAGCACGACGAAGACGATCTTCAATAAACGCAACAGGCGCAGCATCAGGAATTACCGGAGGATTTCAGGCGGGCAACGCGCTGTTCGAGGCGGGCGATGTCGTCGCGCAGGGTGTCCACCTGTTGCACGAAGGTGGCGATCTGCGCCGGCTTGACCAGCAGCGGACGTTCCTCGGTCAGATACTCCGCGGCGGCCTGAGACAGGTTCAGCGCGGCGTTTTGCAGGTGCTGTTTGCCGTCATGCGCCGCCTGTACGATGCGTTCCGCAGCGACGTCGCCGGTGACGCGGCTCAGGTCTTCCGCCGCATCCCAGCGCAGGTTGCGGAATAGGAAGAAAATCTCCGCGAGCATCGCGGCGTCGCCCTCGCTGCGGATGTCGGCATGCGCGCGTTCGTCGTGCAGCGCGAGGCGCGGCAGCAGCGACGGCGGGATGATGCAGACCGCATCGGCGCTGGTCGAGTTGTCGGCGCTGGCCAGCACGCCGTCCGGCAGCACGGTCCATGCAAAGGAAAACGGCGCGATGTCGAATCGCGCCGTCTTGCCGGCGAAGCGCGCCAGCCGCGGCAGCGCCCAGCGGTTCTGCTGGAGCAGGTGGTTAAGCGCTGCGGCGGTGGGGGCGAACATCGGGAGGATTAATTCAGCGCGGTCTGCTGGATGCCGGCGAGCAGCCAGACCGACTTGTCGTCGCGCAGGTCCTTCTGCACGTGCCAGATCTCGTCGATGCTTTCGGGCGCGCCGTTGTTTTCGCGCAACTGGCCGGTGAAACGGACGCTGGCGATCGCGTAATCGCCCTCGTTCGCCACTTCAAGCAGGTCGGTATTGATGGACAGCACGTCGGTCTTTTGCGGCGCGTCGTCGCGCTCCTGCATTTGCATCGAGATCTCGGCGAACATCTCGGGCGTGGTGTATTCGCGAATGTCGTTCAGGTCCTTGCGGTCATTCGCGGCCTGCAGGCGGATGAAGCTGGTCTTGGCGCTGCGCAGGAAGCTGTCGACCGGGAAGTCCGCCGGGATGTTGCGCGCGCTCTGCGCCGGGGCTGCGGCGGCAGAGGCGGAGACTGGTTGCGACATTGGCTGCTGTGCGCCGCCGTAAGGAGCGCCCGCGCCGGCGTATTGCATCGCCGCAGGCTGCTGCTTCTTGCGCAGCATCGCCACCAGGAACATCACCGCGACGACCGCGAGCACGATCATCAGCAGCACGCCCAGTTCTTCGCCGAAGCCGAAGTGCGAGGCCAGCGCGGCCAGACCCAGGCCTGCGGCGATGCCGGCCAGCGGGCCCATCCATTTGTTGCCCTGCTTTGCCGGGGTCGCGTTCTGCATCGGGGTGGGCGTCGCGGCGGGAGCCTGCTGCGCCTGTTGCGGCGACATCGAGCGCTGCTTGCCGAAGCTGCCGCCTCCGCCCAGGCGCTTGGCTTCGGCCGTTGCGGCGAACAGGGTCAGGCAGGTCATGGCGATGGTCAACAGGGTCAAAAAGCGTTTCATGCGTTTCCTCATCAGTGGTTAAGACTAAACGGGTGAAAGTATAGCATCGGCCGGCGAACAGAACGGAGCTGCGCTGGTCGCGGTCAGCGGCTGGCCGCCGACAGGATGGGCGAAGCCCAGCATGCAGGCATGCAGCATCAGCCGCCCGGCCGGCCGGCCGCCGTATAGTTCGTCGCCGACGATGGCGTGTCCGACGGACAGCAGGTGCACGCGCAGCTGGTGCGAGCGGCCGGTGACCGGCTCCAGCTCAATGAAACTGGTGTCGCTGCCGGCATCGTAGTCCAGCAGGCGGTAGCGCGTCAGCGAGGGCTTGCCGATGTCGAAATCGACTTTCTGGCGCGGGCGGTTCGGCCAATCGGCGATCAGTGGCAGCGCGATCTCGCCCGCCTCGGGCGCGATCTTGCCGGTGACCAGCGCGACATAGCGTTTCTCGATCAGGCGTTCGCGGAACATCCGGGACAGTTGGCCCTGCATCTGTGCGCCGCGCGCGAACAGGATCAGACCCGAGGTCGCCATATCCAGCCGGTGCACCGTCAGCGCGTCCGGGAATTCGGCCTGCACCCGCGCGACCAGGCAGTCCTGCTTGTCCTCGCCGCGTCCCGGCACGGCCAGCAGGCCGGCGGGTTTGTCCGCCACCAGCAGGTATTCGTCCCGATAGACCAGTTCGAACCCGCGCCCGGGCGCGGCGTGGTGGGCGATGCTCAAGACGGGATCAGGATGCGGTCGGGGCGTAATGGGACGTGATCGAGAATTCGACCAGGTCGGCCGGGTTCTCGGCGTAGCTCTGCCCGAGGCTGAGGGAGCCCTTGCCGTGCAGGTTGATCTCCTCGCGGAGGAGGCGGGTCACATGGCCGTCATCGAAGCGGACATAGGTGCCGTTGGTGCTCTGGTCGACCGCGACGAACTTGCCGAAGCGCAGCTCGATCCGCAGGTGTTGGCGCGACGCGTAGTTGTTCATCACGATCAGGTCGCAGGCGTCGCCGCGTCCCAGCACGACGCTGCGACGCTCCTTGTTGACCTTGAGTGTCTGGTCGCGATAGCTCAGCAGCAGCTCGTCGATGTTGTCCGGGGTCTTGCGGAACGCGGGGGTGCCGATGCGCGTGCTCATCATGTCGTCCATTTCCCAGACGACCAGAGAGATGTCGAGCTGCTGCTGCTTGCCCTTGAACTCGGCGCGCATGATCTGGCGCGTCTTCTCGCGCGATGCCGGCGTCAGCGCATCGACGACCGCCTGGGTGGTCATGATCTGGCTGGCGCGGGTGATTGCGGCGACCCGTGCCGCGACGTTGACGGTGTCGCCGAACACGTCGCCCTCTTCGCAGATCACGTCGCCGTAATGGAAGCCGACGCGGATATGCATCGGGAAACCGCTCTCGAACCGGCCCTTCTCGACCGCGTTCTGCATCGCGCAGGCGGCGAGGAACGCATCCTCGGCGCTGGCGAAGGTGCACATGATCTCATCGCCTATGGTCTTGATCAGCGTGCCGTTATGGGCCTGCATCTCGCGTAGCATCACCGCGATACACTGGGCGATCAGCCGGCGAGCCATCTCGTCGCCGCGGGTCTCATAGAGTGCGGTGCTGCCGCTGATGTCGGCGAACAGAACGGCCAGTTTTTCTACGCGTTGCGACATACCAAAATTCGGGCCTATAGGGCGATCGGGAACGGGGTTGTCATGTACGGGATATGCATCGTGCGTTCTATGCGCACATCACTGCGCCGGATTGTACGCCAAGTTGGCGGCATAGCCCAAGAAACGAAGAGCGGGGCGGGCATGGCGCGTCAGGGTCAGGTCTGTTCCGGTTCGTTTGCGGGGCGGCTCCCTTCCCCGGCAGGGGCGTCCGCCGACGTCTGCTTCGGGCGGTTCTTGCTGTCGTCCGCGAAGCGGAACCGCCCGGCCAGCACGCAGCCTTTCATGCCGATGTCGCAGGTCCGGTTCAGCACCTTCTGGCATTTGCCGTCAACCTCGTGCGGACAACCCCAGCCGCTCATGTGTTATCTCCAACGATGGATACGGTTGCTAATGATATTTGAAGTTATGTAGGTCGGGTTAGCGTAGCGTAACCCGACGTTTGTTGGATGCCAGGATGTCGGGTTACAGCCTGCGGCCTAACCCGACCTACGAGATTTTACTCTGGTTGATTGGCTGCGCGCTTCGCCTTTGTGGCGGCACTTTGATATGCCCTCTCTGCTTTCTTTCGAATATCAACAGCCTTGGCGAGAGCCTCTTCGTATCGCTCGTCGGTGATTGTGTTCTCGGTTCCGATATATACGTTGGTGTTGGTCGGTTTCTCTCCAAATCTTGGGATTGTTACGCCAAAGTTGTATTCAGCTACCCTTCGACCTTTACGAGTCCTTGATATTGGGCCAGAAACCCCGACGGGGAGGTCGCTGTTCTTAGAGGCGTTGGGCTCTTGCCTAAGGCCAGTTGGTGCTGGCAAGCGATGAATCCGAAGCTGAAGTTCAGCGACTGCCGCAGCGAGGGCGGCTCCCGCACCACTACCGTCGGTAGTGTGATCGGAGAACGTTTTCCATTTTCCGTAGCGTAGTTGCCATGCTCGGGTATTTTTTGAGTCGAGACGTTGAATATGCTCGGGGACTTGAAAGCAATGACCGGAGAAAATGACAACTTCACGATATTTCATGTCTCGAACTCCTCCGTAGATTGCGTGGTTACAGCTTGTACCCCCGATGCACCGCCACCACGCCGCCGGTCATGTTGAAGTACTCGACTCGCTCCAGTCCGGCATCGAGCATCATCTGCTTCAGCTCTTCCTGTCCCGGGTGCATGCGGATGGATTCGGCGAGGTAGCGGTAGCTGTCGGCATCGTTGGCGATGAGCTCACCCATCTTCGGCAGCAGCTTGAACGAATACAGGTCGTAGGCCTTTTCCAGCGGTTTCGCGACCTTGGAGAATTCCAGCACGATCACGCGGCCGCCGGGCTTGAGCACGCGCTTCATCTCGCGCAGCGCGGCATCCTTGTGGGTGACGTTGCGCAGGCCGAATGCGATGCTGACGACATCGAAATAGTTGTCGGGGAAGGGCAGGTGTTCGGCGTCGCACTGGGTCGTCGGCGTGGCGATGCCTTCGTCCAGCAGGCGGTCGCGGCCCACGCGCAACATCGCGTTGTTGATGTCGGTCAGCACGACCTGGCCGGTGGGGCCGACTTCCTTGAGGAACAGGCGCGACAGGTCGGCAGAGCCGCCGGCGACGTCGAGCACTCGCTGGCCGGGATGCACGTTCGCCAGCCCGACCGCAAAACGTTTCCACACGCGGTGCAGGCCGACGGACATCAGGTCGTTCATGATGTCGTACTTGCTGGCGACCGAGGTGAACACGCCGGCGACCTTTTTGGCCTTGTCTTTTTCGTCTACGGTCTCGAAACCGAAGTGGGTCTGTGCCATCGTGATGCTCCTCATCTAACTCCCTCTCCCCTTGTGGGAGAGGGGTGGGGAGAGGGGGCGCAACTTCTACCCCCTCCCTAGCCCTCCCCCTGCAAGGGGGAGGGGATATGTTTATG
>DASRWG010000054.1:0-68274 GCA_035654695.1 Gallionella sp. | reverse complement strand
CTCGTGCTTCTTCCCGTTTCTCCGCGCAAGCCGGCGAACACGCCCGCCAGCGCCGCCCCCACGAGATCGAAGCGCCTGCTTGCGGCAAAACCGGCCAACTCCCGCAGTGAAGTCGCCCCCCGACGCAACAGGAAAACCACGCGCCGCAGGGGAGGAAAATTCCTCCCGGCAAACCGGATCTGGTTGCGCCACATATAGTAGACACGGTGCGGACGTTCCGGCTGCTCTCCGCCATGCTCGACCAGCACATCGTAACAGAGCAGCAAACTGAATCCCGCCTCCATAACGCGCAGGCCGAAGTCCACTTCCTCCCAGTAAAGGAAATAATCCTCATCCATGAAGCCCGCCCTCATGAAAACCTCCGGCCTGAGCAGCAGACAGCAACCATGCAGACGATCGGACAGGATGACATCGCTCCCCGCCAGCGGCTTGTCGTCAAGCCGCGCGCCGAACATCGATTTCAGCCTGTCGCATACGCGCCCGTTGCGCATCATGATATGCGGCGACACCGCGCCGACTTCGGGCGAGGACAGCAGCACACTCATCAACTGGTCCAGCGAACCCGCGCGCAAGGTCGCATCCGGATTCAGGTAAAGAAAGGCGGCATACTCCCGCCCCTCTTCAAGTGCCGCGCGAGTGCCCAGGTTGCAGCCGCCGGCATAGCCAAGATTGCTGCTGACTATCATCGACACCTGGGGATAGCAATCGCGCACCAGACTCAAGGTGTCGTCGCTCGATCCGTTATCGACCACGATGACTTCCAGGCGGTATTTATCCGAGGCGCGCACAAGAGTATCGAGACACCCGCCGATCTGCTGTCGATTGTTAAAGGTGACAATCACAACCTTGATCACATCATTTGCGATTGTTTCTTTGCCTTGCACAGCAGTTCCCTGAACGGTCACCGCCCCCGGCGGTTGCGTCTTCTGAAAATATGAACGCGCCCGACTGACGACGACACGTTATTATCGTCCCCATGCCGGGGAGATGACAAATACGGAATGAGCAGACGGAAGCGAACGACAAATTAAATTATACTTCAATTCAGTAGCCATACTTCGTCGGGACCGCATTCCCGACATAGCTGCGGGACTTGGTGCAAGGCTGGATTTCATGCCTGCCCGGACAATGCCATGGAGTGCCTGTGAAGAAACAAACCGTATTGATACTGGGAGCCGGCGGGATAATCGGCCAGCACCTTCTCATTACCTGCCCGGACTGGGTCGAGGGAATATTTACGAGACGAAGTTCCGGGACCGCCCCATGGACTCGCTTTGATGCGGAGAAAGACGACGTCGACAGTTTCCTGGATTCCCTGCGGCCGGATGTGATCATCAACCTGGCCGGGGAAAACAGGGTGGACATGGTTGAATCGGAGCCAGACAAATACCACAAGGTGAATGTCCGTTTGCCGGAAATACTCGCGGCATGGTCAGCCAGGAATGGCTGTTATTTCATGCAAAGCAGCAGCCAGGGCGTATTCAGCGGAAACAACCCGACCTATTCTCCGGAGGACACCCCCGACCCCATCACCCACTATGGGAAGCAGAAAGCTCTTTCTGAAAAAACGGCCCTGTCCATCGAAAACTCCGAAGTTGCCAGGTTCACTTTCGTTCTGGGAATACGGCCTTTCCAGGACACGGGTCGACGCAACCCCCTGGAAGACATGATAGAGAAGAAACAGCAACTTCAGGTTGACGACCGTTTTTTCTCGCCGCTGTTCGCCGAGGATTGCGCCGAAATCATATGGGAAAGGGTCAGGAACAGGAACAGCTCCCGCGAAAGAATCGTGCATATAGGCTGCCCGGTGCGCTGTTCCAGGTTCTCGATAGCCAGCGATGTCAAACGGCTGCTGAGCGACCACATCGCCCCCGCCATACAGCCCGTGTCCCATGATTATTTTTCCGGGCTGGCGGCACGTCCGGGCGATACGACATGGGATGCCGAGCGCTGCCTGTATAACTCGTCCTATGAAGAAGGGCTGGCCCGCAGTTGCGCCGGCTGGAGCAAGCTGGCCATCGCATCAGCCTGATCGTTTCTTCACCGCCCGGCAATGCCACGCCGACG
Source organism: Gallionella sp. (assembly GCA_035654695.1). Lineage (GTDB taxonomy): Bacteria > Pseudomonadota > Gammaproteobacteria > Burkholderiales > Gallionellaceae > Gallionella. Next base: position 66,207 of record DASRWG010000054.1, on the reverse strand, counting down.
TGCCATGACAGTCTTTTTCCATGGACTCCAGTTTGTCGATGAACAGTGCGAGGTAGAGCTTGAGCAGCAATATGGGCCATTGCCAGATCCTGCCCTTGATGTGTGCTCCCTGCTCGCCGAGCACACAGTAAGCCCGGTAGAAATCTCCGCGCACCGGCCTGATATATTCCACTTCCAGTCCGGCCTGCTCGCACAGGTAGCGCACGCCGTATTGTGTGTAACGAAAGAAATCGTAGGGAACCTGATGCTCCCGCGCCGAGAACGGCACCGTCAGGTACAGACTCCCCCCCGGCTTCAGCAGGCGCGCCAACTCGGCAACGACCTGGTGCGGGTTAGGCACATGTTCCAGCACCTCGGTGCATAACACCACGTCGGCAGTCCCGTCCGGAAGCGGAATGTCATGTAGCGGCGCATTGATGTCGATGCGGGAGAAATCCCAGTTCGCGTCACCCACGCACAAGTCCACGGCCAGATAATGCACATGATCGAACAGCGGCTTGTATTGGCACTCGCCCGCCCCGGCGTCGATCACCGTCTGCCCCGGAAGCATCCCGGCCGCGACTTCCTCGACTAGGCGGCGGATATACAGGATCGTTTGCGGCAACTTGATGGAATCCAGCATGGACATAATTCAGTCCCAAATATCGACGGCAGAGTTGGCGGCGCTATCACCCAGCGGCTTCACGGCAACGACTTCCAGCGTGCTGCGATTGCCCAGCAGGTAACTAATTGCCGTAAAAGGCAACAGCGCCTGATACAGCAGATGTTCCAGCCTGGACCGACGCAATCTCCGGCGCAAGCCGGCGGGAAGACACATGGTCAGGCTCTCGCTGACCGAAGTGGCAAACATCCCGGGTCTCTTGGCCTCGATCTCGAATCCCGCCTCCTGCAGAAAGCGCTCCAGCACGTTTTCCCTGAAATGCAGCAAATGCCGGGGGGCATCCAGCCCGTTCCACTGACGGCCAAAACACCTGGCCTCGAAGCTGCCGATGTTGGGCACATTGACAACCAGCCTGCCGCCGGGTCGCAAACGCTGGTAACAGTCGGCGAGAGCTTGTCTGGGATGATGCAAATGTTCGAGGACATGGTGCATGGAAATGAGGTCGAACGCCTCTCCCGGCGCCAGGTCCCCGGCCAATCCCATATGGAATTCTGCAGCGGGATTGAGCCGCCTGGCACTCTCCAGCGCATGCGGAGACATATCCACCCCCGTGCAGATCCAGCCCAGTTGGGACATTTGCCGGACATGAATTCCCGCACCACAGCCGACATCCAGCAACCGGCCATTCCCGAACGGCGTCGGGAAATAGCCCGGCTGCCCGAACCTCATGGTGTACGGCAGGATCAACAGCGACTTTACGATACGCACCAGCGGACTTGCGGACAGCTCACCCGCGCTGTAGGCCGCGTAGTTTTCCGGGTAGTAATCGCCCATGCGACTCTCCGGAATGGTCGGCGCAAGATAGATCAGCCCGCAATTCCCGCATTCGAGCAAGTCCCACTTCCCTGCAAAGCCATGCAGCAAGTCCGTCACGCCGGTGCGATATACGCTCGCCTCGGTCGAAAGGCAACCCGGACATGCTGCACCTGGAACCGTCGTCGATCGCGTCAAGGCGTCTCTCCCCACTGCTCCAGATACGCCCGCCCCACCACCTCATGCGTGTAGTGACGCAAGGCAAAATCGCGCGCGGCAGCGCCCAGCTCCCGCCGCAAATCCGTATCGGCCAGCAGGCGTTCCAGCACCGAAGCCAGATCAGCGGCGTCCTGCTCCCTGAACACCAGTCCGCCCGGCCCCATCACTTCCGGAATGGCGCCGGAAGACGATCCCACGCAAGGGACGCCGGCCATCATCGCCATCGCCAGCACCAGGCCGAATTGCTCCTTCCAGCGCGGCGTCCCATAAGAGGGCAAGATGAGTATATCCAGGGCTTTCATGTAGTCCGTAACTTCCGTGCGGGGCACCGCACGGCGAAACAGCAAACGCTCTCCCAGTACTTCTTGCCATTTCCCCTCGATTTCCGCCTCCAGCGGTCCGGAGCCGACAACCAGAAGACGCCAGTTCGCCTGTTCGAGCCGCTGCACGGCTTCCAACAACAGCAGGATACCTTTCTCCGGAACCAGCCTGCCGAGAAAACCCAGCAGTACTACGCCCGGAGGAATGGACAACTCATCCTTCAATGGGCGAACCAGGGGCGCAAGATAGGGCTCGGGCTCCAGCCCCAACTGGGGCAGTACCACCGCCCGCCCTGCATATCCTTTCTTTTCCCGCAACAATCGTTCACCCTCGTCATTGCCGCACACCACCAGTTCGGTCCGCTTCAGACAATAGCGCGTCAACAGCCGCTTGACGATGTTGAGCGGAAAACCGGGCACGCGGGCCAGATTGTCCCAGATAAAAAAACTGATTTTTGCCGTAGGACAGATCAGGCGAGCCAGCAACACCGTTTCCAGTCCCACGGCGGAATGCGGGTCTTCCTCGATGTGGATGCGATGCGGCCGGAATTCCCTGAGCACCCTGGCGAAATGCAGGGGATCAAACACATACGTCATGTGCGAGCGGCCGAAAAATTCGCGGATGTCGATCACCTCCGCGGCGGACAGGCCGGATGCGCACTCCCGTTCGTAACGCTGAAACAAATGGGGGACGGCGCGCGGAGTAAGCAATCTCAGTTCCAGCCCGGGATCCAGACGTTTCATTTCCACGTACTTGCGCTGGGCAAACGCCGTCAAATAGGAGTTGCCGACCACCAACAGTCTCACATTCTTCTCCCCGGAATTCCATCGGGCAATGCATAAATCTCATCCACATCGACCACGCCGGATATCTCTTCGCCGCCGAGCGTGAACAAACGGTATCCGTATTCGCCCAGGATGCGTCCTACGGCCTTTCGCTGTTCCTCACCATGCAGGGCGATGAGCCAGATGGTTCTCTGCATCCCCAGCAATTTGCGCGCGCCATCGAGCACCAGCGACTCCGCTCCCTCTACATCCATTTTCACGATGTCCGGTGCCGGAACGCCGTCTTCGATCAGCCCGTCCATCGCTGCCGTTTGCACATGCAAATCGCCTCCCGTGGCCAAATGGCCCATTGCGTTGCTGTTTGCAGTACGGAAAGCCGCCTCGCCCTTGCGATCCGACAGCGCGATCTGGTGCAAAATAACATTGGCGCAGTTGTTGAATCCGATGTGTTCATGCACATGAGCCGCATTCCCCGGCAACGGCTCGAAGGCATGCACGCATCCATCATGCCCGGCCAGACGCGACATGGCCAGGGTATAAAACCCGGCATTCGCGCCGATGTCCCAGGCCGACATGCCCGGCTTGACCAATCGACTAATGAGCCGCTGCTTGTCGGACTCGTAGTTTCCCAGCCAGCACCCGTGGATGCTGCTTCCCACCCGCCAACGGCATCCCTTGTTAATCCCCGTCAGCACCGGCATCACGGCACGCTGAGGAATGAGCCGCAACGGCAGCCGCAGCAGCCTTCCGGTAAGGCTTGCCGGATCGATGATAGCCCGAGCCATTCCCCTCACCTCATCACCCAAGCCTGCGCTTCAGCAAGCGGTCGAAATATTCGATGGTGCTCACCAGCCCGTCGCGCAGGCGCCCCCCACAGCATCGTTTTAACGGGTTGATTCACGGGATCAGACAGGCAAGGTGCAAGCGCGCGAAACAATCCGATATCCACCATCGGCGTGCGTATCTCCAGCGAGCGCGCCATGCCCACCCAATCGGAATCCCGCAACAGCATGTTGCGCATATACAGCGACATCTCCATTGCTGCAACTTTAGCATAGGCCGAACTGACCGGCTTTAGCCATTCGTCCAGCCGGATGAGCGGTTTGATGCCGAAATGATCGCACGCCAGGAAAACGCCAGGTTTGCTGTCATCCCAGATCGCGAAGGCGAACATGCCGCGCAGGCGGTCCACCTTCGCCTCGCCGTATTCCCTGTAGGCATGGAGCAGCACCTCGGTATCGCTGCCGGAGAAAAAGACATGCCCTTTCGCTTCCAGACGGTCACGCAGCTCGCCGTGATTGTAGATTTTCCCCTTGAAAACGATGCGCAGTTGCCCATCTGCGGTGCTCATCGGTTGCGCACCGTTTTCGGTCAAATCCAGGATAGCCAGACGCCGGTGCGCCAGTCCGATCCCTGTTTCATCGTCCTGCCATATACCCGCACCGTCCGGACCTCGGCTGGCCATATGGTCGCGCATGCGGAACAGCTCGCCCACATCGACAGACTGGGCGCGATAAGAAAATATCCCGGCAATGCCGCACATGATCAGCTACCCCTCTTCCCGCCGTTGCAGTTCAGCCCGGACCGCAGCGAGCAGCCCGTCAGTCGCGCTCTCGATCATATCCAGCGCCAATTCGAAATGCTCTTCATCCGCACCATAGGGATCGGCGATTTCCTTTTCTTTGTAGAGCTTGCTGTAAGTCAGCAACAGCTTCGGCTTCTGCCACAGATCTGGTTCGCCCAGCCTGTGCAACGCAGACATGTTCTTCATGTCCATGGCCAGTACATGATCGAATCGTTCGAGATCGGCGCGCGCGATCTGCCGCGCGCGCAAGTCGGACAGCGCATAACCGCGCTGTCCCGCTACTTTCTGTGCCCGCGGATCGGGGGCTTCGCCAATCCGAAAGTCGTGCGTTCCCGCCGAGTCGATCAGCAGCCGTTCGCCCAGTCCTGCCAAAACCGCCTTGTGCCTGAACACCGCCTCAGCCATTGGCGAGCGGCAGATATTGGCGGTGCACACGAACAGCACCCCAAGTTTGTTATCCATGTTGCGAGGCTCCCGTTTCACTGTCCGCTATGCCGCGGCGATCGAGATGCAAGGCGATCCAGCCCAGCGCCAGTATCACCATGAAGGTCGCCGCATTGGCGGGAATCTGCAGATTGAAGTCCACCGTGCTGTGGATCAGCAAGGCGACGATGCCCATGATGGACGAGAAGGCCATGCCGCGCATCAGGCCGTCGCGGCGGCGATACAGCGCCTTCAGCGCAGCCCATAGACTCGTCAGCACGACCAACCCTAGCAGCGCGATGCCGACCGCGCCGGTATCGGCCATGATCTCCAGATAGTCCTGATGCGTGTGGTCGTAGTACGCCACGATGTCTTCTCCGCGGTAACGCGTATAAGCCAGATGGAAACTGCCTCCCCCGGTCCCCACGAGCGGATAGTCATTCAGCAAAGCGAGGGTAGTGAGGCTGGCATCGACCCGGTCCGCATCATGACTCACCGACGATTCCGCTATGCGCTGGGCCACTTTTTCCACGCCGAACCACGCGCCCACGATGAACAGGTCGATCACGACCAGGCTGGCAATCAGGATCACCGCCGAGCGCGTGTCGCTGCGCCGGAACATCTGCGCGAATGATGCAGACTGGCTGCGGAACACCGCCAGCGCGATCACTCCCGTCACCAGCATGCTGGCGAAGAAAGCGGTGTTGCCCATCCTGGAACGGGTCAACACCAGGGCGATCACCATCGTCGCCAGCATCAACCTGAGCGGCAATTTCTGGCTGAACAGGAGATTCACCAGATTGCGCAATCGCTGCCGCCAGGAATGCACTTGGTCTTTCTGGTAAGAGGTCGCCATCAGCAGGCCGATACCCACCGCCGACGCCATTTCCAGATAACCCGCGAGATGATTGCGATTCACGAACGTGCCGGTGGCAAAACCGAGGTAGGCAGTCTTTTTCATGAAAAAACCGTATTCCATCCCGGACAAGGTCATCATGCTGCCATAGAACGCTTGGAACACCGCGCTGAACACCAGCGTGTAACCCAGCATCACCAGGCGCTGCTTGCTGTTGACAAGCAATAGTGTCAGCGCGAACAACGCCGCATAAGCCGCGCTCTTCAGCCAGAACTGCAAGGTTGCATAGGGATGCAGCGAAAGCGGCGCCCAGCCGGTTTCTCCCGCCATCCCGTAGACGGCAAGACTCTCCGGCGACAGCCATTGCCTCACCATGACCGGCAGTGGAATCAGTTGCAGTGTAACGTATGCCAGCCAGATCGCCAGCAGCCATAGCGCGGCACGCGCCCCCCTGAACGCCACCCCAGCAGTCACGCGTTTGCGCTGCCACCCGACGATCCCCAGCAAGGACAGCAGCCCGATCCATACCACGAATATTGCCACTGCCCAAGGACGATTGCTGCCCAGCGGCAAGGGCAGCCAGAGCAGCAGGCACAGCAGCGCGAGGAACAGCCTGTCTTCGAATTGAGAGGCCGGGGGATTCATCGCGAGCAACCTGCATCCATACCCACACCGCCACAGTCATCGCGGTGCGCTTGGGCGATGGCAAGCATCGCTTCGGCTTGCCGCTTCATGCCGCGCACAAGATTTTCTCTCACCATCTCCCGTTCCGCGCCCGGTAACACGGCCCACGCGCTCCAGCCGACGTCGGCCACGACGAGTTGCAACTCCGGCTCCCACGGCCCCAGTGTAACTGTGCGCTCGAGGCTGCGGCGAAACTCGGCATCGTATTCGCCCAGTTCATTCTTGAGCCGCAACAAAATGGCCCAGCTGTAGGAAGATGCCGGACGCAAGGCTATCGCCTGACGTATCGGTTTGAGGCCGTGCCTGAGCAGCTCGATTTTTTCGGCAGCGGTTGTTCCAGGCATGCCGGAGCGCACCAGATCCAGCCGCGCCATGTCTGCATAATGATCAGGATTTCCGGGCGATATCCACTGCGCCAGGTCAAGCGCGCGCGATACCGCGGCCAGGTCGGATGCATCGGGCGGAGCCATTGACCATGCGGCTATTTCATCCCTGACATATCCGGAAAGAAAATCGGCAGTCCCGATGCGGACTGCCGAGAAAACGACGAATAACAGAAGCGCTCCTGAAACCCACAGAATGCTTGTGCCTTGCAAACGCTTCATTCTGTGCGACTAGATCTTGATACCCAGGAAACTCCGGGGCTTCTTGGCCGGCTCCTGCCCGTAGGCGTACTTGTACTGATAGGAATAATGCCCGTAGCGGTCGGCCTTCTTGTGGTCCATCTGGTTGAGCACAACCCCCAGCAAAGGCGCGCCGACTTCGCGCAGGCTCTTGATCGCTGTGCCGATCAACTGATGAGGAGCACCATCGGCCTTGACCACATACAGCACCGCGTTCGCGTGGCGCGAAATAACCAGAGAATCGCTGACCGGCTTGAGCGGCGGGCAGTCGATCACTACCACATCGAACTGCTGCTTCAACTGCTCGATAGTGTCGCCAAACTTATGCGAGGAGATCAGTTCCAGCGGAGAGTTAAGCCGCTTGCCGGCAGGCAGCATGAATACATTGGGACTCGAAGTCTTGCGTATGCATTGCTTAAGTTCCGCCTCACCGGCAAGGAAGTCCACCAAGCCAGCCCCGGTGCTGCTCACTTCGCCAAGATTCTTGCCCACCATAGGCCGGCGCATATCCGCATCGATAATCAACACTCGCTTGATCTGTCCCAATGCAAATGCCAAGCTGATCGCGACAGTGGTCTTGCCTTCGCCGGGTACGGTGGAAGTTACGATCACGACCTTGTGCGGCTCATCAATGGCGGATAGCAGCACCGAAGTCCGGAGACCGCGTATCGACTCCGCAAAGATGGAGTCCGGATTTCCGAGGAAGACAGACGAAGGGTTGTCGCCCCCCTCTTTTTTGTCGAGCAATGGCACCGTCCCGAGGACGCCCACATGAAGGCGGCGCTCGACATCCTGTTCCGAGCGCAAGGTGTTATCCAGATAATCGCGAAAAAGCACCAAGGCCACGCTGGCAAGCAAACCAAGCAGCAATGCGCTGACTATCACCTGGAACTTCTTCGGTTTCATCGGGGAAGATGGCTGCACGGCTGGATCGATCAAGCGTCCAACGGTGGATTGCAGATTGGCCGTAGCCTCGGTCTCTTTTGCCCGGTTGATGAAGTTGTCGTACAACTGCCTGTTGCTGTCCACCTCGCGCTGCAACACGCTCAACTGGGATTCCTTGCGCGAGATGCTCTGGATCTCCGCCTGGGTTTGCGCCTTGGCGCCCGCGGCCGCATTCGCGCTGTCGCGCGCGATCTCGTATTCCCGATAGATGCCGTTGATCACCGCATTGATGGCCTGACCCAGCCCTTCGCGTGCCGACTTCAGTTCCGTCTCGGCCGCGATCATCTTGGGATGAGCGGGGGCATAGCGGCTCTTGTATTCGTTCACCTTGCGAGTCGCCTCGGACTCCGCGCTCTTCATTTGCTGCACCGTGGAGTCCTTCAATACGGCAGGTATCGACTCCAGCACCTCGATCGGCTGCCCCTTGTGATCCTTGACCTGATTATAAGCAGCCTGGGCTTCCGACAAACGCATGCGCGCGGAGATGAGGTTGGTCGCGACCTGTTCGAACTGTTTGCCGGTTCCGCTTAACACCACGCCTTTGTTATCGACGATGTTTTCCTGCTCGCGGTAAAGCTGCAACGCCTTTTCCGACTCTTCCAGCTTGATACGTATGCCTTCCATGCGCTGAGTCAGCCAGCCGCTGGCTTTTTGCGTCATTTCGGAACGCGATTCCAGATCGTTGTCGATGTAGGCGTCCACCACCGCATTGGCGATCTTGGCGGCCAATTCCGGATCCGGGGAATCGAAGCTGACCCTGACGATCTGGCTTCTCAGTATCGGCTCGATGGTCAGCCCTCCCGAGACTCTCCCGACCAGGGCCGCCACCATCTGATCCTCGGTCATTTCTTTGGCGACAGTCGATTCTTTGCCAAGCCATCCCTTTTGCAGCCTCGGATTCATGGCCGGATGATCGTACAACTTCAGCTTTCGGACCACTCGCTCAGCTACCGAACGCGAATGAAGAATCTGCACTTGGGAATTGAACGCCTCCAACGAGTCGCGCTGCCCGCCGTAAAGATCGTTCAGGGTCAGTACCTTGCTCTTGACGTTCTCGATCAGCAACAGCGCCGTCCCGCGATAGATGGGCGTCATCTGGAACACGACGAGTGCTGCCAGCAACGTCACCATCAAGGTCAACGTGAAGATCTGGTTGCGATACCGTTTTACCAACAACCAGTAATCGAGCAAGCCTGCGGCAATGGGAGTTGCCATACCGGCAACATCCTGGTTTTCACGGTTCATCAAAAGAAACTTTCTTCAACGGTAATAGTGTCGCCGGGCTCGACCAGCGTGCCGGGTTCGCCCTTGACGGCAGCGGGTTTGTCCTGATGCTCGTGGATAATGGAAACGGTATCCTTGTTGGCTCGATCCTTGAATCCGCCGGCGATGGACACCGCTTTACGCACAGTCAGGCCAGGTTGATAAGGATAGTTGCCCGGCTTGTGTACCTGCCCGTTGACGAATACGTCACGGTACTGGTCTACCGACACCGTCACCAGCGGATTAATCAAATAAGTGCCCTTCAATCCGGAGATGACTTTCTGCTGCAATTCCGACACGGTAAGACCTTTTACCTTGATCTCGCCCAGCAGCGGATAAGAGATCGACCCGGCATCGCTCAATTTGATTTTTTCCAGGCTCAGTTCTTTTTCCTCGAACACGGTGATGCTGATGATATCTCCCGAACCGAGACGATAATTGGATATGCCATCTTCAGCAGCAAAGGACACTCGCGCCAGAAACAGCAATGCAGTCAAAGCAAACAATCGAATAATCACGTCACGCCTATTCACGAAAAACAATCCGGACCTCAAAAAGACAAACATGGCAGGCCGATGGCCTGCCATTCTGGCAGAAAGCAACTTCTCGACTAACGGGTATGGCAAGTGTAGCGCCCCTGATGATGAAACTTGCCATGCCCGTCCCCCCCCTATCCAACTTTCCCCCGCACGCGGGAGAAAGGGCAAACGAATCGCTACGCGAGTTCCACGTTTAAAGCTCGGTTCGGATGCTCACCGCAATAATATTGCCGGTGTAATTGGGGCTCACGCCTGTAAATCCGGTGGATGTCTTGGCGGCATGGGAGTATTCCGCGCCCAGCACCAGCCATTTACGCAGCTTGTATTCCGCTTTCACACCATAAGATTGAGTGCTATCCGAACGCCCGCTCAGGGAGAAATCTTCGACCAATCTGGCCACATTCAAATGCAGGCTGGTGCGCTCGCTCAAGTCATAGCCTAAATCCAGCGCGTTGCTGGTGAGCAAAACAAAGTCGCCCACGCCTGTGGATTCGGTGGACTTCCGCCCGGTGATCCAATCGATATAAGCAAATTCGCGCGGGCTCCAGCGCACGCTGCCTTCCCAACTCGTCCCGCTGAAACCCGTGCGCGCAGCCGAATCGAACTTCTTGCGCAACTGGCCGATCTTGAAGGAGCCGCTGGTCTGCGCCGTCGCCTTCCATGTTGCACCCAGCAAAATGCGCTGCTCCTTGCCGCTCAGGGTCGCAGCAGGATCCGCATACGAGATGCGCGTCTCGGTCAACTGGACGAGCGCGTAAATCTTGGGGGAGGTGCGATAGTAGAAAGTGCCGCCGACGTCGCTCACGTCCCGATCAAGGGTCGAAGTCACCGCGCGGTTATTGCGGTAACGGATGGAGTAGGCATCGGCATCCAGTTGTATCCTGCCGATGGAGTCCTCGCTGCCGTAGGTGAACGACCCGGCAAGCCCCGTGTTATCCCACCTGTTTGGCGTGGCCGTCGGGAGGGAATAGGTGCTGCCGCGATCGTCATGACCGACCTTGATCTGCGGAGTCAGTGTCAGCGTGGTGCGCGAGGAAAAAGCCAGCTCGGCATTCGCCGAAAGATTCTGGTCGTCATAATTATCAGGCGTGCTTTGCGCATAACGGGCAAGGTCGGCGTCATAGGCCAGCGAATAGATATTCGCGCCGGACTTTGCCTGCATCAGCACGGAAGGACTGACCACCGTGATCAGGGAAGCTTTCTTGCCGATGTCCGACTTGAACAGATTGTCGTTGCGCTTCTCGACCAGCGAAAAGCCGGGATAGATATCCACACCGCCCGCGCGCAGCACCGGCGATTCGGAATCTTCCGGAACAGCGTAGTCCTCCTCAGCCTGAGCCGCGCCCCCGACCAGGCAGCCGCAGAAAAGCAAACATTGCATCAAACGTGTTTTTTTCACTTCATTCTCCCCAAGCGACTACAGACTGTCACGACGCTTCTCTGCGCCATTGAATATTTATCCCATCAAGCCTCATCCATCCGCTTCAGGATGGACTTGCGCCGCCCCTCAGATTCTCGACCGGCGCCACTGGCGGAGGCGAGTTGTTATCGTTCTGCTGGTTCGGACTGTTCAATTTCTGCTGGCTCTGGCTAAAGTTCTGCTGGGTATTGTTCTGGGGAGTCCAGTTACGGGTAGCAAGACTCTGCAAGTCGGCAACAGTCTGACCATCCCGCGGTGCCACCCGTAACGCCGAGTTGATGATTGCCGGCGACTGATTCTTGTTTTGCACCGACCCCAAAGCCGCAACGGTGATAGTCACCGCCTGCGACGGCGCAGCCGCCACCGCCGCACTGGTAATTGCCGCCGCCTGGGACGGCGCTGCTTTCACCGCCGTACTGGTAATTGCCGCCGCCCGGGACGGCGCTGCCGCCACCGCCGCCGCGACGATCCTCGACGTACTGCCCGCATCCAACGTAACAATAGCCGAACTCACAATGGCCTCGGCGTGTTCCGGATTGGCCGCCACCAAAGCCTTGACCAAGGCATCGGCGTTAGCCGGATTGGCCGTTATCTGCGCGGCTATCCGGGATGCCAGATCTTTATCCGTGCCTTTAAGCTCCAGTTGAGTCCAGGCGGTCGGATGCACTTCGATCCTGTTTGACTGGGCCATTGCGCTCTGAGTGCAACCGAGCAAGACAACGGTCAACAAGGCAACCACATTTTTTTTGCCGTATTTCATTTTCACCCCCTTGCCTTTCACGATGAGAGAATGCAACTCTTTAAATCCGCATCAGTTTACAGGCCAAATCGATCCATATCAACTTGCCATATACCGCGATATATCCTACCGTGACCCATCCTCCAGCCAGCCGCACAAAGCGCGCCGGTGTTCCGCCAACTCCCGCAGCGACTGCTTGCGTCCAACATGCGCCTTCAATAGTCCTGGCAGCTTCCCCGTAAACAGGCGATACCAGCGCCGGGGGTAATACAGGAATGCCATGGGCGAATCGGCGCTGACCGGGAAGTGCCGGGCGATGGCGGAACGCGGCGGGAATGCCGCACCGGCCAGCCTCGACAATCTCTCGGAGAGCTTTCCCGAGTACAGGATCTCCTGGACGTCATAGTCCAGCAGCTTGTGGTCGCCGGGATCGGAAAACAGCAGATACTCGGCCGCCTCCAGCCAAGCCTGCTCATCCGCCCCGCCCCCGAGCGCCGCGATCACCTCGTCGGATATCCTTGCGCCCAGATGCCGCCTTGCCAGATACAGCACGGCAAGCGCGCAACGCTGCCAGTTTCCGTCGGACACGAGACCTATGAAACCCGGCCAATCGATGGCTTGTTTTTCCACCAACAAAGCCACATCCGCCAGCGCCAGCGGCCCCAGATCGAGCTGGTGATCCAGGGTGGCGTGTATGCACAAATGCAGCAGCATGTCTTCGGGGCAGAGGAAGCGGACAGGAACGCCGACGACCGTTCTCGATATGCTGCGCGCCCACAGCCCCTCCTCGAAACCGGCAGCTTGCCCGCCCGGCGGCGTCAGGCGATGGTGCAATTCGACGCTGATGCCGCCCGGCCCGGTCAGCGGCGGGAGATGTATCCGGTCCGCGAAATACGCCTCGGGTGCGCCCTCGAACATGGATCGGTATCCGTGCGCCCTGAGCAGCTCGAATGCCTGCACCGCCTGCTCCGTCCGCAACAGCAGATCCAGATCGCGCATCGGCCTCAGTCCCGGCTCGGCATAGGCGAATTGCGCGAGGAAAGCGCCTTTCAGGGCAATCGAGGGAATCTGTGCGGCATCAAGGATACGCGTCACCGTCACCAGTTCGCGATAGATCTTCAGGTTGCGCAGGGTATGTTTGCGGTGCGCGACCTTCAGCCTGTCCTTCACCTCTTGGGGAACGGCTTCGGCAAGATCGCCTCGCGCCAGCTTGGCGTGCAGCATGGGGCCGAGCCTGTGCATCCCCGCCAGCCGCAAGAACTCATCCCAATCCTCAGCCTGCATCCGCATCACTGATGCAAGGTCGGGCCGTGCGCTATCGAGATGCAGCGCATCGAGTATCAATTTCCTGGCGCGGGCCGATTCGGCGAGTGTCACAAATCGCTCCCGACCGGTTGCCATGCCCCGACTACGCCCTCCTCCACCCGCACCATGCCATCGATCAGCCCGGCAAGCTCTTCGTGCCTGTGCGTGACGACCAGCACCGTCATGCTGCCGTGCAGCGCGCGTATCGAATCGAGCACCAGCCGGTGATTGTCCGCATCGAGCGCGCTGGTGGCCTCGTCGAGGATAAGCAGTTGCGGTTTTCTGAGCAGTGCGCGCGCCAGCGCGAGGCGCTGTTTCTCGCCGCCGGAAAGTTTGACGCCGCGCTCGCCGACTTCGGTGTCGAGTCCGCGCGGCAAGCGTTGCACCAATTCGGCCAGCGCCGACTGCGCCAGCGCCTCGGCGATCTGCTCCTCGCTCGGGGCGGCATTTCCCCAACTCAGATTCTCGCGGATGGTTCCATTCTGGATATGCGTCTCCTGCGGAATGTAGGCGATGCTTTGCCGCCAGCCGGGCAGTTGCTGCAACGGCACGCCGTCGACGGCAATGGCTCCGCTATCGGGTGCCAGCAAGCCGCTCAACAGATCGAGCAACGTCGTCTTGCCGGAACCTGAGACGCCGATGATCGCCGTGGTCTTCATGGCCGGGATGAGCAACTGCCCGACGCGCAACGAATGATGGGATTGCGGATGGCTGAAATCGACCCGCTCGAACGCGATACCCTGCGTCAACGACACCGGCTCACCCCGCGACTCCACCGGATCGCGATGCGCCTCGCACGCATCCACCAGCCTGCGCCATGCGGCAAACGCAGGCAGCATGTGCAGCAACTGCTGCCTGCCGCGATGCAACTCGGCGAGCTGGGGCAACATGCGTGCGAAGATCGCGATCATCACCAGCAAATGCGCCGTCGGCAACTCGAACCAGACCAGCGCCGCGTAGCTGACCACCGCTAGCGCCACCGCCCCGCCCACCCGGTACACCGCCTGCACCCGGCTGTTGACTCGCTGAAACTCGATGAAGCGGTCGCTGACCTGCCCGACCTCGGCATTGAAGCGCTGCACATTGCCCGCCTCTTCTCCGTGTATCTTGATGAGCTTCATCCCGGACAAAAACTCCTGTATCTGTCCGAACATATTGCGGTTCGCCTGGCTCAGCATCACGCCGCTCTGCTTTGCCACCCCATCCGCGCCGCGCAGCAACAACCAGAGCGTCAGCCCCGTCGCCATTGCCAGCAGCGTGAGCCAGGTCGAAAGCCACAACGCCACCGCGAGATAGGCCAACCCAAGAACTGCCATCGCAAAAAAACGCAGCAGAAAATACGTGCCGCTGCCGATGCGCTGAACCTCGCCGGTGAGCACACCGACCAGCTCGCCGCTGTGCCGTCCGCTGAGAAAACTCCAGTTGGCGCGTGAGATCGCGGCATACAGAGCCTTGCGCAAGTGATCGCCGAAATGCAGATACAAGGCATGGGATACGCGCTCCCGGTGCAGCGCCAGTTGCGATTGCAAAACGATCAGCGCAACGAAAACGAGCAGCGCCGTCTCGATATTCCACACCATGCCGAACGAGGAAAAAAACTGGCCGAACTGCGGCATCCAGCCCTGCTGCCCGGCCCCCTGCCCGAGCACGCCCGCGAGAGTAAGCAGCGGCAACAGCATCAACAACCCGGCACCCTCGGTCAGCGCCGCGGCGAAGTTAAACAGCACCGCGCGCCGGATCGCGGGTGGATCGAAACGCAGGAATGCGCGCAGATAGTCGCCAATGACGATAGTGTCGCGAGGCGTTTTCAATTCGATGTGGCCACAGAATGGCGGAAATATAAAGGCATTCGGAAAAATCAGACGATTGTTTTCAGCGCGGGACTATGACAGAACAGCCGGCGACTCGGCAAGCATCGCGGCCAACCCCTCGATTGCGGCCACCCCGGCCGCGTGCGATTATCCTGCCCGGTCCATAGCCCGAACCTAAGGAGACGCTGATTTATTCCTCCGTTCGTGGTGAGCTTGTCGAACCATGAATGGAGGAATAAATTTATTCAATGAGTTAAATCCGCTCGCCCTTCGACAGGCTCAGGACGAACAGATTTAATCAGCGTTTCCCTAACTCACCTTTCCCGAACCGACGGAGACATTCATGCGTGACGAGAAGAATATGCCACCAGCCTGCGAACGACAGGACGATTTGGACGAATTGCGTCGCATCGCCGGGGAGGTTATCGATCGCGGAAAGGAACTGGGCGACCTTATACCGCAAGCAACTGCATTGAGGGACTTGTTCGAGTGGGTGACGAACTTCCGCATAGATCACGAACGCGACATCGCGGACGGCCAAACCCGGCTGGACGATGGGCTAGCGATCTCGCCCACACTGGCCGCCATGTGCATACGCGAATTATTCCGGACGCTCGCCTTCATCCGGGGATTGCACGATGCCATTAACGATGCTGCCCAAGATACCTCGCATCGCCCCGTTCGAGTCCTGTACGCCGGCTGCGGCCCATACGCCTTGCTGGCCGTGCCGCTGATGACGGTATTTTCTCGCGAAAAAGTCGTTTTTACATTGCTGGACATCCACCCGGAATGCCTCGAAAAAGCCCGCGAACTGCTAGACCTGTTCGGCCTCGGCCACTACGTGGATGACTTCATCTGCGCCGATGCCACGCGCTACCGGATTCCGGCGGATAAAACTCCCGACGTCATCGTCAGCGAAACCATGGCGGTCGCCCTGCACAACGAGCCTCAGGTCACAATCGCCCGGCATCTGCTGCACCAAGCCCCCAGTGCGCGCATGATTCCCCAGTCTGTCAGCGTCGAGGTATGCCTGATTAACTGGTCGCGCGAACATGTATTCATGCCCGCCGATTACGTCGGCGAATTCCCCAAACCTGATCGGGACAGGATATATCTCGGAAAAATTTTCGAGCTGGATGCCGCCAACATCCAGAGCTGGAAGGGTATGGAAGGCGACACCCTGCCCGCCGGAAAAGTAACAATCCCCTCGCCGATGGAAAGCAAATACAGGCCGCACCTCCTGACAAACATCGTCGTCTACGCCCAACATCGTTTGCAGAATTACGATTGCAGCTTGACCTTGCCTTACCGCCTGCGCGGCAAGTTTAGCGGCGGCGAAGAGTTGCAGTTTCATTACCAGCTCGGGAATAACCCAGAACTGCGTTTTGTAGAAGTGCAACGGAAGGGCTGATCGTTACCAATTGGCAACAGGAAATTCAATCGCATGCAACCGCGACGCGGCCTAGAAGAATGGGAAGTAACGCTGGCGCAGCTTTGTCTCGTCAATATCCAAAGGATCGCATCCAAGCCGTGCCGCGATGCTCAATATCGGCCTCTGTGCCATACGCAGCCCGCAAATTTTCGGCCAGCCATTGTGTGCCACACCTACCCGAAGAAAGAAAAAAAGTTGCCGTATGCATTTCACTTCACGCCTTGACTGCAATCAATCCGCCGCGATAAGGCGGCCTATCAATACATCGTTCTGAAATCCCTATCTTCGCCATATGAGCAACCGAAAAAATTGCCGAAGCGCAGCATATTGGTAAACCAAGAAAATCCGTCCAACAACAGGAAAAACACCTGCTGTAAGCGTCTGAATTTTGCGGACAGCTTGCGGTAATAGTCTCGGGAGAATGCCCATTGCATCCGCAACGTCAAGAGGCAGCCATACTTCTCACACATCGCTTGCAGCCGCGACAAATCGAGGTAACCGGATATACAAAACTGTTCTGCGAATCATCGCACATAAACACGGTGGCAGGCAGTATCGACTATACTTCCATCAGTCGCCCTGCAACTTGATAAATATCGATGCTCCACAAGTCTAACTCTTCCGGTTCAGGTTGCACCGTCGCGCTACTGATGATGCCCTTCGGCATCACCGAAGGCCCATCCCTCGGCCTGTCGCTGTTGGCGCAATGCCTGAGGGATGCAGGAATAAGCTCCAAGGTGTATTACACCTAACCTGGATTTCCTGAAGCGGATAGGCACGGATCACTACAACTATATCTCGCAAACCAACCAGACACTCGTCGGCGAATGGCTGTTTTCCCAAGTACTATCGCCCGTGGGCGATGCTGATGATTTCATAAAATTTCTGTCCACACATAACCAGCAGCAAACCCTCACCTCCGACAGCCGCTTGAAACAACTGCCGGAAATGTTGCGCACGGCTTTGCCCGCCGCCCACGCCCTGATTGAGGACTGGGTCGAACACATGCGCCGCCTGCAGCCCAAGGTAGTGGGGCTAAGCAGTTGTTATATCCAGCATCTCGCCTGTCTCGCGATGGCCAAACGTCTCAAGGAAGTCTGCCCCGAAACCCTGGTCGTGCTGGGCGGTTACAACTGCACCGATGTGATGGGCAGCGAGACCTTTCGCCAGTTCCCTTTTCTGGATGCGGTGGTGTCGGGGCCAGGAGAGGTGGTATTGGTTGAGTTGGTGCGCCGTCATCTGGCCGGAGAAAAAAATATTGCCTTACCCGGCGTGTTTTGGCGTAACCCGGATGGCGACACAGACTATTCCGCGCGCATCGCGCCGGAGCCAGAATTGGACAGCCTGCCCATCCCCGCTTTCGACGACTTTTTTGAGGTGCGGGAAGCATGGATGGGGCCGGTGTGGGTTCCGGTAGAAACCTCGCGCGGTTGTTGGTGGGGGCAAAAACACCATTGTATTTTCTGCTCCGAAAACGCCACGGCTCTGCGCTTTAGGCGCAAGTCGCCCGAGCGGGTGTACCGGGAAATTACTTCGCTGCTGGAGCGTTATCCCGAATACGGCATCGTCGCGAATGATGAAATTCTCGACCTGAAATTGATCGACAGCGTGATGGCCCCGTTGGCTGCGTTGCCCGTGAAAAAAAGGCTGCACATTGCGATCAAGTCCAATATCCGCAAAGACCAACTCGCCGCACTGGCGGCGGCGGGCGTTGTCAGCCTGCTGCCCGGCATCGAAAGTCTGGACGACGATGTGCTGCGGCTGATGCGCAAGGGGGTCAGCGCCCTGCAAAATATCCAGTTGCTAAAGTGGTGCAAAGAATTCGGGTTAAATGTCATTTGGTCTATTTTGTGCGGCTTTCCCTCCGAGCAAGCGGAATCCTATCGGCGTATGAGCGCCTTGCTGCCCCTGCTCAGCCATTTACCGCCTCCTAACGAGGTTGGAATTTACCGGATAAGATTGCAGCGCTTCAGCCCGCTGTATGAAGAATGGAAAACCTTCGGTCTGCGCGATGTTGTCCCCAACGAAAGCTACCGTTACATCTACGATGTAGATGAGGCTGAGCTGAACAAGCTCGCCTACCGTTTCGATTGGGATTGCGAACGCAGCCAAGCGCTCGACGACAACACGCACGCCTTGCGCAAGGCAGTCGCCACATGGTTGAAGGAGGCCGCGACTTCCGCATTGTTCTATTACGACCAGAACGGTTGTCTCGGCATCGGTGATACGCGCCCTGTCGCCGTGCGCCGCGTACACAAATTGACTGGCGCGGTGCGTCTGGTCTACCTTGCCTGCGAACGTGCGCAATCGCTCCAGGCCATTACAACCGCCCTGTCCGCAGCCGGGCATGATCTGGACAAAGAAACCGTGACCGACATTCTGGCAAGTCTGGTGGCGGATTTTTTGATGCTGGAAGAAAAGGGCTTGTACCTAGGCTTGGCTCACCGCGTAGGTCGTCACAGCTTGCCCCCCATGGATATAATGGCTGAGGTGCTTGGCACCATCCGCAATGGAGCGGTGCTTGCGCCGTGAATGATTAAACTGGTCACGAACATGAACGATTTTCAAAAAAATGGCTACCTGCTGGTTCCCAAGCTGATCGACACGTCCGCCTACTATAAATTCTTCGAGAAGCTGCTGGAATCAGGCAGGGGAGATCGCAATGACACACAGGTTCCCGGATCAACCGGTTTCTACAAGGAAGTCTTGTTCGAGAGATTGCTCGAACATCTGCTACCGAAAATCGAAGCGCATGCCGGGCATGACTTGTACAAGACCTACAGTTATGCCCGCCGTTATGAACTCGGTAATGAACTGAAACCGCACCGCGACCGTGAAGCCTGCGAAATTACCGCCACGCTGGCATTGGGATACGAAGGCGAAGCTTGGCCTGTCTGGGTGGAGGATCGGGCGAAAGCGCATCATTCATTTTTGCTGCAAGCCGGTGACGCGCTGATTTTCAGGGGCAGGGAATTGCTCCACTGGCGCGAAGAAAACCGGCATGGTCCATGCTCTCAAGTCTTCCTGCATTACGTTGACCGCCATGGTTCTTATGCCCATTGCCGGGACGATGCCCCCGCCTGAGAAAATGCTTATTCGCTGCTCTTTTCCCGGCGTAACGCCCAGCCCGCGATGGCAAAGCGCCCGTCGAGCGGGTCGATGGATGAGCATTGGATGGAGCGCACTTCGTGCAAAGCGCGGCTGGGAAAAAACAGGATGCTGTTGTGGCGCGGTTCGAAACAGGAAAAATTGTTGATCAGGCCGATCCCACCATTCACCAGCCCCGCATCGAACAGACACAGCTCACCGCCGCTGAAGCGCTGGGGTTCCCTGAAGAAATGGTAGACGAAAGTCAGTTCGCGCAAACGGTTAATGGCGATATCCCCCGCATCGCGATGCGGCTTGAAATAATCGCCATCGCCATAGGCGATCAGGCTCATTTGCAAATCTTGCACGGAGTCCAGATTCTGGATGCCCAGCCGTTCGATGATGCGATGGCGTTTGACCAGAGCGGCTACCCGCTCGTGGAAAATGGAGCGGATGGAGGGGCCGGCATCGTTGGAAGACGAGCGGCGCGTGTCCCGGCTTAACCCGACCACGCCGTATTCTTCCACGACAGAAGCGTGCAGCGTGGGCAAGAGTTCTGCTGTAGCCTGCCACAGTTCATTTTGTGCGGCTTCGTTCAGAAAGTTTTCGAAGCGCAAGAAAGGTGACGCCAGAGAGTCGCAGGAATCGAGCGACGCACCGTTGCCTTCCCCGGTCAGCAGGGTGACGAAATAGCGCGCCTCGGGATGATCCGGCACGATTTGTAAAAACGCGCGGTAAGAATGCAGGGCCTGCTCGAACTTGCCCAGTGCGCGGTATGTCTGCGCGATCTGCCACAGCAATTTCGGATTGCCAGGCTGTGTCTGATTTCTGGATTCGAGTTGCGCCAGAAGTTGGCTCAACAGCGCAGGTGATGCAGAGAAATTTTCTATTGCGGCTCCATTCATGAGACCTCCATGGGATTGCCTAGCGCGTCGAGATAGCCGAAGCGCGCCATGATCTCGCCGTGATCCGCGATGATTCTGTGCACTTGTGTCTCGGTCAGCACATTTTCCCAGTCGCCGACGATGCCCTTGCGGAAAAAATCCTGCACCCCGGTGGGGCTATCCTTAAATCCATTGCTGATCTCTTGCGCTTTCAGTGTGTTGAACTCGCTGAAGCGGACAGCTCTGGCGATGCGCTCTTCGTCGTCGGGTAACCCCAGAAAACGGACCAATCGAGTAAATGCATTGATGGGTGCGCTTTGCATGTCCTCGTAACGCAGGGTCTCGGCTCTGATACCCGGCGCATCCACCCAGCTGGCGACATGCTGCGACCAGGTCAATAAATGCTGGCGCACATGCATATCCAAGCGCTTGTTGCTTGATAGAGACAAGTAAAGGTTTTTTCCCATCTGTTCGATTGCTCTGTCTATGCTGCAATGGTTGTAGTGCGAGTAGGAAACCGCCACATCGAGAGGATTTCTGATGATGTAGATCGCCCCCAACATGCCTTCCACAGGAAACAAAGGCTCGCCGTCTGGCAGGTAGGTGTACGCATCATGGGTCTTGCGATAAGAAATTTCTCCGGAAGTATTTTCCCAGCGATAGACATCCGGTCTCAACAGCTCGACTTCGTCTTCGCTCAGTTCCGAACTGTCGAATCCCAGCACTTCGTCAATCCAGTTTCTTAAACTGGGCATACGCCCCAAACGCAGCTCATTGATGTCCGCAGGCTGTTCGCCACTATGCAAATAGTTGTACAGAAAGGCACGACACCAGGTATTTCCCGATTTGGGATAGGAGGCCAGCCAGTAAATGCCCATTTTATTTAGTTCTGCCCATGTCGGCGAGGATAAAATCCGCCAGTTCCTTCACCATGAACGGATGTTCCGGGCGGAATAAATATTGCATCGGAATGTTTCCTGAAAAAGCCGCGCAGCTTTGTAAATGCTTGCCCTTGAGTTGCATGCTTTCGATATACAACGGTCTGTAGCTGCACGCATGCAGGCACGAAAAGCGCTCCATTCCGGCAATGTGTTCGAGCCGAAATTCAGTAGAGTTATCCGGCTGGAGCGCATAGATTCTGCGCACCGGCAGGGGATGATTCTGAAAAAAATCTCCCAGCGGCACGTGGAATTTTTCGATGCAGGACCGTGTGCGCCTTAGCCCCTCTGTCGGTATCCCCAGTTTTTTCGCCGCATCGTGCCACAGTTTGAGGTCGGGAAATCCGGGAATGGCGCAGTTCTTGTTGTCGATGGCGACTATGTCGTCGGACAGAACAGCATGTCCGCGCTGCATCAGCGCCGCAGCCAGCGTGGTTTTCCCCGAAGCAGAATCGCCCAGGCACAAGATACAGCCGTCGCCCACCCGGACGGCGCAGCCGCGCAGCACCAGCAATCCGCGCTGCATCAGCAAGGCTCCGACACAAGCGCCCAGCAGAAAGACCCGAATGCTGTCTTCGTCTATCCCCGGCGAAGGATCTATCCACACCTCTTTGCCGTCCAGCACCAGAAAGCGCGCAATGTTCGGCACATGCAGCCACAGCCTGCCTGGCGAAACAGTATGGAAAGGCCCCAGTTGCTTTCTTTCCTCCAGCCTGTCTTGCGGGATGTTGGCATACCTGAAAAAAATCTGGGGCTGCCCGCCTGCCACGGTGAAAAGCTCTGGCAAAGGTAAATCGCTGGCTGCAAGCAGGCCATATAAGCGGTAAAGATAGCGGGCGGTCATGCAATAAGTTGGCGGACAAATCGAACGATATTTTGCATCAAGGTGATCTATGCTAACATGCGCGACGATAATCAAACTAGGTTGAGGAGAATGGCAAATGGATGAGCAAACCGTAGTCCAAGTGAGTGGCGAAGCCGCATCCGAGACGAAAAAAAAACCTTACGACAAACCGCAATTACACAGCTTGTGCGTAGCTGGTGGGACTTCCAAGTCGACCCAAAATCCCACCGAAGCTTCCGTCCAGACTGGACCGAGTTAACCCGGATTTACTGGAGACATTTTCCTGAAAGATGTTTGCGGGAATTGTTGTTCATGCGCCGGAATTCCCGCTTGCTCGTTGCGTCGACGGCGCTGCTCTGTTCGATGCACTCGATCCCTGCCAGCTAGCCGAAGCGAGCGGTGCATGGCAGAACGAAGCTATGCTGCTGGTGCAGGCTGAGCGTTTCAAACCCACCCATCCCGCTCACGAATCTCTGCCTTACCGCTGCCCGCAGACATCCATGGTCGCCGCCTTCTGGGGGCGGCTGGACAACCGCGACGCACTGCTGCACACCCTTGAATCTCCCCATAACAGCCCCGACGGCGCGCTGCTTCTGGCCGCTTTCCTGCGCTGGGGGGAGAACTGTGTTGAACATCTGCTGGGCGATTTTGCTTTCGCAATAGCCGACCCGCGCCAGCGCCAGCTTTTTCTCGCGCGCGATCCCTTGGGCATCAAGCCCCTGTACTATCTCGCCGACGAGCGCTTCTTCATCTTCGGCACCAGCGCCGCAATTTTTTTGCAACTGAAAATTGGTAAGCCCGATCCCGACATAAGTTGGGCGGCGGCTTACCTCGCCAGCCTGACCCCCAGCTATACCGATACCGCCTATAAAGGCGTTTTAAAACTGGCACCGGGGCATTGCATGACCGTGCAGCAAGGTAAAGTCAGCTTGCGCCAATATTTCCAGTTCAAGGACGATGCACCGCTGGCGCATAAGCGCGCCCCGGTCTGGGTGGAAGCCTACCGCGAGGTGCTGGAAGAAGCGGTGCGCTGTCGCCTGGATGCGCAGCATCCCATGGGGCTGGAAAACAGCGGCGGCATGGACTCCTCAACCGTCATCGGTGTCGCGGCGCGGCATTGCGCACGACAGCTCGCCGACTTGCATAGTTTCAGTTTCGCCTTCAACCAACTGGAACCCGAGTACATGATGGAGACCAGCCGCTACTGCGGCATCGTCAACAACCATCTCATCACCCAGTTGCAGATATCGGACGAAGATATGCTGCAACGCGCGCTGAAGGTGAACGGCTACCCGCTGGAGTGGAGCAGCGGGCAATCCTCCCCGATGTATTTTTATCGCTGGGCCCAGCAACTCGGTATCCGCAGCTTCTTTTCCGGCTTCGGCGGAGACGAATGCGTGACCAGCTTTGCCTTTCATGCTCCATACGAATTTCTGACGAACCGCCAATATTTCGCGCTGTGGGATGCGCTGCCCGGCAACCCGCTGATGCGGGCGTTGCGTTATGCCAAAGCGGTCAAAAACCATTTGCGCGCCCCTCTGGAGTTTTCTCCCGCCATGCACGAGGCGCTTCTGCGCTACCGGCAACTGTGGATATTGCGCCCGGAAGTCGCGCAAGGTTTATATGGCCAGCACGACGAGGAGGCGCGCTACGCAGCCCCCTACCGCCGCGTCAACGATTTCATCCTGCACAACCGCCTGTCGCCGCGCTTGACTACCCGCCTGGAAAACTCCACCTTGATGTGCGGCGCCTACGGCATGGATTATTGCGCACCGCTGCTCGACGTGCGACTGGTGCAGCAATATCTGTCCACGCCCACGCTGGAAAAAACCGGCAACGGCGGCATGGGGCGCTACTTGCACCGCCGCGCTGTGGAAGGATTGGTGCCGCCCAAGATTCAGTGGAACAGGGGCAAGGACAACATGGGCGAGAAAGGGTTTAAACCAAGTTGGCGGGCAGAAAACCTCAAGCGCATGGCTTTGCTCGGCTTAGAAGAAATGGGCAATATGCACCCCGCTCTGGTGCAACTGGTGGACGAACAAAAATTATCCCGGCAGATAGAATTCGCCCGACACGGGTCGGGCGACCAGGAGTTCTTCGTACTCTTTTCCAGAAATATATTGTCGCTACGCTGGTTGAACCGCTGGCTGAACGGTCAGTAATTTTCAGGCCGATCAAAGTTAGCGGGTTATTGTGGATACCAAGCCATCAACTCGACCATAGGGTCGGATTGTTCGACTCTAAATCCTAGTGAAAGATATAGGCGCTTCGCGCCGGGGTTGTGGCGGTGCACCGTTAGGGTGAGCGGGGCTTTTGCCTGTCCCGCCGCATATTGCAAGGCCTTGATGACCCCGCTGCCGAAGCCTTTGCCGCGTGCTTCGCGGATGAAGGTAACATCCACCAGACGGATTTCGTTGTGCCCGAAATCCACGATGATGCGACCAATTTTATCCCCCAGTTTTTCAATGATGAAATAGAAGGCGTTGGGATAACTCTCGCCGTAACCGCGCGTCTGCGCTTTGTGCTGCATCAGGATCAGTTCTTCGATGAAATCGTCTTCGCCCTGGATTAAGCGCAAGTCGTCGCGGCTGGAGCGGTATAGCGATTCGATAAAGCCACCGTCCTCGTCACGCGCCGGACGTATGCTCATGTTGTCAGGAAGCTGAATGGTTTGCATTTTAATTTCTCTGCGGTTGAGGGGCACTCCAACAAGAGTGCCCCGTAAACGACTCAGCTCCTTACCGGATAGAGGCCAGTCAACGCGATGCAGAAATTCAACGCCAGAAAAGGCTGCCGGTTTTCGTGCGCCGCGTTGCCGCCTGCGGCAAGCAAGGCTGCGGCAGGGAAGGTCACATCTTCTGGCGCCGTTTTCTCGTAAATCGCACGCGCCGTAAAGGTGTTTGGAGCAGTTTCTTCCCTGAGTTGCCCCAGATAATTGCCGCTTGGGCTGGATGTCGTTGTGCCCCCCATAGCGAACTTGGTGCTGTGGGTGTGGCTGGCAATCTGGGTGCTATCCAGTTGAATAGTGGCTGCCCCCGTAGTTTTACCCCAGACACGCGGAGTCAAGCCGGTGCCAGTGCCCGCCCCCATGGGAACGACAGCCGCCTGCAACTTGGGCACCCCAAAGCTCTGGTTCGTAACGCCGCCGAAGGTATACCCAAGGATGGAATACAACGCGGTATTTTGGTTGATAGCAATCAGTTGCCCGCTGCAATAGGCCCAGCCAAGAGGCGAGTAGTTATAAGGCAAGGGGCAGATTTCTCCGATAAAAGGATCGCTCATGTCAATACTCCTGTTCAGTTCGCGCGTTGCGGGAAAGCCCCGTTCTGCACGCAGATGATGTAGTTGAGCGCCATGCTGGGCATGACGTTGGGATGGGCAGCACCGCTACCAGCAGTCGAAATCATATCGGTGGGACCTGCGGTGTAGGTGATGCCGCTTTCGCTCCCAGCCCGATACAGATTGCAGGCATTGGTTGTGCCGGCAGGTTTCGCCAGCATCGCCGTCGGCCCCGGTACATTGGTACTGCCGGGGCCAGTGGAAACCTGCCACACGTGGGTGTGAGCCGGCAATTGAGCTTCGCTCACGGTAGCCGTCTCGCTCCCGCCTGATTGTCCCAGTACTCGATCAGTCAGGTCTGTTCCCTGGCCTTGCCCCACCGGAACCCTGCCGCGCAGGTCGGGCAAAGCAAATGTATTTACGCCGTCCCCGCCATAAATTGTTCCGAGCAAGGAAAATAGCGCCTGATAACTGTTTACGTCCAACATTGATCCGTCACAAATTCTCCAATCTTGCGGGGCGTAGTTTCCAGAAAAAAGTTTGATTTCACCCAAATATGCGTCACTCATTTTTTGTCTCCCAGTCAGTTTAATTGCGCGCGGGGTAGTAGCCGGTGAGGGCTATGCAGAAATTCATCACCAGATAAGGCTGCATGTTGTTGTGCCCCACCCCGCCGCCATCTACACCTATCGAATCAGCGGCCAGTGCAACCGGGTTCGCGTTTGCCCCGTATAACTGGATCGGGCTTCCGTTGCCCCAGTTGCCAGGCTTCGCCAAGCGGTTGACCGTGCCAGGCAATGGAAAAGCCGCCGGAATGTCCGACGCATTCATGGCGTGAGTGTGCGAGGGCATTGAGCTCACGGTAAGCGCCACAGTTTCCGCACCACCTTTTGTACCTTGCGCATAGCCGTATTGACCGAAATCCGCACCAAGTGGAACCCGCCCCCTGAGATCGGGGAGCATAAAAGTTGTTTTACCATCGCCGCCGAATTGTGTGTGAAGCAGCGAATACAGCGCTTGATTCTGGGCGATCTGCATCGTCGCACCATTACATAAGCCGTAGCCCTGCGGATTAAACGAGAACCCCCACATTTTTATTTGTCCTACAAACGGCTCCATTATTACCCCCTTGAGTAAGTGGCTTGCGCCATAAATTGGAATTGCAGCTCTAAGGTATTGATTTTCAACTGCGGGATCATACTGCCATATATCAAAATTTTTTTCCAGGCAACTATCTGGGCTAATTCTGGATAAATTTGTTCTTAACTCTCCCTCATGCAAGATGGAGAGGAAATGAGCTCCCCCGGCCCACTCCTGCCTCAGCAGATTGAGTCGCAGTCCGCTCGCGCGGTGCTCCTGCACACGCTTGGCTTCATGTACAATTGCGCGCTCCATAGTTTTGAGGCTGATGAAGATGAGCGATTTGACAACACTATGCTTGGCCGATTTTTCGGCGCATGTAGGCAATGATTTCCGGCTTCGCGCAGAAAATGGCGAATGCCAGCTCAAACTGAAAGAAGCTCGCGACTCCCAACGTTACTCCAGAAACGGACAAACTCGTCCACCTTTTTCCCTGATTTTTTCAGGCCCGGCGGGGATCTCGTTCCAGCAAGGAACTTACACTCTCGACCACGATGAGTTGGGCGAGCTGCATATTTTCTTGGTTCCCGTCGGCATCGAACAAGATTCGGTGCAACTGGAAGCAGTTTTTAATTAAGGGGCGAGGCGGGCATGGATTTAAATAGCGTGGTTAAACAAAGTAGCGACCCGATCAGCGCGGAAATTGACGGCGAGCTGGTAATGATGAGCATCGAGAAGGGCAATTATTATGGCTTGACAGGGATCGGCAACCGTATCTGGCAACTGCTCGAAACTCCGATTAAGGTATCTGCGTTGTGCGATAAGCTGGTAGAAGAATATGACGTGGAAAAAGCGGTTTGCGAGGCCGACACTTTAGAGTTTTTGCGCGAGCTGTCCGGGCAGGGTTTGATCGAGTTGGCCTGACAGGCTCTCCCAGCGACAGTCACGGATATTCGGCAACATCAGCAAGAATACGCTCCACCAACTCCTCCACCGTGTCTCCCGAATCCGGTCGCACCAGTCTCGCCAACCGGACGCGGTCAGACAGCATCCTGCACAGCTTCAAGTGTTCGCCTTTGAACTTCAACGCTTTCAGATAGCCTGCACGGTAGGTGTTCTGATGCAACAAGCGAAAACGTTCCAATCCATGCATCGCTTCGAGCTGGACATCTTGTAGCGAGCCGCGTTCCAGCACGTAAATCCACTTTATCGGCAGCGGTCGCACGGCATAACTTTCTGTTGCGGGCAAGTGGAACTTCTCCTCCCCCGCCCTGATGCGCCGCAGCCCGCTGACGTTTATGTTCATACGTTCGGCGGCATCCTGCCACAGTTTGATGCGAGGAAAGCCCGGCAACGCCTGGCATTCGACATCTATCGGTGTCACATCGTCGGACAATATCTGGTGGCCGCGCCGCATGAAGGCGGCGGCGAGCGTGGATTTTCCGGCACCGGAATGCCCGAGACAAACCATGCAACTGTCCCCCACGCGAATGGCATTGCCGTGCAACACCAGAAATCCGCGCTGGTATAGTATGACTCCGAATGCCGAGCCCAACAGGTACAAGCGGATTTCGTCTTCGTCCGCAGCCGCATCGGGCTCAATCAGAATTTCTTTGCCTTCGCGCATCAGAAAGCGCGCGACTTGTGGCACTTGCAAGCACAGCACACTTTCGCCCGCCCACAGATTTCGCCCGAATTGGCTCATCCGTGCCAGACTGGCCTCGTCAACCTTGCCAAAAGCGATGCGCACATCCGCATCTTCAACCACACCCATCTGGAGCGGAATGAGTTCAGGCAGAACAACTTCGCTCGAAATGGTGAGACCGTAGCTGCGGTAGCTCGTCGTCATATGCTCAATTCCACTCAAGCTTGCGAAATACAAAATCGCGATCCTCCGCATCGGGCAGCAGGCGGTTATCTCTGCCGTACAAGGGGGAGCTATTGCGAACATCCCATGCTTCGTCACTAGGCACGACCTCAAACTCCGCCGCCACGCGGGTATCGGTAAAACGGAAGTTGCTATGGCGAATAACCAGATACCCTCCGGGTTTGAGCACACGACAAAAGTCGCTCACCGTCTTCTCGAAATCCTCGAACCGGATCAGGTGGTCGCAGACTTCCGGGCGGTTTTGCCCGAGCGCGCCGTGACGCAGCACCGCCATGCAAAACACAGCGTCATAATGGGACGAAGCTTCGGCTTCGGTGGAGGAAGTCAACTCGAAGCGCAAACGAGCATCGAACAGGCGGGCGCACTTCTTTTTGCAGACGGCGATGCTGCGCGGATTGATGTCTATACCGACAATTTCGGCGCGCGGAAAATAGTGCCGCAACGTGAATACCTCTTCCCCTGTCGAGCATCCGAAAGACAACAGGCGTGGATCGCTCACGCCGGATAGCATCTGTTTGACGGAATAAAAAATGCGCGGATAGCGGTCAAAAACCGTGAGACTGCATGGCTGAAAAAGGTTATCGGGTTTGCGCAACTGCAACAGCCATTGGCTGCGGTAGGACGGGGAAATGACGATACGACACAAACGCACCAACCTTACCAAGCCCGGAACTTTCTTAAGTTTTTCTTTCAATGGCATGAATGGACAACATTGTCGCCGCGCAATCGCAGGATAAAAATCAAAAAACGGGCGTACACCCGATGTGCGGATGCTAGCATAAAAACCGCCATATACCGTCCGCCCTTCCGCTGCCTCAGGGCTAATTTGTTCTCCACGAAATTATGTTTAAATACTGCATCCCTCTTCCCAGACAAGCCCAATGCTGCTGCAAAAATTGAATCGATTACTACGGACAACAACCAGAAAAGCGCGCAGCTTCGCACGCCGTCCGCGATTCGAGCAACTGTGGTTTCTCCCCGCGTGGCTGCTGCTTGGCTTGAGCCGCTCGCTCATACTTTTCTGCCCGTTCCGCACCTTGGCGCCGCACTTGGGCAGGCATACCGGAACCGCCCCCTGGATACCGCTGGCCGATGTGCGCCACGAGGCTTGCGCGCACGCCATCGCACGAGTGGTGGCAATGGCCGCGAACCATACGCCGTGGGAATCGAACTGTTTTCCCCAAGCCGTGACCGCACGGGTCTTGCTCGGGCTATACGGCATCCCCTACTGCCTGTTTTTCGGCGTCAACCGCGAACCGGGCGACACTTCGATGCAGGCCCATGCCTGGGTGGCGGCAGGCAAGATCAGGGTGACCGGCGGCGGGAGCTTCGGTCAATACACCGTAGTGAGCTGTTTCGCCTCACCCGGTTTGATCGGCATCGACAAGAACGCCCTGCTGTCCCCGAATTCAGCATCCGAAAAATCCGTAACGGAGAGCCTCTGACATGACTTTCAGGAATGCATTGACGAACAAAATGGCGGCGTTCATCCGCTCCACCGGCATCGAGGTGCTGGCAACCCAGCTACGGGATGCTACCTTTATTCCGGGCATCTACATTTCGGAAGGCCGGCTGCTGGTCGATGAAGAAAAGCTGCTTTATCCCAGCGACTTGCTGCACGAGGCCGGCCACATCGCGCTGATTCCATCCCATCTCAGGAAATACGCCACCGGCGATGTCGGCGACATCGCGGAGATCGGCGATGCCTATGAGGTCGAGTCCATTGCCTGGTCCTGGGCCGCGGCTCTCGATCTCGGAATCGAGCCGGAAATCCTGTTCCATGAGCATGGCTACAAGGGCGCTTCTCAACAACTCCTGATGACCTACCGGATGGGGGTATACATCGGGCTCAAGCGGCTGGAGGATTATGACATGGCGTATACGCCCCAAAAGGCGGCGGCACTCGGAGTCAGCCCTTTTCCGGCCATGCAGAAGTGGCTGCGGGACTAGCCGCGTTCCGCACCGGGCCTGGATAACAATGAATAAACAAAATTTATCTGCGGTGCAAAGCACGGACGTCGGCGATCTGGGGATTTTCCATCTCAAGCGCATCTGGGCCAGCGCCCTGCTGGGAAAACAGGCCAACGGTCCCGACGAAGGTCACATGAACAGGTTCGTGCTCGACGGGCTGGAGTTGAGCATCGTCGAAACGCTGCCATTCCTGCACCAGCAAAAACCCGCTTTCCCCGAGTTCGAAAAATGGGTGCTGCAGAAACATAACGGTCATATCGACAGCGCCATCAGGGAAAGAATCAACCGGGCGGTGACCGATCGCCTCGCAGGGCGTCATACGCGCTATCCCATTACACTGGAGACGGACGAGCCCGTATTCGATAACCACGATTGGGCTTGCTGGGAAGAAAACGGCTACATCGTCCTGAAGGAAGCCGTTCCGCGCGAGGATTGCGAGACGCTGGAAAAGGCTATCTGGGAATATCTGAAACTGCGCCCCGATGAACCGGAAACCTGGAGAACGAGGAACGAAACCTTCTGGGTTCACGGCTTTCGCCATCCGCTGCTGGACAAGAATCGCCGCTCCAGGCGCATACACCGGGCCTTCGCGCAGCTATGGGGGACGGAGGAATTGTTTCATTCCGTGGACAGGCTCAGCTTCAATCCGCCCATGGGCGAAGAACACCGACAGTTCGGCCCGAGCAATTTGCACTGGGATGACAGCATCGCCCAGCCGCTATCGTTCGATATTCTCGGCGTCATGTACCTGAACGACGTGCAGCCAAACCAAGGCGCGTTCCAGTGTGTTCCGGGCTTCCATCGCCAAATAGGGGCTTGGCTGGATAGTTTGCCGCCGGACGCCGACCCGCGGCAGGAAATTCTCGATGCCTTCGAGCCGGTGAAGATCGGGGGGAAGGCCGGCGACCTGATCATCTGGCGGCAAGAGCTTCCCCACGGCAGCAGCGTCAATCGCGCGGATTACCCGCGCTTTGCCCAATACATGGCCATGTACCCGGCAGACCGGGCGATAAACCCAGTCTGGAAATGATGCCTGACAAAATCGAATCCTCTCACCGCACCCGCTACCTCAAATTGCCGATTTCCTTCGACGTCGCAAGTCTGAAGGCGGATCTGGCGGAAATACGGGAGGAGGAATGGGTCGCTCACTTCAATACCGCCGCCTACGAACGGGAGTGGCGCTGTGTGCCTTTGCGCTCGATGGAAGGCAAGTCGGACCACATTATTTCCTTGGCCGACGTGCGTTATGAAGACACGGCCATACTCGATCGCTGCCCCGGCTTCCGGGCAGTCATCGACGCCTTCGAGTGCGAAAAAAATTCGGTGCGCCTGATGGCGATGGGACCGGACAGCCTCATCAAGATGCATCGCGACCCGGGCACATCGTTCGAAGATGGCCTGGCCCGCCTGCATGTACCCATCCTCACTACACCGGCTGCCGTCTTCACCGTGGAAGACGAAGAGATACACTTTTCCGCCGGGGATGTCTGGTATCTGAACGCCAATTGCCTGCACGGCGTGAGAAACACCAGCCCGGAGCCGCGTATCCACCTGATGCTGGATTGTCCGGTCAACCCTTGGCTGGAGAAGCTGTTCCTCGAAGCGGGCTTCGTCCCCGAGGCAAAACCCAAATACGGCGATCCCGCGATCAACGACGGCAACGTGGCAAAAATCATCGCAAGCCTGATGGCGATGGAAGGCGACGCTGGGCGCGAGCTCGCTGAAAAACTGGCCGCGCTCCGCGACACCCAGCCATGAACAACGGCCTCTCGACCGAAGAACGCGCCCTGATACGCGGCGAGCGCATCGCGGAAGACGACTTGCAATCGCTGCAAGGCTGGTATCCGGTAGTGGTCGGCAACGATGGTTTGTGGTGGCGATTCTTCGGCGAAAAAAGATTCAGCGAACCGTTCTTTCACAACACCGTTTTCAGCATCAACCGGCAAAACTGCCTTTGCCTGCGCACCGACTTCGACATGCCGAATAAGTTCGACGATGCCATTGCTCCCGCCGCATTCATTTTTCACATCTCGCGCTGCGGCTCGACCCTGCTGACCCAATTGCTCGCCTCCCTGCCGGAGTGCATCGTCATGTCGGAGCCGCCTGCCATCGATTCGCTGTTGCGCCGCTACCATGCGGGTATGGATCGGGACGATGCGGAAAAATTGCTGCGAAAAATCGTCTCCGCGCTGGGGCAAAAACGTTACGCGGAGGAGCGCCATCTTTTCGTCAAACTCGACAGTTGGCACATCGCCAGCCTGCCGCTGTTTCGCCGCGCGTTTCCCGATACGCCGTTCCTGTTCCTGTACCGCGAACCGGACAAGGTTTTGTCCTCGCATCGCAGGCAGCGCGGGCGGCAAATGGTGCCGGGGCTGGTCGAGGCGGCCATGCCGCGACTCGATTTCGCGCCGACCGCACCGGGCGATCTGGACGGCTATTGCGCGAACATGCTGGCGCATTTTTTCGACAGCGCCTGCCGCCATGCGGATGAATTGATCTTTATCAACTACAGCCAACTGCCGCACCTCGTCTGGGACGGCCTGCTGGAGTATTTTGCGGTCTCCCCCTCCCCTGCAATGCTGGAAACGATGAAATCGCGCTCCGCCATACATTCGAAAAACGGAGGCGTTTTTTCCGGAGACCCGCAAGGTGTAAAGGCCGCCGACAGTCTATGCACGTTCCTCCAACCTCGTTATGAACAACTGGAACGATTGCGGCTGAAGCAGAGCCCGTTTCGGCCGAGCTAATACCGGCTACTCCCAATAACCATGGAGTGGTCATTAAATCAACTTCTGCGGAACCGTAACCATGTCATCCCTCTTGCCTCCACAAGCCTACATTCATACTTTAAGGTGCCCATGCGACGGCATGCTGGCGATCGACGGCGACAAAGCGTGTTGCCAGTCATGTCATCGGGAACTGAAGATCAGCACGGAAGGCATACTCCAGTTCGTCATCGCCTCCGAACTGGATGCCCCGACGGCACAAGAACTGGTCGGCCATACTTACGATCTCTCGCAGCCCCAGATCGAGAAAATGGTGCTCGCCGAAAGAAATTCGCTCTGGAAGAACTACTATAGCCGCAACCGGATGAATACGATGCAGCATCTGTCCCGCTATCTCGACCGGGTGAACTACGAACAGGTGTTCTTTCTCGGTGCCGGCACCGGTCGCGAGATCGAATACCTCATGAGCTTCCGCAAACTGGACACGGTATTCTGTTCCGACCTGTCCTATACCTCACTACGCATGATCCCCACCCGGCTGGCCGCCTATGATCTCAAGGTCGGGCTATTCACCTCGGATCTGCAACGTTGCCCGATAGCGAACAGGAACATCCCGATAGTCATCGTGAATGCACTGCATCACACCCGGGACATGCATGCCGTCATCGAATCGTTGCTTGCCCAACAATATGACAACCTGTTCCTGGTGGAACCGACGGACAATTTCCTCATCCGCCTCCTGGCGAGGTATGGGATCGCACGGCGGCGGGAGTATTCGGGAGTGATCCCCGGGCGCCTGGAATTGCCTCGCCTGAAGGAGATGAGCCGGAAACATCATTACCAAGTGGATCTCAGGACCCATTGGGCGTTCCCGCGCGATTACTACAGGAAAATATTCGGGAGTTCCATGCGCTTTCAAAACGTGTTCTTTCCATTGTTGAACGGAATCTCCGCATTGACCGACATCGTGAATTTCGGGAATTTCTCTATCGTCCACCTTCACAAACAGAATGCCGGGCATGCCGCCGGCTCGAACCGGCCGGGTTGATATCGGTGCCGATGATGTCAACTCTTGCACGCAAGGCACGGAACTTCGCTCGCCGCCCCCTGTTCGAGCAAGCCTGGTTTGTCCCTGCCTGGTTGCTGCTGGGTGCTAGCCGCTTTGTCATCCTGTTCGTCCCTTTCCGGAAGCTGGCCCCGCATCTGGGGCGACATGCGGGCGTCGCCCCGTGGGTGCCGCTGGTCACGCCGGATATCGAGGTCAGGGCAGCTGCCATCTCGCGAGTGATACAGATGGCGGCCAGACATACGCCCTGGACCTCGAACTGTTTTCCGCAGGCGGTGACCGCACGGATATTGCTCGGGCTCTACGGTATTCCCTACAGCCTCTTCTTCGGCGTCGATCTCGATACGGCCGATGCGGCGCTGCAAGCCCATGCCTGGGTGGCCTGCGGACGGACGAGGGTCACGGGGGGAGATAGCTTCGGCCGGTTCAACGTGGTGGGTTGTTTTGTCTCGCCCGGTTTGATCGGCCCCGATGATCGCCTCCTGTGAGTCGGAGGCTATTCTTCCTGCCCCCCGCCTTCACCGCCTTGCCATTCACCTTGTCTGCCGACGGTTTGCGCACCACCTCATCAGCGATGTCGTGCGCAACGGCAAACCATGCGCAGACATCCTGCCTTACTGCGAGCGGCTGGAAGAACTGCGGCGCGCACAAAACCTGTTCCGCTCCCGGAACGATTGAGCAGCCCATTTCAAGGAGAGAGACCTGAGAATGGACACGATGCGGCCTGCACATATACCATTGCAGGCCAGCACGTCCGTGTGGATACCTCGCTTGGCTTCGTATCCGGTTCAATGCGAAAAATAACTACGAGCAACCCATTTATGCTTGAAAAAACAGCAGAATTTATGTGGCCGGACATCGCGGCTTGGCCGGTTCGGCGCTGCTCCGGCGCTTGCTCGAAAAGGGCTACCGCAATATCGTCACCCGCACCCATGCGGAACTCGATTTGACGGACCAGGCGGCCGTGCGCGATTTTTTTGCTGCGGAACGGCCGGAATACGTCTTGCTGGCAGCCGGCAAGGTCGGCGGCATTCATTCAAACAATACCTATCCCGCGGAGTTCATCCGGCAGAACCTCGCCATTCAAACCAACGTCATTCACGAAGCCTGGAAACACGATGTCAGACATCTTTTGTTTCTCGGGTCTAGCTGCATCTACCCGAAAAACTGCCCCCAGCCCATCAGGGATGGAGTATCTGATGACCGGCGCGCTGGAAAGCACGAACCGCCCTTACGCCTTGGCAAAAATCGCGGGGCTCGAAATGTGCTGGTCATACAACCGCCAGTATGGCACCCGTTACCTTGCGGCGATGCCGACCAATATGTACGGGCCGAACGACAACTACGATCCGGAAAACTCCCATGTATTACCCGCACTGATCCGGAAAATACAGGAGGCGAAGTCGGGGGAGGCGGATGAAATCACCGTCTGGGGATCGGGCCGGCCAAAACGCGAGTTTCTGTACAGCGAAGACATGGCTGACGCCTGCATATACCTGCTCGAACAGCCGGAAGAAAAGTTGCAGTTCCTGTTCAACGACGAACAGCCGCCGCTGGTCAACATTGGCTGCGGGAAAGACATCACCATCCGGGAACTGGCCGAGCAGATCATGGAGGCGCCCGGATTCACAGGAAGGCTAGTCTTTGACGCCTCCAAACCGGATGGAACCATGCAAAAGCTGCTGGACGTAA
This sequence comes from Gallionella sp., assembly GCA_035654695.1. GTDB lineage: Bacteria > Pseudomonadota > Gammaproteobacteria > Burkholderiales > Gallionellaceae > Gallionella. Next base: position 30,388 of record DASRWG010000054.1, on the reverse strand, counting down.
GCCTGTTGAGCCGGCTTGGCTGGCAAGCCCCCACCTCGTTGCGCGATGGAATTTCCCGGGTATGCGCATCGTGGCGCGATTCGGAACGCGCGCAGGCCAAACCGGAATCCGGGAATGCGAGGTAGAGCGCTTTGCCTATCCCTGAAGAATCAACCGGCCATTCCAAACATTAGCCAGAAAGCCGCGCAGCTTCGCACACCGTCCGCAATTCGGGCAGTTGATCGGCACTGACAATCGCATCCAGTAAATCGGGAGCTATTCCTCAAGCGCCCTCACCTTCACCGTCTTTCCCTTCACCTTGCCTGCCGACAGTCTGCGCACGGCCTCGGCAGCAATGTTGCGGTTAACCGCGACGTAAGTGGAGAAATCGGTCACGGTGATCTTGCCGACCTGTTCGCGAGTAAAGCCCGCTTCGCCGGTAAGCGCGCCCAGCACATCGCCGGGGCGGATTTTTTCCTTGCGACCGCCGAGGATTTGCAGCGTGACCATGGGTGGAACTAACGGGGCGTCGTCGCCAGACACTTCATTGAGTTGATGCCAGTCCGGCTCGAATCCCATCGTCTTCGCGATGGCCTCGACGCGGTGTATCTCGGACGGGCTGGCAAGGCTCAGCGCCCAGCCGTCCTCGTCGGCGCGGCCGGTGCGGCCGATGCGGTGGACGTGGACCTCGGGGTCAGGCGTGACGTCGACGTTGATCACCGCTTCGAGCCGGGCGATATCCAGGCCGCGCGCGGCGACGTCGGTCGCGACCAGCACCGAGCAGCTGCGGTTGGCGAACTGGATCAGCACCTGGTCGCGTTCGCGCTGTTCCAGATCGCCGTTCAGCGTCAGCGCCCTGATGCCCTGCGCCTGCAACACGTCGAGCAGGTCGCGGCATTGCTGCTTGGTGTTGCAGAAGGCCAGCGTGCTGACCGGGCGATAGTGTTTCAGCAGCGCGGCAACGGCCTGCAAGCGGCCCTCGCGGCTCACCTCGTAGAAGCGCTGGCGTATCTTGCCGTCGTCGTGCAGCTCTTCCAGCTTCACTTCCTGAGGCTTGTGCATGAACTGACGCGCCAGCCGCAAAACGCCGTCCGGATAGGTCGCCGAGAACAGCAGCGTCTGGCGACGGGGCGGGCAATGGCGCGCGACGTAGGCGATCTGGTCGTAGAAGCCCATGTCCAGCATGCGGTCGGCTTCGTCCAGCACCAGCGTGTTCAACGACTCCAGATTCAGCGTGCCGCGATCGAGGTGATCCATGATGCGGCCCGGCGTGCCGACGACGATATGCGCGCCATGCTCCAGGCTGGCCATCTGCGGGCGCATCGTCGTGCCGCCGCACAGCGTGACGACCTTGATGTTGTCGGCGGCGCGCGCCAAACGGCGTATCTCCTGAGCCACCTGATCGGCCAGCTCGCGCGTTGGGCACAGCACCATGGCCTGCACCCCGAACCAGCGCGGGTTCAGCTTGGTCAGCAGCGGCAGGCCGAACGCCGCAGTCTTGCCGCTGCCGGTCTTGGCCTGCGCGATCAGGTCATGTCCGCCCAGCGTGATCGGCAGGCTGGCGGCCTGTATCGGCGTCATCGTCAGGTAGCCCAGCTGCTTGAGGTTCGCCTGCATCGCGGACGGCAGCGGCAGTTCGTCGAACGGGCGTCCAGTAGTGTCTGTCATGGCGATGCTTAGTCCTTGCGTCGTCTGCCCGGCAGGGTCTTGCCCCTGACCAGTTCCTTTTTCGAAATCCACACCGGCTTCGGTTTCTCGATCAACCAACTCCGCTCCGAACTCCTGGCCTTCTTGTACGCCTGGATCGCAGCGAGCAACTGGTCGGGATCGACTTGCAGCATTTGATGCTCGCCCTTGAGGTGGTAATCGGCGAGCGATTCCTTGAGGTCATAGATGCGTTCCCGTGTCTCGGCTTTCTTGCGCAGCATCGCCACCATCCCCTGCGCATCCGGCGACAGCATGTAGCCGCCCTCCTGCCCGGCGATCAGGCCGTAGGCGGAAAGCCGGGAAAACGCGTCCGACAACTTCGTTTCTGAAGGAATGCTTCCGTTGATCAGGTCGGCCGCGGCGACGATCTCGACCAACTCGGCAGGCCGTCGCTTCGCGGCAAGGCTCAGGGCCAGCAACAGGATTGCATCGACATCATGGACTGGGTACATCGTGGACCTTTGGAGTAATTAGGGAGGAACGCAGAATACGCGAACCGGATTCATCCGGCCTGTCGCGAAAAAGAGAGTGTATGGTTTGCGACGCAAGGCCATACCTCGTGAGACTGAAAAACAATGGCCGTCATCGAACGACCGTTTGCAGCGCAACGACTCAAGCCGTTGCGCTGCGACCACCTTACTCCATGTACATCCCGCCGTTCACATGCAGCGTGACGCCGGTGATGTAGGACGCACCGGGGCCGGCCAGGAAGGCGACGGCGTTGGCGATGTCGGCCGGCTGGCCGAGGCGCTTCAGCGGCACATGCTCGACCAGCTTGGCGCGTGCTTCTTCGCCCAGCGCGTGGGTCATATCGGTGTCGATGAAGCCGGGCGCGACGCAGTTCACGGTGATGTTGCGGCTGCCGATTTCCTGCGCGAGCGACTTGGTGAAGCCGGCCATGCCGGCCTTGGAAGCAGCGTAGTTGGCCTGGCCCGGATTACCCATGCTGCCGACCACCGAGGAGATGCTGATGATGCGGCCGCCGCGGGCCTTCATCATCGCGCGCAGCACCGCGCGGGAAAGACGGAACACCGACTTCAGGTTCGTCGTCAGCACGTCGTCCCACTCTTCGTCGGTCATGCGCGCCAGCAGATTGTCCTTGGTGATGCCGGCGTTGTTCACCAGTATCGTGATCTCGCCGAAGTTCTGGCGGATCGCGGCCAGCACGGCCTCGGTCTGCGCCGCGTCGTTGACGTTCAGCGCCATGCCGGTGCCCTTGATGCCCGCGGCGTCCAGATAAGCACCGATGGCCTGCGCGCCGTTTTCGCTGGTCGCGGTGCCGATCACGGTCGCGCCCTGCTTGCCGAGTTCCAGCGCGATGGCCTGTCCGATGCCGCGCGATGCGCCGGTCACCAGTGCGATTTGTCCTTGCAGTGTCATGCTCTCTCCCTTTGTGCGAGTTATGCGAGTGCTGCCAGCGCAGCCTTCAGCGCCTCGCCGTCATTGATGGCCATTGCTTGCTGATTGGTGTCGATACGCTTGTTCAACCCTGCCAGTACCTTGCCCGGCGCGCATTCGACGTTGTGCGTGATGCCCTGTGGGCCGAACGCCTGCACGGTCTCGACCCAGCGCACCGGCGAGTACAGCTGGCGCACCAGCGCGTCGCGGATACTGGCCGCGTCGCTGTATGCGGCGACGTCGGCGTTGTGCAGCACCGGAACGGACGGCGCATTCACCGCGACGTTTTCCAGATAGGCACGCAACTGTTCCGCGGCCCCCTTCAGCAGGCTGCAATGCGACGGCACGCTCATCGGCAGCATGATCGCGCGCTTGGCACCCTTGCCCTTCGCCAGTTCCATGCCGCGCTCGACCGCGGCGCGATTGCCGGCGATCACCACCTGGCCGGGGGAATTGTAGTTCACCGCTTCGAGCACCTCGCCCTGCGCGCCTTCAGCGCACACCGCGCGGACCGCGTCGTCGTCCAGACCGAGGATGGCCGCGATGCCGCCCACGCCTTCCGGCACGGCGGTCTGCATGCATTGCGCGCGATAACGCACCAGCGGCAGCGCATCGGCAAAGCTGATCGCACCGCTGGCCACCAGCGCGGTGTATTCGCCCAGACTATGGCCGGCCATGATCGCCGGAGCCGGACCGTTCTGCGACTGCCATGCGCGGTACACCGCGACACCGGCGGTCAGCATGATCGGCTGAGTGTTCACCGTCGCGTTCAGCTCGGCGTCCTCGCCCTCGGCGACCAGTTGCCACAGGTCCTGTTTCAACACATCGGAGGCTTCGACGAAGGTATCGCGAACCGCGGCGAAGTCGGCATAGCCGTTCATCATGCCGCGCGATTGGGAGCCTTGGCCCGGAAATACGAATGCAAACCTAACCATATTTATTCCTACCACTTGATGAGAATAGCGCCCCAGGTGAACCCGCCACCCACGGCTTCCAGCAGAATGTTCTGTCCTGACTTGATGCGACCGTCGCGAACCGCGGTGTCCAGCGCCAGCGGAATCGACGCCGCCGAGGTGTTGCCGTGCTTGGCGACGGTGACGACGACATTGTCCATGCCGAGGCCCAGCTTCTTCGCGGTCGCCTCGATGATGCGGATGTTGGCCTGATGCGGCACCAGCCAGTCGATGTCGGAGCCCTTCAGCCCCTGCTCTTCCAGCACCTCTTCGACCACATCGCTCAGCACCTTGACCGCGAACTTGAACACGGCCTGACCGTCCATCTTGATGAACGGGTCGCCGTCGACTTCGCCGTTGCGCACGTTGCCTTCTGCCTTCAGCATGCCGCGATGGCTGCCGTCCGAATGCAGCTTGCCGGCGACGATGCCCGGCATCTCGGACGCGCGCAGCACCACGGCGCCCGCGCCGTCTCCGAACAGCACGCAGGTGGTGCGGTCGTTCCAGTCCACCACGCGCGACAGCACTTCCGCGCCGACCACCAGCGCGGTCTTCGCCTGGCCGCAGCGGATGTACATGTCGGCGGTGTTCAGCGCGTAGACGAAGCCGCCGCACACGGCCTGCATGTCGAATGCAGCGCCGCCGTTACGGATGCCGAGCTTGTCCTGCAGCACGCAGGCGGTGCTGGGGAATATGTGGTCGGGCGAGGTGGTCGCGACGATGATCAGATCGACCTCGTCCGCCCCGATGCCCGCTGCCTCGATGGCCTTGCGGCTGGCCTGTAGCGCGAGGTCGCTAGTCAGTTCGCCTTCGGCGGCGATATGGCGCTCGACGATGCCGCTGCGCGAAAAGATCCAGTCATGCGTCGTGTCGACCATCTTCTCGAGGTCGTGATTGGTCAGCGTCTTGCCCGGGAGGTAACTGCCGGTTCCGATGATCTTCGAATACATCAAGCCGCTCCTTGTTCTGTGTTCTGGCGCTCGTGGTGCCACTTCTCGATATGCTCGCTGATGTGCAGCAGCATGCCCTCGCGCGCCTCTTCGGCCGCGCGCTCGATCGCGCAACGAAACGCCAGCACGTCCGCCGAGCCGTGACTCTTGACGACGATGCCCTTCAGCCCGAGGAAGCTCGCGCCATTGTAGCGGCGATGGTCTACCCTGCGCTTGAACGCGTTGAGCACCGGCAGCGCGACAATGGCGGCCAGCTTGGTGAAAACGTTGCGCTTGAACTCCTCCTTCAGGAAGCCGCCCAGCATCTGGGCCAGCCCTTCGGTGGTCTTCAGCGCGACGTTGCCGACGAAGCCGTCGCAGACCACCACGTCGGTGGTGCCCTTGAAGATATCGTTACCCTCGACGTTGCCGTAGAAGTTCAGGTCGCTGTTGCGCAGCAGTTCGGCGGCCTGTTTGACCACCTCGTTGCCCTTGATGTCTTCGCTGCCGATGTTCAGCAGACCGACCGTAGGATTGGGCTTGTGCTCCAGCGCCGTCACCAGCGTGGAGCCCATCATGGCGAACTGCAGCAGGTGTTCGGCGGTGCAATCGGTGTTGGCGCCGAGGTCCAGCATACAGACCTGACCGTTCTTGGTAGGCAGATAGGAAGCGATCGCCGGACGGTCGATGCCCGGCAGGGTCTTCAGCACGTAACGCGCGGTGGCCATCAGCGCGCCGGTGTTGCCGGCGCTGACGCAAGCGGAAGCCTCGCCGTCCTTGACCAGATTGATCGCGACGCGCATCGAGGAATCCTTCTTGCCGCGCAGCGCGGACTGCGGCTGCTCGTCCATGCCGACGACTTCGGTGGCCGGATGGACGCGCAGACGCGGGCCGGCCTGCACCCCTTGGGCGCGCAGTTCGGCTTCGATGGCGTCGGGAATACCCACCAATACGATGGTGTCGCCGGGAGACTGCTTCAGATATTCGACTGCGGCGGGGATGGTGACCGACGTGCCGTGATCGCCTCCCATCGCATCTATGGCTAATGTGACGTCCACTAAGCGATCCCTGGGAAGATGAATAAAGCAGGAATAGAAAAGAAAACGCAGCCGATCGCGATGACCGGCTGCGTCATTTCAAAGACTTATTCGCCCTTGGTCTTGACTACTTTCTTGCCGCGGTAGAAACCGTTCGGGCTGATGTGGTGGCGCAGGTGCGCTTCGCCGGTCGTCGGCTCGATCGCTGTCGGCGGATTGGTCAGGAAATCGTGGGCACGGTGCATACCACGCTTGGACGGGGACTTCTTATTCTGTTGAACTGCCATGTTGACTACTCCTCGGAAAAAACTACTTAACTACTTTCAAATTCGCCAGCGCCGCAAAAGGATTCTTTTTCCCATTGCCGGCACTATCGCCGTCTTTCGCCTGACATTCACCCGACTCGTGTCGCGGCGATATTGGCAGACTCAATAAAATCTCTTCTTCCAGCAGGTCCAGCACATCGAGCTGCGTTTCCGCCAGCACGCTGTCGAACTCTTCCTCGTCGTCATCAAGCGCATCCAGCTCCGCCTGATCCCGCAGCAACAGCCGCGTAGCGATCCGTATCGGATGCTCCAGCGCGCCCAGACAACGCTGGCAACGCAGCCGGCAATCTCCGGTCATGCTCACATCGAGGAAGGAAACTCCCTGCTTGTCCACGCCGCCGCGTACCGTATACTGCAGGACGCCTTCCGGATTCTCCAGTTCGTCCAGCAATCTGGGCATCCCGGCGAACGGCACTTCACCGTTGATTTCCTTGCCGTTTCCGGCAAAATCCAGGCTATCGATGAAAGGTCGTGCGGACATGAGGCGCGCATGATATATTTTTCGCCGCTTTGTGTCAAAAATCCTAAGGAATATTCTTGAATTCTCAGTTGCTTGTCCTCGCCTCCACCTCGATTTACCGCTGCGAACTGCTCAAACGCCTGCAACTCCCCTTCGAGACCGCCGCCCCCGACGTGGACGAAACCCCGTTGCCGGACGAGTCCGCCCGCGCCACCTCGATCCGCCTCGCGCAGGAAAAGGCCAGGGCCGTCGCGTCCCGCTACCCGGACGCGCTGATCATCGGCTCCGACCAGGTCGCGCTGCTGGAAGGCCGGCAGATCGGCAAGCCGTTGACCCACGACAACGCGGTGCTGCAGTTGCGCACGATGCGCGGCAAGACCACGACCTTCTATACTGCGCTGGCGCTGCTCAACAGCAGGACCGGCAACATGCAGACCGGCGTCGCCGAAAACCATGTCACGCTGCGCCACCTGAGCGACGACGAGATCGAGGCCTACCTGAAGAAGGAACAGCCCTACCACTGCGCCGGCAGCGCGAAATCCGAAGGCCTGGGCGTCGCGCTGATGAGCGGCATGTCCGGCGACGACCCGAACGCGCTGATCGGCCTGCCGCTGATCCTGCTGTGCGACATGCTGCGCCGCGAAGGCATGAACCCGTTCTGACTCAATGCTGTTCGCTTCAGAAAGAAATTCCGTTCGCCCTGAGCTTGTCGAAGGGCGCCGGTTGCGAAGCCGGTGGTTCGACAAGCTCACCACGAACGGCCAAGTGAATCACATAACGTCCCAAACCAAATTCTTCCGATGACCATGACCGGCACCTTATATCTCCTTCCCTGCACGCTGGGCGACACGCCGGCCGAACATGTCTTGCCGCAGCATGTGATCGACATCGCGCGCAGACTGAAGCACTTCGTCGTGGAACAGCCCAAGACCACGCGCCAGTTCCTCTCGGCGCTGAAACCCGAGCACCCGATCCAGTCGCTGAACTTCGCCACACTGAACGAACACACCGAATCCCGCGAACTCGAAGGCCTGCTGGCTCCCCTGCTGGCTGGCGAGGATGTCGGCATCGTCTCCGAGGCGGGCTGCCCCGGCATCGCCGACCCCGGCGCGGACCTGGTCAACCTGGCGCATCGCCGCGGCATCCGCGTCGTGCCGCTGGTTGGCCCCTCTTCCATTCTGCTGGCGCTGATGGCCTCCGGACTGAACGGGCAATGCTTCGCCTTCCACGGCTACCTGCCCATCACCGAGGCGGACCGCAACAAGACCATCGCCGCACTGGAGGCCGAGTCGGCCAAGCGCAAACAGACCCAGATGTTCATCGAGACGCCCTACCGCAACGAGAAACTGTTCGCCGCGCTGCTGACCCGCTGCCGCCCGCAGACGCTGCTGTGCGTCGCCTGCGACATCACGCTGCCCGGGGAACAGATACAGACGCGCAGCGTCGAACAATGGAAGTCCCAGCCGGCCCCGCAGTTGAACAAGCGTCCCAGCCTGTTTCTGCTGCTGGCCCGCAATTGATTTAGTTGCCCTATACCCCGCTTTCTGGTATTAAAGCGGACTTCGAATTTTCACCTGTTGGAGAAGTGCAATGCCGGTACAGCCACAAAAACCCGTCGCCCCCTACAAGCCGAAGAAGGGCGAGGAGTACATGAACCCCAAGCAGCTCGACCATTTCCGCCAGATCCTGAACGGGATCAAGGCCGAACTGGGTGAAGACATCGACCGCACGGTCCATACGATGCAGGACGAGGCCACCGTGTTCGCCGACCCGAACGACCGCGCCACCCAGGAATCCGACATGAGCCTGGAACTGCGCAACCGCGACCGCGAGCGCAAGCTGATCAACCGCATCAACAAGATGCTGACCATGATCGACGACGGCGAATACGGCTATTGCGACAACTGCGGCATCGAGATCGGCCTCTCCCGCCTGGAAGCCCGCCCGACCGCGACGCTGTGCATCGACTGCAAGACGCTGGACGAGATCAGGGAGAAACAAATCGCCAAATAACATTCGGCAATTTGTTTCCAGTGAAGGCTAACATACGCGAAGCTTGTGTTAAGCCCGCACTCAAAAGTAGGAAGGCCACGATTCTCCGTGGCCTTTTTACTTTCGTGAAGTATACGAACTATTGGGGGTTAAGAAGTAATCGTTAACAGTAATAATTCATTTGGGCGCATACCATTTCTAACTTAGACCAACTGCTGCTAAACAAACGTCATGGCCTTCACAACCCCTAACTTCACGCGCAAGCAGGTAAGCAAAGCCGGGCATGTGCTTATTGATCCTGAAGCTAATGTTGAACAGAAAAATAAAGCGCTGGGAATTCTTAGTCATTGGCGCTCATGTCATGCATACCCAATCAATACATTCCAAGCGACATTAAGGTCCCGCCTAAAAAAAGTTTGCGATACTGCGTTGGTTGCTCAAAGATTAAAGCGAACACCATCTATCCTCAAAAAGTTGCAGCTGAATCCAGGCATGCAAATGGCCAGAATGCAAGATATCGGTGGCTTGCGTGCCGTAGTAGATAATCTGTCACAGGTTAGAAAGCTTGAAGAACTCTACACAAACGATGGCCTCACACATGAACTAATCGGCATTGATGACTACATTGCGACCCCCAAAGAGTCGGGATACAGATCATTACATTTAATCTACAAATACAAAAATCCGCTAAACCCGCTCTACGATGACTTGTGCATTGAGTTGCAAATTAGAACCAAGCTTCAACATGCGTGGGCCACAGCAGTTGAAACCATCGGTACATTCCTTGACCAAGCACTAAAGTCTAGTGAGGGCCCCCAAGAATGGCTTGATTACTTTAAGCTTGTTGGTGCTGCATTCTCGCTACTGGAAAAATCTCCAGTAGCGGATGCGTATGCGAATATCCCAGCACACGAAATATATCGAGCGGTAAGCGAACGAACAGTAAATCTCGAAGTAAGAAGAAAACTTGGCGCTTTCACAATTGCTGCCAATGCAATTGAGACACGCCAATCACAAGGAAATTATCACCTTGTAATCTTGAATGCCGAAACAAAAATGGTTGAGATTCGATCGTTTGGTAAAAAGCGCCTTGAAGAAGCCAGCGCTGCCTATGCTGAGGCAGAACGTATATCTTCATCCGACAAAAATATTCAAGCCGTGCTTGTAGCAACCAATTCGATTGACGCGCTAAAGAGAGCTTACCCAAACTACTTTCTAGATACTCGGCAGTTTTCCCTTGCATTGCAAAAAATACAGAAACTAGCAGAAGTGAAAAACGACTTAGCTCAATGAGATAGCAAACAAAAAGCCCCGCATCGCGGGGCTTTTTGCATTACTACGATACAGCTTACTGTTGCTCGACAGGAGCCGCTGCCTTTTCCGGCGCCGGCAGCAGCACCTTCATGCTCAGTTTCATGCGGCCCTTGTCGTCCACTTCCAGCACCTTGACCTTGACGATCTGGCCTTCCTTCAGGTGGTCGGACACGGCGTTGACGCGCTCGTGGGCGATCTGGGAGATGTGCAGCAGACCGTCCTTGCCGGGCAGGATGTTGACCAGCGCGCCGAAGTCCAGCAGCTTGACCACCGGGCCTTCGTAGACCTTGCCGACTTCGACTTCGGCCACGATGTCCAGGATGCGCTGCTTCGCCAGTTCGCCGGCTTCGCCGCTGACGCAGGCGATGGTGATGTTGCCGTCGTCGTCGATGTCGATGGTGGTGCCGGTCTCTTCGGTCAGCGCACGGATCACCGAGCCGCCCTTGCCGATCACGTCACGGATCTTTTCCGGGTTGATCTTCATCTTGATCATGCGCGGCGCGAATTCGGAAACCTCGGTGCGGGCATCCGGCATCGCCTGCTTCATCAGGCCGAGGATGTGCATGCGGCCTTCGCGCGCCTGGGACAGCGCGGCCTGCATGATCTCCTTGGTGATGCCGTTGATCTTGATGTCCATCTGCAGCGCGGTCACGCCGGTCTCGCTGCCGGCCACCTTGAAGTCCATGTCGCCCAGGTGATCTTCGTCGCCGAGGATGTCGGTCAGCACCGCGAAGCGGTTGCCTTCCTTGATCAGGCCCATCGCGATGCCGGCGACATGCGCCTTCAGCGGCACGCCCGCGTCCAGCAGCGACAGGCAGCCGCCGCAGACGGACGCCATGGAGCTGGAGCCGTTGGATTCGGTGATCTCGGACACCACGCGGACCGCGTAGCCGAAGTCCTCTTCGCTCGGCAGCACCGCGACCAGCGCGCGCTTGGCCAGACGGCCGTGGCCGATCTCGCGGCGCTTCGGCGTGCCGACGCGGCCGGTCTCGCCGGTGGAGTACGGCGGGAAGTTGTAGTGCAGCATGAAGCGGTCGGTGTACTCGCCCTGCAGCGCATCAATGGTCTGCGCGTCGCGCATGCTGCCCAAGGTCGCCACGACGATGGCCTGGGTCTCGCCGCGGGTGAACAGCGAAGAGCCGTGGACGCGCGGCAGCACGCCGTTGCGGATGGTGATCGGGCGCACGGTACGGGTGTCGCGGCCGTCGATGCGCGGCTCGCCGCCCAGGATCTGACCGCGCACGATGCGGGCTTCCAGCGCGCTGAACAGTTCGCCGATCTCGTTCTTGGAGACGTTCTCGAATTCCGGCGTCGCCAGTGCCTCGGACACCTTGGCGCGGATCGCGTTGACCGCGTCGGTACGCGCCTGCTTGGAGCGAATCGCGTAAGCGGCCTTCAGTTCGCTCTCGGCCAGCGCATTGATCTTCGCGATCAGCGCCTCGTTCTTGGCGGGAGCGACCCAGTCCCATGCCGGCGCGCCGACTTCATCGGCCATTTCGTTGATCGCGTTGATCACCGCCTGCATCTGCTCGTGGCCGTACACCACCGCGCCCAGCATCACTTCTTCGGACAGTTGCTGCGCTTCGGACTCGACCATCAGCACGGCACGGTCGGTGCCGGCGACGACCAGATCCATCTGCGAAGTTTTCAGTTCGGTCGCAGTCGGGTTCAGCAGATACTTGCCGTCGGCATAGCCCACGCGCGCCGCGCCGATCGGGCCGTCGAACGGGATGCCGGACAGCGCCAGCGCGGCGGACGCGCCGATCATCGCCGGGATGTCGGAATCGATCTCGGGATCGGACGACATCACGGTCGCGACGATCTGCACTTCGTTGTAGAAGCTTTCCGGGAACAGCGGACGCAGCGGACGGTCGATCAGGCGGCTGGTCAGGATCTCCTTCTCGGAAGGACGGCCTTCGCGCTTGAAGAAGCCGCCGGGGATCTTGCCCGCGGCATAGGTCTTTTCCTGATAGTCGACGGTCAGCGGGAAGAAATCCTGCTCGGGCTTCGCATCCTTGCGGCCCACCACGGTGACCAGCACCACGGTGTCGTCCAGGCTGACCATCACCGCGCCGCTGGCTTGGCGCGCGATCTCGCCTGTTTCAAGAGTGAGCTGATGATTGCCCCAGGCTAGTGTTTTTTTGTAGTGACTCAAGATGTCTCCCCTTTATGCATGACATGACGCGCAACCGCGCCGCCGAGATTGGCTGGACGAAACGACACGGGCCGCATTCGCGACCCGTTTGATACTGCAACTTTATTACTTACGGATGTTGAGGCGTTCGATCAGCGAACGGTACGCCGCGTCGTCCTGGCTCTTCAGATAGTCGAGCAGCTTGCGGCGGCGGCTCACCAGTCGCAGCAGGCCGCGACGGGAGTGGTGATCCTTGGCATTGTCCTTGAAGTGATCAGTCAGGTAGCTGATGCGGGCAGTGATCAGCGCCACTTGTACTTCCGGAGAACCGGTGTCGCTCTTGGCGCGCTGAAAGTCGGAAACGATTTGCGCTTTTTGCGCGGCGGTAATTGCCATTGGTTTTACTCTCCTAAAAAAAGTGCGGCATTCTACCCTTTAACGGGCCTGTTACTCAACCCCTATTCGGGATTCGTCTGTGCGGCCAGCTTGGCCACGCTGGACAACAGCCGGTCAGGCGCAAGCCTGCGGCCTTGCAGCATTCCCACACCGACAAAGCCCTGCGGGCCATACAAGGCGACCTTGCCGTCCGGCAGGCCGGTGTCCAGCCCCAGCCGCTGGCCTTGCGCCATCCGTTTGATCTGCACATCGTCCAGCTGCAGCTTGGGCATGTCCGGCATCAGGCAATCGACCGGCAGCACGCGTGCCTCGCGTTGCTCCATGGTCATCGCCTCCAGTTGCGCCATGTCGCAGGCATCGTCCAGGCTGAAATGGGCGATCGCGGTGCGGCGCAGCGCCGTCAGGTGCGCCCCGCAGCCCAGCGCCGCGCCGATGTCCTCGCCCAGCGTGCGCACATAAGTGCCCTTGCTGCAGCGCACCGTGATGTCGAGCTCGTGGCCCTCGAATCGCTCCTGACGCAGCTCGTGTATCACCACGTCGCGCAGCTCGCGCTCTATCGTCTCGCCGTTGCGGATGTATTCGTACAGCGGCTTGCCCTGATGCTTCAGCGCGCTGTGCATCGGCGGCAGCTGCTTGATAGCTCCGCGGAACTTCGCCAGCGCGGCATCGACGTCCGCCTGCGTGACCGAAACGGGGGACTCGCTGACGATCTCGCCTTCCGCGTCGCCGGTGGTCGTGACCTGCCCGAGGCGTAGCGTCGCGCGATAGGTCTTGTCGGCATCCAGCAGCGCGGTGGAATATTTGGTCGCCTCGCCGAAACAGACCGGCAGCAGGCCGGTGGCGAGCGGATCGAGCGTGCCGGTGTGGCCGGCCTTCTCCGCCTGCAGCAGGCGCCGGACTCTCTGCAGTGCGGTGTTGGAGCTCAGCTCCAGCGACTTGTCGAACAGCAGCACGCCGTCCAGCGGGCGGAAAGTCCGTGCCATGATGGGATTACTGCTTGTCGCCGGAATGCTGATCGTCAGAATGGTCGATCATCTGCTGGTCGCTGGCCACTGCCTTGTCGATCAGTTGCGACAGGTTGCTGCCGCGCTCGACGGACGCGTCGAAGACGAAATGCAGTTGCGGCATGATGCGCAGCTTGAGGCTGCGCGCGAGCTGGCTGCGCAGATAACCGCCCGCCCGCTCCAGTCCCTGCTGCGCTTCCTCATGCTTGCCGTCCAGACGGGTGAAGAAAATCTTGGCGTGCGAATAGTCGTTCGCGACTTCGACGCCGGTGATGGTCACCAGCTTCACGCGCGGATCGCTGATCTCGAGCCGCACCAGCTCGGCCAGCTCGCGCTGGATCTGCTGGGCGACCCTGTCGGTTCTGGCAAAGTTCGCCATCAGAGCGCGCGTGCGACCTCGACGATCTCGTACACTTCGAGCTTGTCGCCGACTGCGATGTCGTTATAGCCCTTCAGCGACAGACCGCACTCGAAGCCGGCCTTGACTTCCTTGACGTCGTCCTTGAATCGCTTCAGAGAGTCCAGTTCGCCGTCGTGGATTACCACGTCGTTGCGCAGCACGCGCACCTTGGAGCCGCGCTTGACGATGCCTTCCAGCACGTAACAGCCCGCGATCGTGCCGACCTTGGAGACTGTGAAGGTCTGGCGTATCTCGACCATGCCGATGACGCTCTCCTTCTTCTCCGGCGCCAGCATGCCGGACATCGCCGCCTTGATCTCGTCGACCATCGCGTAAATGATGTTGTAGTAGCGGATGTCCACGCCGGAAGCCTCTGCCAGCTTGCGCGCGGCCGCATCGGCGCGGGTGTTGAAGCCGATGATGATCGCCTTCGACGCCAGCGCCAGGTTGACGTCCGACTCGGAAATCGCGCCGACGCCGCCGTGGATCAGGTTGACCTTCACCTCGTTGGTGGAAAGCTTCTGCAACGATTGCGCGATCGCCTCGGCGGAACCCTGCACGTCGGACTTGACGATCAGCGACAAGGTGCTGACTTCGCCCTCGGCCATCTGCTCGAACATGCTTTCCAGCTTGGCGGCCTGCTGCTTCGCCAGCTTCACGCCGCGGTACTTGCCCTGGCGGAACAGCGCGATCTCGCGGGCACGGCGCTCGTCCGCCATCACCATCAGCTCTTCGCCGGCGGCAGGCACTTCGGACAAGCCCTGGATCTCGACCGGGATCGACGGACCGGCTTCGCCGACCGCCTTGCCGCCCTCGTCCAGCATCGCACGGACGCGGCCGAACACCGAGCCGACCAGCACCGAGTCACCGCGGCGCAACGTGCCGGATTGAACCAGCACCGTCGCCACCGGGCCCTTGCCCTTGTCCAGACGCGCTTCGATCACCAGGCCCTTGGCATGGGTCGTGCGCGGAGCCTTCAACTCCAGCACTTCGGCCTGCAACAGCACGCTTTCCAGCAGCTGATCGATGCCCTGGCCGGACTTGGAAGAAACTTCGACGAACATCGTGTCGCCGCCCCAGTCTTCCGGCACCACGCCTTCGGCAACCAGCTCCTGCTTGACGCGTTCGCTGTTGGCTTCCGGCTTGTCGATCTTGGTCACCGCTACCACGATGGGCACGTTGCCGGCCTTGGCGTGGTGGATGGCTTCCTTGGTCTGCGGCATCACGCCGTCGTCGGCGGCCACCACCAGAATCACGATATCGGTCGCCTTGGCTCCACGTGCACGCATCGCGGTGAACGCCTCGTGCCCCGGGGTATCGAGGAAAGTCACCATGCCGCGCGGCGTATCGACGTGATATGCGCCGATATGCTGCGTGATGCCGCCCGCTTCGCCGGAGGCGACGCGGGAACGGCGGATGTAGTCCAGCAGCGAGGTCTTGCCGTGGTCGACGTGGCCCATCACGGTGACGACCGGGGCGCGAGGCTCCAGCACCGCATCGTGATTGGCTTCTGCGTCCTGCAAGTAAGCATCCGGATCGTCGACCTTGGCCGCCTTGGCGACGTGGCCCATCTCTTCGACCACGATCATCGCGGTCTCCTGATCGAGCACCTGATTGATGGTCACCATGGAGCCCATCTTCATCAGGGCCTTGATGATCTCGGCGGCCTTGATCGCCATCTTCTGCGCCAGTTCGCCTACGGTGATGGTTTCAGGCACGGCCACTTCGCGCACGATAGGCTCGGTCGGCAGCATGAAGGACTCGCCTGCCGCAGCCGGCGCAGCCTTGCCGTGATGCTTGTCGCCGCGCTTGCCGCCGCGCAGCGGCGCATTCCATGCGCCGGGACGACCGCCGCCCACATCGGACTTGGCGGGAGGTCGCTTGTGCGAACCCGGCTCTTCGCGCTTGTCGGCAGTCTTGACGCCGGGCTTTGCCGTACGACTGAAGCGCTCGACCTTATCTCCCGGCTTGGGCGCGGGCTTGTGCAGCGTGCCCTCGGTTGTAGCGACCGTGGCAGCTGGCGCAGCAGCAGTCGCCTCCACCGGCTTTTCGGCCGGCTTGACCACACGGCGCGCAACCGGCGCGCCGATCACTGGCGTCGGAGTCGCAGGCGCAGCCTTAGCAGCGACAGCAGACTTGGCTTCGACTAACGGCTCAACGGCCTCAGACTTGCTCCCTTCCACCGCAGCAACGGCCTCCGCAACAATCTCGGTTTCAGGCTTGGTCTTGCTGCGTGTACGCTTGGCCGCCAACTCGGCAGCCTGACGCTCGGCCAGTTCGGCCTGCAGGCGTGCTTCCTGTTCGCGGGCTGCCAATTCTTGCTCGCCCAACACCTTGACAGGCTCAACTTTAACCGCCACGGACTCTTCCACCACTGCCGCGACGTCTGCAACGGGTGCCACCACACGACGCTTGCGCACTTCAACCTGTATGGTGCGCGCACGACCGGTGCTGTCCGCCTTCTTGATCTCCGTTGTCTCGCGGCGAGCCAGCGTGATTTTCTTGGCTGGTTTGTCGGCGCCATGCGCTTGGCGCAAATGCTCCAGCAATTGCGCCTTATCCTTTTCGGAAACCAGGTCGGAGTCTTGTTCCTTGGAGACTCCAGCGGCTTTAAGCTGCTCGAGCAACAAGGCGACCGGCAATCCCAGTTCAGTCGCAAATTGCGCTATGTTCATTTTTCCCATTACCGTCCTCTAGATACCGCGCCTTATGCAAACCAGGGTGCGCGTGCCGCCATAATCAGCGTATTGGCACGCTCGCTGTCCATACCGGACATTTCCACCAGCTCGTCCACATCCAGGTCAGCCAGTTGTTCCTGCGTTGTCACGCCCTTCGCAGTCAGCGTACGCGCCGTCTGCTCGTCCATGCCATCCAGCTTCAGCAAATCCTCGATGCCATGCTCGACCTTCTCTTCGTTGGCAATCGCGGCCGTCAGCAAGGAGTTGCGCGCACGGCTGCGAAGCTCGTTGACCGTCGCCTCGTCAAAGGATTCGATCTCCAGCATTTCTTCCAGCGGCACATAGGCCACTTCTTCCAACGTGTTGAAGCCTTCCTGCACCAGGATGTCGGCGACTTCTTCGTCCACGTCCAGCTTTTCCATGAACATCGCGCGGATCTTGGAGAACTCCTCCGCATGTTTTTCATTGGATTGCTCGACGGTCATGATGTTCAATTCCCAGCCGGTCATCTCGCTGGCCAGACGCACGTTCTGGCCGCCGCGGCCGATAGCCTGCGCCAGATTTTCTTCCTCGACCACCACGTCCATGCTGTGCTTCTCTTCGTCCACCACGATGCTGCTGACCTCAGCCGGCGCCAACGCATTGATAACGTAGGTCGCCGGATCTTCGGACCACAGGATGATGTCCACGCGCTCACCGGCCAGTTCGTTGGTCACGCCCTGCACGCGCGAACCGCGCATGCCGACGCAGGTGCCGATCGGGTCGATGCGCGGATCGTGCGACAGCACCGCAATCTTGGCGCGCGAACCGGGGTCGCGTGCGGCGCTGACGATTTCCAGCAGTTTCTCTTCGATCTCCGGCACTTCCAGTTCGAACAGCTTCACCAGCAACTCGTTGGAGATGCGCGACAGGACGACTTGGGGGCCGCGTGCGCCGCGGTCGACGCGCAGCAGATGCGCCCGGACGCGGTCGCCGACGCGCAGATTCTCTTTCGGGATCATCTGCTCGCGCGGAAGCAGCGCTTCGATCTTGCCGAACTCGATCAGCGCGTTGCCGCGCTCCAGACGCTTGACCGTGCCGGAAACCAGGTGCTCCTTGCGCTCCATGAAATCGGCCAGCACCTGCTCGCGCTCGGCGTCGCGGATTTTCTGGAAGATCACTTGCTTCGCGGCCTGTGCGCCGATACGACCGAAGTCGACGTTCTCCAGCGGCTCTTCGATGAACTCGCCGAGCTGGATCTGAGGATCGCGCTTCTGCGCCTCTTCCAGCTTGATATGCAGGTCGGGCGTCTCGAAAGTCTCGTCATCCATCACCTCCCAGCGGCGGAACGACTCATACTCGCCAGTGTTGCGATCAATATCCACACGCACGTCGGCCTCGTCATCGAAGCGCCTCTTGGTTGCCGAAGCCAGCGCAGACTCCAGGGCCTCGAACACGACCTCCTTGTCGACGTTCTTTTCGCGCGACAACGCATCTACCAGCAGCAAAATTTCACGACTCATACCATTCTCCGGCTATCAATCCCGTCTTCGACAGGCACTAAACTAAAACGTCGGCACCAAACGTGCCTTATCCAAATTCGCCAACTCGATCGCCACCTGGACGCCATCGACATCGAGCTGCAACACGCCATTCTCCAGCGCGCCGATCACACCGACGAAATTCTTGCGTCCCGCCAGCGGCATGCGCAGCTTGAGCTGAGCCTTCTCCCCGGCAAAACGCAGAAAATCCGACTCTTTCTTCAATGGCCTGTCCAGCCCCGGCGAAGACACCTCCAAGCGGTCGTAGTCGACATTTTCGACCATGAACAACCGCGTCAACTGGTTGCTGACCACCTGGCAGTCTTCCACCGAGATGCCTTCCGGCTTGTCGATGAAGACGCGCAACAACCCGCGGCCGGCGCGCTCGACATCCACCAACTCATATCCCAGGCCGCTCACCGTCGTTTCGACCAGCTTCAAAACATCCATAATCTCGACCCACAAATAAAAAACGGGCTCAAGGCCCATCTCAAAACGCCGCGCATTGTAGCAAAACCGGAATTTAAATGGAATTAGATTATTAGAAGCGGTTCGGGTAGCCGGGAGAAAGCATCTCCGGCCTAGCCCATCCTCGCCAGAAACCGGTCCAGCTGATTCGCGAACGCCTGCCGGTCGCTCTGATTCAACGCCGACGGCCCGCCGGTCTCGACGCCACTGCTGCGCAGCACATCCATGAAGTCGCGCATCGTCAGCCGCTCCCGGATCGTGTCCTTGGTATATAGCTCGCCGCGGGGATTCAGCGCGTGACCGCCCTTCTCGATCACGGCTGCAGCCAAGGGGATATCGGCGGTGATCACCAGATCGCCCGGCTCGGCCAGTTCGACGATCTTGTTGTCCGCCACGTCGAATCCCGCCGGCACCTGCAGCGCGCGTATCACTCGCGACGGCGGGCAACACAACAGCTTGTTCGCCACCAGCGTCAGCGAAATCTGCCGCCGCTCTGCCGCGCGGAACAGGATTTCCTTGATGACCTTGGGACACGCGTCGGCATCCACCCAAATCCGCATTACTACACTTCCTTCTTTTACGTATTGATACTGGAGCGCATCGATTCTCGAACTTCGGTGGGAAAATCGCGTTCCCATTCGGGGTGCGCCGACAGACACACCAACTCACCCTAGATTTCGTTGCCGTCGTTCAGAGCCAGCCAACCTACGACAATGCGATACAACACCCAGATCGCATCGGCAATCAGAATAAAAATTCCGATCAGCACAACGGAAAGCACAAGTCCGATTACCGCCCATAGCAACGACCACCAGAAGGTCCGAATCTGCCAGTTGAAATGCGACTCCAGCCAACTACCCGCCAGTTCGTCGCGCTTCGCATAATTCACCATGATCGCGGCAATGAAAGTGATTCCGACCAGAAACGAGGCTGCCTGCAAGGCATACACCAGCGTCACCAGTTGTTTTTTTGCATGATCCGTATCAACTTCTTCCGTGCCCATGGCGACGCTCCCTTCCCCTGTTGAAACAGGCTGTTTTTTGCCTTTTAAATATGCCCAAACGCCCAACCCAACCCCACCTGAAAACGCCAGCATGACGGTAATGACCCCACCGAAGATGAAAGCGAAAGCCCGAGCCAGATTATCCGGCCCCACGGAAAACACCCGCGCGAGGAAGTTTCCTTCGACCGCTATTTCATAATGCCCGGCGGTTCCGGCGGAAAAAGACGCCACCGCAACACTGACAGTCTCGCCCATGGTCGATGTCGCGCCGTTGGCACCCGCCACCGCCACCTCGCCATTCGGCCCGACAACACGAAAAACCACGCCGTCCGGCAAGGATTTTTCCGCCGCGTAGGTGCGCCCCTGAAATACGGCCCGATAGTTGTGCCAGATCAGATAGTCGCCCGGCTTGGCGACTTCGATCGCCACTCGACCGGGAGCCAGGAATTGCGTGGAATCGGCGATCAGTCCAATGGCATGCCAAGCCATTGTAGTTCCGGCAATGCACCCCGACAACGCAAGCGAGACTGCGACGACATACCAACCCGCGCCGGACTTGCGCTCGGCCCGGCTCATCCCTTATTCCACCGTTGCACCATAACTTCGCAACAAAGCCTCCATCGTGGCATCGCGATTGCGCTTGGCCATCCGCAGAGGAGAAAAGTCCCGCGCAACCGCATTCGGATTCGCCCCCCGCTTCAGCAACAATTCCGCCATCGCCGCATCGCCCAACGACACCGCCTCCAACAAAGGCGTGGAACCGCGTGAATCCGGCTTGTCCACCCACCAACCCAAATCGAGCAACTGGGTAACCGCCGCCTGATCCTGACGAATAACCGCCGTCATCACATCGTTATACTTGGGCGTAACAACCGACCCGGGCACTGCCGGGTAGTAAGACTCCCGCGAGCCGACAGGCGATTCTTCTGCCGCAGGCACTGGCGTCATGTCTTCACGAACTTGGGCTTCCGGCTCGACATCAGCCGCTTTCTTTGCAGGTTTGGATACCGGCATCCTCGGCTCTTCCTCACTCGAAGCCGAATCGTCTTCGGCACGAGCTTCCGTAACGGCAGCGAATTTTTCCTGCTTCATTGGTGCGGCGTCAACAACCGTCTGTTCCATCGCCGACGCCACCACAGGCGCTGAAGCGACGATGACCGTTTCCGGTATCGGTTGCGGAGTCGAAGTCTCGGGCGCAACAGCCTGTTCTACCGGCGGAGGCATAACAGCGGCCTGCATATCCGCATTGTCTTCCGCCAGGAGTATGGGAAGCACGATGGCCACGACAATAAAGATGATAGAGATACCCGTAAGTATCAACCCGGCCTTCGCCCACTGCCGCTGCACCCGATTGAAATGCTCGACGTTATCCCATTGCTTGTTTTGCCAGGCCCACTCGCGCCCCTTGAACAGCAGCATCACCCAAACCACCAGCCCGACAAAAGGAACAAAGGTCAACAAAGCCAGCCAGGTGCGATTGAATATCCCCCAAATCCAGGTCATCAAAAATGCGCCCCAAGCCAAGCCTTTCGCTTCTTCCGGAAGAATGGCCCCCTTGCCTTGACCAGATGTGTTTTCCATGACACCTCCCCCCACTTTATTTTCCGCACACGAATACAGATTCCGCATGCGGGACATTATGAATAAAACGACGAGGCAAACCATTACAGGGCCGCACATCCATCGCATGGAACCGCAGACGCACTATAAACGCGGCCTTGCCAAAAAGCCATCACGCAGAACGGGTTTTTGCGGACCAAAGCACAGCGGAAGAATCAGCGGCGGAGCCGGTAGAACAGATATGGCGCGAACGCCACCCACAACAGGATCAGCGGCCACAGCCGCCCCTCGGACAGGTCGTAGTTCGCCAGCAAGGCATCCCAGGAATGCCCGCCGGCGTAATGGAAGAACAGGAACTCGAACGCCACTGTCAGCACCATCCAGAACAGCCCGACGCCCAAAGCCTGCCGCGCCGATGCGAACGGCCAGCGGCGCATATATTGCCGGATCACCGCACCCAACAGGACGGTGCCGATCAGCGTGGAGAGCTGGTGCGCCAGCAATTCCGGCATATGCCTGCCATAGCCGAAGTCGCGCACCGCGCCATTGAGGGCGGAGACCAGCAGCATCGCGAACCATGCGATCAAATAATGCGCCCTCATTTCATCTTCGAAGGCAGCTTGATCGTCTCGCCCGCGACCATGAACTCACCCTTGCCCCTGTGATGCAGCGTGCGCGGGTTCTTCTGCGCGGAGTCTATCCACGCCTGCACCACCTCCAGCACGAAGAAGTTGTACTTGTTCACCATCCGGGTATCGGCCACCCGGCATTCGAGATTCGCATAACACTCGGCGATCAGCGGTGCGGCCACCTGCGATGCAGGCTGCGGCATCAGCCTGAATTTCCTGAACTTGTCCACCCGGCGGCCCGAGCAGTTGCCGACGCCAACCACCTGCTTCGCCAACTCCGCCGTCGGGATGTTGAGCACGCATTCCTTCGTTTTTCGCAGCGCATCGAAACTGAAGTTCCGCCCGCTGATCACGCAGCCCAGCAGCGGCGGCTCGAACTCCATCATCGTGTGCCAGGACATGGTCATGATGTTCGCCTTACCCTTGTACGCGGTCGTGACCAGCACCACCGGGCCGGGTTCGAGCAGGCGGTAGACGCGAGGCAACGGAAAATTTCTTTTATTCGGCACGGAGGACTTTCCGACGATGAGATTCGCAGCTACCCGAATTACCTCGGGGGCGTTTCGTTGCGAGTAGCCAGCAGGCTCAACATCATGCTGGTTCCCAGCACGGCGACGATCACGCCCAACGAAACCGCTATCGGGATCTTGAACCAGTCGACGACCAGCATCTTGATACCGATGAATGACAGCACCACCGCCAATCCGTACTTGAGCAAGCGGAAGCGTTCGGCCATACCCGCCAGCATGAAATACAGCGCCCGCAGCCCCAGGATGGCAAAAATATTGGAGGTGAAAACAATAAACGGATCCTGTGTCACGGCAAAAATGGCAGGGATGCTATCCACCGCAAAGATCAAATCGGATGCCTCGATCAGCACCAGCACCAGAAACATCGGCGTAAACCAGCGCACGCCATTCTCGTATATCCAGAACCTGTCACCGTGGTAACCATCGGTGATGCGCACATGATTTCGCAACCATTTCAACAGCGGGTTTCGGGACAGATCGGGGGCATGTCCGGCAAACAAAAACATCTTGATACCGGTGACCAGCAAAAAGGCTCCGAAGATATACAACACCCAGTGAAAATGGACGATCAGCCAGGAGCCCAGCAGAATCAGTACCGCGCGCATGAAAATGGCCCCAATTACGCCATAGACCAGCACACGCTTCTGGTATTCCAGCGGAACGGCGAAGTACGAGAACAGCATGACGAAAACGAATACATTGTCCATCGCCAGGGATTTTTCCAGCAGGTAACCGGCAAGATATTCCATCAGTTTTGCATCGGCCACTTCGCGCCCGGTGGTGTGATCCAGCCAGCCCCATAACGCGCCGCCGAACAGCATCGCCATCGCGAACCATACCGCCGACCAGATCAAGGCTTCGCGCAACGAAACCTTGTGTGCGCCGTGCCGTCCCAGCAGAAACATATCCGCTGCCAGCATGGATACCACGAACACGCCGAATCCCAGCCACATCCACCAAACGCCTATCGTCTGCAATTCATCCATGGCATCCTCCAGTCCAAAGCCGGGGCCGAATTTTCGGCTGACCGCCGATACACGATATTTCCAACCTTCCCGTCATCCATCGCGTAAAATTGACGCTGCACTATAACCCCGCCCCCCGCGGAAAACCATATCCTGTTTACCCTAGGTAATTTCCTGCCGTGTCCGCCGAAGTCGAACGTTTCTTTTCCGAGCAAAGCCCGCTGGCCACCGAGGTCGCGGCGTTCCGCCCGCGCGCACAGCAGCGCGAGATGGCGCTCGCGGTGGCCGAGGCGATACGCGACAACGCGATCCTGGTCGCCGAGGCGGGAACCGGCACCGGCAAGACCTTCGCCTACCTGGTGCCCGCGCTGCTCAACGGCGGCAAGGTGATCATCTCGACCGGCACCAAGAACCTGCAGGACCAGCTGTTCCAGAAGGACCTGCCGATGGTGCGCGACGCGCTGAAGGCCCCGGTGTCGGTCGCACTGCTCAAGGGGCGCTCGAACTATGTGTGCCACTACCATCTGGAGCTGGCGCAATCGAACGGTCTGTTCAAGACTCGCGAGGACGTGAAACATCTGGCCAAGATCGTGACCTATGCCAAGGTGTCGCAGAGCGGCGACAAGAGCGGGCTGGCCGACGTGCCGGAGAACGCGCCGATCTGGATGAACGTGACCTCGACCCGCGACAACTGCCTGGGACAGGAATGCCCGATGCACAAGGAGTGCTTCGTGCTCAAGGCGCGCAAGGAGGCAATGGAGGCGGACATCGTCGTGGTCAACCACCACCTGTTCTTCGCCGACGTGATGCTGCGCGACGAGGGCGTCGCCGAGCTGCTGCCCGCCTGCAACACGGTGATCTTCGACGAGGCACACCAGTTGCCGGAGACCGCCAGCCTGTTCTTCGGCGAGAGCATCTCGACCTCGCAGCTGCTCGACCTGGCGCAGGATGCGCGCCTCGAAGCCATCGCCTCGGCCAAGGACTTCGCGCCGCTGCCCAAGGGCTGCGACGAACTGGACAAGGCCGCGCGCGACCTGCGGCTGGCGTTCAAGAAGGAAGGCCGGTTGCCCGCGAGCGTCGCGGAGGGCTTCAAGGAATTCCCGTCCGCGCTGAAAAACACCGGCGAGAAGCTGATGCAACTGTGCAGCCTGCTGGAGAAACAGGCCGAACGCAGCGAGGGGCTGGAGAACTGCTGGCAGCGCGCACAGACGCTGGTACAGCAACTGAAACAGTGGCAGGACGGCGACACGCCGGACCAGGTGCGCTGGCTGGAAGTCTTCCACCACTCGCTGCAACTCAACACCACGCCGCTGTCCATCGCCGAGATATTCGAGAAGCAGATCGGCGGCAGCGCGCGCGCCTGGATCTTCACCTCCGCGACGCTGGCGGTGAAGCAGGACTTCTCCCATTACCTCGGAGAGATGGGGCTGATGAAGGCGCAGACCGCCTGTTGGGACAGCCCGTTCGACTACCAGCAACAGGGGCTGCTGTACGTGCCGCAGAACCTGCCGGAGCCGAACAGCGAGGGCTACACCGAGGCGGTGGTGCAGGCCGCATTGCCGCTGATCGGGGCCAGCCGCGGCCGCGCGTTCCTGCTGTTCACCAGCCTGCGCGCGATGCAGCGCGCCCACGAGATACTGCAGGCCGAGTTCGACCTGCGCAACTGGGACTATCCGCTGATGCTGCAGGGCGAAGGCTCGCGCAACGAACTGCTGTCGCGTTTCCGCGAACACGGCAACGCAGTGCTGCTGGGCAGCCAGTCGTTCTGGGAAGGCGTGGACGTGCGCGGCGAGGCGCTGTCGCTGGTCATCATCGACAAGCTGCCGTTCGCCCCGCCGGACGACCCGGTGCTGTCGGCGCGCATCGAACAACTGAAGAAGCAGGGCCACAACGCCTTCATGGAATATCAGCTGCCGCGCGCGATCATCACGCTGAAGCAGGGGGCGGGACGATTGATCCGCGACGAGAACGACCGCGGCGTGCTGATGATCTGCGACCCGCGCATCATCACCAAGCAATATGGCAAGCGCGTGTGGCAGAGCCTGCCGCCGATGAGGCGCACCCGTGACGAGGCGGTCGCGGTGGAATTCTTCAGCGGTTCGGCAACTTCAACCTAGCCACCAGCCCGCCCCCATCACGCTGCTCCAGATGGAACTCGCCACCGTGCAGCCGCGCGGCGCGCTCGACGATGGCCAGCCCCAGCCCGGAACCGCCCGCGTCGCTGCGCGCGGCCTGCAGACGCATGAAGGGGCGCTTGACCGCTTCGCGTTGCTCCTCGGGAATGCCCGCGCCGCGGTCGGCGACGTCCAGTTCGACGCCGTCATCCATGCTTCGCAGCGTCACCGTGATCTCGCCGCCGCCGTACTTGATCGCGTTGTCCAGCAGGTTGGACAGCGCGCGTTTCAGCAGCAGCGGCCGGACGGCTAGCGGCGGCAACGGTTGCAGGTCGAGCGCCAGCGACCCGGCCTGCGCCGCGAAGCTCTGCGCGGTCTCGCGCACCAGCGCGGCCACGTCGGCCGGTGCGGCGGCCTCGCTCTCGTCCAGGCGCGCATAATCGAGGAACTGCCGGATCACCGCGTCCATCTGCTCAACGTCGGCGACCAGACCTTCACGCAGCGAGTCATCCGCGGTCAGTTCGGCGGCTAGACGCACCCGCGCCAGCGGCGTGCGCAAATCGTGCGAAATGCCGGCCAGCACCAGCGCGCGCTCGCGCTCGTTCGCGGCGAGGTCGGAGGACATGCGATTGAAAGCGCGCGACACCGTGGCGATCTCCTGCGCGCCCCGCTCCGGCAACGGCGCGGGCGTCTTGCCCTCGCCCACCTGCTGCGCCGCTTGGGCAAGTTGCTTCAGAGGGCGTGTTACCTGACGCGCGATGAAATAGGCGCCAAGCAGCGCGAGCAGCAGCACCACGCCGCCCCATGCCAGCAACGCTTCGGACAACGGATGCTCGATGCGCTCGCGCGGCAGCGCCAGCCAGAATTCGTCGCCGCCGATATGGAAACTCACCCACAGCGCTTCTTCACCGTTGTGCCATGAAGCGAAGCGCGTGTCCTCACCCAGCCGCTCGCGCACCTCTTCCATCATCTCGTGCAACTCGGGCGACTCATCCGGCATGGGCTCGATCACATCGGCCGGATCGGCCAGTTGTATGCGCATGCCTTCGGCGTCGCGCAGCTCCGCCAGCAGCGCGCTGCGCCACTCGGGTGCCGAGGACAGCACCGCGGCGCGGGTAAGGTTGACCGTGGAGACCACGAATTGCGCCATCTGCTTCGCGCGCGGCTCCTGCACCGCATGGCGGAATATCTCGAGTGCCGCGGCGAGCGACAGCGCGATCAGCACCACGATCAGCAGGAAGGCGCGAACCAGCAACGACTTGGGCAGGAGGGCAACGGGGCTCAAGACTTCACGCCATCAGGAACAAAGACGTAACCATGCCCCCACACCGTCTGGATGAAACGCGGCTTGCCGGAATCGGGCTCGACCAGCTTGCGCAGCCGCGATACCTGCACGTCGATCGCACGGTCGAACGGGTCGTGGTCGCGGCCGCGCGCCAGTTCCATCAGCTTGTCGCGCGACAGCGGCTGGCGCGGGTGAGTCACCAGCACCTTGAGCAGCGCGAATTCGCCGGTGGTCAGCGGCACCGGTTCGCCGGCGCGGCGCAATTCGCGCGTGCCGAGGTTCAGTTCGCAATCGCCGAAGCTGACGTTCTTCTCTTCGGCCTCGGGCGCGCCGGCCGGCGCCCCGCCTTTGCGGCGCAGCACCGCGTTGATGCGCGCGACCAGTTCGCGCGGGTTGAACGGCTTGGGCAGGTAATCGTCCGCGCCCATCTCCAGACCCACGATGCGGTCGATCTCGTCGCCCTTGGCGGTGAGCAGGATCACCGGCACGTTCTCCCCGGCCGCGCGCAAGCGCCGCAGGATGGAGAGGCCGTCCTCGTTGGGCAGCATCAGGTCGAGCACCAGCAGGTGGAAGCGGCCTAGGCGCAGCGCCTTGTCCATAGACTCGCCGTCGTGCACGGCACGCACGTCGAAGCCCTGCTCGCCGAGGTAGCGCAGCAGCAGCTCGCGCAGGCGCGCGTCGTCGTCGATAATCAAAATGCGGTGGTTCATGGCGGCATGATAATCCGGCCAAACGGAATGGCTGTAAGAAATTGTGACTGTCACGGCTCACCGAAACAAACTTTTACAATCTAACCGTTGGCGCAAACACTCCGCTTACAGTTCAATCGCATCATGCCACCACGCCGAAAGAGGCGCACCCAATCCCACAGGAGAAGACCATGAACGCCATACTGAAGACACTTATCGCCGCCGGCATCGTCGCCTCGTTCAGCCTGAACGCCTTCGCGGCCGACACGATTCCCGCCAGCGCCCCCTACGCGCAGGAACACCAGCAGCGCATGGAACGCATGAAGACCATGACGCCCGAGCAGCGCGCGAAGGAGCGTGAGGCGATGCACAAGGAGATGCAGAACCTGACGCCGGAACAGCGCGCCGAGCACCGCAAGGCGATGCGCGAATACTGGGAGAAGATGTCGCCCGAAGACCGCAAGGCCATGCGCGAGAAGATGCACGAGGACATCAAGCGCATGTCGCCGGAAGAGCGCAAGCAGCACCATGAGGAAATGCGCAAGGAATGGGACAGCATGACCCCGGAACAGCGCGCCGAACGCCGCAAGGAAATGCAGGAACACTGGGAGAAGATGACGCCCGAAGAGCGCAAGAAGATGCGCAAGGAAATGAGGGATCACCACAAGAGCATGTCGCCCGAAGAGCGCGCCGAACACCGCAAGGAGATGCGCGAACGCTTCGACAGGATGTCACCGGAAGAACGCGAGCAGTTCAAACGCGACATGGGAAAGCGTTGCGATGTGGAGCCGGCCATGGGCGAGTGCCCGCTCGGCAAACCGGACGGCAAGAACGCGAAGTAACCGCCTTCGTTGCGTCGAACAGGCCCCGGTCTTGCCGGGGCCTTTTTTATTCGTCCGATCTTTCTATTTGCCCCACTCGGCTATTTGACCAACTCGGCCCACAGGTCGTGAGTGTCGGACTCGGTGACCGTCACCTCGACGAGGTCGCCCACGCTGAGCGACTGCCCGTCGTCTATGTAGACCTGACCGTCGATCTCGGGCGCATCGGCGGAACTGCGCGCGATCGCGCCCTCCTCGTCCACTTCGTCAACCAGCACGGTGATGGTCTTGCCGACCTTGCGCGCGAGTCGCTCCTCGCTGATCTCCTCCTGCAGCAGCATCAGCCGCGCGAGGCGCTCCTGCTGAACCTCCGGCGGCACATGGTTCGGCAGTTCGTTCGCCGCTGCACCTTCCACCGGCGAATAGGCGAACGCGCCGAGGCGGTCGATCTGCGCCTCTTCGACGAAATCGAGCAGTTCTTCGAACTCCTCCTCGGTCTCGCCGGGGAAGCCGACGATAAAGGTGCTGCGCAACGTCAGATCGGGACAGGTTTCGCGCCACTGTTTGATGCGCGCCAGCACGTTGTCGCTATTGCCGGGGCGCTTCATCTGCTTGAGGATGCGCTGGTTGGCATGCTGGAACGGGATGTCGAGGTAAGGCAGTATCCGGCCCTCGGCCATCAGCGGGATGACCTCGTCCACATGCGGATAGGGATAGACGTAGTGCAGCCGTACCCAGGCGCCCAAGCCGCCCATCGCGTTCGCCAGCTCGGTCATGCGCGTCCTGAGCGGCCTGCCACCCCAGAAGCCGGTGCGGTATTTCACGTCGACGCCGTAGGCGGAGGTGTCCTGCGAGATCACCAGCAATTCCTTCACGCCGGACTCGACCAGCTTCTCCGCCTCATGCATCACCTCGCCGACCGGGCGGCTGACCAACGGGCCGCGCAGGCTGGGGATGATGCAGAAGGTGCAGCTGTGGTTGCAGCCCTCGGATATCTTCACGTAGGCGTAATGCTTCGGCGTCAGGCGGACGCCCTGCGCGGGAACCAGATCGGTGTAGGGATCATGCGGCTTGGGCAGGTGCGCATGCACCGCCTCCATCACCTCGTCCGCGGCATGCGGGCCGGTGACGGCCAGCACCTTCGGGTGCGCCTGCTTCACCACGTCGCCCTTGGCGCCAAGGCAGCCGGTGACGATGACCTTGCCGTTCTCGGCCAGCGCCTCGCCGATGGCGTCCAGCGACTCCTCCACCGCGCTGTCGATGAAGCCGCAGGTGTTCACGACGACCAGGTCGGCGTCCTGATAGCTGCCGGAGATGAGGTAACCCTCGGCGCGCAGGCGGGTGAGGATCTGTTCGGAATCCGAAGTCGCCTTGGGACAGCCAAGCGAGACGAAGCCGACTTGCGGCGGGGTGTGCTTTGTATTCATGTGATGCGTATTGCCTTGATTGTTGGACGTCGGAAAACCGACAAGAAACCGGACTGGTCGTGACTCTGCCGAACCCGGTCATTTTAACCGGTTCGCACAGGCGGGAGAAAACGTATTGTATTGTATCGTCCCGCCTACGCGACCTGCCGTATCTTGAATCAATCGAAACACTCGCTTTCAAACTCGCCAAAGGAAGCACTCCGACCTATGCCAGAATGGCTGCCTGCGCCGCCTTGTTCGTTCGACTTAAACTCCGATAAATTGGGCGCGCGGACTGGATTTTCACCGGCTATGCAACTTGCCGGCTCCCTCGATATCCCCCCGCAACATTAATCATACTTTTTTAATATAAAATGCGCGGCAGGGATATCCAGATAACTAAAAAGCTCAAGCCATGAGAAATCGACGTGTTATTTTTCACCTTTGCGGACTCCTGCTCACGCTCTTTTGTTTCTGTAACGCTGCTGTAGCCCATCCGAACACAAGCCAGAATTCCGACTCCTGGGCGCCCGGCCACACTTTCAGTGACTGCCCGGAATGCCCGGGAATGGTTGTGATACCGGCAGGACATTTCGTACTGAATACCGCCGATTCGCCCCAAACCATCGCCATCGAACAATCGTTTGCCATCGGCAAATACGAAGTGACTTTCGAGGAATGGGACGCATGC
>DASRWG010000053.1:0-10921 GCA_035654695.1 Gallionella sp. | reverse complement strand
AAAATACGATTACGCCAATCTCGATGTAACCGGACATACGGACAGCAGCGGATCGGAAGCCTGGAACCGCGAACTCTCGGCAGCCCGGGCCGCATCGGTCAAAACTTATCTGGTCGAGCATGGCGTTGCGGCGGAACGCATTGCCACCAAGGGCGTGGCTTCCACCCAACCGATCGCGACCAACGAAACCGTCGAAGGCCGCGCCCGGAACCGCCGCGTCGAGATCCGCACAACGGTGCGGGTGGAAAACAAGGTGCGCGTCGAGTAAATCCCATGCACCCGCACTTTCCGACCAATACCACAGCCACTGCGCGAGCGGAACACCCACGGCGGCAATATCCCACTGTATTCCCGGCAGAAAACCGGGGTCTTTCGGGCCCTTTTCTTCAATTCACTTTCACGCGCATGCGGCGAAAATCCCGCATGCTCAAAATCAAGCAACAATACCAACATGGCTGTCGCCCGGGTCGCAGCGCTTTTCCACGCGCAGCCTTTTCTCGTCGGATTGTCGCTTTCGCCCCCCCAAACCGACCAATGCACCCCTGAATGCGAACACTCCTCGCCTCGTCTATCGTAACGACCATCAGAAACGCCCTGCTGCTGCTGGGCGCTACGCTGCTGGTCGCCTGCGCGGCCAAGCGCGAGGCTTACGACGTGCCCAAAGTCCATTTGCCGGAAAAGTTTGCCCAAGCCCCGGCGGTGGTCGATGCAACCCTGTCAACGGCATCCGTTTCCGGAAACGCCGCATCCTCGACGCCCTCCACTTCGGCGGCATCTGGCGTTCCCGCTGCGCAAGCGGGTGCGGCCGACGCGCTCCAACAGGCAAAGCAACCGATCCCGGCATCTCCGCTCAGCGCCACGCTGCCGGAATGGTGGCGGATGCTGGGCAGCGAAGAGCTGAACCACTTGATCGACCGCGCGTTGGCGAACAATCACGATCTGCGCATCGCTTCGTTGCGCGTCGCCCAGCTCAAGGCCCGGATGGAAATCGCCGGAGCGGACAAATTCCCGGTGCTCACCTTGCCGATGCGAAGCGAAACAAATTATCCGGCATGGGGGATCGGCAATCCCAACAATAACAATCGTTCGCGCAGCATCCACCAGATCAGCCTGCGCGCGGACTGGCGTCCGGATCTGTGGGGCGAGACCGCTTCGCTATACGAGTCCGCCGAATTCCAGTTGATGCGCGCAACCTACCAGCGCGATGACATGCAACGCATCGTCGTCGCACGCATTGCCGCCGATTACCTGGAATACCTGTCGCTGAACGACCGTTTGCGCGCAACCCGCCAGACCGAAAAAACCCTGAGGGAAATGTTCGAGTCCGTGAAGGCGCGCATGGAGATCGGCGACGCTACGATCACCGACCTGGAGCAACAGCGCGCCGCCGGTTACGCGGTTCGTGCCACCATCCCGGTACTGGAACAGCAGCGCGTGGTACTGCACAACCGCATCGCCAGCTTTGCGGGCACAGTGCCGGAAGAACTGAAACTCTCCGGTCAAGGCATGGACTCGGTCGTTTTTCCGGCGGTGCTGCCCGGAGCGCCCTCCACGCTGCTGTTGCGGCGTCCCGATGTACGCGCGGTCGAAGCTCGCCTGCTGGCGGCGGATGCAGACATCGACGTGGCCCGCGCGCGGCTTCTGCCGCCGCTGGATCTGACGGCGCAGGCAGGCATCGGCAGTTTGACCTTATCGCGCCTTTTCTCCTCTCCCACGCTGTTCTGGCAGACGATCGCCAATCTGTCCATCACCCTGTTCGACAGCGGCAAGCGCGACAAGGAAGTGGAATTCGCCAAGACGATGCACGAGGAAATGATCGAAACCTATATCCGCGTGCTCTACGACTCGGTGCGGGAAGTCGACGATGCCCTTGGCGTCATCCGCCACATGAGCAAACAGCTGGAAGAGCAAAGCGTCGCCACCGAATCATCCTTCCGTGCCTGGAATTACAGCCAAGAGGCCTATCATGCCGGCGCGCTGGATTATCTGGTCGTTCTGGACACCGAGCGCACCTATCACCGCCATCTGGACGATCTGTACCGTTACAAAATGGAGCGCTACCGCGGACTGGTCGACCTGTTCAGCGCACTCGGCGGCGGCGTGCATATGGGCGACAAGTTGCCCGGCAAGGGCTACCGGCCCGAACCTATGCCGGACGAAGTCGATTACGGCGTCGTACTGGACGCCGTCGTTGCCGGCCTGCATCCGCTCATCAACCCCGCCCCGCTGGGATACGACAATGTCCCGGTGCCGCTCAGCCACGAAGCAAACGAGCCGGCCCGACCCACACCTTCCGCTGCGCTCGCGCCATCCGCCGACAACAATCACGAGATCGGCTACGCATTCAAGGACCCCCTCATCTTGGCGCTGGTTCGCACCGAGCAACCTGCAATCGGCCAGACCGAAGGGATAGACTGGGATGGCAATACCCTGCGCACAGACCGCGAACGCTGGCTGATCGAATTGTTCGGCACGTTCGACCGCAGCGCCATTTTTCCGGTGTGGCGCGATCTGCGCGCCCGCTTCCCGCTGCTGACCAAAGACCGCAATCTGCTGCCACGCAAACAGGGCGACACCCAGGTCGACGAAATGGAGCGCCAATCCTGGTACCGGCTGTTCGTTTCCTCTTTCCCGGATCGCCAAGCGGCGGAAGATGCCTGCGCTACCCTGCGCGCAGGAACCCGGCATTGCGGTATCGTGTCTTCTCGCGTCCTGCGCGGTAACGATCCGTTCAACGCGGGCCGCACGCTGAGCGATTCGAGAGCGATAAAGCCCAAGACTTCCGACACAAATCCGGTAACGTCCGAGTCGAAACCATCGATTCCCGACGCCACGCTTCAATCGCTCGCCCCCCAAACCGACGCCGAAAATACCGCTCCGGTTTTGCCCAAGACAAGCAGCGCCTCCCCCCTCAAGCCCGAGCAGGCAAACGCTCCTCTCCCCGCTCCTGCGATCATCGTTATCGACGAGAAACCGACTGACCAGGAATACTGGCTGGTGGAACTGCCTCCTGTGCATGACCAGCGCGCTATCGCCACCGCATGGCGAGACTTGCACGAACGCTTCCCTTCCCAGATGAATATCCGAACCTTGCTGACGCGAGAGCAAAGCGAATCCGACCCCGGCGACAAGGATAGGCTTGCGCGCTACCAACTGTTCATCGCCAAGTTCACGGAAAAAGCCATGGCCGTGGAATTCTGCGGCATGCTCCACTCCGCAGGGCAAGCATGCAGCGTGCTGTCGTCGCGCGCCTTTGCGCATGGCGATGAGCTCGATATGTCATGGTCCTCGAACCGCAGTTTCTCCAATCGACAAGAGAAGGCTGGACAACGATGAACGCACGCCATCGCAACGAGCGCTTTTCCGACTTGACCCCGCGCCAGCTTCAGATACTGAAACTGCTGCAGGAGGGCAAGCCGAACAAGGAGTTGTCCGAAGAACTGGGCATCGGACTGGGCACAGTCAAACAACATCTGGTGGCCCTGTTCAAGAAGCTCAACGTCAAGAACCGCGCCATGGCGGCATCGCTGGCAATGGACTTCCGGCAGGAACGGGAAACGCCCGCACCCGCCTCGCTGAAAACGGCTGTCCTGTTGGACAGCCGTCCCTGCGTAGTACTCAGCGTATCCCTGCCGCCGGATGCCCTTCCCCAATCGGTTCGCCTTATGCATGGCAGCCTGGCCGCCATCGCGGCGACCAACGACGCCGTCTTCCTGGCGCGCCCCGGCAATGCCGGCGATGTCATTTTCGGCATCCAGCGCACCACCGAGTATGTAGTCGCCCTCGCGCTGCAAACGGCTCAGGCCGCCCATGCCGATTTGCAGCTTGCCGATGCCTCCATGGCCTCGCAATTGCGCGGCTGTCTGACTGCGGGACATGCGTTCGCCAGTATGCATCGCTTCGGCGGATGGACAGGCGAAGCAATGGCCAGCGCGGCAATTTCCTCGGCTCGCGAAATGCTCGACACGATCCCCCCCGGACATTTCTCAATCGATAATGCGGCACGCGACCTGATCGATCTTTTCGGCATAGAGAACATGCCAGAAGACATCGCACTCATGCCGTTTTCCGGCATAGAACGATTTCGCTGGAGTGCCAAGCGTCCCGGATACGAGCTGACCGGACGCACTTCCGAAATGGCCAAATTGTTTGCCGCACTGGGCGAGTCGGCCCATGGTCATGGCAGGTTGTTCCATATCGAAGGCGAAATGGGAATGGGGAAATCGCGCCTGTGCGAAGAAATCCATCGTCTTTGCCTGAGCCAGTCCGGGATCGCCTCGTTCTACCGCTGCCTGCCGGCGGCGCTGGGCTCGCATTGCTACGACGCCGCGAGCCGGGAATATTGCGGTCTTGGGACCATCGATGCCCGGCTCCGTGCCCATTCCAACAGGAGTGCGGAATTGGTGATCGTCGACGATATCCACTTGCTGCCAACGCCTCAACAGGCGTCGCTGGCCGAAGCGGCTGCAACCGCCGTGCAACACGGCAAGCTGATCGTCTTCGCGGGCCGCAAACTCATACGCACCCCGAACGACCCCCAGCCTGCGGAAGTCTTCGCATTGCGCCGCATGTCGCCCCAATCACTGCAAGGGCTGGTTCGCAAGGCACTGGGCAAGGGGCTCCTCAAGGATCGCACGAACACGGTGCTGAATATTTGCAGTGCAGCTGCCGGCGTTCCTTTGTTCGCCATCGAACTGGCCCGCCATCACGGAGAAGGGAAGCATCTTCCGCTCACGCTACAGGTTGCCATCAACGCCCGTCTCGATAGTCTGCATCTGGATCGCAAACTGTTGCGCGAGGTTGCTCGGCAAGCTGCCGGAATCGCCATCGAGGATGCCTCGCAAAATATGGGGGAAGACATCGAGACGATCCGGCAGCAAAGCAACAAGTCGGTGACTGCCGGCGTATTGAGTTGCACCCACGACGGATGGCTCTCGTTCGCTCACCCGCTGCTGCGTCAAGCCGTCAACGACACGATTACTGACTGACAAAAAATGCCCTTGTTCAATCGCCAGAAATCCCAACACCCCAAGCCGAAGATTCAGTTCGAGGCGCTGTCGCAAGTTCTGCATTCCGCAGATTTACGACGACTGCTGCCCTTGCTGGGCTTATCCGCACTGCTGTCCAACCTGCTGGCACTGGCACTGCCACTCGCCATTCTGCAGATCCTCGATCGAGTCGTAGCCAACCAGGCGACCCAGACGCTGATATTCCTGACGATAGGTGTAATCTGCGCGCTGATCCTGGAAATGGTTCTGCGCGAGATCAATGAAGTCGTCACCAGTTGGCTGGGAGCGCGTTTCGAATATCGCGCCACGGTGGCTAGCCTTGCACGCTTGATGAAAGTGCCGCTTTCCCATTATCAGCGCGTAGAACCCGGTGCCAACGCAGAAAGAATTCTGGCCGCATCCAGAGTGGCCGAGTTCTATTCCGGCAGCGCCCTGCTGGTGCTATTCGACCTCCCCTTCGTCCTGATCTATCTCGGCATGATTTCCCTGATCGGCGGATTCCTGGTTCTGGTTCCCGTCGTACTGCTGATTCTGTTCGGCTTCCTCATTTATTTCTTCGGCAACTGGATGCGTGATCAGGTGCATCAGCGCAACATTCTGGATGACCGCCGCTGGGGCTTCCTCGCCGAAACGCTGTCGGGTATCCACTCGGTCAAGACCCACACAATGGAATCGCTCATGCTGCGGCGTTACGAACGACTGCAGGAATCCAACGCCAAGCTCGGCGAAACCCTTGCGCGCGGTGCGGCACTGGCGGCGAATTACCGCAATTTGTTCGCACAGATCATGATTATCAGCGTCGTGTTCGCCAGCGCATGGTTTGTCATCGACGGGCAAATGACGCCGGGCGGTGTGGCCGCCTGCATGTTGCTGTCGGTGCGCGCCTTGCAGCCCCTGCGCCGTACGCTGTCGGTATGGATGCGCTACCAGTTTTTCGTCGCCGCCAACGAACGCCTGAACGAAGTGCTGCAAATGCCGTTCGAAGACGACTCAGGAAAACCGTCTATTCTGCCTGTCGCCCGTGAACTGGAGTTGCGCAACATCTCGCTCTCATATGCATCCGATGCAGCCCCGTCCAACTCCGCCCCGGCAGGAAAAGTCTCGCTGTTTTCCAACTTGTCGCTGACCGTCAAAGCCGGCGAATGCATCGGCATTCGAGGCAACAGCGGCAGTGGCAAATCGTCCCTGTTGTCTCTGATGAATGGTACGACACGCCCCAACTCCGGCAGCGTGCTGGCAGATGGCGTCCCCATCGTCGATTTCATCTCCGACAGTGTACAGCGCGAGATTTCCATCCTGCCGCAAACGGGATCGGTGATGGCGGGATCGATTCTGGAAAACCTCACGATGTTCGATCCCTCCCTGACTCAGGAAGCCCTGCAGCTGAGTCACAAACTGGGATTGGACAAGCATGTAGCCGGCATGAAGCTGGGATATGAAACCGTAATCGGGGAAAGTGTCGGTAACACATTGCCCGCCGGTGTGATTCAACTCATCACGATTATCAGGTCGCTGATATGCAATCCCAGCGTCGTTCTATTCGACGAAGCCAATATGGCTCTGGACATGGATAGCGACAAGCTCCTGCGCAATTATTTTGCCGAACAAAAAGGAAAGCGCACAATAATTCTGGTAACGCCCCGCCCATCGTTGATGTCGTTGGCAGACAAAGTTTATTCTCTGGCCGATGGTCGACTGGAAGAAGGTCTAGCTCACTCAGCCCCGGAAGACGCCATTTCGATGCTGGCGAAGCAATACCCGCGCCCGGAAACCACAACAACTCCCGAGCAGGCAATCACTCGGCAATTCGACATGGACACCGATCTGTCCATTTGCCTGTGGCCGCTATTGCAAGCGCTGGGATGGAACGGCAATGCACGCGATCTGACCGAAGCGATGCCGCACCTGGTGTCAAGACTAGAGCTGTCCGGCCTGAGTTCAACCATGAACAATCTGGATATGCCCCCCCGCAAACTGGAGTGCAAACTGTCCAGACTGGATTCGCGCTTGATGCCGTGCCTTCATGTGCCGCACCACTTGCCGGCCCAGGTAATCCTGAAGCGATTACCGAATGGAAATCTGTGGGGATTCGACAGCGCCAGCCGCCGCGAAACGGAAATTCGCGCGACATCGACTTTATCCACCGTTTACCTTTTCCATAAACGCGACACGCTGATCAAGGAAAAACAGCACAACCATTGGCTGGGCCACCTGCTGCTGCGCTTCAAGAACCATATCCTCCTGGCTTTTGTGTTAACAACGATCAGCACGCTGCTCAGTCTGACAGCCCCATTCTTCGTGCGCACCATATTCGACCGCGTCCTGCCTACGGGTGATACGCTGATGGCATCATTCATGTTGATAGGCGTGGGAATCGCAATCGCCGCCGATGTATTCATCCGCAACCTCAAAGGCCAAATCATGGCCTACGTCGCAGGACGATGCGAATACGTTCTCGGCAGCAGCATATTCAAGCGCATCATTACGCTTCCCACCCCGTTGATCGAAAGCGCCACGGTCGGACAGCAGATGGTGCGAATCAAGAATCTGGAAAGCCTGCGCGATTTTTTCCTCGGGCCCATAGCCATACTCGCATTCGAGATGCCTGCCACGCTGATATTGATTGCCGTAATCGGCATCATCAATCCCTGGGTATTGCTGGTCATACTGTTCGCCCTGGCGGCATATGCCCTACTGGGATTCGTTGCCCGAAAAACCAGAGAACGCACAGTAGGAGCAGCCTCGCAATTCGCATCGGCACGCTGGGAATTCCTTAACGAAACCTTGTCGAACATGCGCAGCATCCGTTCCGTCAATGCTGGGGCGATCTGGATGGATCGCTTCCGCGAATTGAGCGCGAAGTTGGTAGTAGCGGAGTTCCGCGATTTCAAGGTGCAGGCACGCACCGATGTCATTGCGCAGGTGCTCGGCGCGACGACCGGCCTGGTCGCCTTGGCGTTGTCGGCCTATCTGGCAATCAGCGGCGACATTAGCAGCGGCACGATGCTGGCCACGATGATGATACTTTGGCGCATCACCGGACCGATGCAGAATATCTTCATTGCCTCGAATTCGCTGACACAGATCGATGCGAATATTCGGCAAGTCGAGAATTTGATGCGTTTGTCCGGAGAAACAGACACCGGCGTCACTCAATCTCTCCGCCCTGAAACTCAAGGATTACTGAGTTTCAACCGTGTGTCTTTCCGGTACAACAAAGACTCCGACCCGGCCCTGCTCGGCATATCGTTCACGGCTGAACCCGGTCAAACGCTGGTCATCGCCGGTCCGGATGGCGCTGGCAAATCGACATTATTGACACTGATCGACCGCATCCACACCCCCCAGGCAGGAACCATTCGACTCGATCACGTGGATATTCGCCAGTTGACAGTCACCGATCTGCGCAGCAAAACCAGCTACATGCCCCAACAGTGCCGCCTTTTCTACGGCACGGCAGCCCAAAACCTCCGGCTGACACACCCGACCGCAACAGATGATGAACTGGCATGGGCAATCAGCATGGCCGGGCTCGACCATGACATTAACGATCTTCCGGAAGGCCTCGATACCCGGATTTCCAACAACCGTTCCGGACAATTGCCCTATGGTTTCCGTCAACGCCTGTCGCTGGCCCGCACCATACTGAAGCCGGCCCCTCTCATCCTGCTGGACGAACCGGGCACCGGCATGGATGCCCTCGGAGAGGCCGCATTGTTACGTTGCATCCAGTGGTGGCATGGCCGATCTACGCTGATCATGGTATCCAACAGGCCGGGACATATGCGTCTGGCCGATAAAGTGATTTTTATGCGTAACGGAAGCATAGTCGCCAGCGGAAAATACGATGAGATCAAAGACAAAATCATGCAGGAGCTAAACTAAATGCTCAAGAAACTAGGCCTGAAAAAAGACTACTCCGGATCCTCCCCACAACAATCGCTAGGCAGCAGGGAACGCAGCCTGCTGCCGGAAAGCATTCATGTGGAAGAGGAGCTGATTCCCGATTTTGTCCGCCCAGCACTGATGATGGTTGCCGTGATGGTGGTTGTGTTCATCGTCTGGGCCGCCCTTACCAATTTGAAGGAAGTGGCTCGTGCCCCCGGGGAGATCATCCCGACCGGCGATATCAAGGTAGTTCAGCATATGGATGGCGGCGTCATTTCCGAAATTCTGGTCGCAGAGGGCCAGCTTGTCGAAAAGGGCCAACTCTTATTGCGCGTATCCGGTTCAAAAGCGATGGCGGAACTTGCACAAATGATGGCTCGTCTGGACGGGCTTCGTCTGCGAGAAGAGCGCCTAGTGGCCGTTACGGAAGGCAAACTCAAGCCAGACTTCGATGCGCTGGGAATCGGCAAACCGGGCATGGTGTCCACCCAGCGGGATATTTATCTGGCCCAATTGGCAAGCCAAGCTTCCACGCTGGATATTCTGGACAAACAAATCGAACAGCGCCGACAGCGTATCGAGCAGCAAAGGACTGCATTGGCCGTAGCCAGAGAACATCGGGCTCTGACGACCGAATTGACCGACATGAGAGAAGATCTGGCATCCCGCCGGCTCGTCAATCGCTCCGTCCTGCTGGAAACGCGCCGCGCCAAAATAACCGCCATCGGAGAAGTCGACCGTTTGCGCGAAGAAATCGGCATTTCCCAGCAAGAGTTGGCAGAGTCTCTCAGCAGGCGCACAGATGCGCAGAATCAGCTACGTCAGCAAGCCCTGGTCGAATTGGGCGCGGTGCGTGCCGAAAGCGCCGAAATCGAGAGCGCTGTATCTCGCCTGCAAGGTCAAGTTGATCGTCTTGAGGTACGCGCTCCGCACCGCGGGTTTGTTCACGACTTCAAGATTTACAATGTGGAGCAAGTAATCGAACCGGGGGCAATGCTTATGCAAATCGTTTCCGAAAAACCTGTGATCGAAGCAGAAGTCCGCATCTCCACGCGAGACATCGGTTTTGTCAAAGTCGGACAACACGTCAATCTGCGCGCCACCAGTTTCGACTATGCAAGATTTGGCGTAGCCAAAGGAATATTAAAGAAAATCAGCCCTTCAAGCCTGTTGGGCGACGACAAACGCCCCTACTATCGCGGCGTGGTTGAACTCGAGAGCCCTTATGTCGGAAATGTTGTGGATCGCTACACACTCCAGCCGGGGATGAGTGTCGAAGCAGATATTTTGACCGGCGAAAAAACCCTGCTGACATATCTGACGAAACCGGTTATCGATGTCATCAGTCTATCCTTCACCGAAAGGTAAGCGGGTATAACCTTTGGCCGTCTATTGTTCTTGACTGATAGCTTGTAGTATCCGAGCCTAACAAATCCACAATACAGGTGCATCATGGCAACCAACGACGAAAACAGCACACAGAACCAGAACCCGGTATTGGCAGCCGATAGTACAGCACCGGTTGGCGAAAATGTGCTTTTCGACGATCTCACGGTTCTCAGCAAAGAACTGACTCCTGATACGTTGATCAACCCCGACCTGTTGGCAACCACCCGTGAACGGCCAGATGGTGCCGGCCTTGAAAATATCCAAGCCACCTCGGGTAATAGCGAGGTTCGCGATCAGCTGGTACTAAACGGTCAACGAACGGAAGAAGCCTCGTTTGAACTGCGCGCACAGATGAGCAGTGGCCAATATACCGTTGGCACCATGGATACCAACAGCGAAGGCGGCCAAGCCCCTGTACCTTTCGTCGACCAGCCGCTTCCGGCTGGCTATGTGGAAGTAGAGAACCCCGGCTTTGTCAGGACACCGCCACCGGGCCCATTGACACCAGATGTTGTCACGCCTATTGGCGGACCAAACATGTCTAGCGGATTAACTTCAGTTCAACCAACGACGACGGTCCCGACCACGACGGTCCCGACCACGACGGTCCCGACCACGACGGTCCCGCCGACAAC